>CAYJKG010000011.1:0-23674 GCA_964370685.1 uncultured Faecalibacterium sp. | reverse complement strand
TCTTCCACAACTAATTTGCGTACTGCCTCACAGCCTAAATCTTCCCACGCTATAACCTCTAGGCTTTTAACGCATTTTGCCATTAACGCACCTGCACCGCCTAAAGCTCCGAGATACACTGCGCCGTTTTGGACAACCGCATTTTTAACCTCGGCATTGCGCTTGCCTTTGCCTATCATTATTTTGTTACCTAAATCTAGCAATTGAGGCGAAAATTTATCCATGCGCCCACTGGTTGTAGGGCCAGCTGAACCTATAATTTCGCCCTCACGCTCTGGCGTTGGGCCAACGTAGTAAATTGCACTACCGTTTATATCAAAAGGTAGTTTTTCGCCTTTTTGTAAACACTCTGCCATACGTGCGTGGGCTTGGTCACGTGCTGTAAAAACCACGCCCGAAAGCAAAACAGTATCACCTGTTTTTAAGTTTGCAAGCTCTTGTTTTGTTATAGGCACTGTTATTTTATGTTGCATTTTTAACTCCTAATTTTAGCCAGATACACATAATCCGAACGTTCGGACAGCTTTTTTAGTAGGGGATTTACCTCTACTTTTTGTTTGTGTTAAAATTATATTTCAGCTGTTGCTCTGCGTGTTACATGGCACGAAACATTAACCGCCACAGGCAAACCCGCCACATGTGTTGGCATTTGCTCAATAGCTAAACCTAAACATGTGGTTTTACCACCAAAACCTTGTGGCCCTATGCCTAGGGCATTTATTTCTGCGAGCAACTCTTTTTCTAAGTTTGCGTAGTATGGGTCGGTATTTTGCTCTGTTAAAGGGCGCAAAAGTGCGTGTTTTGCAAGGTAGGCTACTTTATCAAAAGAACCACCAACACCTATACCCAAAACCACAGGTGGACATGGGTTAGAGCCAGCTGAAAAAACTGTTTCCACAACAAATTTTTTAAAACCCTCAACCCCAGCGGAAGGGGGGAGCATAGCAATTTTACTCATGTTTTCGCTACCAAAACCTTTTGGCGCAACTGTTATTTCGCATTTGTCGCCATTTACTAGCTTAACTGTAATTGCCGCTGGTGTGTTATCACCAGTATTGCCACGGCGCAATGGGTCGGTGACTATACTTTTGCGCAAATAACCCTCGCCGTAACCTTTGCGCACACCCTCGTGTATTGCGGCCTCAAAATCGCCATCTATATGTACATCTGTACCCAAAGTTACAAAAACGCAAGCCATGCCTGTATCTTGGCAAATGGGCAAATTTGCACTTTTTGCGTCTATTAAATTTTGCTCTAAAAGCCCCAAAGTTGTTTTTGCTAGTGCCCAAGGTTCGTTTTGCTTTGCCTCGTGCAGTGCATCTTCAACATCTTTTGGCAATGTTAAATTTGCCTTTATGCACAGTTTTGCAACTGTATCTGTTATATTTTGTGCAGTAATTGTTCTCATTTAAAACCTCGCTGTTTTTATATACGTGCAACGCCTGTTTCTTTAGCTGCTTTTGCAACTGCTGTTGCTACGGCTGTTGCCACACGTGGATCCAGCGCATCTGGTACTATATATTCTTCACTGCGTTCGTCGTCTTTAATTAAATCCGCAATTGCATAAGCTGCGGCTATTTTCATTTGAGGGTTAATATCTCTCGCACGCACTGAGAGCGCACCTTTAAATAAACCGGGGAAACAAAGCACGTTATTAACTTGGTTTGCAAAATCGCTACGTCCTGTACCCATTACTCGTATGCCGTTTGCCTTTGCCTCATCTGGCATAATTTCAGGGGTTGGGTTTGCCATTGCAAAAACAATAGCATCTTTTGCCATAGTTTGGCACATTTCGCCTGTTAAGCAACCAGGTTTTGAAACACCAATAAATACATCTGCGCCCACTAAAGCATCTTTTAACTCGCCTGTAACTTTACGTGGGTTTGTATCTTTAGCTAGTTGCAATTTGTGCGCCTCTGCACGTTCACAGCCCGCAACTAAAACACCGTGTTCGTCAACTGCTACTATATCTTTTGCACCAATGTGCTCTAGCATGCGTATTATTGCTGTGCCCGCTGCGCCTGGGCCGTTAAGCACAATTTTAACCTCACCAATTTCTTTTTTAACAACACGCAAAGCATTTATTAAAGCCGCCGTTACAACAACAGCTGTTCCATGTTGATCATCGTGAAAAACTGGTATATCAAGTTCACGCTCTAGTGTTTGTTCTATCTCAAAACACTCTGGGCTTTTTATATCCTCTAGGTTAATTCCACCAAAAGTTGGTGCTACCATTTTGCAAAAATCTATAACTTCCTGTGCTGTTTTAGCGTTTATACAAAGGGGGAAAGCATCTACATCCGCAAAACCTTTAAATAAAATTGCCTTGCCCTCCATAACAGGCAGGCCAGCCTCTGCGCCTATATCGCCCAAACCTAAAACTGCTGTGCCGTTAGAGATAACCGCCACCATTTGCCCTTTGCAAGTGTAATCATACACACTTTCTGGGTTTTCCTTAATTTTGCGGCAGGGTTCAGCAACACCTGGCGTATATGCTGTCGAAAGATCAGCTTTTGTTTTAAGTTCAACTTTACTTGCAACTGTTATTTTACCTTTGTTTTTGCTATGCATTTCAAGAGCGGCTTTGTTGTAATCCATAATTAATCTCCATTATATCATTTTAATATTTTTAAGCGCTGTATAAAAGTGCTTTATCTCCTTTTATAGTATAGCGCATATTAAATGTACTTTCAAGATTTTAAACATCTTTACAAACAAATGTTGAAAACCCTCTGTTCTTCTTTTTTAAAAAAAAATTAACTCACTGTATAAAACACTATCAAATATACTAAAAACCTTTTAAAATAAAAAGTTTTTCGAGTTTTTCACAAAAAATCTATTTTTCTTTTATGTAAAATGTAGTATAATATATCGTACCTGTTTTATTTATTGTTTTAAAGTGCAGCCTTTGCACTGTTTATTATTAGGAGGATTTTTTGTGAAACTAAAAAGATTTTTAGCTCTTGGCATGGCTTTGAGCCTTGCTCTCGCACTTGCTGCATGTAGCAGTGATAGTTCTACTGCTAGCTCTGAAGAAACTTTAACTGATGACGCAACTAGCGAAAGCACCGCTAGCTCTGAGGACACACTCACAGTTGTTGAATCTGTTTTTGGACCTTCTGAAAACTTTGATTACCAAAATTTTGTGCTTGACAAAGGCCTTTCAGATACTGGTATGTGGGATGGCGTAACAGCTACTGATTACGTAACACTACCTGAGGATTTTGCAACAATAACTGTACCAACTGCTGATATCACCCCAACTGTGGAAGAAATTGACGCTGAAATTGATAATATTTTATCGGCTTATATCACAGTAAACCAAGTTACAGACCGTGCTGCTGTTGATGGTGACACTGTAATAATTGATTATGTAGGCTCTGTTGACGGCGTTGAGTTTACTGGTGGCGCTGCAACTGATGCTACACTTGTTTTAGGTAGCGGCCAATTTATACCTGGTTTTGAAGAACAAATTATTGGCAAAACACCTGGCGAAACATTTGATATTACTGTAACTTTCCCTGAAGGGTATAACGATTCTTCTGACGCTGATGGTAATGTTATACCACTTTCTGGCGTTGAGGCTGTGTTTAATATTACTTTTAAACACATAAATGAAGACGTTTTACCTGAATTAACTGATGCATGGGTAGCTGAAACTTTTGGCGATGAGCTTGAAATAACAACAGTTGACGCTTTAAGAGAAGATATAACTGCTACTTTTTTTGAACAAAACAAAGATTACTTTATAATGAACTACCTTTTTGAAAACTCAACCTTTGGCGAGTTACCAGAAAGTATGATTGATTACCAAGTTAACCAATTGTTAAGCTACTACTCATCACAAGCAGCTATGTATGGTTTAGACCTTGAAACATTTTTAACATCAGTTGTTCAAATTAGCGGTTTAGATGAACTAATAAATGTACAAGAAGAGGCTGTAAAATATTACATCCAACAAGATTTACTAGTACAAGCTATTGCAGAAACTCTTGAAATAACTGTTACTGATGAAAAACTTGAACTTTACTCAGAATTTGAAGAGCAATATCCTGCAAAATATATTAAATACAATGCTCTTTATGATACAGTTATTGAAACTATCAGAAACACAGCTATAATGGTTTAAAAAATTATAAATTTATCTGGGAAAAAGCTCTGCTCCTCCCGTAGGTATGCAAAAAACAAAACAGCGATGTTGTAGATGAAAATCTGCGACATCGCTGTTTTTTAACATGTTTTATTTTTTATGTTGAAAACATTATAAATCAATTTTACCAAAACCAAAATCCGCCATATCGTCTACACGCTCT
Organism: uncultured Faecalibacterium sp.; assembly: GCA_964370685.1. Lineage (GTDB taxonomy): Bacteria > Bacillota > Clostridia > Oscillospirales > Ruminococcaceae > Faecalibacterium. Next base: position 19,361 of record CAYJKG010000011.1, on the reverse strand, counting down.
GTACGTTTTGGAGCTGTTGGTGTAGCTTTATCTGCATCTATTGGTGCATAATTACGCTCTGGCATGCTTTTGCGAGATGAGTAACCCTTGTTTGGTCGATTATGTGAGTTACCACCTTTATTGTATCCGCCACGGTTATTGTTTTTGCCACCACGGTTATTATTAAAATTACCACGTTGGCGGTTTGCCCCGCCACGGTTTGAGCGCTCAACTTCTGGGTAGGTGTTGTTCGCACCATCTGCTGTTGAAAGTATAACAACATGGCGTGTTGGGCCTTCGCCCGCGCTTTCGCTACGCACACCTTCAATTTCGCCAACAGCGGAGTGTATCAAACGGCGCTCATATGGGTTCATTGGCTCCATTGCAAAAGCACGATTATTTTTTATAACTCGCTGTGCAAGGCGCTGTGCTAAAACAGTTAAGTCGCCCTCACGTTTATCACGATAGCCACCTACGTCAAGACCAAATTTTAAGTATTCGCCCTCGCCACGGTTTGCAACTAAGCTTGCTAGGTAAGATAGGCTTTCCATTGTTTCGCCACGGCGACCAATTAAAACACCTAAACCTTTGCCGTTCATACAAATAACAACTGCACCGCTTTTTTCAACAACGTTAATTGCAACTTGCTCGGTATCAACACCCATGTGTGAGATAACTTCTTTTAAATAATCAACAGCAATTTTCACTTTTGGTATTGAATCAATATCAATAGCTTTTTCTGTTTGAGAGTTTTCTGTGCTTACTTCTTTTTCTGTTTGTATTGTTTCTTCTTTAACTATTTTTTCAACAACAGGTTTTTGTTCTACTTTTGGTGCTTCTACTGGTTTTTGAACAGCAACTTTTGGTGTTTCTTTAATTGGGGCTGCATCTGGTAGCTCAACTTTAACCAATACTTTTGCTGGTATAGAGCGGAATAATTTACGCACTGGCATTTCTAAAATTTCATAGCTAACATTAATATCATCTATGCTAACACCCAGTTCAAGACAAGCGGCATCACGAGCTTCCTCAACGGTTTTACCTGTTTTTACTAACTCTTTAATCATAATAAAATTGCCTCCTTATTCACCATATTTTTCTTCGTCGAGCTTCCTTGCAAGTTCAAGGCGGCGACGGTTTAATTCGGTTGCGGTTAGTTTTTCTTCCTTAGTTGTGCCTGTTTTTTCATCAACAACTTTAACAACAGTTGTTTTAACGCCTTGTCGTTGTTCTTTGCGTTTTTCAGCAATAACTTTTTCAAATTCAACTTTCATTTTTGCTGGGTCGTAGAATTTGCGCATAACCATGCTTTGTATCATCATTATTAAGTTTGAAACTGTGTAGTATAGTGAGAAAGCACAAGGAACTGTAAAACAGAAGGAAACAAATAGCAATGGCATTGCATACATCATTACTTTCATAGAGCCTTTTAGCTGTGAGCTTTGACCACTTGCACGCATGCTTATGATAGTTGAAGCAAACATTGTTATAACTGAAAGAATAGGGAAGATTAAAAGTGGCAAGTTTTCAGCAGCTAGGCTTAACTGTGGCACTTGCAATAAATCTATACCGAAAAAGTTCATGTTATTTGCAAAAGCGTTTATGCTTGCTAGTTCTTGTTCGCTGAAAATGCTGATAATATCTTGGTTGCCTGATAAAATTTGCTGAACAATGTTAGTATCACGGTTTACTATTGTAAATTGAACGCCTAACTCTGTAAGAATAACTTCTGCTTGTTCAAATTTTTCGCTACTGAAATGAAAAATACGTTGTAGCGGGCGGTACATAACCTCGATAACACCAAACATGATAAAAAAGTTTAAGAACATTGGCAAACAACCAGCAAGTGGGTTGTAACCAAATTCGGTTTGAATTTTTGTTAACTCTTCCGTTTGTTTATCTTTATCGTTTTTGTATTTTTGCTGAATTTCAGTCATTAAAGGCTGAAAAGCTGACATTTTTGCTGTACTTTTTTGTTGTATAACAGCGAGTGGTAAAGTTGCTAGGCGTATAGTAAGTGTAAACAAAATAATTGCCCAGCCATAGTTTAAAACAACGTTATAGATAATCTCCATAACATAGCCCAAAGGGGTACCGAGAAAATAAATAAAATCCATAGATCCATCCTATCCGCCCCATGTGCGCGAGGGGCAACAAAGTTTACTTTATATATAGTAGGACACCACACTGCGCACAGCGTAGCGTCATGAGAGGCTAAAATTAATTTTTCCATTTACCTTTTGGTGGCACAGGGTCCGGCCCCCATTTGCAAAATGGATTACAGCGCAAAATTCTAAAAATGCCTAGCATTAAACCTTTTATACAGCCGTGTATCTCTATTGCTTCGAGCATATACTGGCTACATGTAGGTGTAAAACGGCAGTGCGCTCCCAAACATGGGCTTATAAATTTTTGGTAAAACCTAATAGGTAAACAAAGTAGTTTTTTCATATTAGTTTAGTTTTTTCTTTCGCAATATAGTTTTCAACATGAAATGTTGAAAACGTTGAAAACTATGTTTTGCTCTTTTCTTTCACTTTATTTTTGAAGTGTTATCGAGGTTTTCTGTTTTTTGCTCTTGCTCTTGCTGTGTTGAAAACAGTTTTTTATCTGGTAAACCAGCTTTTTTAAAGAGAATACCAACGGTTTTACTTAGGGCTGTGCTCTTTATTTTTGTAGTTTGTGCACGTGCAACTAAAATTAAATCAAAACCTTGCAAATTAGGGTCCAAATGTTCAGCCAGAGCTTCTTTCATTATTCGCCTTGCTCTGTTGCGCAAAACGGCATTTCCTATTTTTTTTGTTGCAGTAAAACCAACGCGAACATAGCGCTTTTTTGTAGGTAAAACATAAAGAACAACCTGAGCGTGAACGTAAGATTTGCCCCTTGCATATATTCTTGAAAACTCGTTGTTTTTGCAAATTGTGCAATATTTCATTCTTTAAGCCTCCTCCCCCTTCTAGCAGTATATCAAAACATTTAGTGTTTGAAAAGTGAAATATACTATTTTTAAAAAATTTTTCATTTTTATAGATTTTTTTAAAAATTTTTCTCTTTGTAATTTATATAAAAATCTATAAAAAAATAAGGCCACCAATTTACATTGGCGACCTGCTGTCTGCGCAGTGTTCAGTTTAAAAATAAGCTTTTATGCAATATTATACTGTTAGGCTTTTACGGCCTTTCGCACGGCGAGCACTTAAAACTTTACGACCATTTTTGCTCGACATACGGCTCATGAAACCATGCACTTCTTTGCGCTGACGCTTTTTGGGTTGAAATGTTCTTTTCATAAGAATTTCCTTTCAATCTTAGGCGAGTAATAATAATTCGGATCAAATCCGCTCGCCTTGGCGTCTCCGATAGTGGGAAGCATAACTTGCCCATATCGGGAAATAGCTTCCAGAAAATGATTATATCTTATTTTAATAGGTGTTGTCAAGGTTTTTTTGTATTTTTTTATAGTTTTTTTAACTTTTTGTCATTTATTTTTTATTAACCACAATATATGGTATTTCGTTTTAAAATAGTTGCAATTTTATTTTTTTGTATTATTTTATATATTAATAACATCTACCACTATTTATTAATTTTTTATCTTTCTTCGCTATTTATTAATTCTCTTAAAGTTTGCATACAAATTTCAATAGAGGCCATTTCGCTTGCTAGGCGTTTTAGCTCACCTTTTATCATATCAGCATCTTTTACTTCTTTTTTATATTTTATTTTATGTTCAAGGCTAGCCCACGAATCTTGTGATATTGTGCGTATTTGTATTTCCAAAGGTACTTTTACACCCTCTAAATCTATCGCTAAAATTATATGATAACTCCTATAACCGCTATCTTTAGGATATTTTATATAATCCTTACTTAAAACATGGTTTAAAATAATAGTATTTTCAATTTTATTTGCTATTTCATAAACATCAGATAAAAACCTACAAACTATACGTATGCCTATTATATCGTGTAAATTTTCTATAGCGTTTTGTTTTGTTGGCTCTAAATTTAGTTTTTTTAATTTATCGCTTGCACTTTCTTTTGTTTTTAAACGAGTTTTAAAGTGCTCTATTTGTTCCTCACATTCGCAAAGTAAAACTTGCTGTGCAATGTGTGCTGCTTTTATTAACTGCGAGTAATGTTCACCATAAAAATCTATCTCTGTTTTTGTAACTTCCAAAATATCACCTCGTTTTAAAAAAATATCTAAAATTTTTTAATTTTTTTTATCACAAAAATGATTATATACTACAAAATTAAAATAAACTTTAAATTACTGTTTATTAAAAAAAAACAATTTGAAAACAATTACCATAACTGATAACTATTATAGCAACTATGTTGAAAAATGTTTAAATGTGTTGTTTATTTCGCCATACAACACTAGACTATCAACATATTTTGTGATATACTATATTAGTGTATGTTTAATATGCCCCCGTATGGGCAATATGAAAATTACTTAGTATAAGTTTGTGTTAAAAGCACAAATAAAATATGTTCCCCACTTTAAAAATGTTCCCCACAGCGCTAATAATATTGGAGAAAAATTTATGGATTCATTTAAAGACGTTTTACTTGCAGCACAAGATTATTGCAAGTATCAAATGGCAGAGGCAACCTATAACCTTTATATTGATGGTTTAGAGGCTGTTGCTTTTGAAGACTCAAACCAAATAACCTTATCTGTGCGAAATGATTTTATTTGTAAAATTGTTACAGATAGATACCTTGGTCTTTTAAAAGAAGCTTTTAAAGAAGTTTTAGGTTTTGATGTTCAGGTAACTTTGGTTGTTCCTACAATGCCACCACCAGAGGTTATTATATCTCAAAAATATGATAACAACCCAAACAGCCCACAAGGCAATTATGATTACACCTTTGAAAGCTTTATCAAAGGTTCATCTAACCAATTTGCATTTGCTGCTGCACAAGCAGTTGCTGCAAACCCTGCTGGCGCATACAACCCACTTTTTATACATGGCGGCAGTGGACTTGGAAAAACTCACTTGCTTAATGCTATACAAGCACAAATTAAAAAAAGTAAACCAGATTTCAACATTATGTATGTAACATGTGAACAATTTACCAATGACCTTATCACATCTATACGCAGTGGTAGCACAGAGGATTTTCGCATAAGGTATCGTGCGGCTGATTTGCTACTAATAGATGATATTCAATTTATCGCAGGTAAAGAATCCACTCAAGAAGAGTTTTTCCATACATTTAACTCCTTACGTGATGCAAACAAACAAATAGTTATAGCCTCTGATCGTCCTGCTAAAGAAATTAAAAGTTTGGAAGATCGTTTGCGCACTCGTTTTGAATCAGGTCTTATTGCGGATGTTCAACAACCTGATTACGAAACACGCCTTGCAATTGTAAAGCGTAAAGCTGAACTTTTAAACTTACTACTACCTGAAAACGTAGCAGAATTTATTGCAAACCACTTACGCACAAATATACGTCAATTAGAGGGCGCTGTTAAAAAATTAAACGCTTACTATATATTAGAGGGCATACAACCTGTTATAAGCGTTGCACAAAATGCCATAAAAGATATATTAAATGAAAGCCAACCTGTACCAGTTACTATAGAAAAAGTTATTGGTGAAGTTAGCCGAACATATAATGTTTCTATTTCGGACATTAAAGGAACAAAACGAAACGCTAATATTTCCGCTGCACGCCGAGTTGCTATTTACATTTTACGTGAAATAACAGGCATGAGCATGGAGGATATAGGCAGAGAATTTTCTAACCGTGACCACTCCACCATAGTTTATGCACGTAAAACAATTGAAAGCGATTTAATGCGTGATACAAAACTAAAAGAAACAGTGGAAGATATCATAAAAAACATAAGAACACAGTAAAAAAATAACTTTTTGTTTTTAACAAATGTTTTAACAGTTAACACAAAGTTATCAACATCTTTGTGGAAAGTTTTTTACCTAACAGTTTGTCAACTTATTTTAAACGCATATTCCCCAAAAAATAAAATGCAAAAAAGCAAGCTCGCACAAAGCTAAAACCTACTTTTCCACAAATTCCCCAGCCCCTACTACTACGGCGACAACAAATTTATATTATAAAGGAGTTTTTGCAATGAATATAATTTGCGATAAATCCATTTTGAGCAATGCCATAGACGGTGTTGCTAAAGCAGTAGCTTTACGCTCATCCATACCAGTTTTAGAAGGTATTTTATTAAAAGCCGATGGCTTTCAACTAACATTAACAGGCTATGATTTACAAATGGCTATAATTACCTCCATAGAGGCTAATGTTTTAGAACCAGGTGAAGTTGTACTAAATGCTAAACTTTTAAGCGATATCGTACACCGTATGCCAACTGGTAATATTTGCATATCTGTAACTGATCACGGTGTTGCTTTTATTAAAGGCGAAGTTGCTGAATTTGAAATGCAAAGTTTATCTGCTTTTGATTACCCTGATTTACCTAACCCTGAGGCAGAACCTACAACAACAATTAAAGCTGCTTTTTTAGAAGAAATTATTGAACTTAGCCTTTATGCAGTTAGCCAAGATGATAAAAAACCAGCGCATACAGGTGAACTTTTTGAGTTTGCTGAAAACAAATTATCTGTTGTTGCCCTTGATGGTTTTCGACTTGCTATCGTTGAAAGAGAAGTTTTCACTAACAAAGAAATACGCATCATTATCCCTGGCAAAACCATGAATGAAGTTAAAAGACTTTTACCAGCAGATAAAAACGAAGATATACACATCTCTGCAAATAGGCGCTTTGTTGTTTTTAACATGAACGGTTACACAATAATTAGCCGATTAATCGAAGGCGAATTTTTGAATTATCGCTCTGTAATACCACAAAGTTATCTCACAAAAGTAATAATTGATGTAAAACCTTTTATTGAATCCATAGAAAGAGCCTCTTTAATTATTACTGAGCGTGTAAAAAACCCTTTACGTATATTTTTTGAAAATGGACGTGCTGTCATACGTTGCCAAACAAATTTAGGCAAAGTTATGGACGAAATTGAAGTTGAAATTGAAGGTGATAACATAGAAATTGGTTTTAATAACCGCTATTTATTAGATGCTTTGCGCAGCTCTGCTGAAGAAAAAGTTGTTTTAGAAATAACAGGACCTTTAAACCCTGTTAAAGTAATACCACAACATAGCGAAAGATTTACCTTTTTAGTATTACCTGTTCGCTTTAAAAATGAGGTTGAATAAATGGAAAAAATATTAATCCACACACCTTTTATAAAACTTGATGCTATTTTAAAATTTTCAGGTTTTTGCGAAACTGGTGGTATGGCAAAAGATGCAATACAAAGCGGTGAAGTTTTGTTAAATGGTGAAGTTTGCACTATGCGTGGTAAAAAATGTGTTGCTGGAGATGAAATTTCATATAAGGGTCAAAAAATTAAAATTGCAAACGGTAACTAAAAATGATATTGCAAAGCATAAATTTAACTAATTATCGTAATATTGCAAATGCTGAATTAAAAATAGATGAAGAACTAAATGTTATTAGTGGCGAAAACGGCCAAGGTAAAACAAATTTGCTTGAAGCTATTTGGCTATTAACAGGAGGCAAAAGTTTTAGAGGTGGCAAAGATAAAGAGCTTATTAAAAAAAGCGAAAATTTTGCCATTGTTGAAGGTTTGTTAAACCAAGATAGTTATGAAAATACCTTGCGTATAACAATTGCTGAACATGTAAAAGCAAAAATTAGCCGAAAAGCGAAAAAAAACGGTGTAGATATAGGCAGAGCCACACTTTTAGCAGGAACTTTTCCCGCAGTTGTTTTTGCCCCTAATCATTTGCAATTAATTAAGGGTAGCCCTGAGGGCAGGCGTAAATTTTTAGATGCTACTTTGTGTCAGTTGTATCCAAATTATCTTTTAATTTATAGACGATATCAACGAGCACTTTTACAAAAAAACGCTGTTTTGAAAAAAATTTCCTTTAGCACAGCCTCTAAAGAACAAAATATGTCTATACTTGAAGTATATAATAACGAGCTTGTGAGCAGTGGCGAAGAAATACAAAAGCGTCGCCTTGAATATATTGAAAAATTGATACCTTATGCTATTTTACGCTATGATGAAATAAGCAAAGGCGCAGAAAAACTAACATTTAAGTATTTGCCAAGTTTTGAAGCTGGTTGTTTTGCTGAAAAGTTAAAAAATGCACAAGAGAGGGAAATATCTCAAGGTTGCTGTTTAGTTGGTGTTCACAGAGAAGATTTTGACGTTTTTTTAAACGATGAATCAGCAAAAATTTATGCAAGCCAAGGTCAACAACGCTCAGCAGTTTTATCTTTAAAACTTGCAGAGGCTGATGTTATGTATGAAGTTACAGAAAAAAAGCCAGCAATTTTGCTAGATGATGTTTTAAGTGAGCTTGATTCAAATAGGCAAGGTTATTTATTGCAAAAAGTAAAGGGAAGGCAAACTTTTGTTACAACTTGTGATGAAAGTGCTTTTAATAAAACTAAAGGTAAGATAATAAACGTTAAAAGCGGAATTATTACCGCATAAATTGATAATAATTGAAAATTTATCTTTTAGTTATTATAGAAAGTGAAGTAACGTATGTATGTGCATTTGGGGCAAGATTATGTTTTAAATAGCGATGAAATTATAGGTGTTTTTGATTTAGATAACACAAGTACATCAAAAAAAACACGTGAATTTTTAGCGTTTGCACAGCAAAATAAAGCAGTTTTTTCGCTATCGGAAGATATACCAAAAAGCTTTATTATAGCCGATGGTGTGGCAGAAACTATATATTTATCTTCCCTTGCAACATCGGTTTTAAAAAAAAGGGTTGAAAGACCACAATACTAAAACCCAAAAATAAAGTGAAAAATAAATAGTTAATAGTGGAAAATTATTTAATAAAAAATTATATATTATCGCTAAAAAAGTGATATGAAGTTTTTTTCACTTTTTATTTTTCACTTTTCACTAAAAAAAGGAGTACCAAATGGCAGAAGAAATTATACAAAGCGGATTGTCAGAAACAGCAACAGACCATGAATATGGAGCAAATGAAATACAAGTTTTAAAAGGTCTTGAAGCTGTTAGAAAACGCCCAGGTATGTACATTGGTTCAACAGGCCCACGTGGTTTGCACCATCTTGTATACGAAATAGTAGATAACGCAATTGACGAAGCTCTTGCTGGTTATTGTGATCAAATTGATGTTTCGATTTTAGAAGATAACATTATTGAAGTTAGAGATAACGGTCGTGGCATACCAGTTGATATACAAGCAGATACAGGTTTACCAGCTGTAACGGTTGTTTTTACAGTTTTACATGCAGGTGGTAAATTTGGTGGTGAAGAATCAGGTTACAAAGTTGCTGGCGGTTTGCACGGTGTTGGTGCTTCGGTTGTTAATGCTTGCTCAGAGTGGCTAGAGGTTTTAGTACGCCGAGATGGCAAGGAATATAAACAGCGTTTTGAACGTGGTAATGCTGTTGGTGATTTGCAATTAATGGGCGATGCTACACAAGAAGGTAGCGGAACAATTATTACATTTAAACCAGACTACGAAATGTTTAAGGAAACATTAGTTTACGAATTTGATATACTAGAAAAACGTTTAAGAGAAGAAAGTTTCCTTAATGCTGGTGTTAAAATTGCCTTAACTGATAAACGTGCTTTAATAAAACCAACAATTGTTGAGGTTGATGAAGAGGGCAACGAAACAATCACAGAAGGTGAACCTTGCTACCGTAGCGAAATTATGTGCTATGAAGGTGGTATTAAAAGTTTTGTTACTTTTTTACATGAAAAACGTTCACTTGAAGTTTTGCACCCACAGGTAATTTACCTAAAAGGCCAAACAGAAAGAGGCGTTGCAGAAATATCTTTGCAATATAACAATAGCTATAATGAGCTAGTGTTAAGTTTTGCAAATAATGTTAATACACCTGATGGTGGCACACACGAAGACGGCTTTAAATCAGCGTTGACACGTGTTTTTAACGATTATGGCAGAAGCCATAATATACTAAAAGAAAAAGATGCTAACCTTTCAGGCACAGATGTGCGTGAGGGTTTAACTTGCATAATTTCTGTTAAATTACAAGAGGCAGAGTTTGAAGGACAAACAAAGGCTCGCCTTGGTAATACAGAGATACGTGGACTTGTTTCAAACATGGTTTACAGCAAACTTATGGAGTTTTTTGAGGAAAACCCAGCAGTAGCAAAACTAATTTTTGAAAAAGCAACACAGGCAGCAATAGCACGTGAGGCAGCAAAACGTGCACGTGAACTTGTGCGTAGAAAAAATGCACTTGAAACCTCACGTATGCCAGGTAAACTTACAGATTGCCGAGAGCGTGACCCATCTAAAACTGAAATATTCATCGTCGAAGGTGACTCTGCGGGCGGTTCTGCGAAGCTTGGCAGAGATAGTAATATACAGGCAATTTTACCACTTTGGGGTAAAATGCTAAACGTAGAAAAAGCACGTGTTGACAAAGTTTATGGCAACGAAAAGCTAATGCCGGTTGTAACAGCACTAGGTTGTGGATTAGGTGAAGAATTTGACGCTAGCAAAATACGCTACCATAAAATATTTATAATGGCCGATGCTGACGTTGATGGCTCGCACATTTGTACTTTACTATTAACGTTTTTCTTTAGATACATGCGCCCACTTATTGAGCTTGGTTATATTTATGTTGCACAGCCACCACTTTTTAAATTGCAAAAGGGTAGCCGTATTGAATATGCTTATAACGATGATGAAATGACAAGGCTCTCTGAGGAGATGCCAGGTGCAAAAATAAACCGTTACAAAGGTTTAGGTGAGATGAACCCTGACCAATTATGGGATACAACAATGAACCCTGATAATCGTGTTATCGTTCAAATTAACATAGAAGATGCTGAAAAAGCTGACGAAGCGTTTACTATACTAATGGGTGATCAGGTTGAACCACGCCGCCAATTTATAGAACGCAACGCAAAATATGCAAAACTTGACGTTTAATTTAATTAGGAATTATAGGGCTAGGTTTTAATTTAATTCGTAGAGTAAGGGCTTTGCTTTTACTGCGTTGTGAGATTAAAAAACAAAATAAATTTTTAATAAATAAATTTGTCATTCCATAAAAAGGAGATACAATGGACGAAGAAATTATGAAAGCTTCCGAAAATGCAGTGCCAGAAAATATCGGAACAAAAGTAGTACGTCGTGACGTTAAAGAAGAAATAGAAACAGCGTTTTTGGATTACTCAATGTCTGTTATCGTTTCTCGTGCGTTACCTGATGTACGTGATGGTTTAAAACCTGTTCATAGGCGTATTTTATACACTATGTATGAGCGTAATAACGACCCTCAACATGCTTACCGTAAATCTGCTGATACAGTTGGTGCTGTGCTTGGTTCTTACCACCCACACGGCGATGCTTCGGTTTATGATGCTATGGTACGTTTAGCGCAGGATTTCTCTTTGCGTTATCCTCTTGTTGATGGTCAAGGTAACTTTGGTTCTGTTGACGGCGATAAAGCTGCTGCTTACCGTTACACAGAGGCTCGTATGAGCAAAATGGCAGTTGAACTTTTAACTGACCTTGAAAAAGATACCATAGATTGGTCACCAAACTATGACGAAACAAAAAAAGAACCATCTGTTTTGCCTAGTCGTTTCCCTAACCTTTTGTGTAACGGCTCGCAAGGTATAGCTGTTGGTATGGCAACTAACATACCACCGCATAATTTAACAGAAGTTATAGATGGCTGTGTTGCACTTATTGATAACCCAGAAATTGACTTAGCTGGTATTATGGACCATATAAAAGGCCCTGATTTTCCAACTTCAGGCATAATTATGGGGCGCAGTGGCATACGTGCAGCATACGCAACAGGTAGGGGGAAAATAACTTTACGTGGCCGTGCTGAAATAGAAGAAACTAAAAGCGGCCGTATGCAAATTGTTATAACTGAAATACCTTACATGGTTAACAAAGCACGCCTTATGATTGCTATTGCTGACCTTGTTAAAAATAAACGTGTTGAAGGCATTAGTTACATGAACGATGACACAAGCCTAAAAAATGGTTTGCGCATTGTTATTGAACTAAAAAAAGATGCAAATGCACAAGTTGTTTTGAACCAATTATACCGTTATACACAATTGCAAGATACAGTTGGCGTTATTATGATTGCCCTTGATAAAGGCACGCCAAAAGTTATGACATTAAAACAAGTTTTGCGTAAATACGTTGCTTTCCAAAATGAAATTGTGCGCCGCAGGACAGAATACGACCTTAAAAAAGCAATGGATAGGGCTCATATTTTAGAGGGTTTAAAACGTGCAACAGATATAGTTGATGAACTTATTGCAACTATTAGAGCTTGTAAAGGTGGCATGTCTGAAGCTAAAACAGCCGTTATGGAAAGATTTGACTTTGACGATGTACAAGCAGATGCTATCGTTAAATTACAACTTGGCCGTTTAGCGGGGCTTGAAATATTAAAAATTGAAGAAGAACTTGGTGTTTTACAAGGAAAAATTGAAAAATGGCAAGCACTTTTAGCTGATGATGCAGCGGTTATGGCTGTTGTTAAAACAGAACTTTTAGAAATACGTGATCGTTTTGGTGATGATAGACGCACAGAGATACAATCTGTTTCTGGCGAGGTTGATATTGAAGACCTTATACCAGAGGAAGAATGTGTGTTTACACTTACACATGCTGGTTACATTAAACGCCAACCAAAAACTACTTACCAAGTACAAAATAGGGGTGGTCGTGGTATTTCTGGCATGACACGTAAAGAAGAAGATTTTGTTGAAGAACTATTTATTGGTTCAACGCATGATTTTGTTTTGTTTGTAACAAATTTAGGTAGAATTTTCCGCTTAAAGGGTTACCAAGTTGCAGAGGGTAGCCGAACAAGTAAGGGTAGCAACATAGTTAATATATTGCCACTTTTACCTGAGGAAAAAGTTACAAATATGCTTTGTCAAAAAGCAAGCCTTGAAGATGGCTTTGTTACTATGGTTACACGCAAAGGACTAATTAAGCGTACACCACTAGAAAAATATAGTAATATACGTAAATCTGGTTTAAATGCTATTGCACTTAATGAGGACGATAGCCTTGTTTGGGCACATATCACAACTGGTGAAGATGAGCTTATTGTTGCAACTAAAAAAGGCCAAGCTATACGCTTTATTGAAACAAATGCTCGTAGCATGGGGCGTATGGGTCACGGTGTGCGTGCTATACGTGTTGCCGAGGGTGATGCGGTTGTTAGTGTTGGCATTTGCCGTATGGGTAGCACGGTATTTACAGTTACTGAGGGTGGCAAAGGCCGCCGTAGTAAGGTAGAGGATTATCGCTTGCAATCCAGAGGCGGTAAAGGTATACGTAACTATGATAAATCAAAAGATGTTGTTGCTGGCGTTAAAATACTTGACGAAATGGACGATATCATATTAATTTCTCAAGATGGTGTTATTATTCGTATGCATGCTGAAACAATAAATGTACAAAGTCGTTATGGTTCAGGTGTTCGTGTTATGCGTTTAGGCGAAGGCGATAAAGTAACAGTTGTTGCACGCACAGAGCGTGACGAAACAGCCGAAACAGAAACACCAGATAACGAAATAGAAGAACTAAGTGCAGAAGAATTAGCAGCTATTGAAGCCGCTGAAGCAAAGGATAGTGCAGAAGATGCTGCTAGCGAGCCAGAAATAGAACAAGACGAAGAATAATATTTATAGGTAATATAAATTGTAATTTCTTGAAAAAAGAAAATACAGAAATGGAATTAATAAGTGTGTATGTGCACAAAAAATAAGAAATTATAAAATGCTAAACAAAAAAAACGGCAAGTGTAAAAAATGCACTTGCCGTTTTTTTGTTTAATTTTAATGTGTGTGTTTAAAGCGTTTGTATGATTTATTTTAGATATCTTATAAATAATGCGCAATAATATATTTTTTACTTATCACAATTATTCGCATTGTTTGCATAATAAATAAATTTTATTTTATAGTTAGTAGACAAAAACATTCCAAGGAAAAGCACAAGGCATATTTTCACAAAAACTTAAACTTTCGCCAGTTTTTGGGTGCTTAAATTCTAACTTATAACTCCAAAGTGCAGGCGAGATATGCTTAATTCGACTGCCATATTTACCATCACCTAAAAGAGGATGTTTGCGTGCAGAGCATTGTGCACGTATTTGGTGTGTGCGACCTGTTTGTAAACGTATTTCTAAAAGCGAAATTTTAGACAGGTTGTTAATAGTGTTATTTTCAGTTTTGGTTGTATCTTGGTTTTTTAAATTATTTTCAGATATATTTTCGCTTTTGCTTGAAATATCATTGTTTTTCTGAAAGATAATATCATTTTCTGAAAAAACAACATCTTTTTCGTAAATAACATTATAATGCAAAACAGCTTTTTTTACACCTTTACGCTCTTTTTTTACAGGATAAACTCTGCATTTACGTTTATCATGATATAAAAAATCTTCCATTATGCCTTGTTTTTCTTCAAAAGTTCCGCTTATGATAGCTCTATATGTTTTTTGCATAGTGTTATTATTAATTTGCTCACTTAAATTAGCAGCAGCCAGTTTTGTTTTAGCAAAAACCATAATTCCACTAGTAACAGCATCTAGGCGGTGCACAACAAAAAGAGGATAGTGCAAAGACTCTTGCTCAAAAAGAATATCTGGTAAAGAGAGCATAGGTGAGTTTTTGTTTTTTGTGTTTTGGGTAGTGTGATGTTCTGCTTTGGCTGTGTTTAAGTTTTGAGCATGCTCACTTTGCATACCTATAGGTTTTATGCATACAATGATTTGAGCATCTTGATAAATAACAGGTATGTTCATTTTAAATTTTACCTTCGTCTAAAAGAGCTTTTGCTTTTAATATACCGGTTATTGTTTTGCCGTCACAAATTTCGCTGTTCATAACCATTTCATAAGCTTTTTGTAATGGCATAAGCTCTGGGGTTAAAAATTCGTCTTCATCGAGGTTCATTTCGCATGTGCTCAAACCAGTTGCGAGGTAAATATAAATAATTTCATCGCAATAAGCAACAGTTGGGTAAAATTCGCCAAGTGAAATTATATTTTCGGCTTTAACACCACATTCTTCACGTAGCTCACGTATAGCAGCCTCTTTTGGATTTTCGCCTTTTTCAAGTTTGCCTGCTGGTATTTCTATTACCTCTTTAGCATAAGGGTAACGAAACTGGCGAACAAGGTAAATTTCGCCTTTTTCGTTTAAAGCAACCACACATGCACCACCGTTATGGTGTACAACTTCACGATTTGCAGTTTTGCCATTTTCAAGCTCTACTGTATCTAATGTCATAGTAAAAACATATCCCTCAAAAAGTGTTTTGCCACTAATTCGTTTTTCAAAATGTGCCATAAGTTTTGCTCCTTTATTATCAATTTTTAAATGAAAAATCACACTTTATTTTATAATCATTAAACGATTAAACTTTGTTAATATAAAAAGTTTACACTAGAGTTTGATTAATGTCAATTAGTTACCTTTTGCTAACACTATATTAAATTTATCCAAACGTAAAAAAAAGTTTAACTTTTTGTTACATTTGCTATTTTTATAACAAAGAGCTTTACAAATGGAATACTATTTGTTATTATCTACTATAAGGGTAATTGCCTGTGTTTTTTTGCGCCTATAAGTGCAAAATTATTGAGGCTTAATATCTAAAAGTTGTATGAAGAAATCATCTAATTGGAGGAAGTAACAAATGATGAGAAAAAAGCAAACCATGGACGGTAATACCGCTGCCGCCCACGTAGCTTATGCCTTTACAGAGGTGGCTGCGATTTACCCAATTACTCCATCAAGCCCTATGGCTGACATGGTAGATATTTGGTCCGCAAACGGTATGAAAAATATCTTCGGTGACAAAGTTAAAGTTATCGAAATGCAATCCGAGGCTGGTGCTGCTGGTACAGTGCACGGTTCTTTGGGTTCTGGCGCTATCACAACTACATTTACAGCATCCCAAGGCTTACTATTAATGATACCAAACATGTACAAAATTGCAGCAGAACAACTACCTTGTGTTTTTGATGTTTCTGCTCGTACAGTTGCTACACATGCTTTGAGCATCTTCGGCGACCACAGCGACGTTATGGCTGTGCGTCAAACAGGTTTTGCTATGCTTGCTGAAAGCTCCGTACAAGAAGTTATGGATCTTTCTCCAGTTGCTCACCTTGCATCTATTGAGGGCAAAGTACCTTTTGTTAACTTCTTTGATGGTTTCCGTACTTCTCACGAATTACAAAAAGTTGAAACATGGGATTTTGAAGACCTAAAAGAAATGTGCAACATGGAAGCTGTACAAGCTTTCCGTGATGGTGCACTAAACCCAGAATCTCCAAAAATGCGTGGTTCTCACCAAAACGGTGATATCTTCTTCCAAAACCGTGAAGCATGTAACTCAGTTTACGATGCATTGCCAGATGTTGTTGAAAAATACATGGGCAAAATCAACGAAAAACTAGGCACAGATTACGGCCTATTCAACTACTACGGCGCACCAGACGCAGAGCGTGTTATCATGGCTATGGGTTCTTTCTGTGACGTTGCTGAAGAAGTTATCGATTACATGGTAGCTGCGGGCGAAAAAGTTGGTTTGATTAAAGTTCGTCTTTACAGACCTTGGTCTGCAAAACACTTTATGTCTGCTATACCTGCAACATGTAAAAAACTTGCTGTGCTTGACCGCACAAAAGAGCCAGGCGCACTAGGCGAGCCTTTGTACCTTGACGTTGCAAGTACATTGCGTGAAATGGGCAATAACGATATAGTTCTAACAGCTGGCCGTTACGGCTTGAGCAGCAAAGACACTCCTCCTTCATCTGTTTTTGCTATCTTCACAGAGCTTGCAAAAGACGCTCCAAAAACACACTTTACAGTTGGTATCAATGATGACGTTACTCATCTTTCAATACCAGAAGTTAAACCAGCTCCTATCACTAGTGCAAAAGGCACAGTTGAATGCAAATTCTGGGGTCTTGGTGGTGATGGTACTGTTGGCGCTAACAAAAACTCTATCAAAATCCTTGGCGACCACACAGACAAATTCGTTCAAGCTTACTTCCAATATGACTCAAAGAAAACAGGCGGCTTAACAATCAGCCACTTGCGTTTTGGCGATAATGCAATACGCAGCCCTTACTATGTAAACCAAGCTGATTTCGTTGCATGCCATACACCATCATACCTCAAAAAAGGTATACGTATAGTTCAAGACGTTAAACCAGGCGGCGCATTTATGATAAACTGCCAATGGAGCGACGAAGAACTTGGCGAAAACCTAAACGCTGCTGCTAAAAAATACATTGCAGATAACAACGTTAAAGTTTACACAATCAACGCTATTGACCTTGCTATTGAAATTGGCATGGGCAAACGCACAAATACAATTTTACAATCTGCTTTCTTCAAACTAGCAAACGTTATGCCTATTGAAGAAGCTGTTGAGTACATGAAACAAGCAGCTAAAAAGAGCTACGGTTCAAAAGGCCAACACATTGTTGACATGAACTGGAAAGCTATTGACGCTGGCGTTGACGCTATACACGAAGTTACAATACCTGCATCTTGGAGCAACCCAGAAGCAGACGCACCAGCACCAGAGCTAAAAGGCTTGCCAAACGTTGTTCGCCAAGTACGTGAACTTGTTGAACCTCTAGCACGTATGGAAGGCGATGATATCCCTGTTTCTACTTTCGTTAAATATGTAGCTGGTGAATTTGAGCAAGGCGCATCTGCATACGAAAAACGTGGCACAGCTGTTGTTGTACCTGAATGGGACGCAGCAAAATGTATCCAATGTAACCAATGTGCATATGTTTGTTCTCACGCAACAATTCGTCCATTTATGCTAAGCGCTGATGAAATTGCTGCTGCACCTGCACACATCAAACTTGCAGATAACAAACCAAAACCAACAGATTACAAATACACAATGACAGTTTCTCCACTTGATTGTATGGGCTGTAGCGAATGTGTGACTGTATGTCCAACAAACGCTATCACAATGGTTCCACAAGAATCACTTGCAGCAGAACAAGAAGTTTACGATTACTGCGTTGCTAACGTAACTAAAAAAGACGGCATGATGCCTGCAACAACCGTTAAAGGTTCACAGTTCAACCAACCATTGCTTGAGTACTCAGGTTCTTGTGCCGGCTGTGTAGAAACATCATACGCACGTTTAATTACACAACTTTACGGCGAAAGCATGTACATCTCTAACGCAACAGGTTGTTCTTCAATCTGGGGTGGTACAGCTGGTATTTCTTCTTACACAGTTAACCGTGAAACAGGCCGTGGCCCAGCATGGAACAACTCATTGTTTGAAGATAATGCAGAGCACGGTTTAGGTTTATACCTTGGCCAAAAAGCTGTTCGTGATAACTTAATCGCAGAGATTGAAGTTATCCGTGCTAAAGAAAACCTACCAGAAAGCCTAACAACTGCTATTGACGCATTTATGACTACAAAAGAGGATACACTAGCTAACGATAAAGCAACTACAGATTTAGTAGCTATACTTGAAAAAGGCGCTGCTCAAGACTGCCCACATTGCAAAAAAATCGTTGCAAACAAAAAATATCTATCCAAAAAATCTGTTTGGATATTCGGTGGCGACGGCTGGGCATATGACATCGGTTTCGGTGGTGTTGACCATGTTCTTGCTTCTGGCGAAAACATCAACATGTTTGTATTTGACACAGAAATGTACTCAAACACAGGCGGCCAAGCATCTAAAGCTTCAAACATAGGCGAAGTTTGCCAATTTGCAGCTGCTGGTAAAGACTTAAAGAAAAAGAGCCTTTCCGAAATTGCTATCAGCTACGGTTACATTTATGTAGCACAAATAGCTCTAGGCGCAAACATGGCTCAAGCTATCAAAGTTATAGCTGAAGCTGAGGCATACCCAGGCCCATCTCTAATCATCGGTTACGCACCATGCGAACTACACGGCATTAAAGGTGGCATGGCTAACTGCCAAAACACACAAAAAGCTGCTGTTGAAGCTGGCTACTGGAACCTATTCAGCTTTAACCCAGCACTTAAAGCTGAAGGTAAAAACCCATTCACCCTTACATCACGTGAAGGCAAAATGGAAAAATACCAAGACTTCCTTGCTAACGAAAACCGTTACAGCCGCCTAACTCGTGCTTTCCCTGACCGTGCAGAAGAACTATTCGCACGTAACCAAAAAGCAGCTGAGGACAAATACGAACACCTAAAACGTATGGTTGAGCTTTACAAATAATCTTTTTTTAGCGAACAATAAGCTGTGCCCTCGTCGTCAACTTGCGGCTAATAGGGTTGCAAAAACCTT
>CAYJKG010000010.1:84030-84477 GCA_964370685.1 uncultured Faecalibacterium sp. | reverse complement strand
ACCCAGCTCAAAGGTGCCGACCGTGTGCGCAAGCGCCCAGCGGTTATATTTGGCTCAGATGGCGCAGAGGGTTGTGCACATTCTATATTTGAAATTATTTCAAACTCTATAGATGAGGCGCGTGATGGACATGGTAACATAATACATGTATCACGTTATAAAGATGGCAGTGTAGAGGTTGAGGATTTTGGACGTGGTATGCCTGTTGATTATAATAAAGGTGAGGAACGTTTCAACTGGGAGTTATTGTTTTGTGAAATGTATGCTGGTGGCAAATATGGCACTGGTGAGGATAACTATGAGTTCTCACTAGGTTTAAATGGTTTAGGCCTTTGTGCTACACAATATGCCTCTGCTTGGATGACAGCAGATATATATAGAGATGGTAATCATTACCATCTGGACTTTAAAAAAGGTGAAAACGTGGGCGGCTTGCCCAGCTTCGCA
>CAYJKG010000010.1:0-84020 GCA_964370685.1 uncultured Faecalibacterium sp. | reverse complement strand
TTACAAACCGAGCCTTTTAAAGGTAAACGCACAGGTAGTAGAATACGCTGGAAACCAGATGATGAAGTTTTTACAGAAATACATGTTGAAAGCTCTTACTTTAGAGATGTACTTAAACGCCAAGCAGTTGTAAACGCAGGTATTACTATTACATTTACTGACCACCAAATACCAGATCCAAACACTGGCAAACCATGGGAAGAAACATGGAACTATAAAAACGGCATTGCTGACTATGTAGATGAAATAGTAGGCCTTGATGGTATTACACCTGTTTTTACATGTGAATCTGAGGCGATAGGTCGTGATCGTGCAGACCAGCCTGACTATAAAGTTAAAATGGGCGCTGCGTTTTGCTTTTCAAACAAAGCACAACTATTAGAGTATTACCATAACTCTTCCTGGCTAGAACATGGCGGTAGCCCTGCTAATGCGGTTAAAACAGCTTTTGTTTACCAAATAAATAAATTTTTAAAAGATAAAAACGCATATAAAAAAGGTGAGAGCACAATTAACTTTCAAGATGTGCAAGATTGCCTTGTGTTTGTATCCTCTTGTTTTTCAACACGTACTAGTTATGAAAACCAAACTAAAAAATCTATTACTAATAAGTTTGTTACACAAGCAATGACAGATTTTTTAAAACATTACCTAGAGGTTTATTTTTTAGAAAAACCAGATGAAGCACAAAAACTTTGCCAACAAGTACTGGTTAACAAGCAAAGCCGTGAGCACGCCGAAAAAACCCGTATGAGTATCAAAAAAACCTTAGGGGTGCAAGTTGATTTAGCAAACCGAGTACAAAAATTTGTTGATTGCCGCACTAAAGATAAAGCTCGCAGAGAACTTTATATAGTGGAAGGTGATTCCGCTATGGGTGCGGTTAAAACTAGCCGTGATAGTGAGTATCAAGCAATTATGCCTGTGCGTGGTAAAATATTAAACTGTTTAAAAGCGGATTACGCACGTATATTTAAATCAGAAATTATAGTGGATTTAATAAAAGTTATGGGTTGCGGTGTTGAAATGGGTGGTAAGCACAATAAAGAACTTGCAACATTTAGCCTTGATAATCTACGTTTTAATAAAATTGTTATATGTACTGACGCCGATTACGACGGTTATCAAATACGCACACTTGTTTTAACTATGCTGTACCGTTTAATGCCAACACTTATACAAGATGGCTACGTTTATATAGCGGAATCGCCTTTATATGAAATAGGCACTAAAGAAAAAACTTATTTTGCGTATACAGAGCAAGAAAAAGCAGGTTTTTTAGAGATAATTGGTGATAAAAAATACACACTACAACGCTCAAAAGGTCTTGGTGAAAATGATCCTGAAATGATGTGGTTAACCACCATGAACCCAGAAAGCCGACGTTTGATTAAAGTTATGCCAACAGATGTTGAAGAAACAGCAAAAATGTTTGATATATTGCTAGGTGATAATTTGCAAGGGCGCAAAGCACATATTGCAGAGCACGGCGCAGAATATATAGATGCTTTGGATATATCATAATATTTACAATTATAGGTGAATTTATGAATTTTAAAAAGCTTTTAAACTAGCGGCATAAGAAAGGTATTGCAAAATGGCAAAAAAACAAACCAAAAAAACAACAAAATTAAAACGCCCACAATTAGGTGATGGCGTTGAGATACAAGGTGCTGGCTTAGTGCTAGAGGAGGCCATTACACGCACGCTTGAAAGCAACTATATGCCATATGCTATGAGCGTTATTGTTAGCCGTGCATTGCCAGAGATAGATGGCTTTAAACCTTCGCACCGCAAACTATTATATACAATGTATGACATGAACCTCCTAAAAGGCGCACGTACAAAATCTGCAAATATAGTTGGTAGCACTATGCATTTAAACCCTCACGGCGATGCTGCTATATATGATACTATGGTGCGCATGGGGCGTGGCAACGAAAGCTTGCTTTTACCTTATGTAGATAGTAAAGGCAACTTTGGTAAAGCATATAGCCGTGATATGGCTTGTGCTGCATCACGTTACACAGAGGCAAAGTTAGATGGTGTTTGTGAGGAATTATTTAGAGATATAGGCAAAGAAACAGTTGATTTTGTGCCAAACTATGACGGTACAACAACTGAACCAACACTTTTACCTGTAACTTTCCCTAGTATTTTGGCAAATAATACTCTTGGTATAGCTGTTGGCATGGCTTGTAACATATGTTCTTTCCATTTAGAAGAGCTTTGCAACACAACAATAGCGTTTATGAAAGACCCTGAGCACGATTTTTCCACAACCTTGCCAGCACCTGATTTTAGAGGCGGTGGGCAGATATTATATAACGCAGCAGAAATGCAAAATATATATGATAATGGTCGTGGCTCTGTACGTGTTCGTGCTAAGTACGAGTATGTACAAAGCGATAACATGATAGAGATAACACAAATACCCCCTACAACTACTATTGAAGCTATTATGGATAAAATAGCAGAGCTAGTTAAAACAGGCAAAGTTAAAGAAATCAGTGATATGCGTGACGAAACTGATTTAAACGGTTTAAAGCTTACTATGGACTTAAAGCGTGGACAAGATGCTGATAAACTAATGGCAAAGCTTTTTAAGATGACAGCGCTTGAAGATAGTTTTAGTTGTAACTTTAATATTTTAGTTGCAGGCCAGCCACGTGTTATGGGTGTTAGGGAAATATTAACAGAGTGGGTAGCTTTCCGCACAGAATGTGTGCGCCGCCGTACTTTTTATGATTTAGCGGGCAAACAGCGCCGTATGCACCTTTTACAAGGTTTAGAGGCTATTTTGCTAGATATAGATAAAGCAATAAAAATAGTACGTGAAACTGAGGTTGACGCTGAGGTTGTGCCTAACCTTATGATAGGTTTTGGCATAGACGAAACGCAAGCAGAATATGTAGCAGAAATAAAATTGCGTCATTTAAACAGAGAGTATATCTTAAAGCGCACTGCTGAAATTGAAGAACTCGAAAAAGCAATTGCGGATTTAGAAGATATTTTAAAGCGCCCTGCACGCATACGCAAAATTATCATGCAAGAACTTGCAGATGTTGCTAAAAAATACGGGCAAGCACGTAGAACAGAAATTTTATATGATGTACCAACTATTGAGGTTGAAGACACAACGCCTGTCATGGCGGATTACCCTGTAACTGTATTTTTTACAAAAGAGGGTTACCTCAAAAAAATCACTCCACAGTCTTTGCGCATGAGCGGAGAGCAAAAGCTTAAAGAGGGCGACGAAATACGCTGGCAAGTTGAAACACGCAACAATGTTGAGATATTGTTCTTTACAAATATGTGCAAGGTTTACAAGTGCCGTGTTGGCGATTTCGAGGATGGCAAGGCAAGCTTAATGGGCTCGTATATAGGTGGTACACTAGGTATGGACGACGGTGAAACACCAGTGTTTATGCACCTAACTACTGACTACAAGGGTTGGATGCTGTTTATATACGAAAACGGCAAATGTGCAAAAATACCACTTAGCTCATATGAAACTAAATTAAATCGTAAAAAATTATTAAAGGCATATACAGATAAATCGCCTTTAGTTAAATGCATGTTTTTATCAGAGGAAACAGAGCTTGCTATTACAACCTCGGCGGGGCGTATGTTACTTTTTGGAACAGCACAAGTGGCAGAAAAAGCAACTAGAGATAGCATAGGTGTGCAAGTTATAACTCTAAAGAAAAACCAAAAAATAGAGAGTGTTAAACCTTTGCAAGAACTGGAATGTAACAACCCACATCGTTACCGTGTACGCACTTTACCAGCAACTGGCGCACTTTTGAGGGCAGAGGATATAGGCGAACAAATGACACTTTTTAGTGAGTGATTTTAATAATTAAATAAATAATAGCATTAAAAATTAATTTTTAATTATTTTTTAATGCTATTTAAATTAGAAATAAATTAAGAATAAATACAAATTATATGAAAAAATTCAAGTAATTTTATAGTGTTATAAGTGTTTTATTGTTACTTATTTTATAATTGTATAAAACGATACTTAGTTTTACAAAATACGATATTATTATATAAAACTACACATTGTATAATAAATTGACTGCTAAAACGACAATATTTTTTTGAGGTGTAAATATGCAACATATAGACTTAATTTGTCTAGGCAAACTTAACGCAGACTATTTTGCAAAAGGTGTGGCGGAATATCAAAAGCGCTTGGGCGCTTTTGCTCAGTTTCGCATTATAGAAATTGCAGAGGAAAGTATAGCTGAAAAAAACGCCTCGCAAGCAGTTATAGAAAAGGCGCTAGAAAAAGAGGCAAAGGCGATTTTTAACGCAGTGCGAAAAGGTGCTAGCATAGTTGCACTTTGCATAGAGGGCAAGCAAATTTCTAGTGAAGAGCTAGCTGATTTTTTAGCGGAAAAAGCACAGAGCGGAACAGGCGATATAGCCTTTGTTATAGGTTCATCACATGGGCTGGCGCAAAGTGTAAAAAAAGCAGCAGTACTAAAATTTAGCATGGGGCGCATAACCTTACCACACCAACTTGCACGCCTTGTTTTAACAGAGCAAATTTATAGAGCGTGTAGTATAAACGCAGGGCTTAAATATCATAAATAATAAATAAACTAAAAAACTCTTTAAAGCTGTGCATATTGCGAGGCTTTAAAGAGTTTTTTTAAAATGTGTTTAAGATACATAAAAAATGTAAAAAATAAATGATATAACATAGAAAAAGTTCTGTGTTACTTGCTTTTTTTTTGAGTTTATGTTATATTTTAGATACTGAGCACAATGCATTTGAAAGGAGAAATTACATGGCAGAAAAAATTAGTTTTAATAAAAGAGTTTTCGCCTTTATATTAGCAGTTTTGTTTATTTTAGCTGTGCCATTCCCTATTTATGCTGATGATATACAAGATGAGGAAATAGCAACATATGGTGTGCCAATATTAATAGAAGTACGAGATAACCGTGGCGAGTTAACCTCCTCGCACACTATACACACAAATGACGAATTAACAATAGAAGAAGCTAACAGTATGGTAATGCACATTTTAACAAATGATGTGGACGAGTTAAATTCAAATGCAATAACACGCATGGTGACATGTTGTGGTAGTATGAATTTAAGAAGTTCAGTGGTTACAACACATACGCCAGGTCATCAATATCTAGCACCATCAACTTGTAGGGTACAAGTTACAAGGATACGTAGCTGTGCAAGTTGTAATTCAATTTATGATACAGCAGTGCTTAGCTCATATACCCATACACATTAGTGAGTTGATAAAGCAGTGCTCAGTATAAAATTATTAAACCTCGTTAAAATTAGGCTTTAAAAGCTGATTTTAACGAGGTTTTTTGTGAAAATGAAATGCAAAGAAATTTAAATATAAACCTGGCTAATCCATTTTATGAGCAAAGCTTAAATCTAAAATTCCGCTAAAAGGATCGTATACTATATCAGAAAAAGTTGGGTTAATAAGCAAACGACTTTTTTGATAAAACAATGGTGTTATTATACAACTTTCAAGTAAAATATTTTCTGCGCTTGCTATGCTTTGGCGCTTTTCGCTACCTGTTTGACCTTGTGCTTTTATTAATAATGTGTTGTATTCTGCGCTATTTAATTGCTCGCTAAACTGCGCTAAAAACGAAACAGCATCACTTGTATCGTAACTTATTGGCGCAATAGCAATTGTGTATTCGTTGTTTGCTAGGCGTTCTTTATATGTTTCATCATCTACAAATTCAACTGAAAAAAACAGCGAAAGTTCTTTTTGTAAAGCACTATTTATGGCGGAAATATAGGTTTCAATTTGTGAGTTTGTTGGTGCAAGTATAGTTATTTCTTGTAAGTCAGAAATAGAAAGCTCAGATAAGGCTTGTGCATGATAATCGCTTGCTAGTGAAAATGTTGGCATTTGTGTGCCTACATCTGTACGGTATATCTCTCCATCAATAGGTAAAGTGCTAGGTAAAATACCAGTTACATCATTTTCATAAATATTAAAAGTAGGTAGTTGTATATTTGTGGCAACTGCTGAAATAGCCTTGCGCAAAGCTTCGTTCTCTAAAATTGTTTGTGTATTATAAATTAAACTCCATGTCGTGTCAGAAAAATCAATGCTGAGCAGAGAGGTTGAGTTAAAAGTAGTGTCAATAGCAGCTGATGTTTCATCAGCAAGTATTAATTCTTCAGCAGTTGGGTTATCTGTAGTTGTGTGTGTTATAAAGCGTAAATAATCCACACTATTTCCATCAGAGGCTCTGCGCAAAAACAAACCGCTGTCTGTCCAGTTATAATAATAAAATGGTCCGCTTGATAATATAGTATTTTTATTTAAACCATATGTTCCGCCAGAATCAACAAAAAATTCCTCGTTGCAAGGTGCTGCTGCTGGGTGTGCTAGCGCTTGTAAAAAGAAATCATCAGCTTGAGATAATGTTATTTCAAGCGTATGTGTATCAAGTGCAGTTACTCCTAAATTGGAGGGTGACATTGAACCATCTAAAACAGCTAGACTATTATTTATTGATGAAAACATAGCTGTATATGGTGAGTTTGTTTCTTTTGAAAAGATGCGCTTAAATGCAAAAACAAAATCATTTGCAGTTAATATATATTCATCGCTTATATCATCTTTTATTCGGTAAACAGTATCGTTTCTAAGAGTAAAAGTATAAACCAATCCGTTATCAGAAACTGTATAGCTTTCAGCAATATCTGTTTGTATGTTGCCATCTGCATCTATACGAACAAGTCCGCTATATAAATTTGTGCATGCACTTAGGTTATCTGCACCGGTGGTAATTTGTGGGTCTAGGTTGTTTGGCACTGTTTCAACGTGCCATGTAAAAGATTTTGTGCTACCGCTACAAGCGGCAAAAATAAATACTACACAAAATATAATAAAAAGTTTAAAAACTTGTTTCAAAATATAAATTCCTTTTATAAATATAATAACAAAACTTTACATAGTCACAAAAACCATGTAAAGAATATAAATAATAAGCATTAACAGGCCTTGCCAACGTGCAAATTTTTGCGTAAAAATAGTTGGAACAATGCTTATAATAACACAAATAATAAAAACAGGCAAACCAAAATACAAACTTTGTGCACTTATAGGTAAAGCGTTACCACTAACTAGCTGGCAAATGGGCAAAATAACAGTAGTATCTATTATGTTAGCGCCTAAAATATTTCCTACAGAAAGGCTAGCTTGTTTTTTTATTATTGCGTTTAAAGTGGTTATAAGCTCTGGCAAGGCTGTTCCTAATGCAACTATTGTAACAGCTATAACGGTGTGTGAGATGTTTAATCGCAAGGCTATTTCTTTTGCACTTTCTACAAGTAGTTCTGCGCCTAGAGCTATAGCTAAAGCAGCTAAGATAAAAATAATTATTTGTAAAGCAAAGCTAGCGTCTGTTTGCTTTTTTGCTATGTAATCGTTTTGCTTATTTTGTAAAAGTTGATATTTTTTTGCACTATGTATATTTTCAAGCAAAAAAGCTATAAATATAATTATTAATAAAAAAGAGGCGTATGTGTGCAAATATCCGTTTGTAGTGGTAAAAAACAAAATAAAAGCAGAGCATAGCAACAATAAACTCTTATTTAAAAAAAATTGGTTTGGTGCTTTACAGGGTATTATTAAAACACATAAAGCTAAAATTAAACCTGTGTTAGCAGTTATACTGCCTAGTGCATTGCCAACGGCAAGTTCTGTGTGCCCACCAGCGGTTGCAATAACAGAAACAATAAGTTCGGGTAGCGTGGTAGCAAGGCTAACTATAGTTGCACCTATTAAAAAAGGTGGCATACCAGAGCGTTCAGCAATACTGCTAGCGGCATCAACAAAAGCATCGCCACCTTTAATTATTAAAAATAAACCTGTTAAAAAAATAAAACTCAAAAATATTGTTGCTAATGGTGAAAAATCCATTATGCCCTCTTTCGTTTGTAGATTTTATTTTTTATTTAGCAATAATTATACAAAAAATAAAACCCCTCTTTAAAGCTAACTATATTACATAGTATAGCTAAAGAGGGGAAATTATGTTTTTAAATGTTATTCTTCTTCCTTTGTGTTTTCTTTTACAAAGTTAACAACATCACCAACAGTGTGTAAGTTAGCAATAACATCATCAGGCACTTCAATGCCAAATTCATCTTCAAGGTTCATAACCATATCAACAACATCTAGGCTGTCAGCCTCTAAGTCATTTAAGATGTCACTATCTTCTGTTATTCTCTCGATAGGTACATCAAGTTGTTCAGAAAGTGATTTACGGATAGATTCAAATACATTCATAGTAAGCTCCTTTTATAAAAAAGTTTTAATTTTTTATAGGCATTTTTATACCTCTAAGATATTATATATATCAATAATACTCGTTTGTCAAGGGTTAAACGAAAATTTTTTCTATATTTTACAAACAAGTGCCAATAATCACTTGTGTTCGCCGTGTTAGCCGTGTTATACTAGCTAATAACCGCTATTATAAAAGATAAATGAGGGTAGGGGAATGAAGTTAACTTTTACTAAAATGCAGGGCTGTGGTAACGATTATATTTATGTTGATTGCCGAACAACACCTGTTGCACAAAATATTAGTGAAATGGCAATCGAGCTTTCAAAGCGACACCTTTCAGTAGGGGCTGATGGTATTATTTGCATATGCTCGCCTGAAACTGATGGCGCAGATGCTTTTATGCGTATTTTTAACGCAGATGGTAGTGAGGGCAAAATGTGTGGCAACGGCATACGTTGTGTTGCACAATGGTTAAGGGAGCATGTGCTCAGTTGTGCTCAAAAAAATGTGTTGCTCATAGATAGTAAAACTGGCACAAAACAAGTTCGTCATTGTGGCGAAAACATGTGGCAAGTAGATATGGGTAATTACAGCACACTTGCAAAGGATATACCAGCACGCTTTTTAGGAGAGGGCAATTTAGTTGATGTTGCGCTTTACGCAGCTGAAAAGGAATGGCAAGTTACATGTGTTTCAACAGGTAACCCACATTGCATAACTGTTGTTAAAGATGTTGCAATTTTAAAATTAGAAGAGATAGGCCCTAGGTTTGAAAAACACTCGGCTTTCCCTGAACGCATTAACACAGAATTTGTAGAGGTATATAGCTCAACATATTTAAAAATGCGTGTATGGGAGCGTGGTAGTGGCGAAACATACGCATGTGGTACAGGCGCATGTGCAACCGTTGCAGCAATGGTGGAACAAGGTATATGCGAAAAAGGGCAAGATGTTCATGTTAAACTTATCGGCGGTGAGCTTATAATACGCATTGAGCAAAATGGTGAAATAAAAATGACAGGGCCAGCATATACAGTGTATGAAGGTGTAATTGATAACGAACGCTAAAATAGCGAAAGTTTGATAAAAAACTGTATGTGTTAATAAAAATTACGATAATATATTAAAATTAACGAGTTCTTATTAATTAGTTGTAATTTAAGATGTAGTTTATGTTAAAATTAATTAATGTAATTAAACATATATGTGTAAAAAAGAAAGGAAGAAATAACCATGAAAATGAATCATAATTACCAAAATTTAGAGGCAAGCTACTTGTTTTCAACAATTGCACGTAAAGTGCGCGAATTTTCTGAGGCAAATCCAGATAAAGAAGTTATTAGGCTTGGAATTGGCGATGTAACACAGCCATTAGTGCCAGCAATAACTAAAGCTATGCAACAAGCAGTTGCTGAAATGGGCACAAAAGCTGGTTTCCATGGCTATGGTGCAGAGCAAGGTTATGATTTTTTAAAAAATGATATTAAAGATTACTACGCAAAAACTGGTGTTGAGCTAGATGCTAATGAAGTTTTTATTAGCGATGGCGCAAAAAGCGATTTAGCAAATGTTTTAGGTTTGTTTGATGTAGATAATACTGTTTTAGTTCCAGACCCAGTTTATCCAGCTTATGTTGATGATAATATTACAGATGGCCGTAAGATTATTTATGCGGCAGCTACCGAAGAAAACGGTTTTTTACCTATGCCTGAAAAAAATGTTAAAGCTGATATAATTTATATTTGTAGCCCTAATAATCCTACTGGTGCTGCATATAGCAAAGAGCAATTAAAGGTTTGGGTAGATTACGCAACAGCTCAAGATGCAGTTATCATTTATGATGCAGCGTATGAGTGCTTTGTTTCTGAAAATGGCCTTGCACGTAGTATTTTTGAGGTTGAAGGTGCACGCAAATGCGCTATTGAAATTTGCTCTTTCTCAAAAATCGCTGGTTTTACTGGTACACGTTGTGGCTACACAGTTGTACCTTTTGATTTAGAGCGTGAGGGGTTAAAGCTTAATGCTTTATGGTTACGTCGTCAAACAACAAAATTTAACGGTGTGCCTTACGTTGTTCAACGTGGTGCTGCTGCAGTTTTTAGTGAAGAAGGCATGGCTGAAATACAAAATAATCTTGATTACTATCGCCAAAATGCTAAAGTTATAGCAAGCGCACTTGATGAGGCTGGTATTTGGTACTGTGGTGGCAAAAACAGCCCTTACATATGGTTGCGTTGCCCTAACAACATGGACAGCTGGGCATTTTTTGACTGGTTATTAGAAACTTGTGGAGTTGTTGGTACACCAGGTGCTGGTTTTGGTGCTTGCGGTGAGGGTTATTTCAGATTAACTGCTTTCGGTGATGCTGAAAAAACAAGAATAGCTGCTGATAAAATGAAAAAAGCTATAATGGCTCTATAATAAAATGAAATATAAATTAAAGTTTATATAAATTAAAGTCGGGGTAGATTATTATTCTACTCCGATTTTTTGCAAATACTGTGTTTTGAGATGGGTTAGGATAACACTTGACCGCTTAATTGTAAAAGTATTCATTGTGGGAGTTTTGTTTTTCAACAATATGGTTTGTTTTTGTTGAAAATCTAGTGCACACTATTATGTTGTTTAAGCAATTAGTTTAAAATCTATAAAATATACCACTATTTTTATCAAATATTAAAATGATGAATGTTAGACCTTGCGTTATAACAAAAATTATGGCAAAATAAGATAGTATGATTTACAACTAAAAAATAGTCCCAAATTAATAAAATTGCTCAAAATATATTGAAAAAAGGGGATAAATATGCTTTCAAAAAATATTCAAAACGCTGTTAAAAATGGTTCAGCAATACGCAAAATGTTCCTAGAAGGTAAAGAGATTGCGGCTAAAGTTGGTGCAGAAAATGTCTATGATTTTTCGCTAGGTAATCCGGTTGCACCTGTGCCTGAGGCTTTTACAAATGCTCTACAAACTTTATTAAAAGACCAAAACTCAATGGAGCTGCATGGTTATATGAATAACGCTGGTTTCCCTGAGGTGCGCAGTGCTGTTGCACAAAACTTAAATAAACGCTTTGGCAGTGGTTTTACTGAGGAACATATTATTATGACAGTAGGCGCAGCAGGTGCGCTTAATATAGCTTTTAAAACATTGCTTGATGCAGATGATGAAGTAATTGTTTTTGCACCTTACTTTAGCGAGTATAAACATTATGTCCAAAATTTTGGTGGTAAAATAGTAGAAGTAGAGCCTGTTTTGCCAAGTTTTGCACCAAACCTTGAAGATTTAAAAGCAAAAATAACCCCAAAGACAAAAGCTGTAATTATTAACAACCCAGTTAACCCCACTGGTGTGGTTTATAGTGAAAAAACGATTAGTGAGTTAACAGATATACTAAAACTAAAACAAATCGAATATTCTCACGCTATTTATCTAGTGGCAGATGAACCCTACCGTGAGCTTGTGTATGACGGCGCTGTGTTTCATTTTTTACCTAATTTTTATGATAATACAATAGTTGCATATTCGTTTTCAAAAAGCCTTTCAGTGCCAGGTGAGCGCATAGGTTACATAGCTGTTTCTCCAAAAATTGAGGAGTGTGGTTTAACTATAAGTGCATTGAGCACTGCAAACCGCATTTGCGGCTTTGTAAACGCACCTAGCCTTTTGCAAAAGGCTGTTGTGGCATGCCTTGATATACCTGTAGAACTAGAATTTTACGCAAAAAATCGTAATAGATTATACACAGAGCTAACACGCTTAGGTTTTGATTGTGTTAAACCAGAAGGTGCGTTTTATCTGTTTTTAAAAAGCCCAGAACAAGATGAAAAAATGTTTATAGAACGTGCAAAAGCTTATAATATTTTACTAGTGGCCGGTACTAATTTTGGGTGCAGTGGTTACGTGCGCTTAGCGTATTGCGTACAACCAAAAACTATAGAGGGCGCATTAAAAGGTTTTGAGAGTTTGGCCGGTTTTTATAAATTAGCATGATTATTTTATAGCAAATAATATTGAAAGAGATATTGTTTATTAATATAAGAACGGAGTTTTAAAATGAATGTTTTAGTTATCAATGCAGGTAGTTCATCTGTAAAGTATCAACTGCTAAAAACCGAAAATTGCGAGGTTTTGGCCACTGGTCAGTGCGAGCGCATTGCACTTGACGGTAAATTTTCTTACAAAAAGGGCGAGAGCGAAAAACTAGTTACAGAAATGGATATACCAAACCATGAAACAGCAATTAAAATTATTTTAGATGCCTTGGTAAACCCACAAACAGGTGTTATCGCAAGTATGAAAGATATTGATGCTGTTGGTCATCGTGTTGTGCATGGTGGCGAGTATTTTGCTAGCTCTGTGCTTTTAACTGCTGATGTGTTGACTAAAATTGAAGAATGTAGCCCTCTTGCACCTTTACATAATCCAGCAGGTTTAATGGGTATTAAAGCTTGTGTGGAAGTTATGGGTGAGGATGTACCTATGGTAGGTGTTTTTGACACAGCTTTTCACCAAAGTATGCCTGAGGTTGCATATACATATGCAATACCTTATAAATTTTATAAAGAAGATAAAGTGCGCCGTTATGGTTTCCATGGCACAAGCCACCAATATGTTGCAACGCGTGCGGCAGCTATGCTAGGCAAACCTATAGAGGAGCTAAAACTTGTTTCATGTCATCTTGGTAATGGTTCTTCCATTACAGCTATTGATGGCGGTAAAAGTGTTGATACCTCAATGGGCTTTACACCGCTTGCCGGCATACCAATGGGCACACGCTCTGGTGATATAGATGTTAGTATTTTACCTTATATTATGGAAAAACATAATTTAACTATAAACGAAGTTTTAGATATGCTAAATAAACAATCTGGTATGATAGGTCTTTCAGAAATATCATCAGATTTTAGAGATTTAGAAGAAGGTGCAGGCAAGGGCACTGCTGAGGGTCGCCGTGCGGTTGGCGCGTTTGAATATGCAGTTAAAAAACACATAGGCGCATACTCAGCTGTTATGGGCGGGCTAGATGCAATTATATTTACAGCTGGTGTAGGCGAAAACCAATTTGGTTTGCGTGCACGTAGCCTTGAAACATTAGGCTACCTTGGCGTTGAAATTGATATGGAAAAAAATAAAATCCGTGGTGAAGAAATTGATATCTCTACACCAAATGCAAAAATACGTACCTTAGTTATACCAACAAATGAGGAACTTGTGATTGCAATGGACACACAGCGAATTGTTAACGAAAAAGTAAAAAAACATTAAAAACTAAATAGGTTTCCTAGGAAACCAAATTAAACAAAGAAACACGTGCCTGTTTTACATAATAGGCATGTGTTTCTTCGTTTATTATTCAATTTATACAATTTAATAATTGTGTGATATACATTTTATAAGTTTCGCACGAAACTTATTGACTAAATTTGTTAAAATGCGTATAATTACATCACAGGAAAAACACATGAAAAAAGGAGTTATATATTATGAAAAAATTAATATCAAGAAGAACATTTTTAAAAACATTAGCAGTAGCTGGTGTTGTAAGCGCAACAGGCACATTTATGGCTTGCGGCGAGGAAACTGTTTCAGAAATCGAATTGTTTTCAACAAAAGGTGAAAACATTGAAATTTTGCAAAAATTAGTTGATGATTTTAATGCAACAAATCCAGAAATACCTGTTACGCTAACAGCTCCAGCTGATGCAGGCACTGTTTTAAAAACAAGAATGACTAAAAATGATTTGCCAGAAATTATTGCAATGGGTGGTTCTGCTGAATTTACAGAAGTTCAATCAACAGGTATGCTACTTGATTTAAGTAGCGAGGCATATATAAGCACAATAAGCAGCGAATATCTACAAATGGTTTACGATCGCAATGCTGAAAAAGAAGAAATAGTTTATGGTGTTCCTTACGCAACAAATGCTTCAGGCGTTATATACAATGTTGATATTTTTAACGAAAATGGCGTAGAAGTACCACAAACTTGGGATGAGCTCATAGCAGTTGCAGATACACTAAAAGCAGCAGGTGTAACACCTTTTATATTCTGTTTTAAAGATTTATGGACAACACTAGCACCTTGGAACAGCCTAACTGGTATTATGATAGATGATTCTTTCTACGAGGAGAGAAAAGCAAATACAGTTAAATTTGAAGGCACACACGAGGAAGTTTTAGAAAAATATGAAACACTACTAAGCTATGCACAAGATGATTTCATGGGTATGTCTTATGATGATGGCAACAAAGCGCTAGCTAATGGCGAGGGTGCTATGCTTATCAATGGTAACTGGGCAATTAGCTCTATCAAAGCTGCAAACCCAGATGTAAACATTGATATGTTTGCACTACCAGCATCAAACACAGCAAACGAAAACACAATAACATCTGGTGTTGACGTTTTATTTGCAGTATCTGATACAAACGAAACAGCTAACCAAGTTGCTAAAGATTTTGTTGCATTTATGATGCAAGCAGAACAAGCACAGCAATATATCGACGATCAATTTGCCTTCTCATCTGTTTCTGGTGTTGTACAAGATGATCCATCAGTTGTTAATGCGCAAAGCATAATTGCTGAAGGTCGAGTATGCAATTTCTCTGATCACTATTATCCAAATGGTTTTGAACTTTCAGCAGCTTTAAGCCAATTTGGCCTAAACTACACTAACGAAGCACCTGATAACATTGCATCAGTAATGCAAGATTTAGATACAAAATTTGACGCAGTAAATCTAGACTAAAACGAAGGAGAGGTACTATGGCTGGAAGCAAAAAGATAAACCCAATTTATTACATAGTTGTAATAACAATGGCAGTTTTGTTCTTTACATTCCATACTGTTCCATTTTTGCAAGGTATTTTTTATAGCTTTACAGATTGGAAAGGTTATGGAAATTGGGATTTTGTAGGTTTGCGAAACTACGTACAAGTTATGAGCGATGCTTCAACACATGAGGCGTATGCATTTACATTTACGTTTTCAATTATAACAACTGTGCTAGTTAATATCATAAGTGTGGTGTTAGCTTGCGGTTTAAATGCAAATATTAGGTTTAAAAACACAATTAAAGCATTGTACTTTTTACCTTACATGCTCGGTAGTTTAATTGTAGGTTTTATTTTTAATTATATTTTTGCAAATATTATCCCAGAAATTGGTAAAACATTAGGTGTTGAAGCTTTAAGCGTAAATATTTTAGGCACAGAACATGCAATGTGGGGTATAATTTTTGTTACAGTTTGGAGCTCTTGCGCATTTAATACGCTTATCTTCCTTGCAGGTTTGCAATCAATAGATAACGAAATTTATGAGGCAGCTGGCATAGATGGTGCTGTTGGTATCAAACGTTTTACAAAAATTACATTCCCGCTTTTAGCACCATCTTTTACAATAAACATGGTACTTTCTGCAAAAGGTTTTTTGATGGTTTACGATCAAATCATGGCAATGACAGACGGCGGCCCTGGTACATCAACAACATCTATTTCGGTATTAATTTATAAACGTGGTTTTGGTGGCGGCCAGTTCGCCTACCAATCCGCAAATGCTGTTATATTATTTATAATTGTTGCAGTTATCTCAATTTTACAATTGAAATATTTTGAAAGAAGGGAGAAAAAATTCTATGACTAATAAAACAGAACGTCAATACAATATTCCAGTAACAATACTTTTAATGTTAGGTATAGCAATTTTTATCCTATTACCACTTTACATTTCTGTTATGATAGCAATTAAAACACCAGAGGGTTTAAATAACGTTTTGGCATTGCCAAGTAGCATTAACTGGCAAAACTTTGTTGATGCATTTGTGGCCACTGATTATTTAAGCAAGTTTATTAATACGATGTTTATTACACTTATCAACTTGTTTTTTACTCTAACCTTGCACTCTTTTGTTTCATATTCTATCATTAGATGTTCACAGCGTAGCAAATTTTTTAAAGGCGTATACTATTACTTTGTAAGTGCTATGTTTATACCATTTAGTGTAATTATGTTGCCTTTGGTAGTACAAGCAGATAAATTTAACCTTGATAATCTAGGTGGTATAACATTTTTATACATTGTTTTAGGTTTACCTATGAATACATTTTTATTTAGCTCTGCTATTAAAACTGTGCCACTTGCTTTAGAGGAGGCGGCTACAATTGATGGTGCTGGCGTAATACGAACATTTTACCAAATTGTTTTCCCAATATTAAAACCGACAACAGCAACAGTAGCAATACTATCATTTATGTGGACATGGAACGATTTTCAAATGCCACTGGTATTATTATCTGATGAAAGATATCAAACTTTGCAACTTGTACAATTTGTGTTTAAAACACAGTTCTCGGTTGATTACAACTTGGCGTTCGCATCATACATAATGGTTTTATTGCCAATAATCTTTGTTTACATATTTGCACAAAAATTTATTAGAGATGGCGTTGTTGCAGGCGCAGTTAAATAGAATATAAGGGAGTAACTAATGACCAAAACATGGTGGAAAGAAAGTGTAGTATATCAAATATATCCACAAAGTTTTTATGATACTAATAACGATGGTATAGGTGATATAAAAGGAATAATTGAAAAATTAGATTATCTAAAAGATTTAGGTGTAGATGTGCTTTGGATTTCACCAATGCTAACTTCACCACTTGATGATAATGGATATGATATTTCTGATTATAGAACCATAAATAATATTTATGGTGATTTAAACGACTATAAAGAACTATTAAAAAAAGCTCACGAAAAAGGTATAAAAGTTTTACTAGATTTAGTTGTTAACCACTCATCAGATGAGCACAATTGGTTTGTTGAAAGTAAAAAATCAAAAGATAATCCATATAGAGATTATTACATATGGAAAGACAGCAAAAACGGTAAAGAGCCAAATAACTGGGGTGGCGTTTTTGGTGGTTCAGCATGGGAGCTAGACGAACAAACGGGCATGTATTATTTGCATTTGTTCTCAAAAAAACAACCTGACTTAAACTGGGAAAACGAAAATTTACGTAAAGAAATTTATGATATGATGAATTACTGGTGCGAAATGGGTGTTGATGGTTTTAGAATGGATGTTATAAGTTTAATTTCAAAAAACCAAAATTTTCCTGATGGTGAAATAATGAAAGATGGCCTATATGGAAACTTTTTTGAGCACAGTACAAACGGCCCACGCGTGCATGAGTTTTTACAAGAAATGAATAGACAAGTGCTATCGAAATATGATATAATGACTGTCGGTGAAACCTCAGGTGTCACAATAGAAGAAGCAAAAAAATATGCAAATTCTGATAATTCAGAGCTTAATATGGTGTTTCAATTTGATCATGTTTCAATAGGTGATGGTAAACTAGGTAAATTTACAACTGATAGATATGATTTTGCTGAGTTTAAAGCAGTTATAACTAAATGGCAAACACAGCTAAAAGGCAAAGCGTGGAACAGTGTTTACCTTGGTAACCACGACCAACCAAGAAGCTTATCCCGCTTTGGCGATGATAGCAAGGAATACCGCGAAGTTTGTGCAAAAATGCTGGCAACTTTTAATTTATCTCTTTGTGGCACACCATATATCTACCAAGGTGAAGAGCTAGGCATGACAAATGCATACTTTGATAACATTGAAGATTATAAGGACATTGAGGCGTTGCAGTTTTATAACGAGTACACCCAAAAAGGGTTAATCTCAAAAGAAGACATGCTTGAGTGCCTAAAATGCAGAGCTAGAGATAACTCTCGCACACCTTTGCACTGGGACGATACCGAAAATGCAGGTT
This sequence comes from uncultured Faecalibacterium sp., assembly GCA_964370685.1. GTDB lineage: Bacteria > Bacillota > Clostridia > Oscillospirales > Ruminococcaceae > Faecalibacterium. The sequence goes on along the minus strand of CAYJKG010000010.1, from coordinate 65,923 downwards.
TTACAAAAGGCACACCTTGGCATAAAGTTATACCAAACTATAAAGAAATAAATGCGAAAGAGCAAATTTCTCGTGATGGTTCAGTGTTAAATTATTATAAGGATATGATAAAAGCACGCAAAGCAAATAAAGCTCTTGTTTATGGTGATTTTACACTATGCGAAATGGGCGAAAATGTTTTTGCATATAATCGTATTTTAGATAATGATGATTTACTTGTATTGTGCAATTTTTCTAAAGATGAAACAGCTGTTAACATACCAACAGATTACTTACAAAAAATTGTAATTTCAAATTATAGTACACAAATTATCACTGAAAATTATACCCTAAAACCTTATGAAGCATTAGTCTTAAGTAAATAATATTTTAACCCACTTTTATTTTTAAAAGTGGGTTAATTTGGTAAACAGACCAAACACAGCATGATATATTATATTTAATATCTTTAAGGAGTTTTTAATATGTTTGAAAATTTAAAAATACCAGCTAAAAATTTAGATATCTCTTGTGGTGACTCTCCAGGAGATAAAGTTAAACTTTGCGACGGACATTTTGTAAATGCAAATATTTTGTTTGATAAAGTGCTAGAAAAAATAAATGAAGTTAAAAATGAAAAAATAATTATATCTGTTTGTGGTGGTTCTGGTGTTGGCAAAACAGGCATAGCAGGCATTTTTGCATATTACTTTAACGCAAATAATATAAATGCTTATGTTATATCTGGCGATAATTACCCACAGCGTATACCACAATATAATGATGCTGAACGCTTAAATGTTATGCGTAAATCAGCATTAAAAAGCTTAATAAATTCTGGCGAATATAACGCAGAGCGTTTTGATATTCTACAAAAATTACAACTGGCGGGTAATGATGTTAACCCCCAATTAATAAAAGATTACCCTTGGATTGGCCATTATATAAAGGGTGCAAAGCAAGGGCTTGAAAATTACTTAGGTACTCCAAATGAACAATGCTTTGATGAGTTTCAAAAAGTATTAGCTGAATTTAAAGCACAAAAAAGCGAGATTTTGCTAAGGCGATTAGGACGCACAGAAACAGAGCTTTGGTATGATAGCGTGGATTTTGCAAACACAAAGATACTTATTATTGAATGGACACATGGCAATAGCGAATTTTTCAGCGGTGTTGATGTGCAAATTTTACTAAACAGCACACCAGAAGAAACTAAAGAACACAGGCGAGCACGTAACCGTGGCACAGAGGAAATTGACAGTCCGTTTATTGAATTAGTGCTAACAGTTGAGCAAGAAAAACTAACGAAAAATGCATATAAATCTGATATAATAATGGCTAAAGATGGTTCTTTTTTAAGCTATGAAGAGTTTAAAAAGGTTATGAAAATAAAGGAGTAAATAAAATGGATAAAAAACCAATGCTAAACGCTTACCCTGATAGCATGGGTGGTACTTTAGGGGATATTGCTGAAGTTTTAGAGTTTTCAGAGTTTTCAGATGTGTTTGGTTCGTTTTATATATTGCCTAGCATGTTTAACACGGATCTTGATAGGGGATTTTCGGTTATAGATTATAACCTTGATGAAACTTTAGCAAGTGGTGAAGATATTGGGAGAATAAAAGCTTTGAATATAGATTTAAAGCTAGATTTTATCTTGAACCATGCCTCTGTTTTATCTCCACAGTTTAGGGATTTAATTAAAAATGGCCAAGGATCTAAATATGCAGATTTTTTTATTAACTGGAATAAATTTTGGGAAAATAACGGCGAGATGACAACCGAGGGTTATATAGAGCCAAAAAACGAGCTTATAAAGGATATGTTTTTTAGAAAAGCTGGTTTGCCCATATTAATGGTTAAAATGCCAAATGGCGAAAAAGTACCCTACTGGAATACGTTTTACCAAAAGGTAAACTATAAAAAAATAGATGAACAGGATTTAATGCGCCTAGTTGATATACAATACAACAGCGCAGTTAAATTAGCAAAAAATATAGAGCAACAACTAACCGAGGGGATAAAACCAAGCGAGCTAGATTTAGGCAAATATCACAATGAAAAAATCATTGATTTGATAGAAAGCGATGTTAAATATCTAGGGCAAATGGATTTAAACATAAATTCACCACTAGTGTGGGAGTTTTACGAGGATACACTCAAAAAATTTGCAAACTATGGTGCAAAAGTGGTTAGGCTAGATGCTTTTGCATATGGCTCAAAGGTAGTTGGCAAAAAGAACTTCTTAAATGCACCTGAAACATGGGATATTTTAGAGCGTGTAAAAATTTTGGCAAATAAATATAGTTTAACTTTATTGCCAGAAATACACGCTACCTATGGTGAAAAAATATATGAAACTTTATCTCAAAAAGGGTATATGACATATGACTTTTTCCTACCAGGGCTTATTATTGATGCATTTGAAAGCAAAAACGCAGAAAATTTAGTAAACTGGGCAGAGGAAATTACAACAAAAAATATTGATGTTGTAAATATGCTAGGTTGTCACGATGGTATACCACTTTTAGATTTAAAGGGTATTATATCTGAGGAAAAAATTGAAAACTTAATTGAAATTGTTGTTTCAAGAGGTGGCTATGTTAAAAATTTACATGGCCAAAAAAATATGTATTACCAAGTAAATGCAACATATTTTAGCGCCCTAGGTGAAGATGAAAATAAAATGCTTTTAGCACGAGCAATACAGCTGTTTATGCCAGGTAAACCACAAATTTGGTATTTAGATTTATTCCTTGGCAAAAATGATTATGAGGGTGTAAAAAAAGCAGGCAAAGATGGCCATAAAGAAATCAACAGAACAAATTTAAGCATGGGCGATATTAAAACAATGCTAAAAAATGAAGCTGTAAAAAAACAACTTGAGCTCATTCGTTTTAGGAACACTAATGATGTTTTTACAGGCGATTTTTCTTGCGAAAAAACACAAAATGGTATGAATTTAACCTGGCGCAAAAATGCAGTTGAATGTACTTTAAAAGTTAATTTAAACGATTATTCATATAGCATTGATTTATCATAAGATATAAAAAAATTAATCCCTTGCTCATTAAAGTAGCAAGGGATTAATTTTTTTAACAGAATCTCTAATAGTTAGCTTAACAGCGCTACGCACACAGAGTTCATCATATGGCGCTTTATCAATTAATAGTTTTAATTTTTCAAAAGCTAAAACTGCTTTTTGATGTACATCTTGTTTTACAGTTGTTAGTTTTGGCCTTGATAAATTACAATAAATACTATCATCAAAACCGATTACTGAAATCGCATCTGGAACTATAATGCCATAGTCCGAAAAACAGTTTATAGCTTCAATTGCGGCGTAGTCACTAGAAAAAAACAATGCCTCTGATTTTAAAAATTTTGAAATATTATCAATGTAAAAAGCTCGGCGTTCTTCTTGAGTATGTGGCAGTTGTAAAATGCGGTCAGAAGCTCTTTCGTCATGTATGCCTTGACCTTTTTTAAAACCAAGCCAACGCTTAAAATCACTGTTTACATCGTGCTCAGCCAAGTATAGCGCATTATTATAACCAAGGTTGTAGTAATACTTACCAACTTGATATCCGCCATCAAAATCATCAATGCCAACGTTATGAAAACTGTAATCCTCACCCTCTTGTGGATAAGCATCAATTAAAACAGTGCTTTTTGTGATTTTTTCTGTATAAATAGGGTAATCAGCGCCTTGATATCCAAACAAAACAAAACCATCAATGTAAAACTTGTTCATAATATTGCTTAACTCATCTATTGACTGTGATTTAATAATTATTACATAGTAGCCGTTTTGCCTAGCTATTTCCTCAAACGAGGCCAGAAATTCTGTAACAAATGGATCAACAAGTACATCAATGCCGTGGTTTTCCTCAGCCCAAACCACCAAACCAATTAAGTTAGATTCGCCCTTTGTAAGCATTAAAGAACCCATGTTTTGAACATATCCTGTTTCTTGCAAGAGCTTTGATACTTTTTCAATTGTTTTGGGGGACACTCTTGAAGTTTTGCCATACAATACATTAGAAACAGTGGTGCGGCTCACACCAGCTAAATCGGCAATATCTTGCAATCTAATCAAATTAAGCCCTCCTCGTAAAATTAACCGCCCAAACATAAAACAAGTAAGCGTTATGTTGAGCGGCTAGCCAGATAAATCTAATAAATATATTTTTCTATTTGTTTTCTAGTTGCTCTCTTTTAGTAGCTGCATATTCTGCTTCGCGTTTTGCATTCATTTTTTCTTCAAGACCAAATTGTTTATCAAGTGCGGGGTAAATAAAGCAAAGGAAACATAAAATAGGTAGCCAAAAATTTGTTACAAGCACAACAAAAACACTTAAAGGAAAGAATAATGCAACCGCTGCCCAGTATAAAGATAGGAAAAAAACACCGCCAAGCGTGCGTGGCAATTTGCTAAAGGCTAGCAATGCACTGTTGCGAAAAAGTGAAAGTAAATTCATATCAAAAAGTGGTAGTTGCGTAAAAAGCCACATAAAAATAAACAAAGTAGCAATTAAACTTAAAATTATAGTAGCAATAAACCAAACATCTTGGTTAGCTGGCAACATTACAAAAAATGTAAATATTTGCATTGTTAGCAATACACCAAATAATCCACCAGGTATCAAAGATGCTTTCCAGTTGTTTTTAAATGCTTTGCGGTAGCGTATCCAAAAATAGCCTGGTTCATCACGCAAGGAGCGTAAAATAGTGTCGAAAGTACCTGCAAAAAATGGAGCACCTATCATGCCACCAACAAAACCAAATATTAATGCCCAAAAAATATTTGAGGCAAAAATAGCAAACGAAACAAGAAAAACTCCAGGGATATACGCTAAAGTTGAAATAAAACCTGCAAGCCAAAAACTAGAGAAATCACGCATTACAACTTCAAAAAAACGCATTATGCCTTTTTTGCGTGGGGTATCCTTATAAACACCAGGGCCCTCTTTTTTTACATTAAAAATATCAAACATTTTCGCTCTCCTCGTCGGTACTTATAGTGTCATCTAAAATTTTAAACACAGCCTTTTTAACTTTTTTGCAACCACGCGCTTTAATGCTAGGTTTATGTGCCTCACCAGCAAGAAAAACAGCGAACCTATCCTCACATAGTGTGCCTGCAAGGCTAGCAACGCCATCTAGCATAACAGTATCAGTATCTGCATTATATGCTTTTGTTTCCTTTGTTTCACCAAGTGCAACTTCATACATTTCAGCACCTTCAATAACAATTTGCAAATCAATATATTTTTGATGTGCTTCAAATTGTTTTTCCTCGCTTTGAGTTGGTTTAATTTCCATAACGTTAACAAATACATTTTCGCCGTCTATAACGGTGCGTCCTAAAGGTAAGCTTGTTAAATCGTTCATTAAAATGTAAGCCGCAGCTGTGGAAAAATTATCCGAAAGCTCTACGTATCTTTCGAGGTTTTCTATTTGGTCATAAATCATGGGGTGTGCTCCTATCTTTTTGTTTTTTGCAATTTTATATATTGTACCATAAAAAATCAAAAAAATAAATTGCTTGTTTGTTAACAATTTTGCTATTTTTTAAAAATATTGTTTATTGAACAAATAAAAGCACTCAAAAGAGTGCTTTTATCATAATATTTTTTAATTGTTAGTTATTTTGGGTCAGTTAAAAGTTCTTTAACAGATGTAACTAAACCAGATAAATCTTGAATATTTGATGGAATAATAATTTTTGTAGCTTTGCCATCAGCAACCTTGGCAAATGCTTCAAGGCTGCGCAATGCAAGAACTTTATCATTAGGTAATGCCTCGTTTAAAAGTTTAATAGCATCAGCATTAGCTTGTTGCACTGCCAAAATAGCACGTGCCTCACCCTCAGCTTCAAGTATGCGTTGTTCCTTAACAGCTTCAGCCCTTAGTATAGCTGCTTGGTTTTCACCCTCTGCGGCTGTGATAGCTGATTGTTTTTCGCCCTCTGCGGTTAAAATAACAGCACGTTTTTCACGTTCGGCTTTCATCTGTTTTTCCATCGCATCTTGTATTTCACGTGGTGGGATGATATTTTTAACTTCAACACGGCTAACTTTTATGCCCCATTTATCTGTTGCTTCATCTAAAATAGCTGTGATTTTTTGGTTTATAGTATCACGAGATGTTAAAGTGTGGTCAAGCTCCATTTCGCCTATGATGTTACGCAATGTGGTTGCAGAAAGGCTCTCGATAGCAGATATAGGAAAATCCACACCATAAGTAAAAAGTTTTGGGTCCATTACTTGAAAAAACACAACTGTATCAATTTGCATAGTAACGTTATCACGGGTAATAACAGGTTGTGGTGGAAAATCTGCTACTTGCTCTTTTAGGCTAACTTTTTTTGCTATGCGTTCTACAAACGGAATTTTAACATGTATACCGGCTTTCCATGTGCATGAATACTCGCCTAGGCGCTCAATAACGTACGCATTTGCCTGCGGAACGATAACAATGTTTGTGATTATTGTTATAAGCACAAATATTGTAAGAAGAATAAAAATAATTGGCCACATAAAATTTTACCTCAATTGGTTGATAAATAGGTTTTATTAAATTATATAAAAACTTAGTTATCAAGGTTTATATTTAAAAAATAGTTAAAATTACACGGTTGCGTTTTGTTTTAAAACTTCGACAGTAAGTAAGGTGCTCTCAATTTGTAACACTGTGCATTTTTCCCCCTTTGCTATTGGCGAAAAAGCTTTTGCGGACCAGTTAACACCATCTAGGTTAACACGGCCAGGTACTTCGGGTGTAATTGCCTCAATAACTGTGGCAGTGCGCCCTATGTTGCGGTCTGCATTAAGTGGTGGTGCTTTTTTTAACCGCAGCTTGCGAACAAGTGGTCTTGAAGCAAAAAGAGCAATTGCACTTGTAATTGCAAAAACTAGTCCCTGTGTGAGCAGGTTATCTGTAAAGGTGCTCGTAATTAAAGCTGCTAGCGCGCCAACTGCAAACCAAATGGTTACAAAATTAAAGGTTTCAGCCTCGATAATAACGAGCACTACTGCGAGTATAAGCCACCAAAAAGCATGGCTGAATAAAAAGCTCATATTGTACCTCCTTTCGTAGTACCTACACTTTAATTTATACACGAAACATATTAAAATGTCAATACTTTGCTGTTAATACAGTGTTAATTTTTTTAAAAATTGTTCAAGTTGTTTAAAGACAAAAAACTGAGCACCTATAAGTTAAACTTAATACTATTAAGCTTTTGTTTGTCACAAACTATGCTTATTTTAATGTGCTGTTTAACTTTGAGCGTGCTCAGTTTATTTATTGTGTTATTAAATTTTTTTGAAACAACAAAATTATTATTTTATATCATAATAACTATGGTCTGGGTTGTGCCCGTTTTCATTAACAGTAATGGTGAAACCCATAGGGTTTATATGCACAGATTTACCATCAATAGTTGCCAGCTTTATACCATTTGTTCTGTTTAAAATAATATCAGCTGTTTCGTGCTCACCGATACGTTTGTAGTGCATAAATCCATGCTCAATACAAACAAATTGAAGCTGACCAGTTTTAAAAGCCTCGCAACTATGGCGCAATTGTGAGAGCTGTTCAATAACAGGTTTTAAACGTGTTTCAGTGCTATTCCATTCAAAATATGCGCGGTTAAAAGGGTCTCTGTAGCCTTGCATTGCAACTTCATCTCCATAGTAAACGCTAGGTAAACCAGGCAAGGTAAATAGCATTGCATATGCCATTTTTAATAAAGGCATACTTTCTTCATATTTTTCCTCAGAAAGTTTGCGCCCCGTTTGCCACTCGCGACCTCTATGCCCGCTGGGTTCGTTCATTAAGTGTGTTAATACACGCTCTGTATCGTGTGTGGACAAAAAGTTAAATAAGGTGTGCAAGGCTGGTGGCGGATAGTTTTCACATATGGAGTTTATGGCATTTGCACTATCTTGTGCATTGCCACTGCGCAAAAAGTTAATGATGGCCTCTTTAAAAGGATAGTTCATAACGCTATCAAGCCCTTTACCTAGCAAATAGGTTCGCCTTGTGTCGTATGCAACTTTAGTTGTAGCATCTTCCCAAACTTCGCCTAAAAGGTATTTGTCATCACCGTGACGCTTAACAGCTATGCGGATTTTTTCAATAAAATCATCTGGCAACTCATCAGCAACATCTAGCCTAAAGCCAGCTGCACCAAGTTTTATCCAAGTATCTATAACACCATCAATTCCAGTGATAAAATCTATAAACTCGGCATTTGTTTCATCAACTTCAGGTAGGGTTTTAAAACCCCACCAACTGCGGTATCCAAATGTATAATCGTTAGAAAAATGATACCATTTGCGATAAGGTGATTTTTTATCATGGTACGCACCACCCTCACCATAGCGCTTATACATGTTAAAATAAATGCTATCGTCACCAGTATGGCTAAAAACACCGTCTAATATTATTCCTATGCCGTAGCTTTTTGCAAGTTTGCAAAGCTTAGCAAAATCTTCATTCGTGCCAAGCAGTGGGTCAACTGTTAAATAATCGGCTGTGTTATAGCGGTGGTTGGAGTGTGCCTCAAAAATAGGGTTTAGGTATATAAAATCAACACCTAAATTTTGCAAATAAGGTAATTTTTTTATTATACCAGAAATATCACCGCCATAATAATCAAGTGTTAAGTTACCACCTTGTTCAGTGTTTATCCATGCGGGTTCAGCGGTTTTATCAGCTTGATAAATACGGTCACTAAAAGGCATCTTTTTAACAGTTCCCTCATAAAAACGATCAGGGAAAATCTGGTAAAATACTTTGCCCTTTAAGCAATCAGGTGTTTTAAAATCTTTTTCGTAAACGGTTAACTGCCAGTCATCACCGTGGTGGTTAGTTCCAAGAACACCTTTACCATCAGAACCTCGCCAAATGCAAAGATAATCTCTGTACAAATCAAAATGGTAAAAATATAACCCAATATCCTTTGGAGAAATGCAAAAAGTGTAATGATTTATGTTTTCTATACTTTTAGTAAAAGTCATTGGGTAGTGCACGGGGCAATGGTGAGTTCCTTCCTTACGCAAAACAAGGTGCGGTTTAACATTGCCTAAATGATGTGGAACACAAAGGTTAAAAGTTATTTTTTCCTCAGAACAAACAGCGCCGAAAGGGGTTTTGCTTGCAGTGTTAAAGCTATCGTAATAATTAAACATAAGAGTACCTCCTAAACGTGCAGGGTGCAATTATAAGTGTGTGCACGCAATGGCTTGCTGTTGTAATATATAGTACCGTTTAAAGGCGCAAAAAAGCCAATCACTTTTTTATGTTAAGAAAGGAGCTTGCCAAATATCTTGAGCGTAGTCTTTAACAGAGCGGTCTGCACTAAACATACCACTGCCAGCAATATTTGCAAGGCTCATGCGGTTCCATGTTTCACGGTCTTGGTATAGGCGTTGTAAGTCAGCTTGTGCACGGCGGTAATCTTTGAAATCTGCCAAAACCATATATGGGTCATGGCTGCGTAAGTTGTTAGTAACATCGTTAAAGTGCTCACCGTTCCAACCTTTTTGTAAAAAGTCAAGTGTTTCAAGCGCTATATCATCATCAGCTAAAAATCCACTTGGGTGGTAGCCCATGCGTTTTAGTTCATTAACTTGTGGTGTACGCATACCAAAAATAATTTCGTTTTCTATGCCTGCACACTCTGCAATTTCAACGTTAGCACCATCAAGCGTACCAAGTGTAATTGCACCATTAAGCATAAATTTCATGTTACCAGTACCAGAGGCCTCTGTACCTGCTAGTGAGATTTGTTCACTAACTTCGCTCGCTGGCATTAAGCGTTCACTCAATGAAACGCAATATTCTTCCAGATAAACAACCTGTAATTTTTTGCGTATTATAGGGTCGGCCTCTATTAACTCGCCAAGCTTACAAATTAGGCGGATAATTTGTTTTGCCATAAAATAGCCAGGTGCAGCTTTTGCGCCAAAGATGTATGTTTTGGGAACAAAATCAGCATTTGGGTTTTCTTTTAGGTATAAATATTCTGCGGCTATATTTAAAGCGTTTAAGTGTTGGCGTTTATATTCGTGCAGGCGTTTAACTTGACAATCAAAAATTGAGTTAGGGTCTATGCGTATAGGTCTATCTGATTTTTCAGTTATTTTATACATATAGTTGGAAAACTCTGTTTTATTTTCAAGTTTAACTTTACCTAGTTCAGCTAAAACCGTTTTATTGTTTTTAAATGCATTTAGCTTTGCTAGCGCAGCGGCATCTGTTTTATAATCGTTGCCAATTGTTTCGCTAAGCATTTTGCAAAGTGCAGGGTTTGAGGCTAATAACCAGCGACGATAAGCAATGCCGTTAGTAACATTTTTAAAAGCCTCTGGTTTGAACAAGTAGTAATCATTAAATACGCTTTGTTTGATAATTTCACTGTGTAGTTTTGAAACACCATTTATGCTGTGTGCAGTGTAAGCACAAATATTAGCCATGCGTATTTGATTATCGCCAATTAATGCCATGTAGTCTATTTTGCCTATGTCACCAGGGAAAATTGTGTCTAGGTCTTCACGAACACGGCGGTTCATTTCAGTTACAATTTGGTAAATACGAGGAAGTGTTAGCTTGAAAATCTCAACGTTCCATTTTTCAAGTGCTTCCGCCATAACTGTATGGTTAGTATATGCAAAAACTTTTTGGCAAATTTCAAAGCTTTTTTCCCACTGATATCCACATTCGTCCATCAAAATACGCATAAGTTCAGGAATGGCAAGTGTAGGGTGAGTATCATTTAGTTGTATAGCTACTTTATCAGCTAAATTTTCAAGCGTAGCATAAGATGAAAGGTGATTTTTAACTATGTCACCTACAGAAGCAGCAGAAAGGAAATATTGCTGACGTAAGCGTAAAATTTTGCCTTCAACATGGTTATCGTTAGGATAAAGAACTTTTGATATAAGTTCAGCTGCCGCATTTTTACTCATTGCATCGCCATACTCACCTGCGTTAAAGCTGTTCATATCAAAATCTGGTGCTTTTGCTTGCCATAAACGTAATTTTGATACACCTACGCTGTCATAGCCTTGTACGTACATGTCAGATGGCACAGCAAGAACAGTGTTTGCACGCACTAATTCAACATGGTGGAAACCGTTGTTCCAACTTTCTTCGATTTCGCCACCAAAGGAAACTTTTATAGCTTGATCAGGGTGGCTTTGTAGCCAAACTTGGCCGCCAGGTAACCAGTTGTCAGCACGTTCTTGTTGCCAGCCATCAATAATGCTTTGTTTAAATATGCCATATTCGTATAAAATAGAATAGCCAGTACCGCAAATTCCGGTTGTTGCCATACCATCTAGGTAACAAGCTGCAAGGCGACCAAGACCACCATTGCCAAGGCCTGCGTCTGGTTCTTCTTCAAAGATGTTTTCAATGTTTATTTCCGCGTCCAAAAGCACGTCAGTAACAACTTGATCTAAACCTAAATTAAAAAGTGTGTTTTTTAAGCTACGACCCATTAAAAATTCCATGCATAGGTAGTAAACTTGTTTTGACCCACTTGCAATTGTACGAGCTTGGAATTTCTTTTGGTTATCGCTCATAACTTTGCGACAAATAAGCGCAAGAACACGATAAATTTGCAAGTGAGATGCAATAGAAAGTTCCGTGCCATACTCGCTAGTTAGTTTGTTTTGTAGTAATTTTGAAAACTCTTTTTTGTCTAAACAATTAAAATGTGACATAATTTCTCCTTTTCTATATACAGTTATAAAATAAAAACATAAATGGTCATTAATACCTAAAATAGCTTTGGTACGTTTTGGTTAAAATGTTTTGGGAGTTTTAGCTAAATTCATTGAGTGATATTTATTCAAATCATATAAACTTTTAAGCTATGTTCATTATAAAGCTTTTTATGCATAAATGCAAGTTTAAAGCGAAATTTAGCAATATGTTTACAATTTTTTTGTTTTTTTTATAAAATAGGCTTTTGCAATTGCAAATTTTATATTATAATAGGTAAAAGGTTTAAGGGAAAGCGTTTTAGAATGTTTTTTAGGCGCTTTGATTTATAAATGAAAGGGAAAAACAATGGTCAATAAAGTAAGAGTTGATATTGCTGGTGGAAGTTACACTATTAGCACTACTGATAACGAGGATTATGTAGAGCGCTTAGCACAAAAAGTGGATGAAGACATTAAACAAATTTTGAAGGAAAATCCTAATGTTTCAATTACACGTGCAGCAGTATTTTGCGCTTTAGATTATTTAGATGAATATAAAAAAAGTGCAAATAATGCAGACAATATGCGCAATCAAATTAAGGATTATTTAGCAGACGCAGGAAATGCAAAAACAGCAGCAGAAGAAGCGAGCAGAGAAGTAGAACGTTTGCGCAGAGAAATTAGTTATTTAAAAGAGCAAAAGTAAATTGCATTATTGCAAGAGGGATATTAATGGCAAATATAGAAATTTTAGCGCCAGTTGGTAGCGAAGAAATGCTTAAAGCGGCGGTTTTTAGCGGTGCGGATGCCGTTTATTTAGGTTATGCGGGGCTAAATGCACGCAGTGGTGCGGGTAGTTTTACAGCTTTAAGCTTACCTGAGGCTGTTGCTTTTTGCCACGGTAGAGGTGTTAAGGTATACGTTGCGATGAATATCACCGTATATGCAGAGGAACTTTTTGATTTAGCAGATGCGATAGAAACAGCAGCTAAGTGCGGTGTTGATGCGCTTATTTGCCAAGATTTAGCCGTTGCACGCCTAGCAAAAGATATTGCACCAGAATTAGAATTGCATGCATCAACACAAATGAGCGTGCATACATTAGCAGGTGCAAAGCAATTGGCAAAAATGGGTTTTACACGTGTTGTTTTAGCACGTGAGCTTAGCTATGAGGAAATAAAACACATCACCCAAAACGCTGGCATAGAAACAGAGGTTTTTGTGCACGGCGCGCTTTGCATGAGTATGAGCGGACAATGTTATATGTCGGCTTTTCTTGGCGGGCGCAGCGGTAACAGAGGTTCGTGTGCTGGGCCATGTCGCTTGCCTTTTGATGCAGCGGATTTACCAGAGGGTATGTTCGGACGGGAGCGCAATTTATCTCTTAAGGATAACTCTATAATAGATAAATTGAACAAGTTACAAGCTGCTGGTGTTTCTAGTGCAAAAATAGAGGGTAGATTAAAAACGCCAGAGTATGTAGCGGCGGCTGTGAATGCATGTTTAGCAGGACGTATTGGTGAAGAATACGACAAAGTATTGCTTGAAAAAGCTTTTAGTCGTTCAGGTTTTACCGATGGATATTTTAATGGTAAACTAGATGCAAGTATGTTTGGTATGCGTAGTGACGCAGATGCAGCTGTGACAAAAAAAGCGTTGCCAACTTTGCGTGAGTTATATAGACGTGAGCGCTCAGCAGTGCATATAACATGTAACTTTGAGCTAGAGGAGTTTGGCGCAAAACTGACAGTGTTTGATAATGATGGTAACAAAGCAATAGTTTATAGCGAAACTGAGCCAGAACCAGCAAAGAACGATTTAACAGAAGGATTGAAAAAAAGCCTTGCAAAAACAGGTGGCACACCATTTTTAACCAGTGAAATAAACGTTAATATGCATGAAGGGCTTTGGTATATACCAGCAGGAGCTGTAAACGAAATGCGTAGAGTAGCACTAGAGCAACTTTTGAAAAAACGTGAAACTTTGCGTCCTATAACTATTAATGAGCATGCTCAAATACCAGTTTATCCACAAAGGCAAAATAAAATGCAAAAAGAACTTTGGGCAAGTTTTAGTAATTGGGAGCAAGTGCCACTAGAACAAGTGCAAAAACTTAAATATATAATAATACCAATAGCGCAAGCACAAAAAGTGCCCGAAAAACTAAGAGTAAAAACAATTTTGTCACTTCCACGTGCTATGTTTGGCGAGGCAGAAAACCAAGTGAAACTCCAAATTGAAAAAACAAGCAAACTTGGGTTTGCTGGTTATGAGGTTCAAAATATTGCGCATATTTTACTTGCGGAGGGTTTACCAATGTTTGGCGGTTTTGGCTTAAATATAACAAACCCCGCTGCTGCACAAAGCTATGCGGAACTCGGTTTTTCGAGTGTGCTCGTTTTGCCAGAAGTTAGAGAAAAAGGTTTTGAGCGCATATCGCCTAACAATAACGGAAAAGCAGTGCCTACGGGTGCAATTAGTTATGGGCACATGCCGTTAATGTTGACACGTGCATGTCCTTTACACAATGTAACTAGTTGCGAAAAGTGTAAGCATAAAGGTTTTTTAACTGATAGAAAAGCCCGTAAATTTCCGCTTGATTGCCAAAACGGAGCGCATAGCATATATAACCCTGTGCCTATATACATGGGAGATAAACAAAATTCGTTAAATGTTGATTATACACTTGCACTTTTTACTAGCGAGAGTAATAAGCAAGCTAGCGAGTGGATAACACGTTTGCTAAAAGCAGAGGTTTACGAGGGTGAGTATACAAGAGGCCTTTATTTTAAAGGCACAGTTTAGTTTTAATTAAATATGAAAAATAAAACTTAATAAAAGATAATAGAGCAAAGTACGAACAAAAGTAAGAATAGGAGTAAAAACCAATGAATCCAATCGCAGTTAAATTTAAAAAATTAGATGAACGCGCACAACTACCAAACTATGCAACAAGCGGTGCAGCCGCGGCTGATTTATGCGCACTTATTGATGAGCCTATGTGTGTTGAACCTATGCAGCGTGTGCTTGTGCCAACAGGTTTAGCAATGGCATTACCAAATGCACAAACAGTTGCACTTGTTTATGCACGCAGTGGACTTTCAATAAAACATGGCCTTTGCATGGCAAATGGTGTTGGTGTTATTGATAGCGATTATCGTGGAGAGCTAAAAGTGCCTATGATTAACCTTGGCACAGAGAGTTATAGTATACAACCAGGTGAGCGTGTAGCGCAACTTTGCATAGCACCTGTGCACACAGCTGTTTTTGCTCTTGCAGATAGTTTGGACGATACAGACCGTGGCGAGGGTGGTTTTGGCTCTACAGGCAAATAATAAAGGCGGTGTATAACTATGAAAAAAACATTTTGGTTTTGTTTTTGGCTTTTAGCTGGTTTAATTGTGGGTGCATTATTAGCTCAATTTGCTTCAGGTGTATCATTTTTATCATGGCTTGCATTTGGGCAAAGTTTAAGCATAAGCCCATCAGCAGATTTGATTATATTAGATTTTTCACTCCAGGCAACTTTTTCACTTAATATAGCTCAGGTTATTTGTGTATTTGTTGCGATGTTTTGCCACCGCCATTTTAACTGGTAATAATTATTGATTTTTAAAAATAACTGTGTTGTTAAAAAGACGCAGTTATTTTTTTGTGATTATTTTACATAGTTTTGGCTTTAAAATAGATATGAGTATTTTGTTATCGGTATTTTAACAGCAATTTTGGTGAAAAATATGTGTACAAGTTGTAAAAACGTATAAAAACGATTGTTTAAGGCTAAAAAAGCCTGATTAAGCCTTGTGTATTTGCGTAAAAACAGCTATAATATAATAAGTGTGTATAAAAATATCTTTATTGTGGATTAGTCGCTAATTTGCAAAAGTTTAAATATTTTGATTTATTAAAAGATAGAGATTGAAAGGATTATAAAATTATGAATTTTTTTACAAAAGATGTTGGTATTGATTTGGGAACAGCCAACACCCTAGTTTATATTAAAGGCAAAGGTATCATCATGCGTGAGCCTTCAGTTGTTGCAGTAGATACAAAAACAGATGTTGTTCGTTCTGTTGGTACAGACGCTAAAGCGGTGATAGGCCGTACTCCTGGTTCAATAGTTGCAGTTCGCCCTTTGAAAGACGGCGTTATTGCGGACTTTGACATTACAGCTAATATGCTAGAGAGCTTTTTGAAAAAAGCTTGTGGTAATAGTATGTTTGTGCGTCCTCGTGTTGTTATTTGTATACCATCAGGTGTTACAGAAGTTGAGCGACGTGCAGTGCGTGAGGCAACTTTGAAAGCTGGTGCACGCCAAGTTTCTGTTATTGAAGAACCAATGGCAGCGGCAATTGGTGCAAAACTACCTATAGAAGAACCAGTTGGTAGTATGATAGTTGATATTGGTGGTGGCACAGCAGAAATAGCAGTTATATCTTTAGGTGGTATAGTTGCAGCTCGTAGTGTGCGTATGGCTGGCGATATGTTTGACCAAGCTATTATTACTTTTATCAAACGTAAATACAACCTATTAATAGGCGAGCGTACTGCAGAGCAAATCAAAATTGATATTGGTTCTGCATATGAACTAGAACCAGAAATGAGTATGGAAATTAAAGGCCGTAACCTTGTTGATGGTTTGCCAAAAAATATAGTTGTTCACAGCGAGGAAGTACGTGTTGCAATTTTAGAGTGCTTGGAAAAAGTTACAGAGGCAATACGCGAAACACTAGAGCGTACACCACCTGAGCTTTCCTCTGATATTATAGATAACGGCATCACACTTTCTGGTGGCGGTGCATTGCTGCGTGGTCTTGATAAACTTATACAAAGCGAAACAGGCATAGATGTGCACATTGCGGAAAACCCTCTTGATTGTGTTGCACTAGGTGCTGGAGCTGTGCTTGACCATGTAGATATGCTTAGTGACGTTTTAAACGTGCGCACAAGCGGTTAATTAGCATTTAATTATTGTTGGTGTTGTTGCATTTTATAACCATAAGACCAAAAAAGTAAACACATATATATTTTAAACTTATACGGTTTATAAATCATGTGTTTTCATCCATGTTTTTTGGGGGTTATAAAAAGCAACAGCACCTTTTCGATATTATAAATGGTTGTATCTTGTCAAAAGGAGGTGTAACGTTTTTGAATGATTTTTTTACCAGTGTCAAATTTAAAGTGCTTGTTGGTATAGCAATTTTTTTAATTGGTATGATGGCGTATGTAGGTGCAAACGGGCGTTTAACTGCCGCACCACAAGAGATTTTTGCACTTATTATAACACCTTTTCAAAGTGCTACTGCTCGTATAGGAAGTGCTTTTGGAGATATCTCAAATCGCTATACAAATATTGATGCGATTGTTGCTGAAAATGAAGCATTACTTAAAGAAAACGCAGAGCTTAAAGATCAAATGGTTGATTATGATAAAATGCTAGCTGAAAATGAGGCATATAAAGAGCTAGAAGGTTTGCGTGCAGAAAACCCTGAAGTAACTTATTTGCAAGGGTTTGTTATAGGTAGGGATACATTAGATAATTTTGGTGGTTTTACTATTGATAAAGGCACTACTTCTGATGTAGAAATAGGCGATAGTGTTATAGGTACTGATGGTTCTTTGATAGGTATAGTTGTTGAGGCAAATTTAACTTCTAGCAGAATTTTAACAATATTGCACCCAAGTTTTAGCGCAGCTGCCATGGTATCCAGAACAAGAGATAACGGCATAGTTGCAGGTAGTTCTGAATATGCAGAACAAGGGTTAACTACATTAAATAATCTTTCAAGAGATAGCCTTGCAACCGTTGGAGATGTTGTTATAACAACGGGTTTAGGTGAGATGTATCCTCCTGATATACGCCTTGGCACAATTGTAGAAATACAGCCAGAAATAAGCGGTAAATCATCGGTTGGTATCATAGAGCCAGGCGTGGATATTTTAACAGTTAAGCAAGTTTTTGTTATTACAGATTATTAATCTAAGAGTCATAATTTGGTGATTAAACGCTATGTTTTGACATTTCAGTAAAAGGAGTGTTTTGTGAACTCAATCAGAAAACGCAGACAGTTAATAATTATAAAGTGGTCTGTTTTTAGCTTATTGCTCTTACTTTGTGCGGTGCTACAAACAACACCATTTCTTTTTCAAGTAGGGCAGGTAAAGCCAATTTATATTGTTCCTCTATGTGTTGCTGTGGCAATGCATGAGGGTGAGTTTTCAAGTGCAATTTTTGGCGCTTTTTGTGGTTTGATGTGGGATTATACCGCTGGCAGAATTGCTGGTTTATTTGCATTGTTTATGATGCTATTTTGTTTTTTCTTAAGTTTAATAGTGCAAATGTATTTGCGTTCAACTTTACTAAATTACATATGGTCATGCTTTGCAGTAAGTGTTATGATTTTATCTATAGATTTCATGTTTTTTTATTGGATGCCAGGATTTATCAACCCGTTTAGTCGCTATATTAATTTTGTGCTATTAACAGCATTAGTTTCACTTATAGTGGCTGCACCTATTTTTTATGCAGTACGGCACACTTTTACAGTGATTAAGCTAAAGGTTGAAGAATAGCTTTTTGAGTAAAAGCTTAAAATAGAGGTATTATGGACGAACGTAAAGAAGTTGTAAAACGTATATGGGTATTAGTAGTAGCAATGCTAATTTTACTGCTAGTTTATTTATTGCGATTAATTTCTATTCAGCTAATAAATGGTGAAGATTTTTTAGCACAGGCAACACAAAGAAAAGAATATGACTTTGTGGTTACAGCAGCACGAGGCGAAATTGTTGACGCACAAGGCAGACGACTTGTATCTAATGTTAATCAATATGATTTAGTTATGAACAACCTTTTGCTAGGTGAGCATGATTTAAACGAATCACTTAAAGAAGTTTGCCAAATTTTACAGGCAAACGATGAAGAATGGTTTGACGAACTTTTGATATCTGAACCAGATGAAAACGGTAATTATACATTTTTATCTGAGGGTGAAGAATGGCAAGAGGAAAGTCTAGCAAGAGTAAAAGCGGAACTTGATTTACAACAATATGCAACAGCAAATAATGTAATGCAAACAATAGTTGAGCGCTATGATTTACAAGAATATAGTGCGCAGTGGCAACGTATATTGGGTGGTATACGCTATGAAATGGAGCAAATAGAGTTTTCTGACAGAAACAATTATACATTTGTTGAAAATGTTAGTGATAAAACCGTTGCAATGATTAAAGAGCGTAGCCTAACTTTATTTGGGCCAGATATAGTTGAAACAAGTGTGCGCAGTTATCTTGATGGAACACTGATGCCACATGCACTTGGACGTGTTAGCAAAATAACAGCTGAGCAATGGTATGTAGAGGATGAAGATGGCAACATTACAAAACCTTTGCAAGAAGCTGGCTATGCCATGAATGATATGATAGGTATTTCAGGTCTTGAATCTGCTTTTGAGGAAGAGCTTCGTGGCGAAGATGGCGTTATGACAGTTATCAAAGACGAAGAAGATGTTATAATAGATAGTTTTATTTCAGAAGAACCAGAGCCAGGATTAACAGTTATGACAACCATTAACAGTGATTTGCAAAAAGCTGCTAACCAAAGTTTAGAATCAACAATACTAAATTTGCAACAAACAGGAACTTTAGGCAATGGTGCAGAGGCTAATGCAGGTGCAGTTGTAGTAGTTGATGTTAAAACAGGTGGTGTGCTTGCAGCTGCAAATTACCCAAGTTACGACCAAAACTTGTATTCGACACAATATAGCACATATGTGCAAGACCCAGGCGCTCCGCTTTTTAATCGTGCAATGATGGGGCAATATACACCGGGTTCAATTTTTAAACCAGTTGTAGGTTTAGCTGGTATACTTAGCGGAACTAGCGCAATAGATGAAATTATACCTTGCAGTGGTAGATATATTTACTACGAAGGTTATTCTCCGGGGTGCGTGCAGTATAACCACTCAGGAAATATGTCGCTACAATCGGCGTTGCAATGGAGCTGTAATATTTATTTTTATGATGTAGGTAGGCGTTCAACTAGCGAAGTTTATGGTGCAATGGCTAAAGATTTAGGCCTAACAGTGCAAACTGGTGTTGAAATACCAGAATCCTCAGGCCATATGACAAGCACAGAAGATGCCAACTATACACCATCTTTGGAAGTTCAAGCGGCTATTGGCCAAGGTAACACAACAGTTACACCTTTGCAAATGGCGGCATATGCAGCTACAATTGCAAACGATGGCTTACGTTATGAAACACACTATTTAAAAGCACTTATTGATACAAACACAGGCGAAATTGTTGAAGAATATCAGCCTAAAGTTGTTTCACAAGTTGAGGATAACGTAGGTGCTTTTGCAGTGGTTGAGGAAGGCATGGTAGCAGCAGCAAATACAATGGCACCTTTTGCGAATTATCCTTACACAATAGCAGCAAAAACTGGTTCTCCACAGCGCAGCGAAACATACACAACTTCCACAGGTGCATCAAAATATTACACAAACACTATGTTAGTTGCATATGCCCCAGTTGAAGACCCGCAAATAGCTGTTGGTGTTGTTATAGAATATGGCGCTTCTGGCTCAAAAGCTGCTGCACTCGTTGCTGAAATATTTGATGCGTATTTTTTTGGTGGAACTGGCTCAAGTGTACCAGTTGTTGAGCAAGAATTATTAGCATAATTGTGCTTGTATAGGCTGTGTTTGAAATAAATGTACTTTTAATATTTACCTATAAAAAATAGTTTTTAAAAAGTTGCAATGTAATTTAAAGAAACATAGAATGAGCACGATAACAATAAAAAGATAAAAAAATACAAAAACTTGTATGAAAAAGTGTTGTCATAAGTAGCTTTTTGTGTTATTATTGTAGAGGTGAAATTTAATTGTATAATCAAATAAGGGGTGCATTATGGACGGAAAAATAATAATGCTTGCCTCAGGCAAAGGCGGAACAGGCAAAAGCACAGTTTCAGTTTTGCTCGGTGCTCAACTTGCAGCCACAGGTAAAAGGGTTTTACTAGTGGAGCTTGATTCAGGCTTGCGCAGTGTTGATGTAATTTCAGGCGTGGCAAGTAAAACTGTTTATGACGTTGGCGATGTACTTAGTGGACGCTGTGATAGTGAAAAAGCTATCGTTGAAAGCCCATTATATCCTGAACTTTTTATTATTAGTGCACCCTATGAGGGCGGCGACATAAGAGAGGAAGGGCTTGCTAGCCTTTGTAGAGTAGCAAAGCGATATTTTGATTATATACTTTTAGATACAGCTGCTGGCTTAGGCTCGCCATTTATTGCAGCTAGTAAACAAGCAGAGATGGCTCTTATTGTGCTAACACCAGACCCAGTTTGTTTACGCGATGGACGCATAGTTAGTGACACACTTTTTGAAGCTGGTATTAAAGAGATACGACTTGTTTTAAACAGAACAAACACTAAAAGCTTTAAAGGCAGGGCAGTTAAAAATTTAGATGAATGTATAGATACAGTGTGTGCACAGTTAATAGGGGTTATCCCTGAAAGTTTGCAACTACAAAAAAGCACAGCCCAAAGTGAGGCTTTAAACGCAAATTGTCCAGCCTTTTCAGCCATAAGGCGCATCGCAAGGCGAATATTAGGTAGTAGAGTACCGTTGATAATAGAGTAAATTATAGCTCCTTTTAAAAGGGTATTGATATATATGTAACATAAAAAGGTAGAATGGAGATTAATTATGACTATAGCTCTTATTGCGCACGATTCCAAAAAGGAACTTATGATGCAATTTTGCACAGCGTATTGTCGTGTGTTCAGCAAACATCGTTTGGTAGCAACAGGCACAACAGGTAAACTTGTTTCTGAGGCAACTGGCTTACCTATACAACGCTTTTTATCTGGTGCACATGGTGGCGACCAACAAATTGCTTCACGCATAGCATGTAACGAAGTTGATTTGCTTTTGTTTTTTCGTGACCCTATAAATGCTAAACCAAGCGAGCCAAACGAGATGAATTTATTGCGCCTTTGTGATGTTCATAATATTCCAGTTGCAACTAATATAGCAACGGGAGAGGTGCTTGTGCATGGTCTTGAACGTGGAGATTTAGACTGGCGTGACATAGTTAATCCTAAATAATTTTTGTAAAAATAAAAAGGTTTTATCTCTTAACTTAAGTGAAAAATAATCATACAAATACCCTCTAAACTATTTGTTAAAATGGTTTGGGGGATTTTGTGCTCTTTTAGACTTGTATTATTTTGCGCAAAGCGTTATAATAAGTAAAAATAAATTATGCACCTATTAAAAATAGGTTAAAGTAGCATACCAAAGAAAGAGGTATATTAAAATGGTAGAATCAATGGGTACCATGCGCCGTACAAGTTATTGTGGCGAAATGAGCATGGAACAAACAGGTAAAGAATGGATTGTAAGCGGTTCAGTGGCAAAAACACGTGATAAAGGTGGAATTATATTTACTGATTTACGTGATACAACAGGCATTTTACAACTTGTATTTGATGAAGACACCCCTAAAGATGTATTTGCAAAAGCTGAGGCTTTGCATAGCGAATATATAGTTATAGCAAAAGGTTTGTTGCGCGAGCGTGCAGCAAAAACAACAAAAATTAAAACAGGTGATGTTGAACTTTATGTTAGTGAATTACGCATTTTAAGCACTGCTGAAACTACACCTTTTGAAATTAGAGATGAAATAAACGTTAATGATGAGTTGCGCTTAAAATATCGTTACCTTGATTTGCGTCGCCCTATGATGCATGAACCAATTGCTGTGCGTAGCGAGATTATGCGCCATGTTCGTAATTATTTTTACGATAATTATTTTACGGAGATTGAAACACCAACACTTATTGGCTCAACACCAGAGGGTGCACGTGATTACGTTGTGCCATCTCGTTTGCAACCAGGTTGTTTTTATGCTTTACCACAAAGCCCACAGCTTTATAAACAATTATTGATGCTTTCTGGTTTTGACCGTTATTTCCAAATTGCACGTTGCTTCCGTGATGAAGATTTGCGTGCTGATCGCCAACCAGAGTTTACACAAATTGACGTTGAAATGAACTTTGTTGATGAGAATGACGTTATAACAACTAACGAAGGCATGATGAAAAAACTTTGGAAAGAAGTGCTAGGTTTAGATATTCAAACACCATTTGCACGTATGCCTTGGGAAGAGGCTATGGACCGTTTTGGCTCAGATAAACCTGATACACGCATGGGCTTAGAGCTAACAAACGTTACAGATATTTTTGCAAAAACAGAGTTTATACCTTTTAAAGCAACAGTTGAAGCAGGTGGTACTATACGTGCAATTAACGCTAAAGGCTTGGCTGATTCATTAACACGCAAAAGCATAGATAAGCTTGTTGACGTTGCAAAATTATACGGCGCAAAAGGTTTAGCATATACACGCATTACTGCTGATGCAGTCTCATCAAGTTTTGAAAAAAACTTAACAGAGGAAGAAAAAACGGCTTTACATGCGCACCTTAACGCAGAAGTTGGCGACGTATTGTTGCTAGTTTCTGATAATGACCGTGTTAAAGCATGCACAGCTTTAGGCCAAGTACGCCTAGAAATTGGCCGTAAGTTTAACTTACTAGATGCAGATAAGTTTAACTTTTTATGGGTTACGGATTTCCCATTGTTTGAATATGACGAAGAGGAAAACCGTTATAGTGCTGTTCACCATCCATTTACAATGCCAACTGATGAATCTATGGACAAACTAGAAAGCGACCCAGGCTCTTGCTACGCAAAAGCTTATGATATAGTTTTAAATGGTTGTGAGCTTGGTGGTGGTTCTATACGTATAAATAACCCAGAGCTACAAAACCGCATGTTTAAAATTTTAGGTTTTAGTGAGGAACGTGCACGTGCAAGTTTTGGTTTCTTAATGGATGCATATAAATATGGCGCACCGCCACACGGTGGCATGGCTTATGGCTTAGACCGCCTTGTTATGCTTATGCTAAAAAAAGATTCCATACGTGATGTTATTGCCTTTCCTAAAGTACAAAATGGTGGCGAAATTATGACAAACTGCCCAGGCACAATAGAACAAAAACAATACGAAGAGTTATTTTTAAAAACAGTATTACCTGAATAAAATATTTTATTGTTAAAGCTAGTTAATCTTGTTCAGTTGTGTTTAGATATCAAGAAAGTGAGAGATATATATGTTCTCAGAAGCTAGAAGAAAAACTATTCTAGAAAAATTAAAAGAATCTCAAAGGCCAATAAGCGCAACGGCTTTTGGCAAGGAGCTATCTGTTACACGCCAAATTATCGTAAATGATATTGCACTTTTACGTGCACAAGGTGAAAAAATAATTGCGACACCGCGTGGCTATTGTATAGATAAACAAGATGTTTCAGAATATGTTGTTGCATGTAAACACACTGAAAAAGATTTAGCAGATGAACTTTACACTATAATTGATTGCGGCTGTGGTGTTTTAGATGTAATCGTTGAACATGAAATCTACGGACAAATTTCAGCGAAACTTTGTGTGTATAGCAAAAATGATGCTGATGAATTTTTAGCAAAGTTTAAAAATGGGGAAAGTAAACCACTTTGTAGCGTGACAAATAATTACCACCTACACACGTTGCACTGCCCAACAAAAGAGCATTTTGAAAAAGTAAAAACAAAATTAAGAGAAAAAGGGTTTTGCCAGTAATGGCAAAACCTTTTTTGTTATTTTAAGGTTGACAAATAATAAACAAACCTATATAATACTATATGTCGTTACACGTGTATATACACATATAAAAAAGGGGGAATTATGTTAGCAGTAGCACTATTATTTGTTGGTATAACTTTAGTTTCAAACGGAGCATTAATACTACAAAAAGCAGAGGTAAAAAGTATAGCAGTTATGAATATTATCACTGGTATTGTATTGGTGGGTGGTAACTTTATACAGTTAAATAAAGCACAAACTATGATGGATTATAATAACGTGGGTGGTGGTTTTTTATTTGGTTTTACATATGTAATAATCGCAAGTAGTTTGCTATTTAACCTAGATGCTAAGGTTAGTGGTTGGTTTTCAGGTATGGTGGCAGTATTTGCTGTTATAATGGGTGTTTCGTGTTTAAATAGTGGTATATATAACTATACATATTTATGGTTTGCGTGGGCTGTTTTATGGGGTAGCACATTTGTTGAGGCTATACTCAAAAAACCATTGGGTAAATTTACACCTTGCCTTTGTATAGCAGAGGGGATTTTTGCTGCGTTTATACCATCAATGCTGATGTTTTTTGAAATGTGGTAATAGTAAAAAAATAAAAATAAGGCTGTGCATTGTAAAAGCAAGTGCATGGTCTTATATTTTTTTGAAAATTTTAAATTTGTGTTGACTTTTTGTATTGTTTGTATTATACTTTATAATACAAACAATACAAAAAGAGGAGGGCGATTATGATTATAAAACTGGATATGAATTCTGCAACACCTATTTATGTGCAACTTCGAAACCAAATTGTGCTTGGGATTGGTAGTGGAGATATAAAAATAGGTGAAAAGTTGCCAACGGTTAGGCAACTAGCAACAGAAATAGGCATAAACTCAATGACAGTAAATAAAGCCTACACCATACTTAAAAATGAGGGATTTATACAAATAGATCGCCGCCATGGTGCAAAAATATCGCCATTAGCAAAATATAATAAAAGTTACAACCAAAAACTCGAAACAGAGTTAAAATTACTTATTACAGAGGCCAATATAAACGGATTAAGTGAGGAAAATATATTAAATCTATGCAAAGAGGTTATAAGCAATATAAACATAAAAACAGTAGAGGTTTAAAATTAGTTATAAGTAAAATGGTAAAATTATAGTGCATGGCCTATAACATGCTTATTTGCTTTTGAAACATAATGGCAACTTAAAGCGTTTTAAATAGCAACAAAGAAAGGGTTTAATTATGATGTTTTATATAATGGTGCCTATTAATTTATTTGTTTTGTTAATTATGTATTTTTCTGCTATATCTATGGCGGTTAGTGCACCAAATTTAATTTTTGGTATTGCAATACCTAAGGAACATCTAAAATCACAAGAGTTTAGTAGTATAATAGAAAATTACAAAAAACAGTGTAAAAAACTAACTTGGATATTATTACCATTGCAATTTACGGGATTTATTTTTAAAGATTTAATAGCAATAAGTATGATATACCTTATGTTTTTGTTAGCTTTAATTATAGGCGGTTTTAATTATTTATTTTGTAAATCATCAAAACAAGTTAAGGTGATAAAAATCAAAAATGAATGGTACATTGAAGCACAAAAAGCGGTTTTAATAGATACTGAGCTTGCACGTTTACAAAATACCTTTCCTATAAAAATTAAGTATTTTGTGCCTTGCGTTGTTATAATTATTGTATCAATGGTTATATTTTTTAATGCGCAAAATTACTATTACCAGCTCGCACCGTTTATTTTAATAATAACATTGTTAACAACGGCAATGTTTTTTTATTACCTTAGCTTTAAAGCACAAAATAAAGTTTACGCTAATGATACAACAATAAACCTTGCGCTTAATAAAAGCTATAAAAGAGGTTTAAGCGAAATTTCACTAGTAACTGCCTATGCAACTTTAGTTTTCGTGCCTTTATTAATACAATCAAGTGGTAATGTTAACACAAATGCATACACAACAACGTTGTTTATATGCATAGCATTACATAGCATTATGACTATTTTTGCCATATTAATAGTGCAAAACAAAAACACAAAATTAAAACAAAAATTATTATCATCATCAAATAGCGTTATTTATGAGGATGAAAGTGATAATTACAAATTTGGTTATTACTATAATCCAAATGTAAACAAAACCTTTGTGCCAAAACAATTTGGTTATGGCTCAACTATAAACGTGGCCACGACAGGCGGTAAAATTTTTGTAGCTATAATAGGTGCGATAATAATAGGCACAGTAGCGTTAATACTTTCGCTAATAGGTTACGATTTTGGTACTATAACTTTAACTGAAAGTGACACTACTTTTGAAATAAGTGAACCTGGTATATTTTATTCCATAAGCTTGCAAAAAGATGAAATTACTTCAGTTGAAATGTTAGATGAAATTAATCCAACTTGGCGTGTTAACGGAGCTGCAACAGATAGAATAAGCGTAGGTAATTTTGCAGTAGAGGGGTATGGCACTGCAAAGCTTTATATAATGAACAACGTAAAAAAATATATTAAAATAGAAATGCAAAATGGTGAAGTTATATTTTTAAATGGCGAAACGGAAGAGTTAACTTCAACCTATTATGAAATGCTTGCAATGTAGCCAGATATAAATTTTCTGCATTTTTTTCTTCGTCTTACTTTAAAAAAATTTATACTGCATAAGAAAATAAAAAGATAATAACATAAAAAATATAGGAACTGAATCTATTTAAAGCTAAAATCTTTTCACTTGATTGAAAAAAGTGAAGGTTTCGGTATTACATAGAAAGGTTCCTATATTTTTTATTTAAAAATATTAATTTGTTGAAACGTTCTTGAAAAAAGATTGTCTTATAAATATAAGCATAGTTAACTAATGTTATGTAGCAAAAGGGACTGGAGGTGAAAATAAATGCCCGATTTTGAAAAAATATATACGGAATACTTTTCAGATGTTTACAGGTATGTTTTATCTATTTGTAAAAACGAAGCAATAGCAGAGGATATAACACAAGATACATTTTTTAAAGCACTTAAAAAAATAGATACTTTTAATGGTAATTGCAAGTTATATGTATGGCTCTGCCAAATTGCAAAAAATACATATTTAAATTATCTAAAAAAACATCGTCACACAGAATTGATAGAAAACGAAGATATATGTAGCCCATTTGACATTGAACGAGATTTTTTAAACAAAGATGAAGTAAAAAGACTTCACAATATTTTACATCATTTGGATGAGCCTTATAAAGAGGTCTTTACACTAAGAGTTTTTGGCGATTTACCATTTTCACAAATTGGAGAACTATTTGGTAAAACAGATAGTTGGGCAAGGCTTATTTTTTATCGAGCTAAAAAAAGATTACAGGAGGAAATGAAATGAAAATTTCTTGTGAAATAATTAAAGATTTATTACCATTATATTTTGATGGTGTTTGTAGTGCACAAAGCAAACAAATGGTTGATGAACATTTGGCTGATTGCGTTGATTGTCAAAAAGAATTAGAACTTTTGGGCGGTAGCATTTGCGAATCAGAGCGCATGGAAAACCTTGATAGCGCTATGATCGTAAAAGATTTATCATTAAAATGGAAGCTTGGAATGTTAAAATCGGTTTTAAAAGGTGTAGGAATAACACTGGTGTCTATCATTGTTCTTGTTTTAATTTTATCAATATTTATTGATGCACGCATTGTAATTTAGCAGATATCAAGGAGGAAATAAACTAATGTCACAAGTAATATTAAGCATAAACGAAATAGCAAAATCTTATAACGATACACCTATACTCACCAATGTTATTACAAATATCAATAGAAGTGATATTTACGGCTTAATAGGAAAGAATGGTTCTGGTAAAACAACTTTATTACGTATTATTACAGGACAAATACCGAATTACAAAGGAAGCGTAGTTAAAGGAGATAAAAATGTAAAAATATCAGCAGTTATTAATTCTCCGGCACTTTATCTTGATATGAGTGCACATCAAAATTTAAAAGCACACTCTTTACTTTTAGATAATTGTAGTATCAAGGATATTGAAGCTGTTTTGAAATTAGTAGGGCTTGAAAATACTGGAAAGAAAAAAGTGCAAGATTTTTCGCTGGGAATGACACAACGTTTAAAATTAGCGCAAGCTCTCATGGAAAAACCTGATATTCTCATTTTAGATGAGCCGATTAACGGTCTTGACCCTGATGGAATTTCTGATCTTAGAAATCTGATGTTAAAACTTAATAAAGAGCGAGGTATCACAATTATTATATCAAGCCACATCTTAAGTGAACTTGAAAATACCGCAACTACTTTCGGGATACTTGCAAACGGAAAAATTGCATTTCAAGCCTCTAAAAATGAACTTAAAGCAAAAGGTAAATCATTAGAAGATTTATATATGCACTACGCTAAAGGAGGAATGTAGATATGATGAAGATTATTAAAAATGATTTTTACCGCCTTGCATGTAGCAAATTTTTTTACATTGTTTTTGGAATTTCAGTGTTAATATCAGCGTTTCTTTCATTGGTGTTGCGTTCTGATGTGCGCATAGGTATATCAATTTTTGGCAATTTAACTGCATTTAAAGGCGTGGAAGATTTAGTTTTGATAGGTACGCAATATTATAAAGGTTTAGGTTTTTTAATAGCAATAATCATATCTATATTTATAGGGCAAGATTATTTGTGGAAAACTTTGTGTAACAAGTGGAATGTTACAAGAAGCCGAACAAAGATGTACTTATCAAAGCTATTGTTATCTTGCATTGTTTGTGTGATTATATATATTTCTTTTCAAACTATGGTGCTAGTATTTTCGTCAGAGAGCGAATTATTTTTTAATGCTAAATATCTTTTGATGATGGCTAGTGGAATTTTACCTTATATCACTTTAGGTAGTATTTTTACTTTGATATCTACAACAATGAAAAATAATCTATACGCTGTAATTGCTTGTTTAGGATATGTGTTATTAAGTGAAACATTTGTCGGCTTTGTTTTAAATTTGGCAAATTCAGCACCAGTTATAGAAACAATTATAAGACATAGTGTATACGGTATGTCACAATCAGTAAACATAACAATAACAATTTCAAAGGCCTTCTATCTATTGCTAAATGCAGTTGTAATATCAACTATTAGTAGCATAATAGGTTTGGTTGTGTTCAAAAATCAAGAAATATAATAACAAGTTATTATAGCCAGATAAATGTAATCCGAACTGGTTCGGATTACATTTATCTGGCTAGCTAAAGTGTGAAATAATGCGTTTTAAAATAAGCAGTTATTTAGCTTTTTTGCCCTCAGCAATGGCATAAATAGTAGGCACTACTACCATTGTTAAAATTGTGGAAAATAATAAACCAAACAATAAAACAGATGCCATAGGTGCGCTCATTGGGTCGGCAGAAAGTATAAGTGGAACTAAACCTATGCATGTAGTTATAGTAGAAAGCATAATTGGCCTAAAACGCAGTTGAACTGCTTTTAAACATGCATCTTCGGCAGTGTCACCAGCTTTTAATCTTGTATCCATAACTTCTATTAGCAATATACTGTTGTTAACAACTATACCAAAAAGGCTAACTAGGCCTAAAAGTGCCATTGCTTGAATATCCATTTTAAATATCCACAAACCAAAACCACAACCTATAAAGCTAAGTGGTATACTTGCTAAAACGATAAACGGTTTTTTAAGTGTTTTAAACTGGAACAAAAGTATAATATATATAAGCATAACTGCAAAACTAGAGCTAAACACTAGCGAAACAACTAAATCCAGCATGTTGCTAACTTCGCCTTTGCTCTCTATAGAAATACCCTGTAAATCCATATTGGGCAAATAATCGTTTGTCAATTCGCTTTCAATGGCAAAAGAGTTATAACCAGGTAAAACATTGCTTAAAACTTGTAAATAGTATTTGCCGTTGTAGTGCTCAATTATAGGTACAGAGGGCTGTAAATCAATAGTAGAAATCTGGCTTAAAAGCACTTTGGTATTTGCTACACTACCTACAATTTGCAAATTTTGCAAATCTTCAAGATTGTTAATATCACTACGTAAAACTATATCTAAGTTGCCACTATCTGTTTGGTAAACACCAGCTGTAGCACCCATTAAAGAGGTGTTGATTTGTTTTACAACATCATATTTAAGTAAACCGTATGAGGATAGTACCTCGCTATCTAAATTTACATTATATTCGTACTGTGAGTTTATAGAGGTGCTTTGTATACGGCTTGTACCTTCAATTTCAGCAAGTGCATTAGCTATTAATTCAGCTGTTTGGGTTAGTTTTTCTATATCATCGCCATAAATAACAAAAGATATTTTTGCATCGGTCGGTATGGAGTACTCAAGGCTTTTTACAGTGACATTTGCGCCAACAATTTGTTTATCCATAATACTTTGCAAATATTTACTTGTCGCTTCAGGGCCACCTAGCTTTTCCATTTCGTCTTCGTTTAATTGTAGCATATATTGCCCTACGTTAGGCGCACTAGCAAGCGAGGGTACTGTCAAGAAAAAGCTTGGTAAATCGCCACCTACTGCGTAGGTGTAATTATTAATAACTGCTTCGTTATTTAAAACTTCATTAATTTGCAAACTTACATCAGTAGAGGCATTTAGGGATATACCCTCACCCTCAAAAGTAATGTAATTTATAGGTTTACTCGCCACAGGGAAAAACTGCAAACCCAGTTGAAGGGCTAAAAAGGCGGCTACACCTAATGTTAAAAATGCACTTGCAACAGTTGTAATTTTATGTTTTAGTGCTAGCTCTAGCATAGCCATAAAAGTACGTGCCATGTAGTTTTTCTTAGTTTTTTTCGTTTTTACCTCGGGTTTAAAAAACCAATAAGCAAAAACAGGTATAACAAACATAGCAACAAAATAACTCGCTATTAAAGCAGTTATTACAACAGTAGGTATATCCCCAGCTACTTGCCCTGTAACACCAGGCACAAAGTATATTATCGAAAACGTAACGATAGTGGTTAGTGTAGATGTTAAAACAGGCACGGCTGTTTCTTTTACAGCGTTTATTATTGCCTCAGTTTTGTCTAATCCGTTGTTTAAGTGGTGTTGTATCGCCTCGCTTATAACAATTGCGTTATCAACAAGTATACCTAGTGAAACGATAAGCCCTGAAATAGTAATAAAATGAAATTGCATTTTTAACAAGTTCATAACTATAAATGTAAATAAAATACTAATTGGCAAAGCTACAGAAACAATAATGCCATTGCGCAAGCTAACGCCAACCATAACAACAACCATTATAAGTCCTATACTTTGAAAAAGGTTCATAATAAAGCTGTTTATGGAGTTTTCGATGTCAGCGGGGGCGTATAAAACCTCGTGGAAGATAACCTCGCTAGGCACTAGTTTTTTTGAATATTCAATAGCATTTCTCAAATCTGCGCCAACATTTATTGCGTTTTGGCCGTCCTCAATTGTGCCTGTAATTAAAATTGCTAGTTTACCATCTTGTGAAAAGTAATAGTCACTAGTTTCAGCAAATTCAATTTTAGCAACATCTTTTAGTTTAACAAAACTTAGAGATTCTGTACTGCCATTAATAACTAAATTTTCAATATCTTCAATACTTTCAAAAATGGAGGGAGTAACAACGTTTATTTCTCCACTTTCGTAATTGATGCCACCAGAGGGGATAGAGAGGTTTTGCGCTTGCATAAGTTGTAAAATATTTTCAATGCTAATGCCATAACTTTGCATTTTAGCAGGGTCAGTTATAATTTCAACTTGTTTTTCTGGCAAACCTTCTATTAATATTTTCTCTATTCCATCAACTTCGTTAATTGTGCTTTTAACAATCTCAGCAAAATCAGCTAGTTCGTTTTGATTATAATAATCGCTAGAAAGGCTTATAATAAACTGGTTTTCGTTAACTAAATCTGTATCAACTATACTCTCTTCAGCAAGCTCTGGCAGGTTAGGTTGTGCTTTTTCAACCGCTTTGCGCAAATCATCCTCAACAGCGTCAATGGTTAAATCTAAATCAAAAACCACGGCAATAACACTAACGCTATTCATGCTTTGGCTAGTGTAGTAATCAATATCAGGTAGTGCGCTAAGTTCGGCTTCTATAACTTCGCTAACGTTTTTTTCAACCTCTTCTGGTGAAGCACCAGGGTATATAGTTATAACAGTAGCAACAGCTGCGGAAGTGTTCGGGTTTTCCTGTTTTGGGATAATATAATAGCTAAACAACCCCATTATTACTATAAATAGGCAAACTAAAACCACAAACAATCTGTTTTTAATTATTTGCTCAATAAATTTGTTCATTCTACCACCGTTACTGCATACCCGTTTTTAATGCTTTTCATACCTTGCGAAATAATTTGTTCGCCATTGGTAATACCACTCACTAAAACTTCATCATTATTAATTTGCATAATTTCTATATCTTTACGCACCGCCTTGCCGTTTTCTACAGCAAAGACATAACTCAAACCGTCGTTTAAAATTATATTTATAGGCAGCCAAACACCAGTGCTATCACCAGTTATTATATTAACCGAAACAAGTTCACCTATCAGTAAATCATCTGGTGCAAGATCTATTAAAACACGTGTTAAATATGTTCTGGTTTGTTCGTCTGGCAAAACCGAAACATTTAAAATCTCACCGTCATAATCAGTACCTTTTATATTTACAACTGCACTATCACCTTGCTTGATATCTTGTGCCTCAAGGGCAGAAACACCAAACTCCGCCACCATGCCATCAGAACCAATGACAGCAACAGGTGCAAGAGGTGTAGCCAAAGAGCCAACTTTGCCCACAACAGCCAAAACAGTACCGGATGCCTTTGCATAATAGGTTAAATCTTTTAAAGCAGCTAAGCTTTCGGTATAATTAGTTTGTGCTCGTTCATATGCAGAAATGGAGCTATCGTATTGTATTTGATATGCATTTACTTCGGCATTGCGTGCATCGACCTCAAGTTGTGCTTGAGCAGTAGCGGAATCATACAAAGCTTGTTGCGTTGTAACATTTGTTTTTGCTGTTTGCAACTTAACTTCTGTTTGAAGTTTTCCAAGTCGCATTTCCTCAGCTGTTAAACTAGCCTGAGCGGTACTTAATTCTTGTTCTTTTGTGTCTTTGTCACTTTGTGCAGTATCAAAATTTGTTTGTGCAGTTGCAAGGTTTGCGTTAGCGGTGTTTAGTTTTTCAGCAACAGCAATTTTATCTGGGTCAGTATCAAGAGCATCAGGGTTTTGCTCAATAAAAGCATCGTATTCAGCTTGTGCAGTTTGCTGTGCGTTTGTGGCGTCATCTAATGTTGTTTGGGCAGAGTTTAAAGTTTCAACACTACGGTCGTATTCAACTTGTGCATCTGCAAGTGCTGTTTCAAATGGTTCGAGCAAAGTGTTAATGTTATCAAGCTCGTACTGTGCGCTACTAACATCTTGATTAGCAAGTTCTAAGTTTGCTTTTGCT
This sequence comes from uncultured Faecalibacterium sp., assembly GCA_964370685.1. Lineage (GTDB taxonomy): Bacteria > Bacillota > Clostridia > Oscillospirales > Ruminococcaceae > Faecalibacterium. The sequence continues at coordinate 32,044 of CAYJKG010000010.1, read as the reverse complement.
TCAATTGCTGCGGGGTTGTTATCTCTTGATTGCTCGGCTGCAGTTAAATCAATTTTAGCTTTTTCCAAATTAGCTTGGGCGGTATCTGCACTAGCTTTAGCAGCGTCCATTGTGTTTAGGCTTGTGTCTACACGCTCTTGAGCTACAGCATCATCAATTGTTGCAATTCGTGCACCCTCTAGTACATAATCACCCTCGCTAACATAAATATCGGTTATTTCGCTAATATTTGCAAACATAACTTCTTCAAGTGTATCTGGTTGTATTATGGCAGCATAGGTTAAAAATTCATTTTCATTAGCAGATTTAGCTGTAAAAACCTCCACTGAATAAATAATTTCCTCTGTTTCTTGTGAGGTGGTAGTTTGTACATTACCGCCTGTAAAATATATAATTAATGCAAATGTTAAAACAAAAACAGCAATAATTGTAATTACTAGCTTTTTTGTAGGTTTAAATATGCTATTGTTTTCCACTTTTTATCCCTCGCTTTTTAATTATAGATAAAGCAAATTAAAACCAGTGCGCTAATTTTAATTTGTTACCGTATTATTTGTTAACACGTCTAGTTTTTATTATTTGTATTTTAGTAATTTTAAGCCTAAGCGCACAGTGCCGCTACGATGGCATTATCGCAAAAACAATAAAAATTATATCTAATATATGTAGTTTATAATTAATGATAACATATTATAACAAAAATAAAAAGCATATTACCAAAAATCTCTTGTTGTTATAACAATTATTTACAAGTTTAGCTTTAATTAATTTGCTGTGCAAAGCAATAAAAAACAAATTGTCACGAATTACTCTGGACAATTTGTTTTTTTGTTGCGATGCGCATTATTAAGTTTTAAATCTAGTTAAAGCTTTTTATTTAATACTTGTAAATGGCTTTGTTTTTAAAATAAAAGTATATTGAAACAAGTATAGCTAAAAATTCAGCAACGGGTATTGCTAGCCAAACACCGTTTAATCCAAATATTTGCGGTAAAATTAAAAGTGATATAACTATAAAAACTAAACTCCTAGCAACGGAAATAGTAGCCGAAACTTTACCATTTGAGAGAGAAGTAAACATTGAAGAAAAAAATACATTAAAACCCATAAATATATAAGCAGGTGTAAATAGTAACAAACCACTTTTAGCCATTTCAAAAGTAGAGCTTTGTTCATTTATAAAAAGTCCAACAGCTTGGTCAGAGAATATGAGCGTAATTGCAACTATTAACGCAGAGGCAACAGCTGTAATTGTTAAACTCTTTTTTATAATTTTGCTCAATGATTTATGATTACCCTCACCATATTTATAAGCGATAATAGGTGAAACACCTAAGGTATAACCAAAGTAAATAGCATTTTGAAACATTTGTATATATAAAATAACACTTATGGCTGAAACGCCAGAATCACCGACCATATTAAGCAATATGGTGTTAAACATTATCGTTGTAATAGATGTGGCTAGCGAACCAACTAGTTCAGAAGCACCATTAAACATGCTGTCAAAAAGAACTTTTAAATTAAATTTTGGTTTTACAAAATATAAATCGCCTTTGCGATGAAAAATAAAGTATAGAAAACCTAAAATACCAGGCACAGAGTTACCTATACCAGTTGCAAGGCCAGCACCTGCTATACCAAGATTAAATAAATCAGGTGAGATAAAAACATAATCTAAAATTATATTTGTAAAACCACCAACAAGACATAAAACTAGGCCGAAAGTAGGTTTACCAGCCGTGACCATAAAAGATTGAACAAATACTTGGAAAAAAATTGGTATAGCGAACACGGCAAGGCTTAACATATAACTTTTTGCAAATGGGTATAAATTTTCGCTAACATTTAGTAAGTTTAAAATTTGATCAGGAAAAAATAAAAGAATTGCAGTAAATAAAAATCCTAAAATACTACCTATTATAAATAAAACAGTTAAAAATTCTCTAGCTTGTTGTGTTTTGCCTTGGCCCATAAACTTTGCTATAACAGCATTACCACCAGTAGCAAGCATTAGGCCAATAGCCATCATAACGCCCAATATAGGCATAATTAGGTTAACAGCTGCTAAAGCTTGCTCACCAACAAAACTTGAAACAAATATGCCATCGATTATAGAGTAAGTGGACATAAACAGCATCATTATCATGCTAGGTAGCGTGTATTTTAAGAGAGCGGACATGTTAAATTCTTTTGCTAATGGATTAGTTATCATCTTGATTGCCTGTCATTCTTTCATTAAATAATGTTTCGGATAAATACTCAAGCATTTCGCACATTAAATCAACTTTTTCTTCACCATATTTTTCAGTGAGCAGTTTGCTTACTTTTAGTTCGGTTTGTATATCCTTTTCGGTATAAATTGTTTTTTTAGGATGAGTAGCAAGATAAAAAATGCGCTTATCTTTTTTGCTTTGTGTGCGCACAATATAACCTTTTTTTGTAAGTTCGTTTATTTTTTGAGTAACAGCAGGCCGTGTTATTTTTAGTAAATCTGCTATTTGTGAGGACGTATATTTGTTGGGGTGCGCCATAATAATGTTTAAATATAACATGTCATGGTAAGATAAATCATTGCCACTACGGTTTGTGTATACTTGTTGTAGCTCAGAAAGCGACATGTCATGGCTAAATTTATCCATAACTCTTATTAATTTTTCGCTCATGGTGTTAGTTCCTTTCATGTTACAAAAACTCAAATGAAATTCAAAGTAATTATTTTTAATTAACTATCTTTACTTAATTATTTTAACTTAACTAATTTGGTTTGTCAATAGCATTAATAAAAAGTTCAAAATGTTTTTTATAATATATGTTTTTTATAATGATAAATAAAAAAATGGTTGCAACAAAAAACGTTAAATTTTGTTACAACCATAAATATTAATTTTTATTAAGTTAATCAAATTATGCAAAAGATAATTTGATTAACCTATTGCAAATGTTAGTTCTGCGTCAGCGACAATAACATCGCCAACTTTAGCAACGGCATTTGCCATACCAACAGCGCCCATGCGGCGTGTCATTTCAACATGTAAAGTTAGCACATCACCTGGAACAACTTTTTGGCGGAAACGAGCTTTTTTAATACCACCGAAAAATACTAATTTTCCCTTTTCTTCTGGTAAAGTTAGTGCTATAACAGCACCTACTTGTGCAAGTGCCTCTACAATAAGAACACCAGGCATTACAGATTGCGCTGGAAAGTGACCACAAAAAAATTGTTCGTTTTGGCTAACACATTTTATACCAGTAGCAAATTTACCAGGCTCGCAATCGGTAATGCGATCAACTAAAAGCATAGGGTAACGGTGTGGTAAAATATTTCTTATTTCATCTGCATTAAATTGCATTTTTGTTAATCCTCCATTTTACGCAAAATTAAGCTTGCGTTATGGCCACCAAAGCCTAAAGAGTTGCTCATTACGTGGCTTAAATTTTGTTCAATACCAATATTTGGTACATAGTTTAAATCACATTTTGGATCTGGAACTTGTAAGTTAAGTGTTGCTGGTATAAAACCATCGTCAACAGCTTTTGCACAAATAATAGCTTCAATCGCACCGCTAGCGCCTAGCAAGTGGCCTGTCATACTTTTTGTTGAGCTAACTTTTAATACATCAGCATGCTCGCCAAATGCTGTGCGCACCGCTTTTGTTTCGCCAGCATCACCAAGTGGGGTAGAAGTACCATGTGCGTTTATGTAATCAATGCTTTCAGCGCTTATACCAGCATCATTTAACGCTTTTTTCATACAAGCTGCTGCACCAGCGCCAGTTTCTAGTGGAGCTGTTATGTGGTGTGCATCGCAGTTTGCACCATAGCCAATAATTTCAGCATAGATTTTTGCACCACGTTTTTTTGCTTGTTCATATTCTTCTATTACTAAAACACCTGCGCCCTCGCCCATAACAAATCCAGAGCGTTCTGCATCAAATGGTATAGATGCACGTTTAGGGTCGGTGCTAGAGTTTAAAGCGTGCAAAGATGTAAAGCCACCAATGCCAAAAGCTGTGATAGAGGCCTCTGTACCGCCACAAAGTGCAAGGTCAGCGTAGCCATCGCGTATATGGTGGAAAGCATCGCCAATTGCATTTGTACCAGAGGCACAAGCTGTTACAGGGCATGTGCACATACCATGTAAGCCAAAGCGTATTGCAATTTGGCCAGCAGACATATTAGCTATAGAGGCAGGGATAAAAAATGGTGATACTCTATCAAAGCCTTTTTCCATACCACGTGCGTGTTCACTAGCAATGGTGCCAAGGCCACCAATACCAGATGAAAATATAACTGCACAGCGGTCAGTGTCCATATCTTCAAAATTTGCTCCGCTATCCTTAACAGCTTCATCGGCTGCCATCATGCCAAGCAATGTGCAACGGTCAGTTTTGCGGCGGTCACGTGCATCGTAATAATTTTCGATAGTGCCGTCAGCAACTTGTGCTGCAAGTTTAACTTTTTGTGCGCTTGTGTCATAGTGTGTAATTTCTTTAATACCACATTTGCCAGCTTTTACACTGGCCCATGTTTCAGGTACGCTATTACCTAAAGGTGTAACAGCGCCTATGCCTGTGATAACTACTCTGCGTTTACTCATGATTTACTCCTTATTTTTTGCAGTTTACAAAAGCTCTGTGTGCTTATACTGTTTAAAATTAAAAATATGTATGCAAGTTTAGGCTTACATGCCCATGCCACCATCAACAGCTAATACTTGCCCAGTGATGTAACCAGCCTCATCAGAAGCTAAAAATGCAGTTGCATTTGCAATGTCATCAACCTTGCCCATACGTGCAAGAGGTATTTGTGGTAAAATGCCATCAATGGCAGCTTGTGGCATAGCAGCTGTCATATCTGTTTCAATAAAACCAGGAGCTATAACGTTAGCTGTTACATTACGTGAGGCAAGCTCTTTAGCTATGGATAATGTTAAACCAACTAAACCAGCTTTTGAGGCAGCGTAGTTTGCTTGGCCAGCATTACCATGTATGCCAACAACGCTAGACATATTAATTATTCGACCACTGCGTTGTTTCATCATTATTTTAGAGGCAAGTTTGCAGCATAGAAAAGCGCCTTTGCAGTTTGTAGCCATAACAGCGTCAAAATCTTCTTCTTTCATGCGCATAAGTAGGCCATCTCTTGTGATACCAGCATTGTTTACTAATATATCAACACGTCCAAACTCTTTCACAGTTTCGTTAAATAAATTTTCGCAAGCTTCTGCGTTTGAAACATCGCCTTGCACAGCAATGGCATTTGCACCTAAAGCACGGCAATCTTCAACGCATTTTTCAGCAGCTTCAGTAGAGCCAGCGTAGTTAACAACCACGTTTGCACCAAGGCTTGCAAGTTTCAAACAAATAGCACGTCCAATGCCACGGCTACCACCTGTCACTATAGCAACTTTATCAGTTAGTTTCATTTTTATTCTCCTTTTACTGCTTCAAGCGCTTTTTCAAGCTCTTCTGGTGTCGAAATTGGGTATACGGGTATGTTTCTATCTATGCGTTTCATAAAACCACCTAGCACAGCACCAGCTCCAATTTCAAAAAATGCTTCTACACCAGCGTCTAGCATAGTGCGCAAACAATCTTCAAAATAAACTGTAGATTGCACTTGTGTTTCTAGCAAGGCTGGTATGCTTTCGCCCTCTTGCAAAGTTTTACCTGTTGCGTTAAATGCAACTGGTATTTGTGGAGCAATAAAATCAATTTCAACAAATTTTGCATTTAAAGCATCACCAGCTTTTTTCATTAGTGATGTATGGAATGGCCCACTTACTTTTAAAGGTAAAGCACGTTTACCCATTTCTTTTACAGCCTCAGCAACAGCATCAACAGCTGCCTTTTCGCCAGAAATAACTATTTGCCCTGGGCAGTTGCAGTTAGCAACCTCAGCAACGCCTAAATCTGCTTTTTCAGCGCATAGAGCACTTAGTGCATCTTTATCAACACCTAGCACTGCATACATTGCACAATCTATGCCAGCGGCAGCTTTTGTCATTTGCGCGCCTCGGAAAGCAGTTAAAGATATCGTTGTTTGAGCGTCTAATACACCGCCACAGTAAAGTGCGCCATATTCGCCTAAAGAAAGCCCCGTAGCCATAACGGGTGTAACGCCTTTTTCGCGTAAAATATCTGTTATGGCAACAGCCATAGCTGTCATGCATGGCTGTGTTAGCTCGGTTTGGCTTAATTTTTCCTCAGTGCCATTAAAGCAAAGTTCAGCGATGTTAAAATCTACAGGCGCACTATCAAAAGTATGTTTAAAACTAGGGTATTGCTCATAAAATTCACGGCCCATACCTATTTTTTGGCTACCTTGGCCTGCATATAAAAAACCTATCTTTTTCATGTTGCATTTCTCCATTCTTCCATAATTTCGTTCATAAGTTCGGGCACTGTATACATTTTGTTTACTCTGCCTATGTTACTTCCGCAAAAGAATAATCCTTCTTGAACATTGCCTTTTGCAGCTTGAACAAGCGCATTAGATATACACATATGTGTGGTTGCAGGGTTACAAGGCGTTAAACATTGCACACAATGTTTTGGAGCAATGCGCCCACCTTCGCTCATACGCTCTGTTAAAGGCGAGCGTATAGCACGGCCAGGCATGCCAACAGGGCTTTTTATAATAACAGCGTCCTCGTCAGTAGCTGCTAATACATAATCTTTAAAAGCTTGGCTTGCATCACATTCTTCAGTTGCCATAAAGCGTGTTGCAATTTGCACACCGTCAGCTCCAAGGTTTTCCATCTTTTTGCAATCAGCGCCATCAAAAACACCGCCAGCTGCAAAAATAGGTATTTTGCGCCCATATTTTTCTTCAAAAGTGGAGAGCGCCTTGCGTAATTCTGGTATAATTTGCTCTAATGTTTGAGCTGTGCCGTTGATAACATCATCTGCTGTATAGCCTAAGTGTCCACCAGCATTAGGACCTTCAACAACAACAAAATCAGGTGTTACGTTGTATTGTTTATCCCATCTGCGACAAATTAACATAGCTGCACGGGCGCTTGAAACTATAGGTGCAAGTGCAACTTTACTACCGACTGTTAGTTTTGGTAAATCTAGCGGTAGGCCAGCACCAGAAATAATTGCGTCCACACCTGCATGTATTGCAGTTTGCACATGTTCAGCGTAGTTTTTCATTGCAACCATTATGTTAATACCCACAGCACCAGCACCTTTTGCAATTTCTTTAGCTTTTTTTACTTCTTCAGTAATTGCTAGTGCATCGCATACAATTGGGGTCTTATAATAATTTTCTTTTCGGTAACCAGGCAAAGCTGCACTAATAACACCCATGCCACCGCAAGATGCAACAGCACCTGCAAGCCCACCTAAAGAAACACCAACACCCATGCCACCTTGAATTATAGGTGCAGTAAGTGTAAAATTGGCAATATTGATTTTTTTCATTTAATCTCCTAGTTATGTAGTTTTTAATCTACAAAAAGTATTTTTTTGACAATTTATTGCAAAGTGTTTAATATTCCATCAATATTCCGCCCCAAGTTAAACCAGCACCAAAGCCTACACATATAAAACGCATACCACGTTTTAATATGTCACCACGCACCATTTCATCAAGTGCAATTGGTATGCTTGCCGCAGAGGTATTACCAAAGCGGTCAAGGTTTACATAAAATTTTTCACTATCTGCTTTTAAGCGTTTTATTGCAAAATCTAAAATACGTTTGTTAGCTTGGTGGCAAAGTACACTGTCTATATCGTCCATTGAGTAGCCACTTTCATCAAGTAATTTTTTAACAACATTTGGCACAGTTTCAGTGGCAAAACGAAAAACCGCTTGGCCCTCCATGCTTAGTGTGCCTTTATCAACTGGGCATGCAAGAACTTTATCGTCCCCACGAGAGCCTAGTGTCATGTAAACCGGATTTTTGCTTGCAGTTAAAACAGCTGCACCAGCGCCATCGCCAAATAAAACACAAGTAGAACGGTCTGTCATATCTAACATTCTGCTCATTTTTTCTGCGCCTATTAGCAAAACATAAGGTTTGTTTTCGTTGTCAAAAAAACCAGAGGCAACGCGCATGCCATACAAAAAACCACTGCAAGCGGCGTTGATATCAAAACAAGGGGTGTCCTCTGGTATTTCTAGTGCACTTTGAACAAGGCAAGCAGCAGCTGGAGTAAAGTTATCTGCTGTAATGGTTGCAACTATGCAAGCAGAAATTTGCTCGGGTTTAATGTTAGCGCTTTCCATTGCTTTTTTAGCTGCACGTATGCATAGTGATGTATGAGTTTCGTCCTCAGCGCAAAAATAACGTTGGCTTATGCCTGTGCGTGAAACAATCCATTCATCGCTAGTGTCAACAACTTTAGCTAAATCATCATTGCTAAGGCAATTTTGAGCTAAGGCACTGCCAGTGCCAACTATACGAATACCTGTCATATTTTTCCTTCCATAGCAGTTGCGCCAATAGTACGGAATTTTTCATAGCGTTCGCTTACACGTGCACTAGGAGTTTTGCGTAAAAGTCTACGTAAATCTTTTTGTAAAAATTCGTCTATTTTAGCAAAAACGCTTTCAGGGTCTGTTTGTATACCCTCTGTTGGTTCTGGTACGATACGGTCAATAATAGAACCTTCCAGTAAATCCTCAGCTGTTATTTTCATAAGTTCGCTAGCTTCCATCGCGCGTGAGGAATCTTTCCATAAAATAGAGGCAAAACCTTCAGGGCTAAGTATGGAGTATACTGAGTGTTCAAGCATATAAATTTTATTAGCAACACCTAGTGCAAGTGCACCGCCAGAGCCACCTTCGCCTGTGATTATTGCAATAACAGGTACAGTAAGTGTACTCATCTTTGCAATTGCCTTTGCAATGGCATCGCCTTGGCCGTGTTCCTCAGCTTCGCTACCAGGGTAAGCACCTGCTGTATTTATAAATGTTATTATCGGTCTTTCAAATTTTTCAGCTTGTTCCATTAAACGGCAAGCTTTGCGGTATCCCTCAGGTGATGGCATACCAAAATGGCTTTTCATTTTTTCTTCTAAATTTGAACCTTTTTTTTGAGTTATAACTGTTACAGGTTTACCGTGAAAAAGCGCAATGCCACCGTAAATTGCAGGGTCGTCTGCACATAGGCGGTCGCCACGTTGTTCAAAAAAATCTGTAAATAAAGCGCTTATGTATGCATCAGCATCAGGGCGCTCAGGGTGACGTGCCAATTTAACATGGTCAGCGGCAGTAAGCTTGGTGGTGTGTTGTGTTTTATCTGCCATTATGCACCTCCTGTTTTGCCGTGTAAAGTCAAAATTTGTATAAGAGTTTCTTTCATTTTACGTCTGTCAACAATTTGGTCAACAAAACCGTGTTCCATTTGAAATTCTGCACGTTGGAAACCATCTGGCAATTTTTCGCCAATAGTTTGTTCAATAACTCGCTGGCCAGCAAAGCCAATTAAAGCCTTTGGTTCAGCGATTGTAATATCTCCAAGCGCAGCAAAGCTTGCGCTCACACCACCAGTTGTTGGATGAGTGTAAACAACTATATAAAGACCGCCATTTTGCGAAAATTTAGCAATTGCAGCTGAGGTTTTTGCCATTTGCATTAGGCTGTAAATGCCCTCTTGCATACGTGCGCCACCACTAGCCGTAAAGGCGATTAAAGGCAATTTATGTTTAGTGGCATACTCCACAAGGCGGGTAAAACGCTCGCCAACAGCTGTGCCCATACTACCCATCATAAAACGGCTATCCATAGCTGCAAGTGCTACTTTTTGACCGTTCATTCTACCAGTTGCAGTGATAATACCATCTTGCAAACCTGTTTTTTCACGTAGAGCCTGAACTTTTTCAGCATATCCAGGGAAAGATAATGGGTCGCTTATTTTATCGTCGTTCATATGGCTATCTAGCTCACGCAAGGTGCCTTTATCAACAAGCATAAATAAACGGGCATAAGCCCCTAGTGGCAAATGGTGCGCACAATTAGGGCAAACAGCGTGTGTTGCTATAAGGTCGGCTTTTTGCGCCGTTTCGTTACATTGAGGGCAAGTCCAAGCTGCGGTAAGAGCTTCGGTTTCACCTTTGGTACGTCTTAAAGCGCCAAGCGCAAGCATGCGTTCTCGGCGTTGTTGGAAAAGTTTCTTCATGCTTTATCCCTTTCCTGTGGTAAAGTTAGCTAAATATGATTAAAGGGCGCTGTCATGTTTCATATTTCGATATATTTGTTATTAATATCAAAAAAATGAAAGCACAACAGCACCTAAAATTAATCTTTAGCTTTTGTTTCATTTGTGAGAAAATTTACCATTTCGTCTAAATGCTCACCAATAAAAGATGTATCATACGCGCCCTTTAAAAAATCAGGTTGGTATGTTATTGCAAGCAATAATTCGGCTGTGGTGTCAACACCATCAATAATAACTTCTGTTAAAGCAGAGCGCATGCGGCGCATTGCTTGTAAACGTGTGGGTGCAAAAGTTATAATTTTTGCAGCTAGTGAATCATAAAAAGGTGAAATTTCACTACCCGAAAAAAGAGCACTATCCACACGTACACCTAGCCCACTTGGAAAGTGAACAACAGGCACTTTGCCTGCACTAGGTCGGAAGTTGTGCAAGGGGTTTTCGGCATTTATACGGCACTCAATAGCATGGCCGTGTGGTTTGATGTCCTCTTGTTTAAAAGAAAGTTGCAAACCAGATGCCACACGCAATTGTTCAGTTATTAAATCAACACCAAAAACTTGTTCAGTTATAGGGTGCTCAACTTGTATGCGTGTGTTCATTTCAATAAAATAATAGTTGCCATCTGGTGCAAGCACGTATTCAATAGTACCAGCGCCCTCGTAGCCAACCATTTTTGCAAGGTTAACAGCATCAGAACCCATTTTTTCACGTAGTTCAGGTGTAAGAGCACGAGATGGTGTTTCCTCTATCATTTTTTGATGGTTGCGTTGTATAGAGCAATCACGCTCACCAAGGTGCACAACGTTACCGTGTTTATCAGCCATAATTTGAAATTCAATATGGCGAGGTTTTAAAATTAGTTTTTCAAGGTAAAGCCTATCATCACCAAAACATGCTCTGGCTTCAGCTTTAGCTTCCTCGTAAAAATGGCGTAGTGATTTTTCATCTGAGCATGCTCGCATGCCACGACCACCACCACCAGAAACAGCTTTAAGCAAAACAGGATACCCAACTTTTTCAGCGTAGGTTAAAGCTTGCTCAACACTTTCAAGTATACCATCAGAACCAGGAACAACAGGCATACCGCTTCTTTTAGCATTATCACGTGCAATGGATTTACTGCCCATATCCTCAATAACTTTTGCAGATGGGCCTATAAAACCTATGCCTTCTTTTTCGCAACGTTCAGCAAAAACTGTGCTTTCGCTCAAAAAACCATACCCAGGGTGTATTGCGTCACAATTATATAGATGCGCTGCGTTAATCAGCGCATCTATATTTAAATAACTTTGTGTAGCAGGCGCTGGGCCTATGCAAATGCTATAAGTTGCAGTTTGTGCTGGTAGAGAGTTTGCGTCCGCAGTGGAGTGAGCAACAACGCTCTCAATCCCGTTTTCACGGCAACTGCGCACAACACGTAGCGCAATTTCGCCACGGCAAGCAACTAATACACGTTTAATCATTTGTTTTACTCCGCTATGTAAAATAGTACATCATCAAAACCGATGATATCACCATTTTGTACTAATATTTCACTTATAGTCCCGCTAACAGGGCTAGGCAGTTCATTCATAGTTTTCATTGCTTCTAAAATGCAAAGTGGTGCACCTTTTTGTACAGTATCACCAACTTTAACAAATGGTTGTGCATCAGCAGAGGCAGCAGCATAAAATGTACCAGCTAGTGGTGCTTTAACAGCTGTGCCTTTGCTTGCTGTGTTAGTTGTGATTTGTTCAGCAGGAGCATTTGCAGCAGCGACAGGTGCAATTGGTGTAGCAACCATAGGTGCAGCGCTAACAACTGTAGCGTTTTGCTCACGGCTTAGCTCTAAAACTGTGCCACCTTGTTCTAGCTTAAAGCTAGTTAAATTGCTTTTTTCCATGCGCTCCATAAGCGCAAAAATATCTTGCATTTCCATATTATTTCGCTTCCAATATGCGAACGATGTCGCCTACGGTTTTCATTTCCATCAATTGTTCATCAGAGATTGAAACGCCAAGTGCGTCTTCAAGAGCCATGTTTAGCTCAACTGCGTCCAAAGAATCAGCGCCTAAATCATCTGTTAGGCTTGTTTCCATGGTTAGATCCTCTGCATTGCAAGATAGGGTAGATACGATAACTTCACAAACTTTATCAAACATTATAAAATTCCTTTCGATTGCGCCAAATTTTGGCTGATGTATAAAATCTGATTTTCAATAATATGTATTAAAAATCTTTAACCATTTTAAGTAAAGTTAAAAGTTTTGTCAATAGTTATACTAACCAAGGAATTTTATTTGAATAAATGTAAAATAGTCAATTTTTTTAACTATATGTAGACAAAACATTATAAAATGGGCAAATACAAGGCAAAAACAGGTAAAATATGTAAAAAAATATCGTAAAATATTATTATGGATAATTAAAACGTGAGTTACACAAAAGTAACAAAATGTTGCGCGTGCAACTTCAAATGATTTTGCTTAAGGCAAAGTGCTAAAGATAAATCATTTATAATATGTATTTTGCATAATAAATAAATGTTGACATATAAAGTGATTTTTGGTATAATTATGGCATAAAATAAAATAATACTTATCAAGAGAGGCAGAGGGGACAGGCCCTGTGAAGCCCAGCAACCTACATTATGTAAGGTGCTACATCCTGCGGGAAACCGAGAGATAAGAGTGTTAAGCTCAAAGCCTTTGCGGTTTTGGGTGTTTTTTTTATTTGTAGAATTTTGCAGTATTAACAAAACTGATTTGCAATTTTTTTAATACAAAGTGTTGGTGAACACTAAAAACTGCAGTTGAGCGCTGATATAAAGGCAAACTCACTGCCCATAACAAAGGAGTTACTTATGGCAAGACATCTTTTTACATCTGAAAGTGTTACAGAAGGGCATCCAGATAAAATTTGTGATCAAATTTCGGACGCAATTTTAGACGCAATTTTAGCTGAAAACCCAGAGGCACGTGTTGCTTGTGAAACTTGTGTTTCAACAGGCCTTGTGCATATAATGGGTGAAATAACAACAAATAGCTATGTAGATTTTCAAAAAATTGTGCGTGAAGTTGTACGTGATATAGGTTATGTTCGTGCAAAGTTTGGTTTTGATGCTGATACATGCGCAGTTATCTCTAATATTGATGAACAAAGCCCAGATATTGCCCTTGGCACAAACGATAACGTAGGCGGTGCTGGCGACCAAGGCATGATGTTTGGTTATGCATGCGACGAAACACCAGAGCTTATGCCTATGCCCGTGAGCCTTGCGCATAAACTTGCAAAAAAACTTACTGAAGTTCGTAAAAATGGCACACTTGATTACTTGCGTCCTGATGGTAAAAGCCAAGTTACTGTTGAGTATATAGATGATAAACCAGCTCGTATTGATGCAGTTGTTGTTTCTAGCCAACACTGTGAAACAGTTGATATGGAAACTTTGCGTGCAGATGTGCTTGAGCATGTTATTAAAACCGTTATACCAGCAGAACTTTTAGATGAAAACACTAAATATTACATTAACCCAACAGGCCGTTTTGTTGTTGGTGGACCACAAGGTGATAGTGGGTTAACTGGACGTAAAATTATCGTTGATACTTATGGCGGCACAGCACGCCATGGCGGCGGTGCTTTTTCTGGTAAGGACCCAAGCAAGGTTGACCGAAGTGCAGCTTATGCAACACGTTGGGTAGCAAAAAATATAGTTGCAGCTGGCTTTGCAAAAAAATGTGAAGTACAAATTGCATATGCAATAGGTGTTGCGAAACCTGTTTCTGTAATGGTAGATAGCTTTGGGACAGGAACAGTTAGCGATGAAATTTTAGAAAAAGCAGTTGAAAAAGTATTTGATCTAACACCAGCTGGTATAACAAGTGAGCTTGATTTACGCAAACCTATATACCGCAATTTAGCAGCTTATGGACACATGGGCCGTGAGGATTTAGACGTTAAGTGGGAAATTACAAACAAGGCTGAAGATATTAAAAAAACAGTTAGTGAACTTTTAGCTTAATACAAAATATTTGCACCCATGCATTAGCTTTAATTTATAGGCTTATGTATGGGTGATTTTGTTAATTAATAATGTAAAAGTGTAGTTTACAGGTGTTTATACACATTATTATATCAATACTACTTCAAAAAAATTACCTTTTAATACTGATTTAAATTGCAAAAAAAGCCACGAAATTTGTAAAAAGTGCCATAAGGTATTCCGATTTTCTTAAATTGCTGTGCAAGGCGCAGAAAATGTAAAAATAGGGTAAAATGTTATGCACTAATTCATAAAGTGTGGTACAATTGTAGTATGAAAAACAGTGTTTTTTCGTTAAAAAAAATGAAAGCGTTTAAGGAGAATTATAATGACAAATACAAATTTGTTGCCTGAAGATTTTTTTAACAGAGATTTACAAGTGGCGGATTTAAGACTAATCGCTTGCCCTGGGGCTGAGCCTTTAGCAAAATTGATAGATGACCATCTAACAAGATGGGCTGGTAGATGTGGTGTTAATAAAGATAGCTTTATCATCGAAAGCGATTGCCCACGCTTCCAAAGTGGTGATGCAAAAGGTCTTGTGCGCCAATCTGTACGTGGTGACGATGTTTTTATCATTGTTGATCCAGGTAATTACAGTGTAACTTATAACCTATTTGGATACGAAAACCACCTTTCCCCAGATGACCATTTTGCAAACCTAAAACGTTTGATACAAGCAGTTTCTGGTAAAGCACACAGAATTTCTGTTATAATGACAAGCCTTTATGGTGGTCGCCAACATCGCAGAATTAGACGTGAAAGTCTAGATTGCGCCGTTGCATTGCAAGAATTGCACGCTATGGGTGTTGATAATATAATCACATTTGATGCACACGACCCACGTTTGCAAAACGCTGTTCCGCTAATGAGCTTTGATAACGTTATGCCAACATACCAAGTTTTTAAAACATTGCTACACTATATGCCAGAAGTTAGATTTACTAAAGATGATTTCATGGTTGTTAGCCCTGATGAAGGCGCAATGGATAGAAACATGTATTATTCTAGCGTGCTTAACTGTAACTTAGGTATGTTTTACAAACGTCGTGATTACACTGTTATTAAAAATGGTCGTAATCCAATTGTTGCACACGAATATTTAGGCGAATCAGTTGAAGGTAAAACTGTGTTTATTGCAGATGACATTATCGCATCTGGTGAAAGCATGATAGAAGTTGCACGTGAGTTAAAAGGCCGTGGAGCAAAACACATTATTGCAAATGCAACTTTCCCACTGTTTACTTCTGGTTTAGCAGCTTTTGATAAAGCCGTTGAAGAGGGTATTGTTGATGTTGTGCTTGGTACAAACTTAACTTACCGCACACCAGAGTTGTTAAAACGTTCATGGTATTTAGATGTTGACGTTTCAAAATACATTGCTTATTTCCTAATTGCCATCAACCACGACCGTTCAGTTTCAAGCATATGCGACCCTATTATAAAAATTCAAGCTTTATTAAAAAAATATAATAAAGGTTAAACATTTGTGCTAGCTTAGCACTTTAGTGTTCACTTTATTTTAATATATTGAAATATATCTACAGCGTGGTATAATCGTTTTATATGATTATACCACGTTTTTTGTTGCATATTTTTCATATTGGAGATAACATGAAAAAACCTAATATATTAATAATAACCTCTGACCAACAGCGCAAAGATAGTATAGGATGTTATAATTCAAAATTAAAAACACCAGCACTAGATTTATTAGCAAAAGATGGTGTGGTTTTTGATAGAGCATATATTTGTCATCCAACTTGTACACCCTCACGTGCAAGTATATTAACAGGTTTGCTTGGTTCTAAACATGGTGCTTATACAATAGGCACAGCGCTAAAACAAGATGTACCTATGTTTAGCAAAACTTTAGCGCAAAATGGTTATGAAACATATTTTATAGGTAAACCACATTTTACACAGCTTTCAACTGAGGGTAGTTTAGAGTATTTTGGTATAGGCAGAGATGAGGATTATTTTAGAAATTTTAATGAGGAATACTTTGGTTTTAAACACACAAAAATGTATAACGGACATACTAAATATTCATGTACAGCAGGTATGCATTATTATTTGTGGTTAAAAGATAAAGGTTTAAACGATGGTGAAATTGACACACTTTTTAACTATAAACCAGCAGATACTTTTAGAGAACACGGCGTGTGGGAAATTAAAAGAGAGCTGCACCCAACGGTTTTTACTAGTGAAAGTGCGATTGATTATATAGAAAACCGAAATAGTGAAAAACCTTTTGCAATGTGGGTTAGTTTTTCGGACCCACATGACCCGCATGTCACACCAGAGCCATATGCAAGCATGTACGACCCTAACGAGGTTGATTATCTGCCATATGTTAAGGGGGAGCATGATAAACGCCCTAGTTGTTATAATACTTTGTATCATGATGGATTAGAGGCTTTACCTTTTGATGATGGCATAGGCGTGCCAAGTGCACCAACAGCAAAAACTTTTGGTGATGAAAAATACATGCGTGAAATAACTGCAATTCATCACGGAATGGTTAAGTTAATGGATGAAGAAATTGAAAAAATAATAAATACGTTAAAATTGCAAGGCATTTACGATGATACATTTATTATTTTTACTACTGACCACGGCGATTACTTAGGTAATCACGGTTTTGTGTATAAAGGGTTTCCAGCTTTTGAGGAAGTATATAATGTACCATTTATAGTTAAAAATGTGAAAGGTAAAAATGCAAATACAAAAAGTTCAGCTTTGATATCACACTTAGATATTGCACCAACTTTGCTAGAAGTAGCAAGTGTAGATATGCAAAAAAATGATGAGTGGAAAAACTGCGATGGTATTTCGCAATTAAATGTTTGTAAGTGTAAAAAAGCTAAGCAAAGACAAAATGTAATAATAGAAAACCGTCCGGTGCAAAAAGGATTTTATCAAAAAATGTTAGTTACACAGCAATATAAAATTGTTGTTTATATGCATAACACTGAAGGGGAACTTTACGATTTGCAAAAAGATAAAAACCAGTATAATAACCTTTGGGATAAGCAAGAATTTATAGATGTTAAAATTAATTTGTTAAATGAGCTATATAACAGCTATCAAAAAATAGAAATTAATTTTGATAATAATAACGTAAAAGAAATATTAAAAGTTATTTCATATCAAATGAGTAGTGAAAAAGATATAGCGGTAAGAACAAGTTATTCATAACTCAAGTTTACTTGATTTTATGTGCTTTGGCTACTTGTGTAGTTTTGTTATATGTGTAGTTATAAAAAAAGATTGTAGCGAAAATTTACTTGCGTTACAATCTCTAGTTTAAATTTTACTTAACAGGTTTAAGCTGCAAACCTATAACAGAAAGACCTTTTTCTTCGGCGGGGTTTATGTAATCAGCCTTTAGTGAAATATTGTTAACACCTGTATTCAAAGTTATGTTACCAATTTTTGTTAGGCGTTCGTCGTAGTATCTTCTATTTGCTCCTTTTAATAAATCTCCTTTATAATCAACTTTTGTTATATCAAGGCCATTTGTATTCCAGTGCTTAAAAGGGCTAGGCTCAATTGCTTTAAGTGTAGAGTTTATCTCACCATTTGCAAAGAGTAATTTAACTTTATGCTCACCTTGCCACTCACAATATTTTTTTGCTTGAGTAATAATATACGCTTCGTATTCGCCACTATTAGCCTCAAAATCCCAAATGGCTGTATGAGCTGTGTTGTACCAGTTAATTATTAATCCCTCATCGCTTATCCTTATTTTATCAGCTATGTTTTGCTCAGCGTCTTGTGCGTTCGATAGCTTGGCTGCGGAAAGTTTTTCATCGTTTGTTCCTGTTTTTATTTTAGCTCTGCATGATGGTAAATAAATGTTTCCATCTTGTGCAGGATAAATACCCGTTTTAACATCTATATCACCGTCGGTGATAATTTCGACCACTGATAATTTAGGTAAATCACTGTCGCTCATGATTTTTATAGCATTACTATTTTGTGTAAATGCTAGCTGTGCACCACCTATTAAATTAACAGAGTTTACCTTGCTTATTAAACCATTAAACTCAAAGATTTTTGCGCTTTTTAATATAAACATAAAAAGCCTGTTGCCTTTATAAGTAAAGCGTAAATTTGGTATTTCGTAGTCAAAAGGGCTTGCGTTTGTGCCATAAATTGCTTTTGCATTAGCGTGTATCCACTCACCAGCTTTGCTCATTTCAATGATATTTTCTAGTGGTATGCTACCATCTCCTTTAGGGCCAACATTTAAAAGATAGTTGGTGTTTTTACTTATAAGTTCAGCTAAAATTTGGCAAAGTTCGCTTGCGGGTTTAAATATAAAGTCATTGCGTTTGTAACCCCATGTGTTGTTGTGTGTTGCGGCGGTTTCATTATCGCCTTGCATTTTACCATAGGGCACAACATTATCTCCAGCACTTATGTAATCACTAAAATTGCCAACATCATAAAGGCGGCCACTACATATGCAGTTTGGCTGTATGCTTTTAACAAAGGCATATAATTCATCACTTTGCTCATGGCTTATGCCACGTGGAACATCAAACCAAACAATGCCTACTTCTCCATAATTAGTTAACAGCTCCCGCAACTGTGGCTTACATTTCCTCTCAAGATATTCAGCAAAATTTTTTGTATTTATGTTGTAATCCCAGTCGTTTCCAGTGGCGTCTTTATCTTCCCAATCAAGAGCATGGCTATAATAAACACAAAATTTTATGCCGTGTTTGTGGCACTCGTCTGATAATTCTTTTAATGGGTCGCGCCTGCCTTTGCACATTTTAGTTATATTGTAATCACTAACTTGCGAGTTATACATAGCAAAACCATCGTGATGCTTTGCTGTTATAACTATATATTTCATACTAGCACTTTTTGCAAGAGAAACATATTCTTTAGCATTGAAGCCATCAAGGTTGAGTGTATTTGCAAGCGTTTTGTATTCACTAATAGGTATTTGTTTTCGAAACTGTATCCACTCACCAATAAATGGTACTTCCTCGCCTTGCCAGTAACCTTCGGTTGCAGAGTATAAACCAAAATGAATAAACATACCGTATTTAGAATTTTTCCACCATTGTTTGAAATTTTCCATATGAGGTACTCCTTTGTAGTATACTTGTTCAGATAACATTTATCTGACTAAGTAAGGTGAACTAACTTTTGTTTAAGCGAGTATATCACATAAAAATAATCAAAGCAATAAAAAACGTGGCGCATTGTGACTATTATTTAAAAGTTGTTTTGTGCTTTTATCAAAGAAAGGAAAGAATATAATTATGAACGAACATCAATTTTTAAAAGAACTTGCAAAAAAACAACTAGAACTTGCAAATTTACCTATAATGAAAGAACGTGAAAAAGCATGGTATGCGCATAATAGTTTGCAAGGTGAAAAACCTATGATTTTAATGGAAGAAATCACTTTTTGGAAAGAAATTTGCCCACCTTTGCAATGCACAGGTGAGCTAGAGCGTGAAATTGAAGAAGAAATATATAAAGTTATAACACCTTATGAAGTTTTTAACGATGATAAAGTTATACCAAATTTTTATACACTTAGTTATGGTGTGGAATATAAACCATTTGGGTTAGAGATGAAAAAAGTATACGCTAGTGATAAAATTGGGTTTCACATAGAACCATGCATAGAAATTATAGAAGATGATTTTGAAAAATTATCGCCTAGTAAATTTAGTCTAAACGAAAACTCAATAAAAGAGAAAAAAGAGAAAATACAAGCAATAATTGGTGATATTTTACCTGTAGTTACAAAAAATACAACAAACGTTTGGGATACAAATATAACAAAACGTGTTGTGGATTTAATGGGCACAGAAAACATGTTTTGTTCCATGATTACAGAACCTGAGGAATTTCACCGTTTAATGGATTTTATTACAGAAGATACTATACGTATGTTACGTTTTCAAGAGGAAATTGGCTGTTTGCAACTAAATAATGGCAACGATTATTTAGGTAGTGGTAGCTTTTGTTTTAACAACGAAACAAAAGCTACTGGCATAAATGGTGCTGTGCGTAGTGTAGATACTTGGGGGCATATTAATTCGCAAGAATCTGTTGGTATTTCTCGCCAAAACTATATAGATTTAGTTTTACCATATATTAAAAAGTTAGCAAAAGAATTTGCAGTAATATATTATGGTTGCTGTGAGCCTGTTAGTGATTTTTGGGAAAACGGACTAGAAACGGTTGAAAACATACGCAAGCTTTCAATTTCACCATGGTGCAATGAGGAGTATATGGCACAGGCGCTAAAAGGCAGAAAAACAATATACTCCCGCAAACCATCGCCTAATTTTATTGGTATACAAAACGCTTTTGATGCAGATGAATTTAGAGCATACATACGTAAAACCGTACAATTAACAGGGCACTTAAAACGTGAATTTATTTTTAGAGATATTTATACTTTAAAAGGTAATATAGAAAAAACTAAACAAGCAGTACAAATTGTGCGTGAGGAAATTGAAAGAGGGTAATGATGGAAATTGATAATATTTTTAGCGAGGCACGCTGGCAAGAAACACGCGCTATTTATGATGAGTGGTGGGAGCAAAAAATTAACCGACCAGTAGTGGGGTTAAAAGTGAAAAATCGCACACCTAACCTAGCAAAACCCAAACACGATTTGTTAGCACAAGCCAATGTGCACCGCTTAGATATAAGTGTTGATGATGTTTTAGATGCAATTGAATACGAAGTTTGTAGCTATGAATATATAGGCGACGCATACCCTAGTTTTAATTTGGATTGTTTCGGGCCTGGTATAACAGCGGCAATTTTAGGAGCAGAGCTAGATAATAGCACTGGTAACGTGTGGTTCAAACCTAAAGAGATTATAGAACCAGATGAAATGCAATTTGTTTTTTCAGAGGATAATGTTTGGTATAAGCGTATAGCAGAAATTATGCAAAAAAGCGTAGAGCGATTTGAAGGCAAAATAATGCTAACAATGCCCGATTTAAGCGGTGTTATGGATATTTTAGCCTCTTTTAGACATGGTGAATTATTGCTATATGATTTATATGATTACCCAGATGAAACAAAAAAATTAAATGCAGAGATTTTTGAACATTGGAAGACCCTTTACAATAAGTTTTCAAACATATCAAAATTTGATGAGTTTGGTTATTCTGATTGGGCTTCAGTATTAAGT
This sequence comes from uncultured Faecalibacterium sp., assembly GCA_964370685.1. GTDB lineage: Bacteria > Bacillota > Clostridia > Oscillospirales > Ruminococcaceae > Faecalibacterium. Next base: position 10,666 of record CAYJKG010000010.1, on the reverse strand, counting down.
ACAAAACCAAGTTATGTTATACAATCGGATTTTAGTTATATGATAGGTGAGGAAATGTTTGGGGAATTTGTTTTACCTAATTTACAAAAATTTTGTGATTGGCTACCACGCACTTTGTATCATATGGATGGCCCAGGCGAAATTAAGCATTTAGACATGCTATTATCACTAAAAAAACTAGACGCAATACAATGGGTGCCAGGTGCGGGTAATCCTACTTGCGAAAATTACCCTGAAATTTATGAAAAAGTTGAAAATTCAGGCAAAAATATACAAATACCAGGGCAGGGGCTAGAAGTCATGAAAAAGGTTATGGCTAGATTAACTCACCCAGAGCGAATGAACCACACTATGATTAGTTGCACAGAGGCGGAAAAAGAATTTAACATAAAACTACTAAAAGAAATGAAAGTTATTTAATTATATCAATGGTTTCACGCTATTTGTGCGGCAATTGTATAAGGTTGTAATTAATATAGCTCAGCGCTAAAATAAACACTAAAACGAGAGAAAACAGTTTGTATGTTTTCTCTCGTTTTATAAAAAATGATATTTAGATACGAAAAATCTATACCTTTAGTTACTTGTTTTTTCTTTAAAAAATGTTATTATTAAATAGTAAAAATGTTTTAAATATGTATAAAACGAACAAAGAGAGGTATGTGTAATGAAAAAAAACAAGATTAGCATTTTATTAATAGGTACACTTTTATTTGTCTTAGCTATTTGCGGTTGCGATGCGTCATCTAGCAGTGCAGAGCAATCTTCATCATCATTAGTATCTTCAAGCAGTGTTACTAGTAGCTCAAGCAGACACTTAGGTTCATCTAGTGCGGAAATAAACTCTTCAAGCTCAAGTAGTATTGAAGAACCAATTCAATCAAGTGCAATTTTAGTAGCTGGCACCTATGCATATGGTGACGGCATGCAAAACTATGACTTTACATATGAGGGAGAACTTACACCTGAAATTTTAGCAGATGGCCTTTCAGAGCTAACAAACATAAATTTTGAGATAAACAGCGCTGAAATTAGTGGTCAAGAGATAACGATTGATTGGTCAAACAACTCTGCTTTAATAGCGGGTGTTGGCGATGAGCCTTCAAAAGATGAATTCTTTTTTTATGATAATATTACTTTAAATTGGTTTATGATGGATTCGCTGTACTTTACTATTATCAATAACTTTAATGTTGATGAAGTTTATTATACTATGGACGGCGGAAAAGAGCTTGTGCCAACCGATATGGGAACATCCACAGGTTACTCTGTAGAAGGGCAATATTTAACCAGCGTTTATGATGTATATGGTTTAACACCAGCAGAGTATAATGAATTTATAGCTTTGGCAATAAAAGTGCAAGGTTTGTGGCATATTGATGGCGATACATCAGCTGCAGGGATATACTTTGATGGTAGCGGAAATTTTGAAGCAATTTATGGAAGTGGTTCTGTAGAGGAAAGAGGCTATTTAAAAGTAATATCAGTTTCAGAAAGTGGTTTAAATAGCTTTGAGTTATATAGCTATTCAGATGAACTTTTTGCAACTATAACTTTTACTAGTGAAGATACATTTAAAACAATTGGTGAGGTTAGCTTTAGTTATAAAAAAGTATCATAACAATTATATTGCAAATAAATATAGCAGATAAAACAAAAAAGCCATTCGGCGGAAATTTTCCGACAAATGGCTTTTTATCTATATATGCTGTGAAGAGAAAAAATTATTCAGCGTTTTTGTTTTTGCGCTTTTTAATAACACGTAAAGTTATTAAAATAACAACTGCAATTACAGCAAACCAAATTAAGTTTGAAATTAGCCATATTAAAAGGTTTGCAAGGCTATAACCAAAATTCTCTATTCCGTCAAAAAAGGCTCTTGAAATTTTTTCAATGAGAGTTTCAGGTGGTTGAGGTGTATATTCAATAACTTCGTAGACGCCTACATTTACTGTGCAATAATCAACTTGATCAACAAGATAGTTCATTTGTCCTTGGTAATTTTCAAGTTGATACTGTACTTCTGAAATTTTGCTTTCGATTTCAAGTAAATCGGTTAAATTTTCAGCAGCTGCTTGTAGCGCTAATAATCTATCATGCTGCGCACTTAATGTTTCAATGCGTGCATTTATATCTATATACTCACTTGTAACATCTTGTGAGCTCTCCGTTTTATAAGTTACAATACCTGCTCCGTTTGCTAGTTCTAAAAAGTTATTATAGTTTTCAGCGGGCACTCGATATTGTATATAAGTGTGGTGCTCATCGTTGTGGTTATAGGCCTCACTATATTCTGTATATCCACCAACCTCAGCTATAGCTTTTTCTAAAGCTGCTAAAGTTTCGCTATAAGTTGTGGTTTCAATATCCATTGAAGCAGTATAAATTATCTTTTTTTGAGTGTTAGCATCTGTACTTCTTGTATTTTCAGTTGTTAGTGCGTTGTTTTCCATACCAGTGCCAGCACTATCGCTTGTAGCATAATCAATTTCGCTTTCTTCCATGTCATACGATACACCATCATCCATATCGTATGAGCCTTCCGTTGTCATTTCAGGATAAGCAGCATCTGATGTGTAATCGAGTGAAGTTATATTACTGTAAAAATCGCTACCCATATTAAAGTTTATGGCATCAGTTGCAAACATACCTATTGCTATACATGCTACACCTGCAAGGGCAAGTGGTTTCCAATCTCGTTTTAATTTTGTAAAAAACGAAACATTACCAGTTTTTTTTATGGTCTGTTGGTTGGTATTTGTTTTAGCTTGTTTGGGTAAGTTTACAAGTTCATCCTTAAAATTATCTGTCGTTTGCAGAGAATCTAGTTGCTTTTTATAACGCTCTGACCAGTTCATTGCAATTCCTCCTGTAAAAGTTCTTCAAGTTGTTTGCGAGCTCTGCGCATCCAGCTTAAAATCGTATTTGTTGGCTTATCTAAAATTTCGCCTATTTCTGCCGCTGTGTAACCTTCGTAATAATGCAAGTAGATAGTATCGCGATAATGCGCTGGTAACGTGCGTATAACATCCAGCAGTTCGCTGTTTTCATCAGATGGTGCTGGCAAAGTTTCTGAAAGCTCTACATTTTTGTTATGTGCAGCTCTTGTAAAATCGTGCGCACGATTAATAGCCACGCGCAAAAGCCATGCTTTGCGGTGTGTTTCGCTTTCAAATTCTTCAGTTCGAGAGAGTAAACGCAAAAAAACATCTTGCACAATATCCTCGGCATCTTCAGGGGTATTACAGTGGTGTAAGGCCACACGATACAGAGTATCGGTGTAAGTATCAACGGCTTCTTCAAAAGCCACAGTATGGAGAGTTGTGTTCATATATTAAAACCTCCTACATAATTAGAACGGGATAAAAACAAATATTATTGCAAAAATAAAAAAAATGTGAAAAAAATTTCATGATTTTTATAAACTCTAAAAATATGTTAAAAAACATCTTTATGTAAATTAGAAATAATATTTAAGGGTGCCAAATGGGCACCCTTACAAAATAACAAGCACAAAGTATGCCTGTTAAGTACGTTAATTGTTATCAAAAAATTTTAATTCTTCCTTATCTGCAAAGCTAATTGCACAATAACCACTTTGTTCAAGCTGACCAAATTGTTTGCCTAGTTTTTTGCCCTGTAATAATACGGTTACATCATAGCTTGCACGTAGGGTTTCAGCTTTTATCAATACTTGTGCAAAGTTAGACTCTTTAGTGTAAAGTAATGCTAGTTTCTTTTTGCTATTTGGTATAGTGTAACCTTGCTCTAAAAGCACAGCACAAACACGCTCAAAACCAATTGAAAAACCAACAGCAGGCACTGGTTTACCTAAAAATTTACCAACCATGTTATCGTAACGGCCACCACCAGCAACAGCGCCGGAAAATTGTGGACAGTTAACTTCAAAAACCATACCGGTGTAATAACCTTGACCACGAATTAAGCTTGGGTTATATGCAACTTTAAAACGCTCGCCTGCAAGGGTACTCGCTATACTTAAAACATAGCGTAAATCCTCGGCTATATTCGAATCTTGGCATTTAGTAACAACAGCGTCTAAGCTCATATCACCAGCTGTTAAAAAAGCTGTTAAATTAGTGATTGCATTTGTATCAAACGATTTTTCGATAAGCTCCTTTTCAACACCATCTATGCCTATTTTATCAAGTTTATCAAAGCTAATACACACGCTATCAAGTGTATCATTTGCGAAACCCATACCCTCAAGCATAGCACGCAAAATGCGTCTGTCATTAATGTTAACAGTGAAATCGGTAAAACCTATCGCTAGTAGTGCTCTTGTAGTAACATCGATAAGTTCAACTTCAGCGTTCATGCTTGCGTCGCCTAAAATATCAATATCACATTGTACAAACTCACGTAAACGACCTTTTTGTGGACGCTCTGCTCGGTAAACTCTATCAGTTTGTATAACTTTAAAAGGTGCTGGCAAGCTATTTAGGTTGGCCGCATAGTAGCGTGAAAGTGGCAAGGTTAAGTCATAGCGTAAACCCATGTCAGAAATGCCTTTTTCCTCACCTTTTGCAAGTGCAGAAACTAGTTTTTCACCACGTTTCATAATTTTGAAAATTAGGTTTAGGTTATCGCCACCTTCGGATTTGTCTAGATTTTCCATATCTTCAATGATAGGTGTAGAAATACGTGCAAAACCAGCTGAACGATAAGTTTCTAAAATTTTGCCTTGAATATAATCACGCAGAGCTTGCTCGGCGGGTAATAGGTCACGCATACCTTTTAATGCTTGAGTTTTCATGTTATTCTCCTTATATATGAGCAAAGCTCACAAAAAAATTACAAATATATATCTTTCTTTTATTATTATAATGTAAAGGGGATTTTTGTCAATACAAAGCTATTAAAGAACGATGTACTATTTAATTGTAAGAAATTTATTAACTTGTTAAATAATGCGCAATTTACTCTTTACTTATGGCAAAATTTGCGATATAATAACCTTGTCCTAAACGTAAATTAATTTAATAATCAGGAGGTTTTATACAATGCCTAATATTAGCAAAGTTTATGCTCGCGAAGTTATTGACTCTCGTGGCAACCCTACAATCGAAGTTGAAGTAACAACAGAACTTGGTGCTTTCGGCCGTGCAATGGTACCATCAGGTGCTTCCACAGGCGAAAGAGAAGCTTTAGAGCTACGTGACGGTGATAAATCCCGCTACATGGGCAAAGGTGTTACAAAAGCAGTTGAAAATGTTAACACAGTTATTGCCGACGCTATCATCGGTATGAACGTTACAGAGCAAAATGCTATCGATAAAGTTATGCTTGACCTTGACGGCACAGATTTTAAATCAAACGTAGGTGCAAACTCAATCCTTGGTGTTTCAATGGCTTGTGCACACGCAGCAGCTGATTTCTACGGCATGCCTCTTTACAAATACCTAGGTGGTTTCAACGGCAAAACATTACCAGTTCCTATGATGAACGTTGTTAACGGCGGTAGCCACGCTGACTCTACTGTTGACTTCCAAGAGTTTATGATTATGCCTGTTGGCGCTACAAACATCAAAGAAGCTCTACGTATGGGTGCTGAAACTTTCCACAACCTACGCAGCGTTTTAAAAGCTAAAGGTTACAACACTAACGTTGGCGACGAAGGCGGTTTCGCTCCTAGCTGCAACGATGGTAACGAAGAACCTCTACAACTAATTGTTGAAGCTATCAAAGCAGCTGGTTATGTACCAGGCCAAGATATCTGCATCGCTATGGACGTTGCTGCTTCTGAGTTCCACAACAAAGAAACAGGCATGTACGAGCTTAAAAAATCTGGCGGCGGTTCAAAAACAACTGAAGAGCTAATCGACATGTACGCTGAATGGGTTGAAAAATATCCTATCGTATCTATCGAAGATGGTCTTGGTGAAAGCGACTGGGACGGCTGGAAAGTTCTTACAGATCGCCTAGGCAGCAAAATCCAACTTGTTGGCGATGACCTATTCGTAACAAACCCTCGCATCCTAAAAGAGGGTATCGAAAAAGGTATTGCAAACTCAATCTTAATCAAAGTTAACCAAGTTGGTTCTCTAACAGAAACATTTGACGCTATGGAAATGGCTAAAAAAGCTGGTTACACATGCGTTGTTTCTCACCGTTCAGGCGAAACAGAAGATACCACAATTGCTGATATCGCTGTTGGCTTTAACGCTGGTCAAATCAAAACAGGTTCTATGAGCCGTACCGACCGTATCGCAAAATACAACCAACTTATCCGCATTGAAGATGAGCTTGCTGAAGTTGCTGAATACCAAGGTAAATCTTGCTTTTACAACGTTGACTAATTAAAATAGTTAGTTGCATTGTAAATAAAGCATAGCTAAAATTATAAACGGAAAGTAACAATGGCGATAATATCGTATTGTGACTTTCCGTTTTGTTGCAAATAAAATACTTGTTAGTGTAAGTTGATATTTTAAATATATTTAGCACAAAGATAATAAAAGTGCTTTAAAATTAATGATATAATAGCGTAACATATAAAAGTTTAAGAAATCTTTTAATTAGCAAGTGTTTATGAGCAACGGTTAGGTTTTAAATAGATATTTTTTTGCAATTTATATTTAAACGTGTTAAAATATAAAAAAGTAACTTATCCGCAATAGTAAATTGAATGGAGCATTAATATGAATAATGAAATGATAATTGTATTAGACTTTGGCGGTCAATACAACCAACTAATCGCCAGACGTGTGCGAGAAAACAACGTCTATTGCGAGATATACTCATATAAAACCCCTTTGGAAACAATACGCGCGAAAAACCCTAAAGGCATAATTTTTACAGGTGGGCCAAATAGTGTTTACCTTGAAGATGCTGCAACTTGCGAAAAAGAAATTTACAGTTGGGGCATACCAGTTTTAGGCATTTGCTATGGTAGCCAATTGATGATGCACCAACTAGGTGGACGTGTTGATAAAGCACCAGAGCGTGAATATGGCAAAACTGAAGTACACGTTGATACAAACAGCAAATTATTTAAAAATGTTTGCAAAAGTACAATATGTTGGATGAGCCACAACGATTATATCGCTGAAATTGCACCTGGTTTTAAAACAGTTGCACACACTGATAATTGCCCACATGCTGCAGTTGAAAACGAAGAGCAAGGCTTATATGCATTGCAATTTCACCCTGAAGTTTTGCACACTGCTGAGGGTAAAACCATGCTTGCTAACTTTGTTTATGGCGTTTGTGGTTGTAGTGGCGATTGGAAAATGGATTCATTTGTAGAAAATACAATTGAAACATTACGCAAAGAAATTGGCGATGGTAAAGTACTATGCGCACTTTCAGGCGGCGTTGATTCATCTGTACTTGCAGCTATGCTTGCAAAAGCTATTGGCAAACAGCTAACATGTGTTTTTGTTGACCAAGGGTTAATGCGTAAAAACGAACGCGAAGAGGTTTGTTCTATATTTGGCGAAGGAAATGGCAATTTTGATATTAACTTTATATGTGTAGATGCAAAAGACCGTTTTTATGCAAAACTAGCAGGTGTTAGCGAGCCAGAACAAAAACGCAAAATTATAGGCGAAGAATTCATACGTGTTTTTGAAGAAGAAGCAAAGAAAATTGGTAAGGTTGATTATCTAGCACAAGGCACAATTTACCCAGATGTAGTTGAAAGCGGCGTTGGTGGCGAATCAACAGTTATAAAAAGCCATCATAATGTTGGTGGTTTACCAGACACAGTTGATTTTAAAGATCTTGTAGAGCCACTGCGCAACTTATTTAAAGACGAAGTACGCCAAGCAGGCCGAGAAGTTGGCTTGCCAGAATATCTAGTTAGCCGCCAACCATTCCCAGGCCCAGGTCTTGGAATACGTATAATTGGTGATGTTACCGCCGAAAAAGTAAAAATAGTTCAAGATGCAGATGCAATTTGGCGTGAAGAAATAGTTAAAGCTGGTGTTGATAAAGAAATTAACCAATATTACGCAGCATTGACAAATATGCGCAGTGTTGGCGTAATGGGCGACGAGCGCACTTATGATTATGCTATTGCGTTAAGAGCGGTAACTACAACAGATTTTATGACAGCAGAAAGCTACAACATGCCTTGGAGTGTTTTGGATATTGTAACAACCCGTATTGTTAACGAAGTTAAACATGTGAATAGGGTGTTTTATGATTGCACAGGAAAACCACCCGCAACTATTGAAATGGAGTAGAAGTCAAAAGGCGAAAAAGTGGCTTAAAACCTAGGTTTTTTGCACCTTGCAAGTGCCTGTGATACTGCTATGATACTATTTATTATTTTTACGAATAATATTAACGTATCTCCAAAGTGAATTATACATGAGGAAAACCCTCCTGTTTCGCTAAGTTTTATAACTTAGCAGAAATAGGAGGGTTATTTGTTTTGCAGATTTTAATCTTCATCTATTGGTTCTTGACTTTCAGTCAGCTTTGTTTGTTCTACTTCAAGGAGTGCTGCATCTATAGTGTTTAATCTATCAAGTTTATCTTTTTCAAAAGGAGGCTGGATTACGTTATTTACATAGTGATTTCTATATTTTGTAATATTACGCTCACTTAATAGCTTGGCAATAGCGGAATTAGCTTTTTTATTCTCAAATGAAATAGAAATCGTTTCAGGATTTGCAGTATGGTCTTTATTATATTCACATTTAAATTGCATTCCAACTTTATCTTCAAGCATAAAAATCATAGACATAAAATCGCCTACTGTTTGTATGCTAAACTTATCTAGTTTTATATCATAAAGATAATTTACGCCGACATCAAGAGCTTCTGCTAGTTTATGAAGTTGGTCTTGTTTTGGAATACGTTCCCCTGCTTCATATTTTCGTATGGAAATTTCACTTATGCCTGATTGCTCTGCCAGTGCTTTCTGAGTGAGTTTTCTTAATTTACGATATTGTTTAATTTTTTCGCCTATATTCATTACTTCACCACCTTATAGATACTATTGTATCAGAAATATAAAAGAAAGTAAAGAAAAAACTTGACAGATACAAAAGTATCTGGTATATTATCAACAGATACATTTGTATCTTATATAAAATAGCAAGTTTAATATTACATAGCAAAAAGATTTGCACTTGTAATATTGAAAAACAAAACAGGAGGACACATCATGTCAAAAACAACTTTATTAACCGCAACAGATGTTTCTAAAATTTTAGGGATGTCAAGGCCTTATTGCTATAAGGTAATCGCAACATTAAATTCACAACTTGAAAAGGAGGGATACATGACAATAAGAGGAAAAATCAGCAAAGCATATTTTGAAGAAAAATATTACGGATTAAAAATTGAGGAGGATATAGCCTAATGCCAACTTACAAAGACGAACGATATAACACTTGGTTCACAACCTTTTACTACACCGACTGGCAAGGCCAGCGTAAAAAGAAGATGAAAAGAGGTTTTAAAACTAAAAAAGAAGCTCAAGAGTGGGAGCGAGTTTTTTTACAACAGCAAACGCAAGACCTCGATATGACGTTTTCAGCTTTTTATGAGGTTTATAAAAACGATATGCAAACTCGGCTAAAACTTAACACTTGGCTTACAAAGCAAGCTATAATCGAAAAAAAGATACTCCCCTATTTTAAAGATAAAAAAATGAACCAAATTAAAGCTGCTGATGTTATAGCTTGGCAAAATGAAATGATAAACTTTCGCAGTAAAAATGGCAAAGCGTTTTCAAATACTTATAAAAAAACTTTGCATAATCAATTATCGGCAATTTTTAACCATTGCTGTAAATTTTACGATTTATCCATTAACCCAGCAGCAAAAGTTGGAAACTTTGGTAGTGAAAAAACGAAGGAAATTGATTTTTGGACACAAGAAGAATACGAGCTTTTCATTGATACAATGCGAGATAAACCCATGTACTATTATATATTTTCACTCATGTATTTTACGGGGGTACGCAGTGGCGAGCTGTTGGCTATATGTGCTAGCGACTTTAACTTTGAAAAAAGCACTTTAAGCATTACTAAATCGTATCAAAGAATAAAGAAAAAAGATGTTATAACTGAACCTAAAACGCCGAAAAGCAACCGCACAATTAAAATCAATGAGAGTTTATCAATTGAAATGCAAGAATATTTAAAGCATCAATATAAACTTAAACCTAACGATAGAATTTTCCCTATTACAAAAAGTGGTTTAACCAATGCACTGAAAAAAGGTTGTAAAGATAGCGGTGTAAAAATCATAAGTCCACATTCAATTCGGCACAGCCACTGCTCTCTTTTGATAAATATGGGCTTTAGTGCGGTAGCAATAGCAGATAGGCTTGGGCACGAAAGCATAGATATAACGTATAGATATGCACATCTATTTCCATCTAAACAACTTGAAATTGCAGATAGATTGGAGGAACTAAACAATGTCGCAAAAAGTTAAAGACCGCAAAAACCGTTGGCGTAGCAAAACAGTTGCATTCCATGTATCACCTGAAGAATGGGAAAATTTTGAAATAGCAGTAAAGTTATCGGGTTTAACAAAGCAAGATTATCTCATCGCAAGGCTTGAGCAAAGAGATATAGTTGTGCAGGGCAATCCACGAGTTTACAAGGCGCTTAGAGATACGCTTGCCAACGTTTTAACAGAACTAAAACGTATAGCAGCTAATAAGGAAAGTGTGGTAGAT
>CAYJKG010000009.1:0-86516 GCA_964370685.1 uncultured Faecalibacterium sp. | reverse complement strand
TTTAGAGTTAGATGCCAATTTAGCAGGGGGAGAATGGCGAGAAATAACCCAAGAAGAGAAAGAAAATATAACAACTTTTTAAATATTTGTGTATTTTTACAATGCAGTAGTTTATAAATTGAGCTGAAAAAGAGAAAAAAATGTGAAAAATATTTAGTTTTCAAACAAATTACACATTTTAGTGGTACCATAAATACCGAAAAAACTCTAAAAAAACTCGCTTTTTTGGCCTATCATAAAATTTATACAATAAAAATATTATTTTTTTGTTAAAATATGTTGCAAAAGTAAATATTATTGTGTAAAATATAAATTGTAATATGATGTTGTTGTTCAATGTCACAAAGTTTATTCTAAAAGGTCTTTAATTAGGCAAGAAAGGGATTGCATTATGGCCAACAGAGTTTTTCAGAGCGTAGTCTATCAAATGAAAGAAGCGATTGATAGAGTAGTAGGTGTTTTTGATGAGACAGGCACCATCATCTCTTGTTCAGAGCTTGGGATGATAGGCGAAGTGCGTGAAGCTTTCTTAGCCGACCGCCTAACTGCAGGTGATTGCTTCACAAAAGATGGCTACACTTACTATCAATTTACAAACATCAAACATAATGATTATGCAGTGTTTGTAGAAGGTACAGACGAAATAGCAACACAGTTTGCTTCAATACTTGCTATTAGTCTACAAAGCATAAAACAATACCACGACGAAAAATTTGATAAATCTAATTTTATCAAAAACGTAGTTATGGATAACATCCTACCAGGCGACATTTACGCAAAAGCACGTGAGTTGCGCTTTGCTACTGATGTTAGCCGTGTGGTTTTAATTGTGCGTGTTGTAGCAGATGGTGATATTTCTGCATATGACGTTGTAAATAGCCTATTCCCAGATAAACAAAAAGACTTTGTATTTAATATTAGCGAGACAGATACTGTTCTTGTAAAAGAAATTAAAAAAGGTATAGCTCAAAGCGACCTTGAAAATTTAGCTGCAAGTATAGTTGATAACTTATCTGGTGAGCATTATATCAAAGCTTTTGTTGGTATAGGTACACCTATCAATAATGTTAAGGATTTAGCAACAAGCTTTAAAGAGGCTCAAATTGCTATGGAAGTTGGTAAAGTTTTTGATACAGAGCAACAAATTGTTAGCTACGAAAACCTAGGCATAGCTCGCCTTATTTATCAGCTACCAACAACACTTTGCGAAATGTTCTTGAAAGAAGTTTTCAAACAAGGTAGCATAGAAAGCTTAGATCAAGAAACTCTATTTACAATTCAACGTTTCTTTGAAAATAACTTAAACGTTTCTGAAACAAGCCGTGGTTTGTTTGTACATCGTAACACTTTAGTGTATCGTTTAGAAAAAATCAAAAAATTAACTGGCCTTGATTTGCGTGAGTTTGATGATGCTATTGTATTTAAAGTAGCACTAATGGTTAAAAAATATCTTTCAAATAACCCTGCAAAATACTAAATTACTTTAAAAAACTGGGCGTGTCAATAAATACTATGATAACAAGTCTAAATCAGTGAGCTGGTTTTAACTTTTAGTGTCAATGGGTATGCGTTTAAAAAGTCATTTGGCCGTCGCCTTAGGCGGCGGCCTTTTTTACTTTTAATAAAATGTGTTTTAGAGGAGTGTTTTAACAAGCTATTTTAAAAACAATAATAAGGATATAAAAGGAGCGTATATGATAAAATTTGAGCATGTGACAAAAAAATATCTTTCTGATGGTCAACATGCACTCAATGACGTTAATGTTGAAATATCTCAGGGCGAATTTGTATATGTTCTTGGCCCATCGGGTGCGGGCAAGTCAACATTTTTAAAAATGATATTACGTGAGATAGTGCCTACTTCCGGCAAGGTTATTGTCAACGGCAAAGATATTGCAAAAATTAAAAGAGGTTTTATACCTTATTATCGACGCCAATTGGGTGTTGTGTTTCAAGATTTCCGCCTAATATCTACAATGACGGTATATGAAAACGTAGCGTTTGCTATGCGTGTAACAAATGTAGAAGAAAAAAAGATAAAAGAGCGTGTTGATTACGTACTTGATTTAGTTGGATTGATAGATAAAAAAGCTCGTTTTCCAGACGAACTTTCAGGTGGCGAACAGCAACGTGTTGCAATTGCTCGTGCTGTTGTGCACTCGCCAAAATTAATAATTGCAGATGAACCCACGGGTAACATAGACCCAAAACTTAGCTTTGAAATGATGGAGCTTTTGCGTGCTATAAACGGCGTTGGCATAACAGTAGTTGTTGTAACGCACGAGCACGAGCTTGTAAATAGATTTCGCCAGAGAGTTATCATGCTTAAAGATGGTAAAGTGGTTAGTGATACTCCTCTAAGCTCACAGGAACAATTACCAATGAGCTATGAAGATGCGGAGGTGTACTAATGCGCTGGTCAAGTTTAAAATACCTTACAAAACAAGGTCTTGAAAACCTTGCTGCAAACCGCATGATGACAGTTGCTGGCGTTGGCGTTTTAACTGTTTGCCTTATGTTAACATGTGTTGCAGCACTTTTTGCAGCAAATGTTGATAGTCTTGTGGATTATTTAGGTGCACAAAATGAAACAGTTGTTTACATGCAGGCCGATGCAACTGATGAAATGATTGGCAATGCATATGACGAAATTTTAAATATTGCTGGTGTAAATGAGGCAGTATTTGTATCCAAGGCAGAGGTTTTAACTACATACACAGGTTACTTAGAAGATTATTCAGAAATTTGGGCGGCTTTTGAGGATGATAACCCTTTTAAGGCAAATTATAGAGTGGTTATCTCTGATTTAGCACGTATGCAAGAAATATGTGATGAGATTGAACATATAAACGGCGTTTACAAAGTTTCGCCACCGCTTGAAATGGCAGATATATTTTTAGATATACAAAATGTTATCACATGGGCAGGCTATATACTTGTTTCAGTACTTGCAATTGTAAGTATGGTTGTTATTAGCAATATGATACGTCTTAGTGTTTATGCACGTCGTAAAGAAATAAATATAATGAAATATGTTGGAGCAACAGATGGTTTTATTAGATGGCCGTTTTTTGTTGAGGGTGTTTCAGTTGGTTTGCTAGCTTCGTTATTTTCAACTATTTTAGTTTTAGCGTCATACGCAACATTACTTTATTTGTCGCAAGATATAACAGGCTTTTGGGAAACATTGTTAGGCTCATCAGTTGTGCCTTTATCAGAAGTTTGGCATTTGTTAGTTATAGGCGCAGTGGCTGGCGGTTCATTAGTAGGCGGTATAGGTAGTGTGCTATCAATACGCAAACATTTGAAAGTGTAGATTTCTCTGATTTTTTTATTGACTTGTTTTGAGAAAACGAAATATAAATAGGTTTTTAATAAGTTGATATTAGTGTGTTTCAATATAGGCATAAAGCTAAGGGTTTGCCTTTAGCTAAGATGATTTTTCTGAAGAAATTATGCGGTATTATTAGTATTCGTAAAATTATGAAAAATAAATAAATTATTATTAGTGTAAACTAAAATTGCTAAGTGCAAAGTGGAGGTTAATGTGAAAAATCCAAGATGTATAGACTGGAATGAAATTAAAAAAACTAAGAAATTTGCAAAAGACCGTCGCACAATTTGCTTTGCACTAGCTGGTTTAGTTGGCACTTGTGCTATGCTACCAATTACAGCATTTGCAAAAACAACAGCAGAACTGGAAAAAGAACTGCAAGAACTACAAGAGCAAATAAATCAGCATAAAAAAGAACTTGAAGAACTTGAAGATGTTGCAGCTAACGAATCAGTAAAAAAAGCAAACATCGAAGCACAAATTGAGCTTTTAAAAGAGCAAATTAATTTAAAGTTAAGTCACATACAAGCAGTTCAAGAGAGCATAAACATAAAAGAACAAGAAATAGAAGCAAAAACGTTAGAGATAGCGCAAAAACAAACTGAGTATGATTCAGCATTGACATTGTTCCGTGAACGTTTAGGTGCTATGCAAGAAATGAACGACAACGGTATGATGAGCATCTTGAGTGCAGTTGAAAATTTATATCAACTTTTAACTTTTCAACAAACTTTGCAAGATATAGCCGACCATGACCAAGACCAGCTTAATCTGTTAGAAACACAGCGCAAAAACTTAGAAACAGCAAAAGCTGATTTACTAACAGCAAAAACAGCACTAGAGGAACAATACACTCAACTAGAAGCTGAAATGGCAGAACTTGAAGCTATGCAAGCGGAGTTTAACCAAAACTTGCTTATTGTTAGCAACAGTATAGCTGAGGCCGAAGCTGCACAAAAAGAAATGGAAGAGCTAATTAAACAAGATAACATTAAATTTGCGGAATTAGAAGCGGAAATTGCTGCACTTATTGCGGCAGCTGGTGGAAATTATGGGGATTTAGTTTTTGGTTCAAACTTTAATTTCCCAATAGCTAGTGGTAGCTTTTGGATATCACAAGGTTTCCATAGTGGTCACCCTGGTGTGGATTATGCCTCACCGGAGGGAACACCTATTTATGCAACAGCCTCTGGTTATATAACAGCCTCTGGCTGGAATAACGGTGGTTATGGCAACTATGTTTTGATGTATCATGGTGATAGAGATGGTGAAACTTTCTCTAGCCTTTATGCGCACATGGTTGATAGACCAATTGTTGCAGTGGGGCAATATGTTGCACAAGGTGCAGTTTTAGGTTATGTTGGTAGCACTGGTCGTTCTACTGGTAACCATTTGCACTATGAGCTTTGGGCTGGCTCTAACATAAACAACAGTGTAGCAAATAAAGCAACACGTGTGAACCCAGCCAATTACCCTTCGCATTATTAAATTTTGTGCTGTGCTAAAACGGCGAAACGGAGAATTAAATGAGTGATAAGAAAAGAAAATTAGTGGTTAGAATATTCTGCGGTGTTTTTGTAGGAATATTTGCAGTATCAATACTTGCTGGTATAATTTTGCAAGTGTTGAGTGTGTAAAATTAGGTTTTAGTTTTTTACATGATATTAGAATGCTGTAAATAAACGGCAGAATGGAGCAATTTTTAATGAATAAAAAAATTACGGTTAGTGTTTGGCTGACAACCCTTATTATAACTGTCGCTGTAACATTTTCTATAACTATGACAGTTGCGATGTCTCGATTTGATAGCACAGTTGCAAGTGTTAAGGAAAAAGAAGTAATGTATTCAAAAATATCAGAACTTGATATTTATATACGTGCTAACGATTATTATCCAATAGATGAAAAAGTGTTACAAGATACAATTGCATCTGGTTATGTTTTTGGCACAGGCGACCCATACGCTAAATATTATTCGTCTGAAGCATATGCAGACTTTTTAGATATACAAAGTGGAACAAAAGTAGGTATTGGCGCAGAGGTTATAAACGACCCCAACACAGGTTTTGCAAAAATTTTAACAGTTTACGCAGGTTCACCTTTAGCGGAGTTAGGCGTTGAGGAAGGTTTTTATATTACAAAAATTGATGGTGTAGACGTTAAAAATTTAGTTACAGCCGACCTTATAGAAACAGCACTTCTAGGTGAAATTGGTACAACTGTAGAAATAACATGGCTAAACCATTTGCGTGAGGAACAAGTAAACGTAATTACACGCCATAGCTATACTGAAACAACAGTTAGCTACGAACTTTTGGAAAATAAACATGGATATATAGATATACGTGTTTTTGATGCTAGCACACCTTCTGAGCTAGATGCAGCTATTTCTAGTTTGAAAGAACAAGGAGCAACAACATTAGTTTTTGATTTGCGTGATAATGAAGGTGGCATTTTAGACGAAACTGTTAGGTGTATAGATATAATTGCACCAGAGGGTGTTGTAGCAACTGCGCAATATGGTAATGGTGATGTTACAGTTGTAGGCAAAACATATGGTGAGGCAGAAACATTACCTATGGTTGTTATAGTTAACGAAAACACAGCTAGTGCAGCAGAACTTTTTGCTGATAGTGCACGCCGCATGGCAGGAGCACAGCTTGTTGGTGTGCAAACAATGGGTAAAGGCACAATACAAAGTAGCCCACATCGCTTGTCTGATGGTAGCGCAGTAGTTTTAACAGTTGCAGAGTTATTTTTAACAGATGGCACAAGCTTTAATGGTGTTGGTATACCTGTTGATGTTGAGCGTAAGCTAACACCAGATGAACAAGCTTTATATTACGAATTTACACTACAAACAGACCCACAAGTGCTAACAGCACTAGATGTTTTAAATAATACAACTGGTGAAACTAGCGTTTCTGCTGTGGAAAAAGCAGATGAAGAAGAAGCACAGAGCGAATCGAATGATTCTGAAAGCACAGAAGGCGAGAGCGCAACCTCTGAAGAAACAGATGATGCAAGCTCCTCTAGCGAAGACAGTTCAGATACAAGTTCCGAAGAAAGCTCTTCTAGTGAAGAAAGTTCAGATACAAGCTCCGAAGAAAGTTCCTCTAGCGAAGAAAGTTCAGATGAAAACTCCGAAGAAAGCTCTTCTAGCGAGGATAGCAATTCATCTTCTGATGAAGCATAATTAAAAAGGAACAATATGCCAAATTTAACGGATATTTCTACAATTAAATCTATATGTCAGCGCCATAATTTCGAGCTTTCCAAAGGTTTTGGACAAAATTTTATCGTAAACCCTAATGTGTGCCCAAACATTGTTGCTGAAAGTGGTATTGATGAAAACTACGGCGTATTAGAGATAGGTCCTGGCTTTGGTGTGCTTACAAAAGAGCTTGCGATGGTGGCAAAAAAAGTGGTAGCGGTGGAGGTTGACCACCGTTTGCCACCAATTTTAGCAGAAACCTTAGCTGAGTTTGATAATGTTAAAATACACTTACAAGATGTTTTGAAAATTGATTTAAAAGAATTTATTAAAACCGAATTTGCAGGTTTTGATAAAATAGCTGTTTGTGCAAACTTGCCTTATTATATAACAAGCCCCATAGTCATGAAACTTTTGCAAGAAAAACTACCAATTGAAAGTATAACAGTTATGGTTCAAAAAGAGGCAGCAGACCGTATGAGTGCACAGCCAGGCTCTCGCCAAAGCGGTGCTATTAGCTATGCAGTTACATATTTTTCAGAGCCAGAGTTGTTGTTTAAGGTTGCGCCTTCTAGTTTTACACCACCTCCAAAGGTTACAAGTGCAGTAATGCGTTTACAAGTTCGTAAAAACTCAGCTGTTGATGTTGAGGACGAAAAAGGATATTTTGAATTAGTACGTGCAGCGTTTAGCCAAAGGCGAAAAACAGCATTAAACTCCATTTCATCTGGTTTACATTTACAAAAAGATATTGTTTCAAAAGCAATTGAAAACGCAGAATTACCGCTAAAGGCCCGTCCAGAAAACTTAACACTAGAAGATTTTGCAAAATTACAAAAATCTTTAGCAGAATTGGTGTGATTTTTTTAACGTTTTAATGTGATAATTTTTTTGTAACAATGTGTTGGTAATGGTAAAACAAAAAAAATATAAAAAAATGTAAAAAAAATTAAAAAAACACTTGCATTGTTTGCAATAACGTGGTATAATATCGTTCGTAGCCTTGAGGGCACACGATAAATGCTAGTGTAGCACAGTGGTAGTGCAGCTGATTTGTAATCAGCAGGTCGGGGGTTCAAATCCGTCCACTAGCTCTTAAAAAACGCTAAACCAATTTGGTTTAGCGTTTTTCTTTGTTTAAAAGTAAATAATAAAAATCCCCACATCGCAAACTAACTAATTTACAATGTGGGGATATAAAAAAATCGTTTTTGTATAACCGTGCTTTAAAAAGCTTTGGCACAACAAGCAGAAAAGCACTGTATAAAATGAGCTCAGCTTATGTTTTATATTTATCTGATTAGTTAAATATAATTAACTGTTTTAAATTTTTAACTAACTGCTCACATAATGCTATAATATTTAGTGTAATACCCTATTTTTTCTTGCTATTTATTTCATCGTTACGGTTTTTCATAGCCTTTGCGCTAAACTCACAGCCACAGTAATTTTGGCGGTAAAGTCCGTGTTCTTTGCTTATTTCCAAACTGCGCTGATATCCACCATGCTTTTTGAAATCACTAGGTAGGTGCGGTATACCATATTTTATGGAAATTTCTTCACCTAATTCATTTATCCAATTAGCATTTTTGTGTGGACTTATCGAAAGTGTTGTTGCGTAATAATCAAAGCCGTTTGTCTTTGCGTATTTTGCTCCATGCTCCATGCGTAATTTATAACATATTTTGCAACGTGCACCACGTTCAGGTTCATTTTCGTAGCCACTAATTGCGCTGTAAAAATCCTCAGGCAAAAATGTGCTTTGCGTTAAAGTTATTTCGCCTGTATATGCACTACCCAAAAAGCGTTCAAGCTCTAGCGCTCTGCGGTCATGTTCAGCCTTTGGCCATATGTTTGGGTTATAAAAATATATATGCACTTCAAAAAATGTGTGTAATAACTCTAAAACGTAGCTAGAACAAGGTGCACAACATGCATGCAGTAAAAGCCTTGGCTTTGGTTTACCGTCTATTTGGGCTTGTTTAAGCTGTGCTAGGGCAGCGTCCATTTTTTGGACATTTGTTTGTGTTTTGGGCATTGTTATTCTCCGTGGCAGTTGTTGCTATTAATCAGTTAAATCTAGCATATTTGTTAAATAAAAAAAGTATAACATAAACATTCAAAAAGTGCAAAGACTTGATATAATTTGCTTTAGCTTAAGTAAATATGATATAATATATTTGTTATAATCATTTCTGAAAGGGGAAAATTAAATGAAACCAGAAAAAGTTGCACGTATTAACGAGCTAGCTCGTAAAAGCAAAACAGAACAAGGCTTAACACCAGAGGAAAAAGTAGAGCAAAAATCCTTGCGTGATGAATATATCACAGATTTTAGAAAATCTTTCCGCGCACAATTAGATAATATAGATGTTGAAACACCAGATGGTCAAGTGCGCCCACTAAAACCTAAAAATAAAGATTGATTGTTTGTGTATCAAAAACAGATTTAAGAAAAAATAGTATGTTATTGTATTTTGTTGCAATGAAATATCACATTTTAGCATTAAAAAAGTTAGAAATAGTGTCTTAACACTTTTCTTTTTTGGCAATTTATGATATTATTAATAAGGTGTTTCAAAATTAATCAAATGCATAGACAATAATGTTTTGATTAAAAATAAGCACTATTACACTTAATTTGAAACAGGCGGCGAATCCCGCACAAAGTGTGCGGAAAAGGCCTGCTCTAATAATATAGAGGGATAAATTATGTTAACAGCAATTACAGGTATAAACTGGGGCGATGAAGGCAAAGGACGCATGGTTGATTTATTAAGTAGCGAATACGATATAGTTGTTCGCTACCAAGGCGGCAACAATGCAGGACACACAGTTAAAAACCCACGAGGTAAATTTGTATTAAACTTATTGCCATCTGGCATATTGCGTGAGGAAGTTGTTTGTGTTATGGGTAACGGTATGGTTATTGATCCAGCCCACCTAGAAAAAGAGATTGCAACCTTGCGTGAAAAAGGTATTGCAATTACACCAGCAAACCTTAAAATTTCAGATAGAGCTACAATCACTATGCCGTATCATGTTGAGCAAGATGGACTTGAAGAAGCTCGACTTGCAAAAACAGGCGCACAGTTTGGATCAACAAAACGTGGTATCGCATATGCATATGGCGATAAATACATGAAAAAAACCTTGCGCATGGGTGATTTACTGCATTTTGATAGCGCAGTTAAAAAACGTCTTGAAACGATGGTTAATTCAAAAAATCTGGTAATGGAAGGCTGTTATGGCTGTGAACCAATTAACCTAGAAGAAACTTTCGTATGGTGCGAAAAATACGCAGAACTATTTAAAGATTATATATGTGATGTTGGCGCTTTTTTAGAAGAGGCTGATGATGCAGGTAAAAAAATATTATTTGAAGCTCAGCTAGGCGCATTACGAGATATTGATTTTGGTATTTACCCATATACTACAAGCTCAAATGTTATAGGCGCATATGCTCCGATAGGAGCAGGCGTGCCAGGGCGCAAACTTAATAACTCCATAGGCGTAATGAAAGCATATAGCTCTTGTGTAGGTGATGGTCCATTTGCCGCAGAGCTAGCAATGTCAGAGCAAGAGCAGCACGATTTACGTGAAGCAGGGCACGAATATGGTGCAGCAACAGGGCGTCCACGCCGTGTTGGGCCTATTGATATAGTAGCTAGCCGTTATGGTGTTTCGTGTCAAGGTTGTGACGAAGTTGCTGTTACCTTGATGGACGTTTTAGATTATATGGAAAAAATCCCAGTTGTTACGGCTTATACTTTAAAAGATGGCACAATTACAACACGTTTTCCTATGGGAGATGCATTGGATACAGCAAAACCAGTAGTAGAATATTTAGATGGTTGGCATTGTGATATAACAGCAGTGCGCAAATGGGAAGATTTGCCAAAACCAGCACAAGATTATGTGCTCTACCTAGAAAAAGCTGTAGATTGCCGAATAACTTACATTTCTGTTGGGGCAGAGCGTGAGGCATATATACATCGCGCATAATCGTTCAAAACATAAATAATATAAAAATAAATAAAGAATGGACAATGGGAGATTTATCATGGAAAAAATTAAGATGACGACGCCTTTAGTAGAAATGGATGGCGACGAAATGACACGTATTTTGTGGAAACAAATTAAAGAAGATTTAATTTGTCCTTTTGTGGAATTAAACACAGAATATTATGATTTAGGCCTACCATATAGAGATGAAACAGGCGATAAAGTTACCATGGAAGCTGCCTTGGCTAATAAAAAATATGGTGTTTCTGTAAAATGTGCAACAATTACACCAAACGCACAACGTATGCAAGAATATGAGCTACACGAAATGTGGAAAAGCCCTAACGCAACAATCCGTGCAGTTTTAGATGGCACAGTGTTTCGTGCACCTATCATGATAGATAGCATTAAACCAGCAGTGCGTAGCTGGAAAGCACCTATAGTAATAGCACGTCACGCATATGGCGATGTCTATAAAGCAACAGAATTTCGCATACCAGAAAAAGGCGTTGCAACTTTGTCTTTTAAAAATGAAGCAGGCGAAGAGACAACAGAAGTTATCTATGATTTTGAGTGCCCAGGTGTATTGCAGGGTATGTATAATAAAGATAGCTCAATTGAAAGTTTTGCACGTAGCTGTTTTGAATATGCTTTGAACGAAAAGCAAGATTTATGGTTTGGAACAAAAGATACCATTAGTAAAAAATATGATGGCGAATTTAAAGAAATTTTCCAACGCATTTATGATGCTGAATATGCAGAGAAATTTGCAAAGCTAGGCATATCATATTTTTATAGTTTAATTGACGATATTGTTGCTCGTGTTATACGTAGCGAGGGCGGCTTTATATGGGCATGTAAAAATTATGATGGCGATGTCATGAGCGATATGGTTTCAACAGCTTTTGGCAGCCTTGCAATGATGACAAGTGTGCTTGTTAGCCCAGACGGAAACTATGAATACGAGGCAGCGCACGGTACAGTTACACGCCATTATTATCGATGGTTAAAAGGCGAGGCAACTTCCACAAACCCTATGGCAACTATTTTTGCATGGAGTGGTGCTCTTAAAAAACGTGGCGAACTTGATAACTTACCAGATTTAATAGCTTTTGGAGATGCATTAGAGGCGGCAAGCCTACAAACTTTGAACGAAGGCATAATGACAAAAGACCTTTGCGGGTTGGCTGAAGGCATAACTCCTAAAGCAGTTGACAGCATAACATTTATACAAGAAATTGCAAAACGTCTAGCTGTAAAATTAGGTGCATAAAATTTAATATCTTAATAAAAAGTGCCTACAAGGTTTAAACTTGCAAGCACTTTTTATTGTTTTTATACTTGTTTTTTAAGCGAACAAATATAACTAAGATTTTAGTACGAATACTATATTTTGAGGCGGGTTAGGATAACACTTGTTCGCTTAAATACAGAGGGGAGAACATTAAGTGAAGATTAATTGTTTTTTTTCAAAGTTGTATACACTTTTTAATTGTGTTTTTTTAGCCCTTTTTACGTTTATTTTATTAGTAGTTATTTTTTTAAACGACAATACTTTTTTTGTAGCAAAACCACTAAATCTTGCAATTTGTACAATTTTGGGAGTAAGTGTAATTTCGGGAATGTATTTTATTTTACGTGCTTTTCAAAATTTTAAGCTTAAATATGAAATTATAACGGTTAGTTTAGCGTTATTTGCATTTTTTGTCGTGCAAATTGTAGTAGGCGAAATGTTACTAGTTGAACCAGGGCAAGGTTGGGATTTTGGTGTAGTTTACAGTTTTGCAGAGCAAAATGTTTTGCACGGAACAATACCGACTGAATATTTTATATATTTTTCTAACAATTCAGCGTTGTATTTAGTTTTTTGTGAGTGGTTTTCGTTGCTAAAAACAATTGGTTTTCAAGATTTTTTAATGCCTACAGTAGTATTAAATGTGGTTTTTATTGATGCTACGCTTTTGTTGTTGTATTTAACCGCAAGGCATTGTTTTGGTAAAGTAAGCGCACTTTTAGCATTGGCATTATCATTTGTTACACTGCCTTTTATTACCTATGTGCCTATAATTTATTCAGACACTTTAACACTACCTTTTGTTATATTATGTGCGCTATTATGGCTACATTGTAAAAAAGCCTACGAAAACCAAAATAGTGCTAAAGCAATAATGTTAGCGATGGTTATAGCACTTGTAGCTGTTGCGGGTAGCTTGTTAAAACCTACGGTAATAATAGTTTTAGTAGCAATTTGTATTGATGCACTTTTTACATTAAGCAATGCAAAAGATGTCAAAAAGTATATATTAATTGTTGTTATGGTAGTGTTAGCACTAATTGCGAGAACAGGCATGAACTGGTTAGTAATTAATGATGATAGATTGCCTAAATTTGAGCAATCGCAAAGTATACCATTTACACACTGGGTGATGATGGGTTTGCATGATAAGGGTGGATATTATGATGAAGATGTTCAGTTTACATTAAATTCAGGTGATTACGACGAAAGAGTAAAGTCAAATTTAAGCGAAATACAAAACCGCGTTAATGCCATGGGCATTTCAGGTTTTATAGAACATATAACTCAAAAACTGAGCTTTACTTATAGTGATGGCTTGTATTTCTCTAGTGAAAAATTAAATCGTTCAGTAATAGATATTTCTTTTTTGCACAACTATGTGATATACACCTCGCCTGGATATGGCATTGTTTCATATTTTGCGTTTGGAATAATGTCAGGAACATTTGTTTTCATTTGGTTTGGCACTTTTATAGCTATAAAAAACAAAGTAAATTATATTACATTTTGTAGAGTAGCTATATTTGGACTTACATTATATTTAATGATCTCTGAAACAAGGAGCAGATATTTAGTGAACTTTTTACCGCTTTTTATATTGCTAGCAGTTGAGCAATGTAGCAGTATTAATAAACTTTTTAAAAAGCAAAATATTAATAATTAATTGTTTTTTCGCCATCAAATAGCATTATTCCGTAGCCGTTGCCTGTGTGCCCACCTTGCTCTAAGTGTTTGATAAAAGCACGTTGCAAAGCGGTTTTATTTGGGACGTTGCCGCTTTCATAATTCTTGCCGAAAACACGCCATGCATTAGTGAAAGTGTCTTCTTCAAAAACATGCGAAATGTGCCATTCGTTATAAAAATCAAGCGAATTTGAGTTTGGTGCAAAAATATTAGCATTTTCAGGGTATAAAAGCCACGAATGGCATACAAATAAAATTGGTTCGCCTTGTAATTCATCAGCAAAAAAATCATAAGCTTTTTTATACGAGGCTAAACGCAAATCTCGACTAAAAGCACCACAAGATGGTATATGTACGGAAAAAGCAAGAGTGCCACGCTTGAAAGTTTGCTCGCCTAAAGTACAATCAAAAGGTAGTTTTATGCGCTCAAACTCTAAGCGTCCAAGCTTAAATAGGCTTAAGTTAAATAAAATGCTATACCAACAAAACGAGCCTTTTTGTATGCCAAAACAGCCATCAACCATTTTAGATTCAGTTATTTTATAGCTAAAATCATTAATAGTTTCCAAAAAAGTTTCCATTGATATATCAGCACGTTTAAAATCATATTGCAAATTTTGCGATGCAACTGCAACAAAAATAAAATATAAAACATTGGGGTGTAAGTTTGTTTTATTTGCAATTTCCTCAAGCTGTGGAGCAATTAATCTTAAATTGCAACCAGTGCGATACATTTTTTTAATTAGTGTTTTTAAATGGCTTTCGTAATTAGATATAACTATTTCACCAACATTTAAAAGCGAGGTATAAGCGTCATTATCTAACTTAAGTTTTTGTAAAAAATCGTTGTAATAAGTTTTCATATTAATATCCTTAATATTATGTATTAAATGGCGCAAAGCAAAAGTTTATATTCTTGCTTTGCGCCATTGTTGCAGTTGTTTTAATTAAATTTAATAAATTTTTGTGCTATGCGGTAACCACTAAGGCTAATTTTATCACCAAAAGGTCCCTTTAAGTTTGTAAAACCACCTATGCTTAAATAACGTATGCGCCTGTAAACGGTTTTATCAACATGATTATAAAGGTATTTCCAAAGTTCAAATTTTTTAATACTACTTTCTTTGCTACCTTCAATTACTAAAAATATGCTACTAATAGCCATCATCATTGATAAATAATGTAGCATGTAAGGACGCAGTTTTTTGCAATGTGGAGGTAATTTATTTAAATCTAAGCAGTGTATCATGTGTTTAGTAACACGTATTTGTTGGTCAACACGTGTTACCATAACTTTTTCATTAACACTTTGGTCAGCACGACCTATAAAGTAGCGATATAAATCAAGGTTCATATAGTAAATGTTATGAACTGCTGGCAGTGGCTGGTAAACAAAAATATTATCAACATAAAAAGTGTGCTTTGGTAGTTCAAGTTTAACATCACGTAAAATTTGTGTACGGTAAATTACACTATGCATTAAAAGGTTTTGGTCAGGGCGGAAAGTACGTATGTTTTTCCATGTAAAAAGCTTGTTTTGTGGGAAAACATTTGTGTATTTAATGATGTTTTGAGTATTATCCTCAACATGTTCATAAACATAGTTTGTAATCATCAAATCTAGTTCTGTGCCTTTTTCAGCAAACTCTTTTAGTTTTTCAATAACTTTAGCAAGTGCATCTGTATCTAGCCAGTCATCACTATCAACAACTTTGTAGTAAGTTCCTTTTGCGTGGCGTATACCTTGGTTTACACCCTCGCCATGACCGCCATTTTCTTGGTGTATGGCACGCACTATGCTAGGGTACTTCTCTGCATATTCATCACAAATAGCTGGTGTTTCGTCTTTTACAGAGCCATCATCTACCAAGATAATTTCAGCGCATTCACCTGCGGTTAATAAAGTGTCTATGCATTTGCGCATATAGACGGCTGAATTGTAACAAGGTACAGCAAATGTTATTAATTTTTGCATTATAAAAATCCTCTCTTTTTTATAATAAATAATGAACAATTTTTCAACTATTGTTAGTATACCACAAAATTGTTCATTATCAAAGTAGTTGGTTTAAACATAAAATAATATATTAAAAAATCAGCACAATTTATAAAGTTGTACTGATTTTTAATGTTTAGTTTAATTATAAAGCCTTTAACATTTCAATTACAATTGCAGTTGCAGTTGCTACATATCCATCAATACTAAAATCAGTACCAACTAGCTTTTCTCTACCTTCTTCATCGGCATCATCGCTCATAGCACGTAGTATAACACAAGGTACATCGTTTTTAGCAGCTATTTGGCTTACAGATGCACCCTCCATTTCAACACAATCTGGTGCACATTTTTCCATAATTGCTTTTTTAGTTGCGCTATCGCCAACAAAAATATCGCCTGTTGCAATTTTGCCTACTAGGTAATTTACTTTTTCAGTTTTGCAAGCTTTTTCAGCAGCGGTAATTAGTTTTTCATCACCTGAGTATTCCTTTAAAAAAGGTGGATTTTGGCATATCATAGAAATCTCAGCATCATGGTAAACAACTGTTTTGCCAATGACAACATCGCCTATATTTAGTCTAGTGCTAGTATTTCCAGCAATGCCAGAAAAAACAATGCACTCTGCACCAAATTTTGTTATTAACACTTGTGTAGTAGCTGCTGCATTTGCTTTGCCCATGCCACATGAGCAAAGTATAATTTCGTTGTTATTAAAAGTTGTTTTATAATAATCAACACCAGCATAGTTCTCGCAAGGTGGGTTGTTAAACAAACTGCAAAGTTGGCTAACCTCTTGTGGCATAGCGCCTATTAAGCCTATTTTCATTTTAAACTCCTAAGCATTAAACATTAAATAAAAATTCTATAACATCGCCGTCTTGCACAACATACTCTTTACCCTCTGTGCGTTGCAGACCTTTTTCTTTTATAGCACTCATGTTGCAGTTGTATTCAACCATATCTTCATACTTAACAACACTTGCACGTATAAAGCCACGCTCAAAATCACTGTGTATTTTTCCAGCAGCTTGTGGAGCTTTTGAGCCACGGCGTATAGTCCACGCACGGCATTCTTTTTTGCCATCAGTTAAAAACGAAATTAAACCAAGCAAATCGTAGCTTTCACGTATTAGGTTGTCTAAACCACTGTGCTCAACACCCATAGAGCTTAAAAACTCTGCTTTTTCTTCAGGTGTGTATTCGGCTATGTCTTCCTCGGTTTTTGCACAAATAGGTAAAGCTTTTGCGCCTTCTGTTTTTGCGCGTTCAGCAACAAGTGGGAAGTATTTGTTGTTTTCAATGCCTTCTAAAAGGTCTTCTTCGCCAACATTGCAAGCGTAAATAATTGGCATGTTACTCAAAAAGCCAATTTCTTGCAAAACAGTAGCTTGGTCTACATCGCCTTCGTTAAAATCAAAAGTACGCGCAGGTTTGCCCTCTTCAAAGTGTTTTGCAAGTTCAGCAAGCCAAACTAGTTCGGCAGCGGCTGCTTTGTTGCCGGTTTTGGCAGCTTTTGTTTGGCGAGCAACACGGTTTTCAAGCGCTTGCAAATCAGCTAAAACAAGTTCTAGGTCAATCGTATCAATATCGCCAATAGGGTCAACGCCTACTGGTTTGTTAACGTCCTCAACAACGTGTACGATGTTATCATCATCAAAACAACGCACAACATGTAAAATCGCATCACAAGCACGTATATTGCCTAAAAATTTGTTGCCAAGGCCAGCACCTTGACTTGCACCTTTTACAAGGCCAGCAATGTCAACAAACTCAACAATAGCGGGAGTCTTTTTATCTGTATCCCAAATCTCAGAAAGTTTATCAAGTCGTGCGTCAGGCACTGCAACTATACCAGTGTTTGGCTCAATAGTGCAAAAAGGGTAGTTTGCAGCTTGTGCGTTTTTTGTATTTGTAATTGCGTTAAATAAGGTGGATTTACCAACATTAGGTAAACCGACAATGCCGAGTTTCATATAAATGCTCCTTGCTTTTTAAAGCGCAAATAGTGCGCAAATTTTGTGAAAAAACAAATAATTCAAATTGTGTTTTTAAATTGTACATCTTATTTTATCAAAAAATATTTATTTGTGCAATGATATACGAAAAAACAATGAAAAGTTCTTTGTTTTTTCATAAATATGCGTTATACTAATTAAAAACAGCAATACAAAATTTTATAACAAAAACTTATATATTTTTTACATCTGGAGGAATTTAAAATGGCAAACGAAAAAGTATTAGTCGTAGATGACGATCAAAACATTGCAGAGCTTTTGCGCTTATATCTTTCTAAGGAGGGGTATGAAGTAACAGTTGCACATGATGGTGCAGCAGCACTTGAAATTTTTGCGGATTTAAAACCTGCAATAGTTTTGCTTGATGTTATGATGCCTAAAGTTGATGGTTGGGAGGCTTGCCGTCGTATACGTCAGCAAGGTAACACACCAGTTATCATGTTAACTGCAAAAGGTGAAACATTTGATAAAGTGCTTGGTCTTGAGCTTGGCGCTGATGATTACATGGTAAAACCTTTTGATAGCAAGGAGGTTGTAGCACGTATTAAAGCGGTGTTACGACGCTCTGTTTCTATGCCAGCTATTAAAGAGGGCGAAGATGGTGTTTTAACATTTGACAACATGCGCCTTGATATGAATAGTTATGAGCTACGCATTGGCGATGCTGTCGTGGAGGCACCACCAAAAGAGTTAGAGTTATTAAACTGCCTAGCCTCACACCCTAATCGTGTTTACACACGTGACCAATTACTTGATGAGGTTTGGGGTTTTGAATACTATGGCGATTCACGCACTATAGATGTTCACGTTAAACGCTTGCGTGAAAAATTAGCTGGCGCATCTGAAAAATGGGAATTAAAAACAGTTTGGGGCGTTGGTTACAAATTTGAGGTGAAACATTAAAGATGCGCAAAAGTATCTCGGTTTCGTTTTTTTTCACCATGGCGATTTTACTCGCAGTTGGTGTAGCAATAATGGGTATAAGTCAAACCTTTTTATTTCAACAGTATTTTATAGATGAAAGATACAAAACACTTGATGATGTTGCGCAAGTAACAAGGCTTGCAGTTGCAAGCAGACCTAGTGGCTTAATTGCGGATTTTACTTTTATTGATGAGTTTGGAACTGAAATTAAGCTTATAGGCGATAGTGCTGAGGTGGGGTTGTTTCTTGCAGACGCTGAGGGCAATATACTTATTTGTAATGATAATGCGAAATTAAGTAGTGATAAAGTTGATGCAGAAGTGTTGAATAGCATTGAGCTAGATGATAGCCCGCATTACCACACAAACGGAAATTTAGAAGATTTATTTTACGAAAAAAGCTATGTTTCAATCACACCAGTTGGCGGAGAAAATGGTTTACCAGTAGCATATTTATTTGTTTATTCTTCTAGTGATGGCGCAATGGTATTTTTGCAAAGTGTTGTTTCAAACTTCTTACTTTCGGCTAGTTTAATGTTACTTTTTGCAAGTGTTTTAACAATGGTTTTTACAAACCGTTTAACAGCACCTTTGCAAGAACTGATAAAAGCAGCGCAAAAATTTGGTGGTGGTGATTTAACCACACGCGTGGAAGTTAAAGGTGATGACGAAGTTGCACAACTTGCAACTAACTTTAACCTTATGGCGGCAAATCTGCAAGAGATTGATAATTCTCGCTCACAATTTACTGGTAACATTGCACACGAACTACGCACACCAATGACAAGTATTAAAGGTTTTGTAGATGGCATGATAGACGGAACTATACCACAAGACCAACAACAGCGTTATTTAAAGATTGTTTCACAAGAAACAGGTCGCCTTGCACGCTTAGTGCAAAACATGCTTGATATTTCAAAGCTTGAATCAGGTGAGTATAAAGTGCATTCAAGGCTTTACCCAATTGAAGAAACATTAATGGGTGCAGCTTTAAGCGCAGAACAGCGCATAACTGCTGGAGAAATAGAAGTCGAAGGGCTTTCAGTAGATAAAACTTTAGTTTATGCTGACCCAGATTTAGTGCATCAAGTGGTTTATAATTTGATAGATAATGCTATTAAATTTACACCAAAAGGTGGCGTAATAAGTTTTTCAGTATTATCACTTGGACCAGATATTGAAGTATCTATTACAAACACAGGCGAGGGTATTAGCGAGGAAGCTTTACCATTTGTCTTCGAGCGTTTTTATAAGGAAGATGCCTCGAGAGGTTTAAATGCAAAAGGTAGCGGTTTAGGTTTGCATATTTGCAAGGTTTTAATAACTTTATCCGGCGGGCAAATACGTGTTGAAAGCAAACAGGGCGAGTGGTGTAAATTTACATTCACATTACCTTCTGAGTTGCCAGATAAAAAGAGCCTGCTAAAAATACCAGACCAAACAAAAGAGATAATGTCTGAATGATAGTGTTATAGCTAAAACTATAGCGAATTGGCTTTAAAATAAAGCAAAAAATAAATATATTTGATACAATAAGGCGTATTTGCACAAAAATGTAAAACTTTTGTGCAAATACGTCCTTTTGTTTGCAATTTTTTTGTTTTTGATGTAAACTAGTGTAGATATAATCGTGTAAGTATGCCTGTTTGGGCATAACATAAAAATATTGAATTTAATTTTAAAGGTAAAAAAGGTTTTTTATATGACAATGATTAGCCCATCTATACTATCCGCAAATTTTGCTGATTTAAAAAATGATTGCGAACAAGTACTTTCAGCAGGTGCACAAATGTTGCACTTTGATGTAATGGACGGACATTTTGTGCCTAATATTAGTTTTGGCGCACCAGTGCTTGCTAGTTTGCACAAAGCTTTACCAGAGGTGTTTTATGATGTGCATTTGATGATAGATCACCCTCTAAAATATCTGCCAGATTTTGCAAAAGCTGGCGCTACACTATATAATTTTCATGTGGAATGTAAAGATGATGTTGCAAAAACGCTTGCTGAGGTTAAAAAATTAAACTTGCAAGCGGGACTTACTATAAAACCAGCAACGCCAGTTTCAGCATTAGAACCATATTTAAAAGAGCTTGATTTAGTTCTTGTAATGAGTGTTGAACCTGGTTTTGGAGGTCAAAGTTTCATGCCTAGCGCACTTGACAAAATAAGCGAGTTAAAACGTCTAAAGCAAGAACATGGTTATACATATAACATACAAGTTGATGGCGGTATAGATGTTGTCACAGCGCCTTTATGTGTAAAAGCGGGTGTGGATATACTCGTAGCAGGTAGTGCAATTTTTGGTGCAACAGATAGAGAAAAGGCTGTTAAAGCTTTAATGATATAAGGAGAGTTAAATGGCAAAAACAAAAAAATTATTAATACAAGACGCCCATGCGCAATATTATAAAGATACAATGCTTTTAACTATACCTCTAATTTGCATGTCTTGGTTTTTAAACGGTCCACGTGTTCCTATGATGTGTGTCATAGCTTTTGTTGTTGGCAATATTTGCGATAGGTTAACAGCGCTACTCCGCCGTAGAGAGTATGTTTCAAACGATTACTCTAGCGAAAGTTTTGGTTTAATGATAGCACTGCTGTTACCAGCAAGTGTAAGCTGGTATGTTTTAATAATGGCTGTAACGTCAGGTATTATTATAGGCAAAGAGGCTTTCGGTGGTTATGGTAGTTATCCTTTCCACCCAGCGGCTGTGGGTTATGTTGTAGCAGCTATATCATGGCCAAATGAGGTTTTTATGTATCCCCAAGTAGGTGATAAACTGCCATTACTTGGCGAGGGCACCTCTCCGCTAGTTGCAGGTATGTCCTCAACACTTAAACACGGCGGTTTACCTTTAATACCACTAGATGATTTGCTACTAGGTAGTTATCCAGGTAGTATAGGAACAACAGCAATTTTAGTTATAGTTGCTTGCGCTATATTTTTACGTGCAAGAGGGGATATTAAATTTGTTACTCCTGTAGTATTTTTATTTACATGTGCAATAATTGCTTTTTTATTCCCACGTCAAGCGGATTTAACAGGCCCTTTATTTGAAACTATACCAGAGCGCTTAAACTTAGTTCAGTACGAGTTATTTTCAGGTGTGGTTATCTTTGGTGCAGTTATGCTCATTAGCGAACCTTTCACTTGTCCGCGTAACTGGTTTGGCAAAATTGTTTATGCAATTTTGCTAGGTATAACAACAATGATATTTAGATATTTTGGCGCATACGAAGCAGGCGTTTGCTTTGCACTTTTAACAATGGGCAGTATATCAAATTGGTTAGATAGACTTATTCTGCGCTTAATGCGTAAACGAAAGGAGGCGGCCGCTTCATGACAACAGAAAATAATGAAAACAGCAAAAACATAGAAGAAATTACCTATCAATTTCATCACGACCGCATCTTTTTAAATAACCCAGTTATTATGCAAGGCATGGGTCTAGCACCTCTAATAGCAATAGCAACCACGGTAGAAAACGCATTAATGATGTCACTGGCCGTTATATTGTTGCTCACGCCAACACGTATCATCGCTTGTTTGCTATTTAGTAAAGTAACAAATGTATACGCACGTGTAATTGGTTACGCCACAATAGCAGCATTAGTTTATATCCCTATGTATTACGTTATGGATATGATATTTTCAACACAAATTTTACTACTAGGTATTTATTTACCCATGCTAGTGGTTGAACCCTTTATCATCTATCGTTTCGGCCGTGTGCCCGAACCCTTTAAAAAAGCAGTTTTTAAAGGTGTCCGCATAACAATAGGTTATATAATAGTAATATTACTCGTAGGCCTAATAAGAGAGATATTTGGCACAGGCGAAATATTTGGTATAGCAATTTTAGATATAAACATCGCACCTCTCCTAGCTCTGCCAGCTGGTGGTTTTTTTGTAGTAGGTATTTTATGCGCCGCATGGCGTGCTATAGCAAATCGCTACTCAAAATATAAAATCAAGGAGGAACTACAAAAGAAATGAACGCTGTAATTATAGATAGTTTAAACTTTACCTCCTACGCAATACTTGCATTCTTTTTTCAAAATGCAATTTTTTCACGTGCGCTCGGTGTCTCACGTCTAGTTCAGCTCATAGGAGATGAGGACACAAGCAGCTATTATTTCGGTGCAGTGCTCTGCATAATGCAAATAATAAGCGCACCAATAGGTTTTTACCTCGACCAAGCACTAACCCTATTACCAGTGCGTTCCGCATACCTAACCCCGCTCGCAGGTGTTTTCAGCATAATAACCGCAAGTCTAATCCTCTACGGAATTCTAACCCTAATCAAACAAAAAATCAAACCAGAAATATTTTTTGCGCTTTCAACAGTTCTGCCAATAGCAACCTTCAACAGTTGCGTCCTCGGAACACTACTCATAACCACCAAGCAAGACTACACAATTCTCCAATCAATAACCTTTGGTTTTGGCAGTGGTCTAGGTTATATTTTTGCCGTAGCCCTAGTCACAAGTGCACAAAAGAAACTCGGCAACAAAAACGTTCCAAAAGCTTTCCGTGGTTTACCAATTACACTACTTTACATAGGTATAGTAGCACTGGCTATATATGGATTTACTGGGCATACTGTTATCATATAAATTTTAGCTTGTAATATGGCACGCATTGCGTCGTCAACTGCATTTAATTATTTCGGTCACGTACTAAATGTACGCTCCCTCATACTTAAATCTGTTTCCTAGCACTGCATACCATCATAGCAAAAAAATGATAACCTTTAAATGCACGAAATTATTTACACAAGAAGTTTATAAAACAAATAAAAAAGGATTATAACTAATGTCAAAAAAGCGTAATAACCTAGGTAAAATAAAGCGCTATAATCATCAATATTATTCAAGGTCTGCACTGACCAAAAAGTTTGCTTTTTGGAGTGTTATTATTGCCTTGCTTTTGATATTGGGATATTTTCTTGCTCCTTTCATTGTCGATTTAGGCACCTCTACATGGTATGGTATTATTCGCCCACAATCCAATAGTGAAGAAATTGTGCCAGAAAGCACCGCAACACCACCGCCAGTTGTAACGGCTACACCTGAACCTTTGCCAGAAGGTGGCGTTATTGTAGAGGGAAGTTTTTCAGAGGTAAGTCTTTCAGCGTTAACTAGCACCGAACTAATTAACACAACCATAGAATCTTTGCGTGAGCAAAATGTTACCTATGCAGTTATCCCTTTAAAAGATACATCTGGTTATATACATTATGCCTCATCTGTGCCTAGCGCAGTTGCGAGTGTAGCAAGTAATGTGGTTGATGTGCAAAGTATAACAACAGCATTAAAAAATGCTGGAATAATACCAGTAGCCTCAATTTGTGCATATCGTGATTCACTTGCAGTGTATCAAGACCGTAGCATGGGTATACAATATGTGGGCACAGATTATATGTGGCTGGATAATGCAGCAGATGCAGGCGGTAAAGCATGGATGAACCCATATGCAGCAACATCACAAGCTTTTGTTGGTGATATTATTGCGGAGCTTATTGGTTTAGGTTTTTCACATTTTAACATTTCCAACGTTACTTTTCCATCACAAGTGAGAGAAAGCCAGTATTATGGTGATATAGGGGAGGCCACAAGAGCAGATGCACTAACCGCAAGCATATCTACTTGGGAAAATCGCTTTGCAAACGAGGGCATAGTTTTGTGGTACGAGTATCCATATGAAATGGCACAGATAGGAGATGATACTACTGGCAATGCACCGCCTGTAACCTTAGGCGTAAAAAATATAATGTTATATGCACCTGTAACAACAGCAGATGGTACCTTGCCTGATTTATCAGCAATTGAACAAATCGCAATCACATTAAAAGAGCAAGGTGCTGAAAATGTTGTTTTGATGCAAGGCGAAAAAGGTACGTTTTACTAATAATTTTTTTGATATAAAGGAGTATACCATGGAATCTTGTTTTTCTGCGGCTGAAATTTTATTGCCTAAAGCTAATATCCCTGTTTCTGAATGGGCTTGCATTGCTTGTGACCAATTTACAAGCGATGAAAGCTATTGGGAAAAGGCCCAAACTATAGTTGGTTATTCGCCTAGCTCATTGTACATAGTTTTGCCAGAAGTTTATCTTGAAAAAGCAGGCGCTTTTGCAAGGGTTGATAACATACACGAAACGATGAAAACATATAAAGAAGATGTGCTCACACGTAAAATTTCTGGTTTTGTTTATGTTGAGCGTAAAATGCAAAGTGGAGTAGTGCGCAAAGGTTTAGTAGGCAAAGTAGATTTAGAACAATACAGCTATAAAAAAGGCGATTTATCAGCAATACGCCCAACAGAGGGAACAGTATTAGAGCGTATACCACCACGTGTTGCTGTGCGCCGTGATGCTGTTATAGAAACACCTCATGTTATGATGCTTGTGGATGATATTGATCACACAATAATTGAGCCCGTTTCAAATGTAAAAGAAACTCTAACCAAAGTATATGAGGGTGATTTAATGCTTGGTGGTGGTAGTATTTGTGGCTGGGCAGTAGAAAGCCAAGAGTTAATTTCGGCAATAGAAAACGCAGTTGTCAAACTTGGTAGTAGCGCAGTTTTCGATGCACACTACCCACAAGTATCAGGTGATAAACCACTAACAATGGCAGTTGGAGATGGCAACCATTCTCTTGCAAGTGCAAAAGCTTTTTGGGAGGAATTAAAACCAACACTATCACCAGAAGAACAGCTAATACACCCAGCACGTTATTGTTTGTGCGAGGTATGCAACATACATAGCGAGGCAATCGAAATGGAACCTATACATAGAGTGCTTTTTGAAACAGATGGAGCAGATGTATACGAAGCATGGGAAGATTATTGCGAAAAAAATGAGCTAGATTTAGAAGACGGTAAAGCAGACCAAGTTTTTACACTTGTTTCACTAGCTGGCGAAGAACCTTTTGCAATTCGTTCACCAAAAGAAGCATTAACAGTAGGCACAGTAGATGCCTTTATTGCTGAATATTTAAATAATAACAAAGAAGTACGTGTGGATTATATACACGAAGAAGAAGCAGTGCGCAAACTTTGCGATGATGGTGCAGTAGGTTTATTGTTACCAACATTTGAAAAAAGCGACCTTTTCAAAGGCGTTGTTCAAGGTGGCGTATTACCACGCAAAACTTTTAGCATGGGGCAAGCAGTAGAAAAACGCTACTATCTTGAATGCAGAAATATCTCAAATGAAAATATCTAATTAAGGAACAATATGCAATTTAAACAGCTAAATTTATCACCGCAAATACAACGTGCTATATCAGAATTTGGTTATAGCACACCATCTCCAATACAACAAAAGGCAATCCCACCAGTTTTAAGCGGGCGGGATTTAATAGGTTGTGCACAGACTGGAACAGGCAAAACTGCCGCTTTTGCCTTGCCTATGCTAGAAATTTTAAGCAAGGGCACAAGGGCAAAGGCTGGTACAGTACGAGCTTTAATTCTAACACCAACTAGAGAGCTAGCCTTACAAATAGGTCAAAATTTTACTGATTATGGGAAATATACTTCTCTACGACATACCGTTATTTTTGGCGGTGTAGGGCAAATGCCACAAATAGCCGCTTTAAAAAAAGGCGTAGATGTGTTAATAGCATGTCCAGGGCGCTTAAACGATTTAACAAATCAGGGATTTGTTAATTTATCAAAACTAGAAATATTTGTTTTAGATGAGGCAGACCGTATGCTTGATATGGGGTTTGTGCATGATGTAAAACGAGTAGTTGCAAAATTACCACCAAAACGCCAAAACTTAATGTTTAGCGCAACAATGCCAAAAGAAATTGAAGAACTTGCTGCAAGTTTCTTAAATCGCCCAATAAAAGTGAAGGTAGACCCTGTTTCAAGTACAGTAGATAGAATAACCCAAAGTTTATATTATGTAGAAAAAGGCAACAAACTTGCCTTACTTATACACTTAATAAAGCAGTTAAATATTACAAATGCCCTAGTTTTTAGCCGTACAAAGCATGGTGCGGATAAAATTGTAAAGCAACTTGTAAAGTCAGGAATAACAGCCGCTGCAATACATGGAAATAAGGGGCAAAATGCACGTGTGCTTGCATTAGAAAACTTTAAAGCGGGAAAAACAAAAATTTTAGTAGCAACAGATATAGCTGCACGTGGAATAGATATAAACGAATTATCACATGTTTTTAACTTTGATTTGCCAGAAGTGGCAGAAACTTATGTGCACCGCATAGGCAGAACAGCTCGTGCTGGGGCAGAGGGTATAGCAATAGCTTTTTGTGCAACTGAGGAAAAAGAATATTTGCGTGGAATAGAAAAACTAAACCGCAAGCAAATACCAGTAGTGGAGCAACACCCATTTGCAGGTAAACCCTCACCAGTAAAAGCAATAGTAGCACCTTTGCGTGGTAAAAAAACTAAAGATGAAAAATCTGCTAGTGAAGCTAAAAACTCAAAACAATCAAAAGATAATAATGCAAAAAAAGATAAAATACAATCAAATATAAAAAAAAACATAAAAGAGGAGGATACAATGCGCAATACAAAAGGGCCACACACAAAAAAAGCGACACAAAATAATGAAAAAAGTCAAGAAAATACTGCCCAAGCACAAGTGAAAAAAGTAAATAAACCACAAAATAATAACCAACATCGACAAGGGCAAAAAGCACATAATGATGTTAAAAATAATCAAAAATGCCAAGAAAACCCAAACAAACAAGGCAAGAAGCAAGTTGGTTCAAATAAAAACAATGTACAAAAAAATGTTGCTTTTGACCCTCGTTTTTTAAGCCCTATGGCGGCAGAGCAAATACCACATACTGCACCAATTCCTAAGGAAGATGCTAAGCCAACGCAACTGCAAAAACGTCAAGGAAATAATAACAATAGAGAAAAAGCCAACAATGCTGTTAAATCTAGCGCACAAGCACACAAAAAGCAAGTGGCAAATCAACGTCAAGGTAGTGCACAAAAACAAAATATGCAAAAATCTGGCCAAAGGCAAACAGCACATAGCTCAACAAACTCAGATTTTGAAAATGCTCGTACTACATACCATAACAAACGTTCAGAACAGCATGCTAATCATAGTACAGCATATGGTAATACACATAGCAGCGCACATTCAAGACATGCAAGCTATGAAAACCAACATACAAAAAAAACAGAGAGAACTGCAACAGTTGCACCTCCAAGCCGTTCAGGTTTACGTACAGTGCGCTCAAGCAAACCTTTTTCTAGTGGTAAAGGCCCCGGTTTAGAGCTTATAACTCGTCGGCCACCACAACAAAAATTTACAAGCTTTGATGATTATATGTCAGCACGTGGTGGCGAAAGTGCACCAATAAAGGGAGAAAAAGAAGATTAATAATTAAATAGTTGTTCAAACTAATATTAGCAATTGTAAAGTTTAATTAAAAAATAAAGCTTTGCTGTAAAACATTAAATAATATTAATAGTATCAGCTAGCAGAGAATATAAAATAAAAAGTACTTACTATTTTGTGGTGTTAAACAAAATAATAAGTACTAAATATAATATAAAATTGGCGATATTAAATAAATTATAGGCGTTAAGCCTTGCTATCACTCAGTGGGAAATACACTTTCGTTTGGGGTTTCTACTATATCAGTGCTTGCTTGCTGTTCAGGTAAAATTTGTATATTAATATCGCCATTTTCGCCTTCTGTACCAAGTGCACTTTGTGTTTCAGCCTCTTGCATAGTGGCTTGGGAGGTAGCATTATCAGCACTTTGTTTTAAGGCGTCGGCAAGCCCAGTAACTTTGCCAGATGGTTTTTCCAACAGATACGAGCCAATAACAGTTTCTTTATAAACTAATAAGACACCATAAACAGTGCTGTCGCCAATGCTAAATGCAGGTATGCGAGCTAACCATTTTTCAACAGTTTTACCTTTGTAATCGGTTAAATCAAAACCGCTTTGTGCAACTAAGGTGTTAAATGCAGCAAAACTGTCATCCCATGATTTGGGTATTTCAACTTTATCTGCACTAATATCAACGGGATCAGATGAAAAACCATAACCAGTAAAAAATGTTTGTATATCCTGTGTTGAGCTAATCTTGATGTTGTTGCTATTTGCATGTGTGCTATCCTCGCGCAAAGAACTGGTGCTAAACCAACCAACGCATAGCACAGTAGCACATAAACAGCCAACGGCAATCCTTTTAATATTTTTTTTGTTCAAGGTAATCATAAACATAAATATTCTCCTTTTCGGCGCAAAGCCGGTTAGTAAATACGCCGGCGGCAATGTGTTTTATGCTAAATACTATGAGCCGTTAGGTTTAAATATGCAATTATTTTAAAATGTTAAAAAAAATTTGCAAAAGTAACATTTAATTTTCACCAAATTATTGTATTATAATGTGGAAAATTAATTTAAAATACTTAATTGGTGTATCATAGGAGGTTGTACCATGGCAAACATTTTAATAGTAGATGATGAACCACGTATTCGCAGTTTGATAAGAGAGCATTTGCAATTTGCCGAATTTAATTGTGGCGAGGCATCTGATGGTGTTTCAGCTTTACAACAAATAAAAACAGGTGCTTTTGACCTTGTTATTTTAGATGTTATGATGCCATTAATGGACGGTTTCACTTGTTTGAAAAATATACGTGCTGATGGTTTAACTATACCTGTTATAATGCTTACAGCACGTAGCGAAGAATACGATAAACTAGCAGGTTTAGAGGGTGGAGCAGATGATTACATCGTAAAACCTTTTAGCCCACGTGAGCTTGTTGCACGTGTAAAAGTTGTTTTAAATAGGGCAATGCCTAAAATAGAGCAAAAGCAAGATGTCTTAATTTTTGGTGATTTGTGCATAGATATAGCAAGCCACAGTGTATTAGTGCAAGGGCAAGAAA
Source organism: uncultured Faecalibacterium sp. (assembly GCA_964370685.1). GTDB lineage: Bacteria > Bacillota > Clostridia > Oscillospirales > Ruminococcaceae > Faecalibacterium. The sequence continues at coordinate 57,139 of CAYJKG010000009.1, read as the reverse complement.
TAGCCATTACACCAAAGGAATTTGATTTGTTAACTTTCCTTGCGGCAAATAAGGGCATAGCACTTAGCCGTGAAACAATATTGCAAAAAGTTTGGAACTATGATTATTTCGGCGAGGATAGAACAGTTGACACACATATAAAAATGTTGCGTGGCCATTTAGGTTCTTGCAGAGATTATATATCAACAGTTTGGGGTGTTGGCTATAAATTTAACCCAACAGATACACATTAATTGAGAGTAAAAAATGTCTTCTAATTCTAAAGCAAAATCAAGTAAACGGAGTAATCTTCGCAAACATAAAAAAGGGCAGATAATTCCGCTAGTTAAACGCACTTTGAGCATACGCACACAGCTTATGCTCTTTTTGTGTTTTGTTTGCTTTGTTTTACTTGCCGCTGTTTGGATAATGAGTACTAGTTTATTGCAACCAAGATACAATGCTTCCATAGAAAGCAATCTTACAACACAGCTTAATAGCATCGTTGCCATGATGGACGAAGCGATTGAAAATGATATTTCTATTTCAACACGTAAATCCACGGGTTTAGTAGTTAACGAGGAATTTAGGCAACAACTAGATGAGGCCATAGCTGCAAATAAAATTAAAATCACAAATATTTGTGTTGATATTTCTGATACATCGTTAAATTATGTTATGTATAGCGAAAATGTTCAGCCTTGTGTTGTGCATAGTACAACTAGCTATGGTTTTGCTTCTACACATACACAAGTAGGGCGTGATAGCGAAAACGCCTATTGGCTAAGGCGCACTTGTTTTTCAGCGGGCAGTATATCGCACATTGTTCAATCAGGTGAGTTACAGCAAATGGTTGTAGGTAAAACTACAGCTGACGGCCAATATGTAGTTTTGCTGTCGGCAAGTCTTGCACGTGTTGAAGAAGCAGGTTCAGTTTTGCAAGGTTTGCTACCTGGTACAGCAAGCTTTTTGCTGTTGTTAGCTTTTATAGCAGCGTGGTTGTTTAGCCGCTGGTTTACAAAACCAATTAGTCGTTTATCAGCTGCCTCTCACGAAATGGCAGAGGGGAATTATGATGTTAAATTAGATAGCTCACGCTCAGATGAACTTGGCACTTTATCGAAAGATTTTAACAACATGGCAGAAAAAGTTAAACATTCTGCCCAGCTGCAACGTGAACTTATCGCAAATGTTTCGCATGATTTACGAACACCTTTAACACTTATAAAAGGGTATGCTGAAACAGTACGTGACATTACAGGCGATAACGAGCAAAAACGCAATGAGCAAATGGGAATAATCATAGACGAAAGTGACAGATTAAGTGGTTTAGTTGGAAGTGTTATGGAGCTAAGCAAAGTTTCAAGTGGTGCAGAGCAGTGTAAAAAAGTACGCTTTGATTTACGTGAGCTTTGTGAGGAAGTTGCAGAGCGTTATGTGGGAATTTGCACACAAAATAACTGGAAATTAATTTTAGAAATGCCAGAAGATACACCATTAATGGTAAATGCAGACCCAGCTATGCTAGAGCGTGCATTGCATAATTTATTAGGCAATGCTATGCATCATATAGGGGCAGATGGTATTTTTGTTTTACGTGGAATGTCACTGCCAAATAACGAATGTCGTATTGAAATTGAAGACCACGGCGAAGGTATAAAGCAAGAGGATTTGCCATATATTTTTGATCGTTATTATCGTAGCCGTGCCGATTTTGGCAAAGTAGGAACAGGTCTTGGGCTTTCTATAACAAAAGCGATTTTCCAGCAACATGGTTATCAATATGGTGTAATTAGTACTTTTGGTAAAGGCACTACTTTTTGGTTTATAGCTTAGAATAATTTAAAAATGCACAGCATATAATTTAAAGTGTGGTGCTAAAACCTAAACAGATTTATTTTTAGGTTTGTTATTACGTTAATTAGCCACCATTGCATTTAATCTTGCTTTGGTGGCTCTTTTTTTGTAACTTCATAAAAATTTATAGGTGTTAATGTTTCACTAGATAAAAAATCTTCCTCGGCTTTTTGTTGTGCATTAATTAAGGTTTTAATGGCTTTATCTGTTGCCGCAAAAAGGTCAAAATATAATTTTTTATAATTGGGCATTTTATCCTCCTGTTTATTATAACATGCCCTTGTTTTGCATAAAAAATACGTTTATGCAAAAAATAGTGTATATTTTGATAAAAAACAACAATTATTGGTGTAATTTTACAAAAAAATATATAAAATTCATGCACTATTTTGTTGTGATAATTTGTTATAATGTTGACTTTTTTGAGATATTTTAGTATAATTACATATATAGTTACTAGTATTTACTATATATGTAAAGAAAGGGGTTTTCTTTGCCAGAAACAGTTAGAGCATTAGTGCTCGCAGGTGGTGGTGCAAAAGGCAGTTATCAAGTTGGTGTGTGGCAAGCATTACAAGAACTAGGTTGGTATCCTGATATAATAACAGGCACGAGCATAGGTTCTTTAAATGGAGCATTGTTAGCATTAGGCAAGGATGACACTTTGCTAGATATGTGGAGCACCATAAGCGAGGGCGATATTTTGACATTACCTTCTAGTGAGGATTCTACAGAAATGCGCCGGTATTTTGAAGATATCGTTCGTGAAGGCGGAATGGATGTTACCCCGCTAGAAAATATGATAGATTTAATGCTAGATGAAGATGCTTTGCGCAATGCAAAAATACGTTTTGGACTTGTAACAGTAGAGTTTCATAGAGGGTTAAGGCGCAGAGAGCTTTCCATAGATGAAATACCACAAGGTAAGTTGAAAGATTATCTACTTGCAAGCGCAGCGTGTTTTCCAGCTATTCGCCCTAGAGAAATAGATGGTAAAGTTTATTTAGATGGTGCATATCGTGATAATATGCCTTTTGAACTTGCGATAAAAATGGGTGCAACAGAGCTAATTTGTGCATACCTTGACGCACCTGGTGTTGTAAGACCAAACTTTACTAATGTGCCAACTAAAATAATAGAAAGCCATTGGGACTTAGGCGAGATATTTAGATTTAACACCGATAGTGTTAACAAAAATATATGTTTAGGTTATTTTGATACTTTGCGCACATTTGAAAAAGTTCGTGGTACTGCATATGCAATAAGTAATGAAACAACAGAAATTGATATAGCAAAATTTAGAGTAAGATATGATAGACTGCTATTAAAAGCAACAAAATATAACCATGCTTTGGCACTAGCTGAAATGACAGCACTTGGCATGTTTTACGCAAAAGATAAACCTCTAGCCCCCTTGGAGCTAGCTGCACAAAAAGCTGGTGTACAACCAAACGAGATTTATACATTGGAAAGTTTGCAAAAGGCATTTTTAGATAATTACGATAGCGAGAAAGCTAAAGACTATGAAGCTTTAATTTCTACTCATAATCCAGCACTTGTTGCAAAAGCTAGCTTACACAGCGAGAGTTTTGTAACAGCCCTTGTTTTTTTGGCTTTAAACACGAAGCTTTAAATAATATTTATACAGTTTATAACTTTGCTTTTGTAAATTAAATTATAAGAATGAGGAGGTTTTTATGGAACAATATATCGGAACGCCTATTATACCAGGTATAGCAGTAGGACCAGTGCGAAAACTTGTAAACAAAGCAGAACGCTTTTCACGAATTATAGAATCGCCAGAAAAGGAGATTTTATTGTTCCAAAAGGCTCTTTGGACGGCAAAGGCGGAGCTTTTGGTGCTAGCAGAGCGTGCCCCAGAAGAAGAACAAGCTATTTTTACCTTTCAACGTTGTTTAATGGACGATGAAACAATGCTTAAAGAAACTTATAGCGCTATAAATTCTGGTATGAGTGCTGTGGAAGCAACTGAACACGTTGCAAATATACATGCTGAAGAGTTACGCAATATACAAAATGAATATTTAAGCTTGCGCGCTATAGATATTCTGGATGCTTGTAGGCGTATAGTTGATATTTTAGATGGACACACTCGCAAAGCTCTACAGCTAGATTATCCTGTTATTTTAGCAGGTGAGATGCTCATGCCTAGCGATTTATTTTCTGTGCCAGCGGGTATGATACTTGGCATTGCGGCATCAGCTGGCAGTGCTCAGAGCCATGCGGCTATAATAGCCCGCTCGCTTGGAATACCTGCAATTATACAAATAGGCGATGATTTTTTAGAAAATTGTGACGGTAAAACAGCAGTTTTAGATGCACGCACGGGCACTTTAATTTTGCAACCAGATGCACGCACACGCCAAACTTTTATAGAACAGCTTTATGAAAATCAACGCAAAAATCAAAGATTGTTAGCGTTAAGAGAACTACCAAACGCTACAAAAGATAACATTCCGTTTAAACTTTTTGCAAACTGCTTATTGCCAGAGGATATAAAATATGCTGTTGAAGTTGGCGCAAGTAGCATAGGTATTTTGCGCACAGAGTCGCTTTTGTTTGGCGGGCGTGTGCCTAGTGAAAACGAGCAATTTGATTTTTATTATAGGTGCATAAAAGCAGCGTCGGGCGTTTCTATAACATTTAGAACCTTTGATTTAGGTGCAAATGCAGACACTGATGTGTTACTAGGTAAATTGTTGCCAACTCACGCACTTGGCTTTAGAGGTATTCGCTTGGGACACGCACACCCAAGAGTGCTAGAAACACAGTTATGTGCACTTTTACGTGCTAGTGCATACGGAAAAATGCGAATAATCTTTCCTATGATAAGCAGTGTAGATGATTGGCATTTTGCAATACGAGCAGTGGAACATTGTAAAGATATATTGCGGCACAGAGGAGATACTTTTAACGAAAACATTAAAATAGGTATGCTTATGGAAATTCCAGCGGCTTGTTTAATGGCAGATGATTTTGTAGATGCTGGTTGCGATTTTTTTGCAATAGGTACAAACGACCTTGTACAGTATACGCACGCAGCGGATAGAGAACTAAGCCAGCTTGAACCATATTACCAAACAAATAGCCCAGCGATGAAAAAACTAATAAGAATGGTTGTCAAAGCATCACAAAAAGCAAATATACCTGTTTCATTAAATGGTTTAACATTAGCAAAAGCTAGCAATGTTGTGGAATATTTTGATTTAGGTATACATAATTTTTCACTAGAGGCAGGCAATATATTAGCAGTTAAAGAAATATTGTTAAGCACTCAAGTACAAGACTTTTTACAAATGGCTAGCGAAAGCTCTAGCTAAAAATATAAATATTAAATAGTATGTAAAAATTTATATATGAAGTAAAACAAAAGCGTATATTCGTGAGAATATGCGCTTTTGTAAAGTTTACATTTGTTTTGTTGCTCTTTGCTTAATTTTCTGGTATTCTTAATAAGGTTTTTTAAGTGAGTTTAAATAATTTTTTAATAATAAAGAGGTGTAAAAATGAAACCAATTTTGGTAGATGCTATGTTAAATAAAGTGGATTATCTTGCGTATTGTCGTTTTCGCAGTTATTATATAGCAAAAACACGTTTTAATGTTTACTTGTTTCCTATGATAATTATGCTTTTTGTAATTTTAAATTTCATGTTAGGAAACACGCCAGTGATAGCACTTGTTATTACAATGTTGGTTTTTCTTCCAGTTTTAATGGAGATAAGCTTGCGTATGTATAGTGCTAAAGTGCTAGAGCATTTTTCAAACAACGAAACTCGCAAAGAATATTCGCTTGTATTTCAACAAGATAAAATAGCAGTTCACAGCAAAACAGAAAACGCAAACTATAAATTAGCTGAAATATGGAGAATATATAAAACAAAGCGCTATATTTATGTTTTTGTAACACCAATTAAAGGTTTTATAGCCCCTATAACTTGTTTTAAACAAGGTGAAGTTGAAAGCCTTTGTGAGGCTTATCAAAAAGTATTAAAAAAAGAACAAATGTTTATAAAAAAACCATGGTACGAAAAAGAACGATAATATAGTTTTATTCAACGATAAATATTAAAAACACCTTTCGAGGTGTTTTTTAATATTTAACTAATAAAAAGTTTTATGAAATTTGTTTTTGTAAACACTTTGTAAAGTATTTTTGAAGAGCTATATTAGCTCTTTTGTTTTAACGGTTTTTATGGTATTATAATAACGGACACTTTAAATAATAAACACTTGTAAATTATTGTGCAATGGTATTTATTTTAGTTTATATTAGTTTTAAAATAATAGCAAGATATACATATTTGGCACAAAAATGCAGTATATCATATAAATAAAAAGGGAAAATTAAATGATAATAAGAAATTTTAAATCAATTTTTTGCTTAGCAACAGCTTTTTGCTTGTGTGTTGCAATGGCAGTACCAAGTTTTGCAGCATATGATTTACCATTAGAACCAGCAAATAAATCGGCTGAGGGTGAAAGCATAGAATCTATTTATCTTATACATAGAAATTCTGGTAAAGTAATTTTATCACATAATGCAGATACTGTAAGGTATGTAGCAAGCACAACAAAAATGATGACGGCATTATTATTAATAGAAAGTGGTTATGACCTAAGCACAATCATAACTATTCCAACAGAGCTTACACAAGAGTTTTATGACATACAAGCTGAAAACGGCGCAGATATGCAACTTGAAATAGGCGAAGAAATAAGCATGGAAGAGCTACTTTATGGGCTTATGGTACGCAGTGCAAATGATGCAGCTAGTGTTATTGCTTATGTTTTGGGTGATGGTGACATGGATGTGTTTTTTGACCAAATGAATGAACGTGCACGTGAACTTGGTTGCACACAAACAAACTTTACTTGTGCACATGGCCTTTATGATGCGGGCAATGTTTCAACAGCTGAAGATTTAGCACTTATTGGAGCAATGCTGATAGATAACCCGGATTTACTAAAAGTTGTAAACACACAAAGTTATACAATACGTGCAAATAATGCGCATGACCAAGAACGTGTGCTTACCTCAACTAACTACTTGCTAGACCCAGAAAGCGATTATTATAGAGATTATGTAGATGGAATTAAAACTGGTTTTACAGATTTAGCAGGACGCTGCATAGTAACTAGTGCAGAGCAAAATGGGCAAGAATATATATTAGTAATATTAAATTCAACAAAAGATGATTTATATGTTGAGGCAACAACTATTTTTGATTGGGTGTTTGAAACATTTGATACTTTGCCATTATTAAATGTAGGCCAAGAAATGGGAACAGTAACATTAACTAACAGTTACGATGCTGAAAGTTTTACTGTGTTAGCACCTGAAAGCATTAGTGCTTATGGACATCCAGATGATGAAATTGATATAGATGTTACATTGGTTGAAGAAATTAAAGCTCCTGTAACAGTAGGAGATAAACTAGGGGAGGTAACGGTTTCACTAGCTGGCGAAGAAATTGCGACGTTGCCGTTGACAGCACCAAAATCATATGAAGATAAACTTGCAGCAGATTTGCGAAATTTAATTAGAGTTTTACCATTTATTATTGTTGTGGTATTGGTATTAATGGTAATTAGCCGTGTGATAGCAGTAAAGCGCAAAAAATAATTTTTAATATATTGATATGTGTGTTTTTAAAGAAATGAGTGAGATTGATGCAAAAATATAGTGTAACTAAGCCGTTTACAGTTTTAGTTGGTGTGTTGCTAACATTAGTTATTGGTATAGTTTCTATACTTAATATGTCAACAGATTTGCTACCACCTATAAATATACCCATGATGGTAGTTATAACAACCTATCCAGGTGCTAGCCCTGAAAGGGTAGAGTCTACTGTTACTGCGCCTATGGAGGGCGGTCTTGGTACTGTTACTGGTGTTAAAAATGTTTACTCAACATCTAGTGAAAATTTTTCCATGGTTCAACTAGAGTTTGAGGACGGAACAGATATGGATAGCGCTATGGTTAAAGTTTCGAGCGCTGTTCAACAGGTTACTAATATGCTACCAGATGGCACAGGCACACCATCTATTTTAGAAATTAGCATTGATATGATGCCCACGCTATATTATACAATTAGTTATGAAGATTTTGATATATACGAATTGACAAATTATGTCAACGATACAGTTATACCAGCCTTTGAACGTGTTAACGGTGTTGCTAGTGTATCTGGTATAGGTCTTGTTGAGCAAACAGTACAAATAGATTTAAACCAAAGCAAAATAGATGATTTAAATAATAAATTATTGGAAGAAGTTGACGCAGGCCTTGCGGAGGCTAAAGTAGAACTTGACGATGCTGAGGCAGAAGTTAAGCAAGCTATTGCTGAGCTTGAAAAAGCACAATCTGAATTTGGTTCAATAGTTTCAAGTGAGATTTTCGATGGTGTAGTAGGACCACTTAATATACAAATAGATACCTTACAAGCACAAATTGACGGTATAAAAAATCAATTAGAAAACCCACCAACTCCTACAGCAACACCTACGCCTGACCCTATTGTGGATTTTTCCACATGGTCCGATGAAGAAATAACCGCGCTTTTAAGCATATTGGTAGTAATTGACCCAACCACAACGCAAATATCTACAGCAGATTTTAGAGCGATGACACAACTAGAGCAAATGTCTTTACTTGCGCCTGTTTTAACATTAGATGTTACGTCTTTAGCTACACCGTTAAATCAAAATCAAATGATGGTTTATGGTAAACTTATGCAGACAATTGCAGAGCAAATACCAGAAATACCAGAAATTGACCCTGTTGAATCTGCAAGTAATGCACTTGCATCTGTTTCTGCACAACTTGAAAGCTTGCCTGGTATGATAGCAAGCTTAGAGCCGGTGTTTGCAATGATGACACAAATGCAACTTGAGGCGGCAGTTGGGTTTTCAACTGCAACAGTAGCACTTACCACAGCTGAAATGGAGTTAGACAGTGCACGTTCGCAGTATGATAGTGCACGTGAAGATGCTTTAGAAAGCGCTAATTTAGATAGCCTTTTAGAAGTTAACACACTAGCACAATTGATATATGCTCAAAACTTTGCCATGCCAGCTGGTTATTTAGATGACGCAAACGATGATTCATGGTTGTTAAAAATAGGTGAAGAATACGAAAGCGCAGACGATATAGCAAATGCCTTGCTTTTAAGTATGGAGGGGTTAGGCGATGTAACAATAGCTGATATTGCTGATGTTACAGTTATAGATAATGCCCACGAAAGCTACGCGCGTATGAACGGCGAAAATGCCGTTATTGTAACTATTTATAAAAGCAGTACAATAGGCACAAACGAAATTTCTGATAACTGTACGGTTGCCATTAACAACCTTGAGGAAAAATCAGAGGGTAAAGTTGGCATTTCTACGCTAATGGACCAAGGCGTTTATATTGATATGATTGTTAACGGCGTTGTTTCTAGCATGGGTATTGGCGCGTTTTTAGCAATTATAGTTTTAGCACTGTTTTTAAAAGATTTTATGCCAACTTTAGTTGTTGGTGTAAGCATACCTTTATCTGTGCTTTTTGCGCTAGTGCTAATGTATTTTACAAATATTTCTTTAAATATGTTAAGCCTATCTGGTCTTGCGCTTGGTATAGGCATGCTTGTTGATAACTCTATAGTTGCGCTAGAAAATATATATCGGTTGCGAGCGCGTGGAGTTAATGCTGCGCGTGCAGCTGTTCAAGGTACATTGCAAGTAACCGGTGCACTAATTGCGTCTACTCTAACAACTGTTTGCGTGTTTTTACCACTAGTTTTCACAACGGGTATGGTGCGCGAGTTATTAATGCCTATGGGTCTTTGTATAGCGTATTGCTTACTGGCCTCTTTATTTGTAGCGGTTACAGTTGTTCCTGCAACTGCAAGTACACTTTTGCGCAACACAACACCAAAAAGCCATTTATGGTTTGAAAAATTACAGGAATTTTACGGTGTGACTTTAGATTTTTGCTTAAAACGCAAATATGTACCACTGCTATTAGCTACAGCATTACTTGCATTTAGTGTGTGGCGAATTATGCAAATGGGAATAGTTGTTATACCTGAAATGACAGCCGAACAAGTGCAAGTTACAGCAAACACTCCAGAAGAATTAACACGTGAGCAATCATATGCAATAGCAGATGATATAATGAACACCATGCTTGAAGTTGACGGAATAAAAGAAGTTGGTGTTATGAGTGGTGCTTCAACATCTAGCATGTTTGCAGCTTTTGGTGGTGGTGGCGATACTAGTTATGGCAACTACACTTATTTTGTAACCTTAGAAGAAGGTACAGGTAGCTCTGAGGTTTATGCTGCTGTTGATGCGCTAGAGCAAGCTACTGAACATATAGATGCTGAAATAGAAGTTTCGGCTAGTGGCATGGCAGATTTATCAATGCTTTCGGCAAGTGGTTTAAGCATAACTGTATTAGGTAACGACCTTGAAGTTTTAGCAAAAGTTAGTGATGATGTGGCTGATATAGTGCGCGAGGTAGAAGGTTTTGAACAAGTTACTTCAGTTTCATCAACTGGCGAACCTACAATACAATTAGTGATTGATAAAGATAAGGCTATGAGCTATGGTTTAACAGTAGCTCAAATTTACGCAGAAATAGCCTCACAAATGACAACTTCAGCCTCATCGACAACAATAACTGTTGGCAATGATACAATTGAAGTTATAGTGCAAAACAATAATAGCCCGTTAACAGTTGAAGATTTGATGAGCATAGAATTTGAAGGCGCAGATTTAACTAGTGGTTCTTCAGGTGGTATGGGTAGCATGAGTGGCATGGGTGATATGGCATCTATGATGGGCGGTAGTATGGGTGATATGGCCGCAATGATGGGTGGCACAAGCACACCAAGCACTAGTGATACAAGTGATGAAGAAAAAGAAGATAATATATATACTCTAGGCGAATTTGCAACTAAAGAAATAACAACATCAATAGGCTCAATAGGCCGTGAAAACCAAACTAGGTATGTTTCGGTTAATGCAACAACTATGCCTGGTTACAACACTACGGTTTTATCGCGTGAAGTACAAGAAAAACTAGATGTAGCAGTTGCAAACGGCATTATTCCTGATGGATACGAGGCTATTATAGGTGGCGAAAGCGATGAAGTTAATGAGATGGTAGAGCAAGTTTCGCTAATGATGTTACTTGCGTTGATTTTCATATACCTTGTTATGGTTGCGCAGTTCCAAAGTTTGCTTTCTCCTTTTATTGTTTTATTTACAATACCTTTAGCATTTACTGGCGGACTTATAGGCTTGCTTGTAGCAGGTGAAGAGCTTTCTATTATTTCGTTAATGGGTTTCCTTGTGCTTATGGGTACTGTTGTTAATAATGGTATAGTATTTGTTGATTATGCCAACCAGCTACGTATAGGTGGTATGAGCAGGCATGATGCTTTAATTGCAACGGGTAAAACACGTATGCGCCCAATTTTTATGACAGCTATTACAACTATTTTAGCCATGGTACAAATGATTTTTGGTGAGGATATGGCTAGCCAAATGGCTGGTGGCATGGCAATAGTAATTGTCGGCGGACTTGTTTATGCAACTTTAATGACACTTTATATTGTGCCTGTGATGTATGATATATTATTTAAACGCCCACCATTACAAATTGATGTAGGTGGAGATAATATTGACGACATACCAGATGACGCTGCGGAATTTATAGCAGAGGCACTGACTAAGAAAAACCGAAAAGATGAAGGTTTGCCCGCAAATTAATACAAGGCAATAAAGTAATGGTATTAATAATAAGTTAAAAAAATATCAAAAGTTTCAAATGTTATGTGTTTATCTGTTTTTTGATTAAAAATTAATCAAAAAAGCGCTTTTTACTTTAATTTAGGTAAAAAGCGCTTTTTATTCGATATTGTATACATTATATTATTAAGAGTGCTTTTTTGGCTATGGTGCGTTACTCTTGATTTTTATGAACAAAAAAGCTATAATTATGTTGTATTTTTAAGAAAGGAGGCTAAAAGATGCTAGAAATTTTATCAACACTTTATTTTGTATTTGTTTTAGTTACAAATATAATGTTCTTTAAAATTTCAAATAAAGTTTTGGATAAGCCTCGTTTTGGAACAAAAATATTATACTTGGTTGCGGCTGTTAATGCAGCGGTTTTTACGTATATTTTATATGGATTTAATCAACTACCAACAATTACATACTTAATGGTGCTTTTTGGTGGTTTAATAGAGCTTGTTATTTTGTTTAAAAACCATATTTGGGGCACGCTTATGTGTTCGCTCATATCAGTTATATATCTTGTATGTGTGGAGTCAATAACAATATCTTTAGGTGTGTTATTGAGAGGTAAAACAATTGCAGATGTTACTCATGATCATATAGCATTAATATCTAATATAGTTTTTTCTTGGGCTATTTGCGCAATTATAGGTATATTAATCAATAAACTAGTACCAGGAAAATATCTAAAAATAGTTAATGAGCATAAAGAGCAAACTATTTTTATGGTGGGTTTTTTGCTAATAACTGCTACTTATTTAACATTAAATTCTTTCATTTATGGGTATTCAGATACATTTGATAAATTTTATTTACCTTTGCATCAAGTGATAACACCCTTAACTTGGCTTGCTGTTGTAACACTTGCTATGACATTATTAATACGCTTTGACTATTTACATGGCTATAAAGTACGTGCAGATATGTTACTAGAAACGATAGATAGACAAAAGTTAGAACTTGTAGAAACACAAAACCGAGCAGAGCGTGATTCGCTAGTAAATGCATATAATAAAAATGCTACTCATGAAAAAATCTCTGAGTCATTAAAAGATATAAAAAGCGGCGCTTTTTTTATCATAGATATCGACGATTTTAAAGGCATAAATGATACAAAAGGCCACCCCTTTGGCGATAAAGTGTTAATTTACTTATTTAAACGCATTTCTCATATGGTTAGGGCACGTGATATAGTAGGCCGTGTAGGTGGCGATGAGGCTATTGTGTTTTTGCAAAATGCACCCTCAGTGGAAATTGTTAGGAGCAAAGCTGAGACTTTATGCAATGATGTAAACGTTCCGTTTTGTGATGATAACGGAACAAGAGTGAATGTTTCGATAAGTGTTGGTATTGCGTTATATCCAGAGCACGGCGATACTTTTGAAGAATTATATAAAAATGCTGATACAGCGCTTTATCAATCAAAAAAGAAAGGTAAAAATACCTTTTCAATTTACGAAAAATAAAAACCTGTGGCGACTTTTTCGCCACAGGTTTTTTTGTGCAATTAAAAAATAAAGTTTAGTTTAATATTGTTTAATAAATTTGAGTTATTATATATCATTTATAAATAAGCAAAAGCAAATTTTTTTCACTGTTAGTAATTTGGCATAAAAAAAGCAAAGCAATTTTGTTTTTGCTCTGCTTTTATATTTAGTTATTTTATATTATTAGCGGAGTATGTGTTCATTGCACTTTGATCTAAGCTGTGTGTAAGCTCTGAGCCAAGGGTTGTTAACATGTCGCTAACTTCTTCGGCTTTCATATCAAAAAGCACATCATCTTTAATGGTATCCAGTGTAGTGCTTTCCATAGGGTCAAGGCGCAAAAATGCCATTGCAGTTAAAATATCCATTTGAAAAGCAGCAGCTTCATTTAATCCTAGGCTGTTTATAGTTTCAACAGTTGTTGCATCAAAGTTACTTTCAAGTGTGCTTTGCCCAAAAAGTTGTACGCCAATTTCGCTATCTAGCGTTGTAACATCATAAGCAACATCTAAAACAGCATAAGCCTCAACAATGTTTTCAGCTAAAGCATCGCGGAAAACTTCAAGTGGTGGTAGAGAAATGCTTTCAGTTTCAGGTGTGGGTTCAGCGCTAGCTTCAGGTGTAGGTTCTGTGCTTTGTTCAGTTTCGGTATCTGTGTTTTCTTCTGGTGTTGCGCTTTCCTCTGGTTGTGTTGTAGTAGCTTCGGCAGTTGCTTCTGGCTCAGGTGTAATCATAGCGCTTTCATAACTTTTAACAGCGTCATTTAAAATTTCAACAATTTCAGCTTGTTGTGTTTCGTCAGCAAAAGCAAAAGTTGTTTGATTATATAAAGGCACGCTGATATATGCACCATAAACCATGTTATCATTTAAATGTGCTGTTAATTCATCGTCAGAGATTGGGTCTGTGCCGTTTTCACCATGTATTAAATCTAATAATAAGCTGCCTTTAGTGAGTGCTAGCTGGTATAGTTTCATAGATTCAATGCCAATACCATTTTGCGCATATAGGTTGGCGTTTTGGTCGTAAACTTGTTGTGCATATGCATCAGAGTAAATAATTTCATCTGTTGTTAGCTCGCCACCAAGCTCAGCAAATTTTGTTTCAACAGCTGCATAAAATTCTAAAGCAAGCATTGTTTCTTTTGCAACGTAATCTGCAACGACATATGTTGTTGCTGCAGCTTCCTCGCCCTCGGCTGGTTCAGGTGCATCTTCATCAGGTACGGAAATGCTTTCTTTTAAAAATTGCGAAACGCTCATTTCTTGTTGTTCTGTGCTTGCAAAAGATGTAGCAGATTGAAAAGCGTTAAATTGGCTAATTAGGTAAATACCAGCAGTTATTTCAACCTCGCCAATTGTTCCAACTGTGCTAGGTGTTGTTATAGTTGTGCAAGCACTTAAACTAAAAATTAGCGTAAAAGCTAGCATTAAAGCTATAAGTTTTTGTTTCATTAGAAATTCTCCTTGTTTACACTTATTTTTAATGGTAAGTGTAAATTTTTATTTTATTAATTCACATATGGTTTTATTATACATCTATATCAAGTTTTTTTCAACGTTATACACATAAAAAGTTGAAAATTAGATAACCCAAAGCAGCAAATCACAAGCATAACAGATTATTCGCTCATAACTTGCAAAATTTTGCGCAAGGTTTCAAGTGGTTTTTCGGTTTTTGTTATTTTGTAGCTAATATAGGGTTTTTCTCCAGCGCCAGCAAGTACTTTTGGTGCAAAATTTTCTACTAGTTTTTTTATTGTTTCTAGTGGCAAAGTATCAAGTAACAATTCCATTTTACCTTGGCGTTGTGTAACTTTGGTAATGCCAAGCCCTACGGCAAGCATGCGCAAAAGAGAAACTTCAATAAGCTCAGAAACAACTGCGGGTGGTTCGCCATAACGGTCTATAAGTTCATCTAATACGTCTGCAACATCCTCTGCGTTTTGCACAGCAGCTATGCGTTTATATGCCTCTATGCGTGAGGAACTATCTGTAATATATTTATCAGGTATATATGCACTAACAGGTAAGTCTATGGTACAATCTGCCTTGTTCTTTTGTATAGGCTCACCCTTCGCTATTGAAATAGCCTCGTTAAGCATACGTATATAAAGCTCGTAACCAACAGCCTCCATGTGTCCATGTTGGCTATGTCCTAATAAATTACCAGCGCCACGTATTTGCAAATCACGCATGGCTATTCTAAAACCAGAACCAAAAGCTGTAAACTCACGTATAGCGGAAAGTCGCTTTGAGGCTATATCTGTAATGCTTTTATCTTTGCGGAAAGTGAAGTATGCATATGCTTTGCGCCCACTTCGCCCAACACGTCCACGTATTTGGTAAAGTTGCGCAAGTCCCATTTTGTCGGAGTCTTCTATAATTAATGTGTTGCAATTGCGCACATCAACACCTGTTTCTATTAAAGTTGTGCAAACTAGCACGTCAATTGCGCCATCAATTAATTGTTCCCAAATAGAGCCTAGTTGTTCTTCTGTCATTTTACCATGGGCTATACCTACACGTGCCTCTGGTACCATTTGTAAAATTTTATCAGCTGTGCGTTCTATGCTTTCAACTCTGTTGTGCAAATAATAACATTGTCCACCACGTGCAAGCTCTTTTTTAATAGCCTGTGCTACTATGTTTTGGTCATACTCTAAAACATAAGTTTCTATTGGTTGGCGCTCAAAAGGTGGTTGTTCAATTGTTGACATATCACGTATGCCGCTCATAGCCATGTTAAGCGTGCGAGGTATAGGCGTTGCGCTTAAAGTTAGCATATCAACACCAATAAAGCTTTCTTTCAAACGTTCTTTGTGTTTAACACCAAAACGCTGTTCTTCGTCAACTATAACAAGTCCTAAATCTTTAAAAAGCACATCTTTTGAAAGTAGGCGATGTGTGCCAACCGCTATATCAACCTCTCCTCTGCGCATTGCACCCAGTGTTAGTTTTTGCTGTTTTGCACTGCGCATACGGCTTAATAAGCCTATCTTTAGTGGGAAAGCCTCCATGCGTGAGAGCATGTTGTTGTAATGTTGCCAAGCAAGTAAAGTTGTGGGTGCTAAAATTGCCACTTGCTTGCCACTCATAACTGCTTTAAAAGCAGCACGCAGAGCAACTTCTGTTTTGCCAACACCAACATCGCCACAAAGTAGCCTATCCATTGGTGTGGATTTTTCCATGTCTTTTTTAATTTCAGCAGTGCTCGAAAGCTGGTCTTCTGTTTCCTCATACTCAAAACGTGCTTCAAAATCGCCTTGCCAATCACCATCAGGGTAAAAAGCAAAACCCTCGGCTTTTTGGCGTCGAGCATAAAGTTCAATTAGCTCTTTTGCCATAGCTTCTGTTGCTTTTTTAACACGTCCTCGTGTTTTTTGCCATTCAACACCGCCAAGTTTTGCAAGGCGCACTTTATCACTGTCACCAGGTGCTGTATAACGGCTTAGTAAATCTAACTGTGTAACGGGCACGTATAACGCATCTGTTCCTGCATATTGTATTTTTAAATAATCTTTTTGACTGTTTTCAACCGTTAGGCGCTCAATGCCTGAGTATAAGCCTATGCCGTGGTCTTGGTGAACAACATAATCGCCAGCTTTTATATCCGAAAGGCTAGCTAATGCATCTTTATTTTTTTTGCGTTTTTTCTTGCCTTGTGTATCGTCTAAGCTATGGTGGCGAGAAGTTATAAGAGCGCAGTGCGCAAAGGGGAAAGCACACCCACCGGAAAGATGTCCAGCTATTACTTGAATAAGTTTTGGCATAGGGCTAACGTCATGGCTAGCTGATACATTATACCCACGTGCTGTTAAATCACGCACTAAGGCAACGGCGGATTTTGGTGTACCAGCCAATATAGTAACAGCATATCCCTCTTCTAAAAGTGGGTCTATATCCTCGGATAAATCATCTATGCGGCCATTCCAAACAGGTAAGGCGTGTGCAGTGGAATCCACAAGTTCTTTTAATCGCACTTCGGGCATGGAGCGCACAAAGTTTTCGCAGAGTAAGCTAGGATATTTTTCCACGTTGCATAGCAAATAGGGCATATCCTCGTAAAAGTTAGTTAATTCGGCTGTTAATGTTCCTTCTTCCAAAAGATTTTCAATTTCAGCAGAGCGTCTAAATTCAGTTGCCTTTTGTGCATCGCGTATGGCACCAAGTTCTTCTAAAATTAAAATAGAGTTGCTAGGTTCAAAATAATCTAAAATAGTAGCAGGTTTTGTGTATCTTAGCGGTAAATACTTATCTATGGCACAAGGCATGAGACCGTTTTCAAGCTCGGCAATATCGGCGGACATAGCCACAGAAAGCTTTTCTTGTTTTTTGCCTTTTGTTTTTGCTAAAAAGTTTTGCAACGCATTTAGCGTGGTTTTACAATCGCCAAAAAGCACTTCACGAGCAGGGGATATATGCAATTTTTTAAGTGCAAAATCACCCTCAACACGGCGCTGTGTCATTAAATCAAAAGCGGCTATACCGTCAATTTCATCATCCCAAAACTCAACACGTGCGGGTTGTGGCATATCTGGTGGATAAATATCAACTATATCACCACGAACACTAAATTGCCCTGTGCCTTCAACATGGTTTCGCCTTGTGTATCCAGCGGAAAAAAGCCGTGAAATAAATTCTTCACGATCAAGATTCATACCAGGTTTTAGCGTTAGAGTGTTTTCTAAAAAATCTGTACGAGGTACAGTATATTGCAAAAGTGCTTCAGCGGAAAGACAAACGGCTTGCACACGTCCACTTGCAAGGCCACCAAGAACACTGAGTCTTCTATATTCAAACTCATGTGCAGTGCTCTCTAATGGGCGCAAGAGTAAATCCCTAGCGGGAAAAACTTCGCTGACAATGCCAAGGGTGTTTAAATCAGATGATGTTTTTGTAGCAATTGCCTCACTAGGACACACAACACATAAGGTGCGCACTGCTTTTTTTTTGTTTTTTTTCTGCTTGGTTGTGGAGGCGTTTTTTGTTTCGTCCACGTTTGCAGTAGGGTGGGTAAAACTATCATCTTTAGCAAGTGTTGCATAAATTTGCACTCGCCCAGCTGAGGGCAAGCCAAAAAGCGCCGATGCACCTACACCCGAAAGTGCAGTGGCAAGGCGCTTATATTCAAAACTATTTTTAAGCAAAGTACGGTACATAGTAGTTTCCTTAAGTTAATTACTTATTATATAGATTTTGAGCTTTTGGCAAATCCTTAGCCATAATATGTTTTATGGCATCAGCTATGTCGCCAAAACGCTCTGTTATTGCTTTTTGCTCAGCGTCGGTGCATTTACCTAGCACCCATTTTGCAAGGTCGTATTCGGGGTGTGGTTTTTCACCAACGCCTATGCGTATACGTGGGAAATTCTCTCCGCCTAGGTTGGAAATTAGGCTTTTAAGCCCGTTGTGGCCACCAGCACTGCCATTAGCACGTATACGTAGTTTTGCAGGTACTTGCGTAACGTCATCGCATATTACAATTACATTATTTGCAGGTATTTTATAAAAATTCGCAAGAGGTGCAACGCATTGTCCAGAAAGATTCATATAAGTTAACGGTTTACATAAAATAACTTTATTTCCGTTAATTTCACCTTGTCCGTATAAACCTTGAAATTTTGCTTTTGTAACAGAGATATTCCATTCATCTCCTAAAAAATCTATTGCTTCAAATCCAACATTGTGTCTTGTATTATCGTATTTTTTTTCAGGGTTGCCAAGCCCTACTATTAACCAGTTTTCGCTGTTCATTTTTCTTCCTTTGTTTGTTCTTGTTCTAGTTTTGATTTTTTATCTATGTACGCTTTTAGCTTGGGTTCTGCCCAGTTTTTAAGGTTTGTTTGGCGCTCTCTCGCAATGCCAAGCGCACCAGCTGGTACGTCGCAAGTTATAGTGCTGCCAGCAGCAGTATACGCACCATTGCCTAAAGTAACAGGTGGTATTAAGTTGGTATTGCAACCTATAAAGCAGTAATCACCTATTGTGGTACGATTTTTGCTTGCGCCATCGTAGTTTGAGGTAACAGTACCACAACCAAAGTTACAGTATTTACCAACATCGCTATCACCTATGTAAGTTAGGTGGCTAACAGTGTTGCCACGTGCAAAATTAGAGTTTTTAGTTTCAACATATGCACCAAGGTGCACGCCGTATTCGGTAACAGTGTCAAAACGTACATTTGTAAATGGGCCTATATCGTTAGCTTTTCCAATTTTGCTTTTATTTATTTGGCTTGCATTTATCTTAGAGTCATCGCCAATAGTGCTATCTGTAATTAAAGTGTTAGGGCCTATAACACAGTTTTCGCCTATAATGGTTTCACCACGCAAAATTGTACCAGGTAAAATTTTTGTACCCTTGCCAATTTTTACTCTAGGTTCTATTTCCACATTGGTACTTTCAATTACCACACCTTTCATTATATATAAAATTAAAATATCTAGTTTTTCTTTTTCTTTGCCGATTAAAGTTCTTTTTGCTTCTTCATAAGCATTTGCACTAAATTCTATCATAAAAGCCTCGTTTCTCCTTAAAAAAATAAATATGGCATAGTTATATATACTATACCATATTTACACTTAAAATTCCACTATTAGATTGTTTCAATGTATTTTTGAGTTTTTACTAAACCGCCCAGTTTTTTATTGTTTTTTGAGTTTTTTTAAAAACAAAATTGCTTAAAACAACAGTTACCATGCCGCTTAATAAAAGCACGTAAAAACTTATACATCTTGTAAGCACCATAGCAGTGCCAACGTAGTTTGCAGTAAATATCAAACTTAACGATTGTAAAAATATAAGTTCAGATATCCCTTGTGAGCCTGGTAGGGGTAGCATATCAACCGCTACATATGTTGCAGCAGTAATCAAAAATATGTTCATCACATTTGTTTGTTGTAAAGGTAAGCCTAAATAAATAAAAACAGGTATAATCATTAAAGTTAACCTTTGCAAAAGTGTAGTTACCACAAGCAAGCTTATTTTTAACTTGTTGTTAAACATGTAAGTTACTGCGCTAGAATATGAACCTATAAAATTATTAATTTTTATCTCTCTAGTTTCAGAAACTTTTAATATTTTTATTTTTATCAGTAGCGTTTCAGAACATCGAGCAAGGTGTTTTATTTGTTTTGGTATAAACATAAAAGATAAAATAGCAAATAAAACAGCCAAATTAAGCACAAAACCTAAATAATAAACCCAAACATAATTACCAAAATAATTAATTATAGGCATATGCCAAAAAATAAGTAGTAAAGCACCAATAATAACCATGATTAATTTGTAGTAAAAAGCCATAACTATTAAGGTGGCAGTAGATTTTGAGGCGGAGTAGCCGTCTTTACTCATTGCTAAAAGTTGCATGGGTTGCCCACCGCTAGCAGAGGGTGTAATACCTGAGTAAAAATACCCAGTGAGCGAGTATTTAATACATTTTAAAAGTGGTAGTTTTTCTTTTTTAGATTTTATTAATAAAGATAATACAACACTTTCTAAAATAATAAACATTGCTGATAATATAGCGGCAAGCAAAAGCCAGTTAACAGAAACTTGCTTTAACCCGTTTAGCATGGCATTTACATCGTTAGCAAAAAATACTGTATATATAGTAAAACCAGTTACAATGGCAAAAAATGCAATATTAAACAAAAGTTTGTGTTTTTTAAAAAAGTTCATTTAATCCTCCAAGTTTAGTTTTGGCAAACATGTTTTGCTGGTTATGCAAACATATAAACTTTTTTTGCAAACCTAAAGCATGATACTGCAACTGCATCGCCTAAAGGTTCAGGTAGTATGGAGTAAATGTTCAAAGATAAAAAACGCACTTGGTTGTATAAATCTTTATCAATATTTTTTAGCTCTTCCCAAAGTTTATTTCGTTCCTCTTTAAAACGTTGTTCTTTAGAAATAGCACATAAAACAGAGGTAATTGTCATTAATATAGAAAGTTTGCGTGTCATATATTTTGCAAGTTTTGGGTTTGTAAAATCTATTTTGCCTATATTGTGGCAGTGCATAACTGCTCTTGTAACAGTAAATTGTTGGTCTATGTGTTTTAGCATAGATTTCTCGTTTACAGATTGATCTTCACGGCCTATATAATATTGGTAAAAATCAATATCAAGGTAGATAAGGTTGTTTACATATGGCAAAGGCTGGTAAGCAAATATATTATCTACATAAAATGTATGTTCAGGCAAATTAACGCCTGCTTTTTTTACTACATCTGTTTTAAAAGTTAAAGCATGCATCATAAAATATTGTGATAAGCCAAACTTACCCATATCATCCCAAGTTGAAATTTCATCAGCTTTAAATATGTTCCTATAATGTATAGGGTGTATTAACCCTTGCTCTAAGCGGTTGTAAACATAGTTGGTAATAAATAAATCTATGTTTATTTCATTATCAACTATTTGCTTTATGTTGTTAAGCAACGTCAAGTAACTTTCTTCGTCTACCCAATCGTCAGAGTCTACTACTTTAAAGTAAACACCAGTTGCATTTTTAATACCGACATTAACGCCAGAGCCATGTCCGCCGTTTTGCTTGTGTATAACTTTAACTATATTAGGATATATGCTTGCATATTCATCAGCTATTTTAGCTGTGTTATCTGTTGAACCATCATTGACAATTATAATTTCGACATCGTCGCCACCAGGTAAAAGTGAATCTATACACCTAGCTAAATAATCTTGAGAGTTATAACTTGGAACTGTAAATGTGATATATTTCATTTTGATATCCTCCGTTTTATATAATAATTGGCTCATAATTATTATATCATGCACAAATAAAAAATACTTTTAAGTTTTGTTTAAGAAACGTAAAAGTATTTTAAAAGAAAAGCAAAAGATTTATTAAGGATAAAGGATAATGAAAATATCAAATTACTAATAAAAGCGAAACGTTGAAAGTTTTGTTTTGCGTTTGTTGACTATATTAAGGCGCGAAAAGAAGATTAATAAATTATTTAAAAATAAAATAATATCAGAACTTTTCCCCATTATATACTACAATAAAATTAATTAAAAAGCAAGTGAAAAATAGGGAAAAAAGCCGTTTTCTTTTCAAAAAATTCATAATTTAGCTCAAAAATATATAGCAATTACTGTTTTGTTTTGTTATAATATATGAGTATCAAAAATCTAAAAACTAAGAGATGCAAGAAAGTGTGGCGGCTTTTGCGCCACCGAACAAACAATCATTTGGAGGATTCTGTATGAGTAAAAAATACGTTTACAATTTCAGCGATGGTCTTGCTGCATTTAATGGCGATATGACCCTCATGAAAAACACTCTAGGCGGCAAAGGTGCTGGCCTTTCCGAAATGACAGCTATAGGCATGCCTGTTCCACAAGGCTTTACTGTTACAACTGAAGCTTGTACAAAATACTATGAAGATGGTCGTGTATTTGATCCAGCCATAGTAGAAGAAGTTTTCAGCCACATTAAAGAGCTTGAAGAAATTACAGGCAAAACTTTTGGCGATATCGAAAACCCATTGTTAGTTTCTGTTCGTTCTGGTGCACGTGTTTCAATGCCAGGTATGATGGATACAATCCTAAACCTAGGTTTGAACGATGATGCTGTTGAAGGTTTGTCAAATAAAACAGGTAACCCTCGTTTTGCTTATGACTCATACCGCCGTTTTATACAAATGTTCTCTGACGTTGTTATGGAACTTTCAAAACATGATTTTGAGCACATCATTGACAAACTAAAAGCTGAAAAAGGCATAGTTGACGATATAGACCTAACAGCAGAAGATATGAAAGTGCTTGCTACTCGCTTTAAAACTTACTACAAAGATCAAATAGGCACAGAGTTCCCAAGTGATCCTAAAGAGCAATTAATTGCATCAATTCTTTCTGTTTTCCGCAGTTGGGACAACCCTCGTGCAAACGTTTACCGCCAAATGAACGAAATTCCATACAGCTGGGGCACAGCAGTTAACGTGCAACAAATGGCTTTTGGTAACTCTGGCGAAAACTCCGGCACAGGCGTTGCTTTCACACGTGACCCTGCAACTGGCGAAAACGTGCTAATGGGCGAATACCTAATCAATGCACAAGGTGAAGACGTTGTTGCTGGTATACGCACACCATCACCAATCAGCAAATTGAAAGAAGATATGCCTAAAGTTTATCATCAATTTATAACTATCGCTGGTAAACTTGAAGAATACTTCCACGATATGCAAGATATGGAATTTACCATTGAAGATGGCAAATTATTTATGCTACAAACACGTAATGGCAAACGTACAGCACAAGCTGCTTTACAAATTGCTGTTGACCTTGTTAACGAAGGTAAAATCACAGAAACAGAAGCTGTTTTACGTGTTGAACCAAAACAACTTGATACACTACTACACCCACAATTTGATGAAGATGCCCTAAAAGCTGCTACACCAGTTGGTGTTGGCCTTGCTGCATCTCCTGGTTCTGCTTGTGGCCAAATCGTATTCTCCGCTGAAGAAGCTGACGAAATGGTAACATCTGGCGAAATGCCAAAAGTTATCCTTGTTCGTATGGAAACTTCTCCTGAAGATATCGTTGGCATGAAAGTATCTGAGGGTATATTAACAATACGTGGCGGTATGACAAGCCACGCAGCCGTTGTTGCACGTGGCATGGGCACTTGCTGTGTTTCTGGTATAGGCAACGACAACGAAGTTAAAATTGATTACGCGTCAAAAACTATCGTTATCAATGGCAACACATACAAAGGTGGCGATTGGATCTCCCTAGATGGCACAACTGGCAAAATCTATGGCGAAAAAATCGCAACAAGCGCAGCAACTGGCAACGCTAACTTTGCAACATTTATGAAATGGGCTGATGCTTCACGCACAATGCAAGTTATGGCAAACGCAGACAACCCAGAAGATGCACAACAAGCAGTGGATATGGGCGCAGAGGGCATTGGTCTTTGCCGTACAGAGCACATGTTCTTCGCTGAAGATCGCATAAAAGCTATACGTGAGATGATTTGTGCACGTACAGTTGAGGGTCGTGAGGCTGCACTTGCTAAAGTTGAGCCATTCCAACGTGCTGACTTTGAGGCTATGTACAAAATCATGGGCGAGCGTCCTATGACTATCCGTTACCTAGACCCACCTCTACATGAGTTCCTACCAACAGCTACAAAAGATATCGAAGATCTTGCTGCTGAAATGGGCATGAGCACAAGCGCTCTTGAAGATATCATTGAAAGCTTGCATGAGTTTAACCCAATGATGGGTCACCGTGGTTGCCGTTTGGCAGTTACCTACCCAGAAATCGCAGCTATGCAAACATCTGCTGTTATCAATGCAGCTATCAATGTTAACAAAGCAGAGGGCTTAAACATTGTTCCTCACATCATGATACCACTAGTTGGCGATGTTCGTGAGCTAAAATACGTTAAAGACGTTGTTGTTAAAACAGCTGATGATATTATCGCTGCATCTGGCACAAGCCTAAAATACGAAGTTGGCACTATGATAGAAATTCCTCGTGCTGCACTTACAGCTGATGAAATTGCTAAAGAAGCTGATTTCTTCTCATTCGGTACAAACGATTTAACTCAAATGACATTTGGTTTCAGCCGTGATGACGCAGCTTCATTCCTAAGTGCATATTACGAAAGCAAAGTTTATGAGAACGACCCATTCCAACACATTGACAAAAACGGTGTTGGTGCTCTTATAAAAACAGCAGTTAAACTTGGCCGTGAGGCAAACCCAGGTTTAGGCCTTGGTATCTGTGGCGAGCACGGTGGCGATCCAAGCAGTGTCGAGTTCTGCTACAACGTAGGCCTTGATTATGTTTCTTGCTCTCCATTCCGTGTGCCAATCGCACGCCTTGCAGCAGCACAAGCAGCTATCAAAGCAAGCAAATAATTTTAGTTTTTACATTTAAAATTAAATTTATTTTAGCTTAAATAAAGCATTAAACCCACTATGAGCATGTACTTTAAAGTACCTCATAGTGGGTTTTTATTTATGTTTTAATTATTTCTTTTGTTTTAGTTTGTTGTTTATTTCTCTGATTTTACGTTTTTCTGAAAACCACATTATTATATAAAGTATTATATAAGTTAACACAAAACTAATAATAACGCTTGCTAAATACTCTCTGTAGAATATATACATATTTATACCGGTTACACTTAAGTAAATTAAGAAGTGTATTAAAGTTGCATGTAGTAGTTTTAAATTTTTAACTTCAAAAATCATACTAGATACACCATAAATAGCACAAGCGATTAGCCACGCTATTAATTGCATGGTAAAAACATTTAAACCTATAAATAGTGTAGAAAAAAATGTAGTAAAAACAAAGCCAAAGGCAAGGCCCATAGATAAATAATTTAGTGTTTTCATTGTTGTTCTCCTTGTTTAAAAAATGCTGATTGCAAATTTGTTCGGCTAGCTTGTAAATTGTAGGGGAGAGTTTCCGCTATTTCTCGTGGGTATTAATCAATTTTTATATTTCCATAATTGCGTTTCTGAAAGTTTTCATATAAAAGCGTGAAACTAAAAGTTTTTCGCCGTTATCTAAAGTGGCGATATAATTACCGCTAAATTCAGCGTTTAAAGCGCTTACATGGTGAACATTTACTAATACGCTTTTACTTATTTGAGTGATACCATGGTTATTAAAAAGCAAAAGTATATCAGTTAACGTTTGCTTGCAAAGATATTTTTGTTTATCAGTTGTTGCAAATGTTTTTCTATCTTGCACTTCAAAATATATGATGTCAGAAATATCTGTGAAAAGCTCGGTTTCGTCAATATAAAGTATAATTTTGGAGGAAACATTGTTAGATTTCAGCATTGAAAGTATATGTTGAATATTTTTATTTGTAATATCACCTTTAATTGTAATTTCAGGTTCTATATTATCTATATGCTCTAAAGTGATTTTCATTTTTTCCTGCTTTCTAAATATTTCAATGATGTTTGTAATTGCTTTTTGTTAATTATACAATCGTGAATATGGCTATTATATAAGTTAAGTGTTTATTTGCACAGCTGCTGTGTTTATATATTAGCACATAAATATTACTTTGTCTTTATATTGTGTTTAAGTAGTGTTTTTTTATGTTTGAGTGGTAATTTAAACTAATTATTAGCTCTGTTTAAAATGCAAAGTGGCAGATTTATAATTTGCGTTTTTCTGAACCTGCCTAATAAAAACTGGTGTGATGAAACTTTAATTTCATCACACCAGTTTATTAAAAATACAAGATTTGAATTTCTAAGATTTTTATTTAATTCATTTTAACCTTTAATTGCACCGCCAGTAACACCAGCTATGATTTTTTCCGAAAGGAAAATATATAGCACAAACGTTGGCATAAAAACAATAACAACAGCTGCGAATAATCCGCCGTAATCGTTAGTATATTGCATGCCTTTAACGATGTTATAAAGACCAACAGCGATTGGGCGCACATTTTGTTTGTTTGCAAAAATTGTAGACATAAAAAACTCGTTCCAAACATTAATAAAATTAAATATAGAAACAGTAACTATGCCAGGTTGTGCAAGGGGTAGCATTATTTTCCAGAAAGTGTTCATAGGGGTAGAGCCATCAATAGCAGCGGCTTCTTCAAAAGTGAAAGATAAATTTTTAAAAAAGGCGAGTAAAAATACTATGGTAAAAGGCACACCCATGCCTGTATATAAAAAGATCATTAATCCACGACTATTTGTTAAATCTAAAAAAGAAACAACTGAAAATAGTGGCATAATAACCATTATAACAGGTATGCCTAAAGCCATTGCAAAAAAGCTCTGGAATAAGCCGTTTAATCTAAATTGAAAACGTGATAATACATAAGCGGCAGGTGCGGCTATAACAACTATTAATGTGCAAGAAACAGCTGTGTAAATTACAGAGTTAAAAAAGAATAAACTAACGTTTTGTGTTGTCCAAGCATTATAATAGTTAATAAAATTTAAGCCAGATTCAAAAGCAAATAATTGTCCTGAAAGTATCTCTTTAGTTGTTGAAAAAGATGCAACAAATATCCAACCAACTAGCATAAATGTAAAAATAAACCACATTGCACAAATTAAATAACCAGGCGCAAGGGCAAATTCCCTTTTCCAGTTAATGTTTTGTTTAAAACTGCGTTGTTTCATATTGCCACCTCCTTAAAGTTCTACATCATCGTTCTTAACAAGTTTGTTTGTTAAGAAGAAAACTAGAATAACAACTATAGCCATCATAACACCTATGGCTGCGCCAACACCACTATCACGTGCGGTGACAGTTGCGCCTGTTGAGCCAAACACTATGGTGTACATGTAGTTTAAAGGCATAACAGTTTGTTCAGAGAGGTTAACAGGTGAAAACACTTGTGCCCAAACATAAAAACCAACAGCGGAAACAGTCCACATGATTATATTTGTACGTATAGCACCTTTTAATAAAGGCAAGGTGATGTAAAAGAACTGGTCAAACACAGAAGCACCCTCTATGCGAGCGGCCTCGTAAAAACTAGCGCCTATACGCTCTATGCCACTAATAAATATAAGCATGTGATAACCAACCATACCAAAGCAATAAGCGATAAGCATGCTTGTAAACATGTTATTGATATCTGTCCAAAAAACATTTTCACCGCCAAAAAAAGTTATTACACTATTAAGTAAACCGTAACTTTCTTTGTTAAAAACATAGTAAAGCCACATATTACCCATGGCAACTGCTGAAATTAAGTTAGGCAAGTATATAACACTGCGAAAAAACTTTTGGCCTCTTAAACCACTTGTTAGTATTACAGCAAAAGTTAGTGCTAAAACAAGCACAGCAGCACCACCAATAAAAAACATTGTTGCAAAATTTTGCATGGAAGTAACAAAAAGTTTGTTGTCAAAAGCAGTTAGATAATTTTGTATACCATTAAAACGCCAATCAGAAACAGGGTCGGTAATACCTTCAACTTTAAAAACACTCATGACTAAGGTGCGTAGCACAGGGTATAAGTAAACTGCGATAAATAGTAAAACAGCAGGGGTTAAAAAAGTAACCATCATAACTGTATTATCACGTTGGAGAGGACTAAGCTTTTTGCGTTTTGATTTGTTCATAAACAACACTCCCTCTGAGTTTTTAATATCTTATTTTAAAATATGGGGGTGGTAGCAAGCCACCACCCCCATAACAATCAGGGTTAATTAATCTTATAAGTGTGAAAAGCTTTATGCAAGTTGTATTTTACCAAATTCTTCAGCAAATTGTGCAGCGTCTATATCTTTTGATATTAACTGTGCAAAAATAGTTTTAATTGTAGCTGTCATGTTAGGGTCACGTTCAAAGTTAGCAGCCCAGTTAACAATAACTTCAGCATTATCGTAAGAAACTTTTGCTTCAGAAAGTTCAACTGGCCATTCGCTATCGTTAGCGGCTGGTATGCCCAAAGATGTAACAGCAAGTGTACTATCCCATTCGCCATCTGTTAGCCATGTAATAAGTGCAAATGCAGCGTTTGGATATTGACAAGTTTTGGTAATGCCAAAAGCCTGTGAGGAAAGACCAATTGCTTCTGTGCCAACGCCTGCATCTGTTGCAGCAGGTAGTGTAAAGCCAGCCCATTCAAAGCCTTCTGGTAATTGGTTGCGTATTTCGTTTGGTAGCCATGTGCCGTTTAGGTACATTGCAACGCTTTCGTCAGCTATGTTTTGTTGGCCAGATGGGAATACGTTTGCAGCAGCACGAGGGTCAATGTAGCCTTTGTCAACCATGCTTTGTATTAGTTCAGCGGTTTGTAAAACACCTGGGTTTGTAAAGTCACCATCAGCTATTGCATAAGCTGTATCCACACCAACCACACGTGTTACAAGTGTGCCGAACAATAGTGGTAAGTAAGCATCATCTGTTGTTAGTGGGAAAACACCGTTTGCAACTAAAGCATCGCAAAGTGCTGTAAATTCATCCCAAGTTTGTGGGTAGGTATCAAAACCAGCTTCGTTGATTAGTCTTTTGTTACCTAAAATTAATTGGCCAGATGGTTGGTAGGGTATAGCTAAAAGTGCACCATTTGCATAATCTTTAGCTTGTGTTAGCAAAGCTTCGTTATGTTTGCCGTTTAATACAGATGCTTCAAATTGTGGTGTTACATCTAGTAAGTATTCGCCAAGTTGTATGCTTAGCATGTCAAGCGCTTCGTCAAAAATATCAACTTGCTCGCCTGAGTCCATTGTTGCTTGAATGATTTTTCTTGTTTCACGTGCACCTGTCCAGTTGATTTCAACTTCAACACCTGTTGAGGCGCTAAAAGCATCAATTGCTTGAGATATAACTTGGCCTTGAGGCTCTGTTTCTGCCCACATTGGCCAGTATATAAGTTTTGCACCTTCTTCAATTGCTAGTGGGTCACTAGCAGTTGCGCCAGATGACTCAGTAGCTGTGCTGCTTGCAGTGTCTGTGCTAGATGCTGGAGTAGCTGTTTCGCCACATGCAGCAAGTGCACTTGTAATGCCGGCAATGCCAGCAACTTTTAAGAACGAACGGCGATTAATTTTTTTCATAGTTTCCTCCTATTTTTCGTGTGAATATAGTAATTTTTTATTGCTGTTACAGATATTATAACAGTTTATTTAAAAATTTCAATACATTTTGTAGATATTTGTATATATTGACAAAATGCTTGTGTCTAATATAATTTATTTACCAAAATAATTTTAGTTTTAAAACTTGTACATATTAATAAAAAAATATTGTGATAAATTAAAATTAGTGAGGTAGTTTTAATTTTTTGTATCAAGACTTATAGCAAAAACATTCTGAAATCAAGACAAGCGGGTAAATCTATCGTGGTATCTATCATATCTGGTGTAAAAGGTATACCTTTTACAAGAGCATTTTTGCGTGCGACATACTCGAAGTAATAATCACCAACAGCTAGAGCACCCTCACGTACTTGTGCATATGGATAAAATAATAGTTCATATGCAATTTTGAGCTCATTTGCTTCAAGTGCGGCTTTGCAAACAGCTAGTCTTGCAAATTCACCAAAGCTTTCAGCATTAAGAGTTTTGTAAATTTCCATTACTTTATCATATTGCTTATCGTTACACAAAGCTGGTAAAAATGCATTTGCATAAACTTTATCTTTTGGCGAAGGTGCAGCATTAAATGATTTTTCAAAATAATCAAGTGCTTGTTTTGTTTGTTTTTCTCTGTTGTAATAAGCCCCCAAAGCATAAAGAGCAAAAGCATCATTATTATCTGCAAGTTTTTCTAAAATGGCAATGCCTTTTTCTTCTTGCAAGTTTTCAATTAACGAAATTGCATAGTGGTAATCTGTACGTTTGCTTTGTCCTTTTGCAGCCTCGAAATATTTATGCCATAGCGCATCTGTCAAATATAACCCAGGGTAGTTTGTATCAGGTAAAGCTTCACCATTTAAAAGAGACTCAAAAGCTTTAGCGCTTTCCTCATCACGAGAGGTTGTAAAATCGAGATGTGCTGGTAAACCATTTCTATTTTGTTTTTTAGCAAGTGCATTTTCAAGTGTTCCATAAATTGAGCCTGTGTGTATAAGTTCGCCGCTGCTGATAATGCTTTTTTCTAGATATTCTTTGTGGCAAGTTTCAACATGTTCTGCACTAAGTAGATTGTCAACAGCTTCTTCAACACCTTTGCGTGCAAAATTCCAATCTTTATCATGATACGTATTTTTTACAGGTATAAACGAGCCGAACATCTGTGTAAAGCTAACATCACTCTCAGCTGGTAGCACATTGCCATGGTTTTGTGTAGGTGCCATGCCAGCTTGAATTTCTACATAATCACCTTCGTTTTCTTTTGAGAGATAATCGCACCAGTGTTTGCCACCGCTTGTGTTGCCCCAGCAAAACATTTTTCGCGCAAAAAGTGGTTGTGTTGAGCGTTCAAAAAAGCCCTTGCCATCTTCTTCAAGGCTAACCTCCCAAGGATAGCATGTTTTATCGTTTTGGAAAAAATATTCAACTGAACGTAAAATATCACCTGGATAACTTACGTCAACACCTGGCATGTTTGGTTGATGTGGCATTTTGCAACGACCAAAACCGTTTGGTATTTGATATAAAATATCATCTGTTGCAGAAAAAATGCGTGTATGTTTTGTGATTGGCACAGCGGTGTTTGTCCACCAATACAAGTGTGCGTCTTCTTTGCGTGTATTATATGCACGCATTAACATTCCTAGTTGTTTTGCGTCACTAGGTAGGTGAAAATCAAGTTGACAAACTTCGCCAAGCGTTGCTTCATATTCATAAAAACGTAAAAATTCTTCACCGTCTGGTGCTGTAATTTTATAGCAAAACATATCATCGCAAGTAAAAGCGCAGTGTCCTCTGTGACCTAAGTTCCATTCAATACCGCCTGATATCCAAGCATTTCGGTTTGCGATATTGCCTGGTCGCATAACACTGTTTACAAACAATAGTTCACGTTGTTCAGTTTTGCTATAAAGGCTAACGAGCCTTGCACCATAACTTGGTAAAAAAGTAGCACGCAAAAAATCGTTTTCCATAACTACTGATTTTACGCATAATTCATCATTAGCTCTGGAATAGCTCTCTTGCATGGTGTAGGGCAAAATGCGCTCGCCACAATCCTTACCATATAAATGTAAATCTTCAGCGGTGAGGCTACCATCATGTATCGCTGGTAAATCTAAAGATTTTTGGCGAAAGGTAGGGTGCTTTGATGTCGTGCCAGTAGCACTGCCAATAATTTTATAATCTTGTATTGATATCATGGGGATACTCCTTGTGTATTGTGTAGCTTTGATATAAATTTTTATGAAATTATTTCTTTGGTTTGCTCTAAAAAATAATAAAAAAATCTATATTGTTAGGGCATTTTATATGGTAATATTTTAACATATAGCAAATTAAAATGTTATAGATATTTTGCGCTATTTTTTATAATGATTGCTATATATTTGTGCAAATAAAACATTTTTTAGCGTTTTTGACAACTTAAAATAGTTATTTAGTGAGAAATCACAAAAAATATTTTAACTAAAAGAGGGTTGTTCAAAATTGAACAACCCTCAAAAAACATGGTTTTAATAATTATTTAATTGTTAAGATGCATTGCAGTTTACAAGTAGGCATCGCCATCGTTTTGTAGTGGCTTACCTTTAGTTGTCCTGATGTTTAACACAGCCGTTACACATATCAAGCTTTTATTTGCGTATTGTAAGCGAGCCGTCAACACTTTGGTGTTTTTAAATTAATTATCGCAGAAATAAACCTCGTACCATACAAGGAAGATATATATACACCACACTTGGCGCCAGTTATCACGTTTGCCGTTCATGTGGTCGTCTAAAAGTTTGGATATTTCATTTTTGTTGAAGAATTTATCGGCATTTTCGCTATAAAAAGCTTTTTTAACTTCGTTTGCAAAACGTTCTTCACGTAGCCAGTCACGAACAGGAACAGGGAAGCCGAGTTTCTTTTTATTTGCAACGTCTAAATTTATGTTCCTTGCGGCAGCTTTTCGCAAAGTGATTTTTGTTGTTTCGCTGTTATTTTTTTGTGAAATTGGCAATTTGCGTGCAACTTCAAAAACTTCCATATCCAAAAATGGTACACGCAATTCTAAACTATTAGCCATGCTCATTTTATCAGCTTTTAATAATATGTCGCCAATTAGCCACATGTTTATGTCAACAAGTTGCATTTTTGAGGCTTCATGCATTTTTGTGTTGCTCTCAAAAAACTTTTTAGTAAAGTTTTGAGGTTTAACATCGCCTTTGTAACTCTTTAAAAACTTACGAACTTCTGCCTGTGAGCAAACGCCAGTGCAGCCGAAATATCTTTCGTGTAGCGGTGTGGATTGCCTAACTAAAAAGTTGATACCACGCATTTTTGGCATTTTGCCAAAAGTAGCTAAAACAAGTTTGTGGAAAAACTGTGGTAAGCTTTTATACCAGCCAAATTTGTAAGCGTCTTTATAAACGTTGTAGCCACCGAAAAGCTCGTCAGCGCCCTCGCCAGAAAAGCAAACTTTAACTTTTTTTGCTGCTTCTTGGTTTAAAAAGTACAGGGAAACAGCAGAGGCATCTGCCAAAGGCTCGTCCATATGGTATTGCGCTTTTGGTATAGTTTCCCAGTATTCATCAGCTTCAATGTAGCGTGTATAGTTTTCTTTATCAAGGGTTTTGCTAAATGCTTGCGCATAAACTGATTCATCATATTTCGGGTTTTTATAGCCTATTGTAAAGGTTTTTTGTGCGCCAGAAAGTTTTGTTACATAGCTGGAATCTATGCCAGAAGATAAATAAGAACCAATTTCAACGTCGCTTATTTTATGTGCCTCAACACTGTTTTTCATAATATTTTCAGCATCATCTATTGAAACATTTGCATCTTTAGCATTGTAATCTTCAATAACAGGTGTCCAGTAGCGTTTAACATCTAAGATACCATTTTTAAACGCCATGTGGTGTGCAGGCATTAATTTTTTAACACCCTTAAAAAAGGTTTCCTCACCTGGTGAGTACTGAAAAGCAAGGTATAATTCTAGTTGTTTTTCGTTTAGTTCTTTTTTAAATTCATCATGCGCTAAAAAGCTTTTAATTTCACTACCAAAAAGCAAGTTACTGTTTTTTGTTACATAATAATAAAATGGTTTTATGCCAAAATGGTCACGTGCACAAAATAGTTCTTGTGTTTGTGTGTTCCAAATTGCAAAGGCGAACATGCCTCTTAATTTTGGAACTAGTTCTTCGCCCCATTCTTTAAAACCGTGTATCAAAACTTCGGTGTCGGAGTGATCTGTCATAAAAATATGACCTTTTTCTTCAAGTTCTTTGCGTATTTCCAAAAAATTGTAAATTTCGCCATTAAAAACAACTACTATATTTTTATCTTCGCTTACCATGGGTTGCTTGCCACCCTCTATATCCAAAATGGCAAGCCTTCTGTGTCCGAGTGTAACGCCATCATCAATAAAATAGCCTTCGCCATCAGGACCTCTATGTGCAATAAGTTCGCTCATTTTTTCTATAATAGTTTTTTTATTTTCTTGTTTTCCTGTAAATCCTACAAATCCGCACATATAAACTCCTTGCATTAATTTATTGTATTAAAAGTATGCATAAACACTATGCGTTAAAAATTAAATCTCTATCTTTTTAATGTTGGCTTTTTAGTTATCTAATAAACTGCAAAAAACTTATAGGTGTTTTTTACCTATAAGTTTTTGCTTAAATATATAGTTAAATTAATTATTTTGTGCCGTAAATACGGTCGCCTGCATCACCAAGACCAGGTACAATGTAGCCATTATCATTTAGGCATTCATCAAGAGCACCAAGGTAAATATCTACATCTGGGTGAGCCTCATGCAAGGCGTTCACACCTTCTGGTGCAGCTAGTAAACCAATAAATTTAATGCGTACAGCACCTCTTTTTTTAATTTGTGAAACAGCGTCAACTGCGCTGCCGCCAGTTGCAAGCATAGGGTCAAGAACTAAAACATCACGTTGTGCAATGTCAGTTGGTAATTTACAAAAATATTCCACAGGTTGTAAAGTTGTTTCATCACGGTACAAACCTATAAAGCCAACTTTTGCAGCAGGTATAAGGCTAAGCATGCCATCAAGCATACCCATGCCAGCACGTAAAATTGGTACTAGTGCTAGTTTACGTCCAGCAAGAACTTTTGTAGTAGCCATGGAGATAGGTGTTTCAATCTGAACTTCTTTTGTGGTTAAATCACGAGTTGCCTCGTAGCAAAGTAGCATTGCAATTTCGCTAACTAAATCACGAAATTCTTTTGTGCCTGTTTCTTTGTTGCGCAAAAGGCTAATTTTGTGTTGGATTAAAGGGTGATCTACTACCATTGGTTTCATATGTTTTTCCTCCGTTTTATGTGGCTATGTTAAATACGTGCAATGTATTATAAGATATTATTAAAACTATATCCTAAGTTAAAAATTAACTTAGGTTTAGTTTGCTTTTTAAATGTAAAACTTATAAATTTTCAAGAGCCATAAGTTTTTCTACACGGCTTGCGTGGCGGCCACCCTCAAATTCTGTGTTTAAAAATAAATCAACAAGTTTTATTCCTTGTTCAGCACTAACAACTCTACCGCCTAGGCAAAGTGCATTTGCATCATTGTGTAAGCGTGTGAACTCAGCACTAAATTCATCAGAACAGCAGCAAGCTCGTATACCTTTTATTTTGTTTGCGCTCATGCTAATGCCAACACCTGTGCCGCAAAAAAGTAGTGCACATTCGCATTCGCCTTTAATAACAGCCTCACAAGCAGGGCATGCTATATCGGGGTAATCTACGCTTTCTTCGCTATGTGTACCAAAATCAGTATAGTTAACACCTAAAGTATCAAGGTGAGCTTTAATGGCTTCTTTTAATGTGTAACCGCCATGGTCGGCAGCTAAAGCTATAGGTTTTTTCATGCTTTGTCTCCATTTTCTGCTATGCGAGCTTTTCTCTCGCGTTCTGCTTGGGTGGGTTGTAAATATAAAGGTTGTAAAAGTGCAGGGGTTATAGTTTCGCCATTTTTGTATAAACGCTGTGCAATTCGCCCAGCACCAACTGCCCTTGAAACACTCAAACTTGCGGGTGTGTAACACACGCCCTCAATTTCCTTGTGGTTATTATAACACATAGTTGCGCCATCACCAACAAAAAAACAAGGTTTTTTACAATTTTCCAAAAAAACATCTAAATTGTTGGCAGATTGCACAGCGTCTTCGCTTAAACGTGCACCTGATGCAAGGTCAAATGCTGCCCAATACACTCTTTCACGTCTTGCATCAAGTACAGAAATAATTGTGCCTGTGCCATTGTGACAAGCTGCAAGTGCCTCAAGGGAAGATACAGCTGCGCAGGGTGTATTATGTACAAAAGCAAGTCCTTTTATAGTTGCGATACCTATGCGCAAACCAGTAAAACTCCCAGGGCCAACACATACAGCATATAAGTTTATATCATTGGTGGTAAGGTTAATCGCATTTAATGCGTTATCTATAAGTGGTAAAAGTGTTTCGCTGTGTGTGTGTCCACTTGCGATGAAACTCTCATATAAAAGCACATCATCCTGCAAAATAGAAACACTAGCGGTTTTGCCTGAGCAATCCAAAGCAAGTATTATCATAAATCAAAGCCCTCTATGGTAAAAACACGGGTGTTTTCGTCTAGTTTTTCAATGTTAATTTGTATTGGGTTTTCTTGTGCTAAAAGCTCTGCAAAATTTTCGCTCCATTCAACTGCTACAATATCGCCGCCATCTAAGTAATCATAAAAACCAGCAGAGTTTAAATCGGTCTCGCAAGAAAGGCGATATAAATCAAAGTGCGCAAAATTTTGTGAGCCATGGTAGTAGTTTACTATAGAATATGTAGGGCTACTAACAGGGTCAGTACAAGCAAGGCCTAAAGCTATACCCTCACAAAAGGCGGTTTTGCCACTGCCAAGGCCACCATTAAAGCAGATTAAAGCTCCTTTTGGTAATTTTTTTGCAAATGCTTCACCAAGGGCTATTGTTTCCTTGCGTGAATTAGTTTTATATTGTGGCATATAGTTACTTCCTTTGCTAAATTTTCGTTAGATATTATATCACAAAATTAAAAAAAATGCTACTACTTGATATTTGTTTGACAAGGTATTGTAAATATAGTATTATTTAAGCAAGAAATTATAACCTAAAAATAAAGAATTTGCTGTTATTTTATAAGTCGTTTCTTACGAAATTTACAATACATCTAGTGCAATGCCCGAAAGGATTATTATGAAACCTGATTATAAACTAGTCGCTAAGGCAAAATATGTTTACCTTACCGCAGAAATGGCAAGCGAAATATATCGCGAGTGCCATAAAAAATTATTTCAAAAAAAACAAATGGATTTTTTAATCGAAGCAACACAAAGTTCTGATGCAATTGAAGAGGCTATGGATAACAATGTTAACTATGTGCTTGTAATACTAGGTGGTAAACCAGTTGGTTATTTTGCGTGGAAAATGGTTGGAACAGCTTTGCATTTAAACCATATTTATTTAAAAGAGGAAATGCGTGGTAAAGCTTTAGGCCGTGGAGTTTTGCAATATTGCGAGCGTCTAGCACGCTCTGATGGAAAAAACCGAATTTTATGCCGAGTTAATATTAAAAGCTTGCGAGCACTTGCGTTTTTTAAACGCATGGGTTATAAGCCAAATGCAGAAGTTGAAACTGAAATTGGTGAATACATTTTAAACGAATTTGAACTTGAAAAAAGATTATAGTTTTAGTATATTTCCAATTGACTTTTTTGCTTTAAAGCAATAAACTATTGATAGGAAGTTTATATTTAAGAGGCTTAGCAAAAAAACAGGTTTGGAGGAATATTTATGCCAAAAGAACAACCAACAGGGAAATCTAATTTATATAAAGCACTATGCACTATATCAACCCCCGAAGAATTTTATCAATTTTTGCGAGATGTATGCAGCTATTCAGAATTAAGTGCAATGGAACAACGATATGACATTGCAGAAATGTTAGAACAAAAATATATTTACACGGAGATTATGGAAAAAACAGGCGCTTCAAGCGCAATAATTAGCCGTGTTAGCCGCGTTATTTCTGATGAAGAACGTCCGCTTAAAAAAATAGCTGGTAAAATAAAGTAAGAATAATTAAAACTACTAAGGAGAATATAATGAAACAAGTTGCGTTATTTTTTGCAAATGGCACAGAGGAATGCGAGGCTTTATTAGTTGTTGATTTGTTGCGAAGAGCAGGTGCAAATGTAAAAATAGTTTCTATTACAAATGATTTAATGGTAACTAGTAGTCACGACGTAATAATAAAAGCAGATTGTTTTTTAAAAGATGTAAATTTTGCTGAAATTGATATGCTAGTATTACCAGGTGGCATGCCAGGTACATCAAACCTTGCAAATTGTGAGGAGCTATTAAATGGCATTAAAATATGTGAAAAAAATGGCAAAAAATTAGCGGCTATTTGTGCAGCGCCAAGTGTATTTGCAACGCTTGGTTTATTGCAAAATAAAAATGCAACAGCACACGCAGCATTTAAAGATAAACTTTGTAATGCAATAGTGCATGATGCAGAAGTAGTTGTTGATGGAAATATTACTACATCTTATGGTTTGGGTGGCGCAATACCTTTTGCACTAGAACTTGTAAGACAGTTGTATGATTTAAACACAGCGGAAAATATTGCAAAGGCAATAGCATATAAACATAAAATTAATTACGCAAATAATAATTAATTTAAATTAAGTAAACAATAAAAAATTATATAATTTGTAATTGTTATTTATAAATAAAGCAAACAATTAAAAGCTAATATTCACATAAAGTTAACATTTATTCCACTCAGAATATTTATTTTTTTGATAAAAATAACTGAGAGGAAAATGAAATTATGTTTATATTAGTTTTTTATTTTTGTTGATAAAAATATGTTAATATCTCACAAAAAAATAATATATATTTTTATTTAAAAATAACTAGAAAAATAATATTAAATATGGTATAATAATCCTCAAGTGTCTTGTTAAAAGATTTTAATCATTTAATTTTATCATTAATTAAGAGATAATTTATAAAAAAATTAAACATTAATTTTTAGCAATTAAATATTAAAAAATATATCAAATGCATTGTAGGCAAGACTTAAAAAACAAAGGAAAGGACCCCCATGGACATGAGAATAGGATTACCCGAAATAATTGTTATCTGTATTATTGCATTTGTTTTTATCGGGCCAGATAAATTACCAGAATATGCAAAAATGGTAGGTAGTGGTCTTAGAAAATTAAAAGATTACGCTGCTATTGCTGGCAAAGGCGTAAGAGAAATAACAGAGCCACTTGATGAAATTAAAAAACCATTGCAAGAGGCTGTTGCGCCTATTGCAGATATAAAACGTGAATTTGATGCTGAAATTAATGATGTTAAACGTAGCTTTACAGGCATAGGTAAACCAGCACCAGCAACCACGGAAACAACCACGAACAACGATTTAGCTCAAACAGAGCAAGCAGTAGAGGAAATCGAGGAAATCGAAGAACTTGAAGATTCTGCAACTTTAGAGCATGCCCCAGTGGAAGAAATTAAAATTGAGGAAATTGCACAAGAAACACCACAAAGCGAAGTAGCAACAGCACAAACACCAGAGAAAGAAATTGCAGTTGCACCAACTACAAAAAAACGTGGCAGACCAGCCAAAGCAAAAACAGAGGGTGAAAATGCTGAGCCTAAAAAAAGAGGCCGACCTGCTAAACCAAAAGCAACAGGTGAAAGCACTGCTACAAAAAAACGTGGCCGACCCGCTAAAGCAAAAGCTCCAGTTGAACAAGTGGCAACAGAGCAAACAATAGCTGAACAACCAGCAACCGAGCAAGTAGAAGAAACTACTGCTGTTTAATTAAGTTATCAGCACAGCTTTTGTGTGATAAAAATAAAAAGGAAATGCCGATATTTCGGTTAAAAGGAGATTTATTATGAGAATGGGACCACAAGAATGGCTAATTGTTCTAGCTATCGTTTTACTTATTTTTGGACCAAAACAAATACCAAAGCTTGCTAAAATGTTCGGCAAAGCTACAAAGGATTTTAAAGATGGTGTAAACGCTACAGATGACGATGATACAGATACAGTAAAAGCAGAGTCAAAAAAAGAAAAGGAAGTTGATGGAGAATAATGGCAACAAAAGTCAATAAAAAAGCGAATGCTCCCGATGGCAGCATGTCTCTCATGGGGCATATCAAAGAGTTTCGTAATCGCTTGATTGTTTGTGTTGTTGTTTTTGCCATTGCACTTATTGTAGGCGTTACATATGGTAATGTGCTTGTTGAAGCCTTAGCCTCACTTGGTATAAAAATTGGTTATGTATTTATAACTACCTCACCACAAGAAATGTTTTTGCAATACTTTCAGCTAGGTATTTTGGCAGCTTTAGTTGTAACAATACCAGTTATTTTATATAACGTTTGGGCGTTTGCAAAGCCAGGCTTAGATAAAAAAGAAAACTTCTTTTTTGGTGCAGTTATGGTATTTGGCGTTTTTCTATTTTGTGTTGGCGTAGCATTTGCATATTTTGTAACTTTACCTTTTATGCTAAACTTCTTAATCACACTAGAAGGTGCTGATTTCGTTGATCAAATGACAAGCCTTTCCGAATATAACTCATTTGCAATTATGATTTTTTCAATTTTTGGTTGCATGTTTGAAATGCCACTTATTACAGTTATACTTTCAAAAATGGGCATAGCAAACCCCACTATAATGTCAAAGGGTCGTGGTATAGCAATTGTTATAATATTTGTTGTTGCTGCGCTTATAACACCACCAGATATCATTTCACAAATGATGGTTGGTTTCCCAATGGTAATTTTATACGAAATTAGTATTTTACTAAGCCGAATGACTTACCGTAAAAAAGTGGAAAAAGAAGACGACGACGATTACGCCGAAGATGAAGACGAA
Organism: uncultured Faecalibacterium sp.; assembly: GCA_964370685.1. Classification (GTDB taxonomy): domain Bacteria; phylum Bacillota; class Clostridia; order Oscillospirales; family Ruminococcaceae; genus Faecalibacterium. Next base: position 16,533 of record CAYJKG010000009.1, on the reverse strand, counting down.
AGTTAAAATTAACTTTTATCTTTATAAAAAAGTAAAATAAAGTAAATAATTTATTTGTAGGATATAAAAGAAGTTTTTTCTTTTATATCCTATTTTTTATATTTAGACATTAAAAATAATTTAATATTTATTAATGTTTTAAATGATATGATTTATTAAATTTACATTATTAAATTATTCAACTTTAAATTTATTTGGCTATTTACTTTTGTATTTAACTAGTCGTGCATACTTGAACTTTTTAATGCTTTGCGATATAATATTAGTGATAATTATATAATTAGTGTGGAGGGGTTTATGCAAAAACAACAAAATAAGCTGAGAGAATTAACTCAGTTGAGCTTGCTTGTGGGTATTATGATTATTATGTCTTTTACACCATTGGGATATATACCATTAGGTTTTATGCGCGCTACAACAATGCATATACCAGTTATATTAGGTGGATGTCTTTTTGGTGTAAAAAAAGGCGCTTTTTTAGGTGGAGTTTTTGGTATAACTAGCGTTATAAAAGCAACTGTAGAACCAACACTAACTTCATTTGTATTTACTCCTTTTTATAGTTTAAATGAGCAATTTTCGGGTAGTGCTTTAAGTTTAGTTGTTGCAATATTACCGCGTGTTTTTATAGGTGTTATAGCTGCACTAGTTTTTAATGCAATTACAAAATTAAACAAAAATAACTCTTTGGCTTTTTTACTGGCAGGTCTTGCGGGGTCGATGATAAATACAATTGGCGTTATGGGTTTAATTGGTTTGTTTTTTGGTGAGGATTATTCAGCAGCAACGGGTGGTAGCGTGGAGCTATTATTTGGTGCAATTATAAGCATAGTTGCGATAAACGGCATACCAGAGGCTGTTATTGCTGCTGTTTGTACATTAGCAATAGGCAAAGCTCTATTAACAATACAATTAAAAAACAAATAAAGAGGAGAAATACAATGCGTGAAATACCTTTTTGCGAAGTTGGCGGTTTTAAATTAGGCCATGCACAAGATGAAACAGCTCTTACAGGTTGCACAGTGTTGCTGTGCGATAAAGTTAGCCCAGCTGGTGTGGCCATATTTGGCGGTGGTCCTGCCTCAAGGGAAACGCCACTATTAAACCCACTTGCTGATGCTAGCGGTATACATGCAATTTTACTTTCTGGTGGTTCTGCATTTGGGCTAGATGCTGCTGGTGGTGTTATGCAATACTTAGAGGCAAAAGGTATAGGTTATCAGGCAGGACCTTTTAAAGTTCCACTAGTTTGTCAATCATGTGTGTTTGATTTAATGCTTGGAGATGGCACAGTTCGACCTGATGCAAATATGGCAAAAATTGCATGTGAAAACGCAACTACAACACAAACACAAACTGGAAATGTTGGTGTAGGCATTGGTTGTAGTGTAGGTAAAATTGCAGGTTTCGAGCGTGCGATGAAGGGTGGTTTTGCAACATATGCAGTAGAAGTTGGAAATATTAAAATAGGTGCTATGGTAGCGGTTAATGCGTTAGGCGATATTTTTGATGCTGAAACTTCAAAGCAAATTGCAGGTTTGCGCACAGCAGATGGTAAAAGTTTAGCCTCAAGCGAAGATGCTATTGTTGATATGATAGAAGAACAAGCAAAAATTTTTAGTGGAAACACAACAATAGGTGCAATTGTAACAAATGCAAAATTTACAAAAGCAGAGTTAAATAAAATAGCCCAAATGGGACATAACGGTTATGCAAGAGCAATTAAACCAGTGCATACTACAGTTGATGGTGATAGCATCTATGCTGTTTCAACGGGTGATGTTGTGGCAGATATAAATGCTGTGGGAACTATAGGTGCAACTGTTATGACAAAAGCAATTACAAAAGCAATTTTAACAGCAAAAAGCGCAGGTGGAGTTATTGCTGTAAGCGAGCTAGGTTAAATATTTTAAAATATTTATTATAAATAATAAAATCCGCAAAGTTTTGAAATGCAACATAGCAAAACTTTGCGGATTAATTTGTTTTAAAAATATTTACTAAACAAATTATAATCAATTAATAAAAACTATAAAAAGTAAAAAATTAAAAGTACTTTAAATAAAATAATTTCCTTACCTAACATTTTTCTTTCGCATAACAATTTTAACTTTATCGGGTAAAATTTCAACTTTCGCACTATCTAACATCATGCCAACTAATAAAAGTTGACTGGATTCACCAGGGTCGCCAGATCCGGCAAGTTCCCAGTAAATATCTTCTACACCATCATTGCGTTCAGCAGTGAGAAGTTCTTCCATGCGTTCAAGTTCGCATACATGTTTTTGAGAATACGTGCTTTCAAATGTTATTTGAGCTTCACCATCAAATAACTCAATGTGAAAACGTTGATCTTTACCACCGATACTGAAAAAGTACATAGATATTTCTTCTGTGATTTTTAAGAGTTTTTTTCTTTCATGTATCATAACAATTCTCCAGTTTGAGGGGTTTATTTATTATCAAACCTCTGAATAAATGCCTCTATAGCTGGCACCATAATGATAGCAACAAAGCCAGCTGCAAAGCCGTTATTATAAAGGTTCATACCAGCGTGAGTATCGCCTATAAATGCAACAACCGAAGCATGTAAAAATCCAGCGGCTATTCCAGCGATAATCCCGAACTGACCAGCTATAGGCGAAAGTGTTGCACAAAATATAGCGGCTAGCTGAACAGATGGTTCTGATAAATTAAATTGACCAATTTGTGTGGAAATAACCACACCTAAAAGCACAGACCAATAATTTCGTATGTGTATACCAAAAGCAGCAAACCCAACTACTGTAAATATAGCACCAACAACAGGTCCAGCAAGGTTTCCGCCTGTAATAATTACATAAGTTAAGCAAAACATGCCTACGGTTGCCATGTTCATAATAGTTGCGCCAACACCGTCCATTATGATAAAATCAGCAACCATTCTGCCAGGGTGGCGTAATATTTTTAGCCATGAACGTATTTTATAACCAGAAAGTATAAAACCATAAATAAATAGTATTACAAAATAAGTATAAAATAATAAGATGGAATCGATGCCAACATGTTCGTGCCATATAATTCTATCATCCAAGTTAAAACCGAAAGACCGTATGACTGAAATTATTACCATACCAAGTATGCCAGCAGAAAAACCAACATTAAAAAGTGAGTAACCTTGGTGCATAGAAACCGTATGTGCTGAAAGTGGTATAATTACAAAACCTATTGCAATACCTACGCAAGTAGCTATTATATTATTGATATAAGTATGAAAATTTAGTAGGTGTGTCATTTCGGTGACAATAGGTGATAAGCAAGTTGCAAAAAGTGCAGTGTAAAGATAACGTGTTAATTTAACGTGGTGAACCTTTGCATAAATAAATGCGCCTGCTAAAATGGGTGATATATTTAGAGGGTTTTTTCCGAAAAAAGAAAAACCAGCAATGATATATAATACAGCTATTGTAACGCCAGAAAAACGCATTTTGTTGTAAAGCATAAGTGCAAGACCCATGGATAAAACTAATGCTGAATTAAAAAATGCCGCGCCAATATTTGCTACTGCAAAAAAATCTGTGATGAGCATGTTACGAGATGTTAGTATGATTTTCATGCCATCGATAATTTGCGCTGGGCTTGAAAAATAAAATGCAAGCGCAAAAAGAGCAGCAATATTGAAACTAAAGAGATAGAGTAGCTGTTCTCTAGCTGTTCTCTCTCTTAGCTTTATTAACATAAATTTCCCCTTTATAATTATTAGTTGTTATTATTTTCCTCAACATTTACTTGAGCACCTAGCTCGTTTAAACGCAAGAAAAATTCAGGCCAGCTTTTAGCAACAGCCTCAGCGTTTTCAATGGAACTTTCAAACTCACCAGCAAGAGCAAGTACGGCCATGCTCATAACAACTCGGTGGTCGTTATGTGCACTTATATTTTGTTTTGAGGCTTGCAAGTTACCGCCAGTGATTGTTACTGTATCCTCAGTTGTTTGAACTTTGGCACCAAATTTTTTAAGCTCAGCAGCCATAGCGCTAATGCGGTCACTCTCTTTAATGCGCAACCTACCAGCACCATGTATAAAAGTTGAACCCTCGCAAAATGCTGCCATTACCATAAGTATAGGGCCAAGGTCAGGGCAATCGGTAAGGTCTATATCTGTTGCATATAATTTGCTTTTTTTAAAATGCACAGTGTCGCCATCACGTTCAAATTCAGCGCCTGCACGTTTTAAAATGTCTAAAATAGCAGCATCGCCTTGTTTTGTATCAGGGCGTAAGTTGCTAACAGAAATATCGCCAACTAGTGCGCCAAGCACAGCAAAAAAAGCGGCTTGACTATAATCGCCTTCAACCTCATAGCGACAAGGTTTATATTGTTGCTTGCCAGCAATTTCAAAAATATTGTGCGAAGGTCGTTCAATTTTTATGCCAAAATCAGCTAAAGTCGAAAGCGTTAAATCAACATAACTAGCGCTTTCAAAAGCACCAGAAACAGTAATTGTACTAGGTGCATCAAGCAAAGGTAAGGCAAATAATAAACCGCTTATAAATTGACTAGAAACATTACCAGGTATGGTGTAGCTACCCGCACGCAAAGCGCCAGATATGGTTAAACCATCCTTTTTTTGTTTGAATTCTAAACCTTGGCTTAAAAACAATCGCTCGTAAATTGTTTGTGGGCGTATAAATAACCTACCGCCACCAACAAAATTGATTTTTTGTTGTGTTAAGCTAAATAGCGGGATTAAAAACCTTAAGGTACTGCCACTTTCACCACAATGAACAGGGCGTGTTATCGTGCGAAAACCACCTCTACCAAATATGTTAACACTATCTTTTGCTTCGCTAACCTCAGCGCAAAGTTGCTCAATTGCACGCAAAGTTGCAAAAATATCTTTACTTTGCCCAAGGCCGATTATCTCAGAGTTACCACGGCAAAGCCCAGCACAAAGCACAGCACGATGGCTCATGCTTTTGCTAGGTGGTGCGGGTAAAGTACCTTTAAGTTTCGAGGGAGAAATATGCACTATCATGTTTTTCCTACCTGTCATTTTAACGTGTGTTATTGCGTACTTGTATTAAACTTCACGGCCGATTGCTTGTGCTACAAGTTTAGCCTTTGCAATAGCAGCCTCTAGAGCTTTTGGCTTAATGCACTGAGCACCATCGCTCCATGCACAACGTGGGTCGTTATGCACTTCAACTTGTATAGCATCTGCACCAGCTGCAACAGCAGCAATTAACATAGGCTCAACAAGTTTAGCGTGGCCAGTTGCATGGCTTGGGTCAACAACAACAGGTAAGTGTGTGCGCTCGTGTAAAATTGGCACTGCGGATAAATCTAATGTGTTGCGAGTGTATTTTTCAAAAGTACGTATACCACGCTCGCAGAACATAACATTTTCGTTACCGCCGGCCATGATGTATTCAGCGCTCATAATCCATTCTTCAATAGTGCTGGAAAAACCACGTTTTAGCAAAACAGGTTTTGTCATTTTACCAACTGCTTTTAAAAGTGAAAAGTTTTGCATGTTACGTGTACCAATTTGTACAATGTCAACATGCTCTTCAAATTCGTCAATTTGTGCCTCGCTCATTAGCTCAGAAACAATAGGTAAACCAGTTGCTTCACGTGCTTTTACCATTGCAAGTATGCCATCTGTTTCCATTCCTTGGAAAGCATATGGTGAGGTACGAGGTTTATATGCACCACCACGGAACATATCACCGCCTGCTTTTTTAATTTCGTTAGCAAGCATAAGTGTGTGTTCTTCGCCTTCAATACTACAAGGGCCAGCCATAAATACTATTTTTTCGTCTTGGCCAATTTTAACACCGTTGCAGTTAACAATAGTGTTTTCAGGGTGAAAAAGTCGGTTAGCACGTTTATATGGTGCAGAAACACGTGTTACGTTATCAACCCAAGGGTTTGAAAGTACGTCGTGCTCTGTAATTTGTGTTGTATCACCAACAAGACCAAAAACAGTGTAATCTGTACCTGTTATCATTGTTACAGAAAGTCCCTTTGCTTCAAAACCAGTAACAATTTTGTCTATTTCTTCTTGTGGTGTGCCTTTTTTAGTTGAGATAATCATTGCTTACTCCTTTAGTTTTGTTGTTCCTATATAGCCACACAAAATCAGCGTTTTATGCCAGTGCTGTTAGTTGTGGCTACCCCTCTATTTAATAATTTCAGTAATAAAAATTATAAATCTCATTTATTGTTCTTTCAAGAGCTGTATCTAAATCCACATCGTTTAAAATAATTATATCAGATGCTTTTTCGTATATTGGGCGGCGTGTTTTTTCCATGCTAGCAAGAGCTTTTTTATCTGTCGAAAGTGGGCGATTACCCCCTACTAAAAGTTGCTCTAAAGGCCTATCTATATAAATTAAAAGGCCATTTTGTTTTAATGCCTTTATGTTTTCCTCAAAAAGCACTGCGCCACCGCCACAAGATATTATTTGACTGTTTTCTTTTGCAAAAAGTGCAACTTGTTCACGCTCTAAAGTTCTAAAAACGGTTTCACCTTCAGTTGCAAATATGCTTGGTATATCTTTTTGTGCTGTATTTTCGATTTGCTCATCTATATCTATAAAAGTTTTATCTAATTTTTTAGCTAACTTTTTCCCTAGTGTGGTTTTTCCACAAGAGGGCATACCAATTAAGCATACATTTGAAAGTTTATGTTTTAAAGCACTATGTAGCTTATTAATCTGTGCCTCAGGTTTTGCAAATGGTGTATCTAAAAAATGTTCAATTGCAAAAACAGCTTGTGCAATTAGCATTTCTAAACCTCCAGCGCATTTCTCCTTAGGTATACCTGTCATGTGTGCGAGGTGCAAAAATTCTGTGCAAAAAGGGTTATATATTGCATCTAAAACAGCACTAGCACCGCAAATTTGCTTAACATTTAAAGGCGAGGCGTTTGTTTTAGGATACATGCCAACAGGTGTTGTATTTATTATAACATCTGCACCGAAATTTTGCACGTCTTTATAACAAATTTCGTCATCTGCTTTTGCTTCTCTGCTCGCAACGCGTATTTCACTAGCTTTTGCATCTTTGCAAACAGCTTTTGCAGTAACAGCTGTGCCACCTGTGCCTAAAATTAAAATTTTTTTACCAGTAAAGTTTATGCCATGTGCTTTTGCAAGTGCAGAAAAACCAGCATAATCAGTGTTATAACCATAAAGTTTACCATTTTTATTAACAACAGTGTTTACAGCACCTATGCTTAATGCTTTTTCATCAACAACATCACAAAGTTTGAGCGCAAGCTTTTTGTAAGGTATAGTAACATTTATAGCTTTAAATGTGCGCTGTGCAAAAAAATCTTCAACGGCGCTTTCATCAGGTAGCTGGCAAAGTTCGTATGTATAATCACAAAGCATTTCATGTAAAATTTTTGAGTACGAGTGTCCAAGTTTTTTACCTATTAGTCCATATTCCATACAAAAACCTCACCATCTTTAACTGGGCGCATCCATGCACTACCAAAGCGAACACATAATAAATCAGCAATGGCTATAGCCGCCGCGCAACTTTGCACAATAGCTGCACGGTGCACTATACAAGGGTCGTGCCTGCCTTGTAAGGCTAGCTCTGCATTTTGTTTGGATATAAAATCTACTGTTTGCTGTGTTTTAAAAATGCTAGGTGTAGGTTTTATTGCGGTTTTAAAAATTATTGGCATAGCATTTGTTATACCACCATTTATACCAGCATTATTATTAGTTTTGGTAATAATTTCGTTGTTGTGCATTTCAAATTCGTCATTAGCAGCACTGCCTTTTAAATCAGCAAAATCAAAGCCTAAACCAAAAGATATAGCCTTTAGCGCTGGTATGGCAAAGCAAATGTGTGAAATTTCACTTTCTACACTATCAAAAAATGGTTCGCCCACACCAGCAGGCAAGCCAGTTATAGCAGTTTCAAGCATACCGCCAACACTATCGCCTTCGGCTGATGCTGTGCGTATATTTTCTTGCATTTTTGTCTGTAAATCTGGGTTGTTTAAAGCAAAGTTAGGTGGTTCAATTTTAGCTAAAGCGCTTATCTGGGTTAAAAGTTCCGCTGTGTTATCCATTTTAAAGGGCACATCGCTAATACATGCTACACGTGCAATGTGTGTTTGTATTTGTATACCTTTTTGCGCTAGCAAATCTAAGCAAAGCCCACCAGCCGCCACTAAGCCGGCAGTAATTCTGCCAGAAAAATGTCCGCCTCCACGTGCATCTTGGTCGCTAAAATATTTTGTATGTGCAGTGTAATCTGCATGACCTGGGCGCAGTAAATCCGCTGTTTTGGCATAATCCTTAGAGCGTGTGTTTTTATTTTCTATCATGAAAGTAATTGGTGTGCCTGTGGTTTTGCCATTTAATATACCAGAGAGTATTTTAATTTCGTCGGCTTCTGTTCGTGCAGTAGATAATCCGTCACCACGTGCACGGCGCTTATCCATGCAAAGCACTAAAAAGTCTTCGTTAACTATGCAACCAGCAGGTAAACCATCAAGCACTGCACCAACAGCCGCACCATGACTTTCACCAAAAATTGTTATGTTTATTTCGTTACCAAAAGTGTTTTTCACAGCATTAAGCTCCTTTTGTTTTGGTGTTTTTGCCACGCACTAATGCTTCTAAATCGCTAAAAGGCACTGTATCTGCACGCCAGCACCCAACACCAGGTACTTTAATTATAGTAATATTTCCGCTTTGTGCTTTTTTATCATGTGCCATTTCGGCAATAACTTTATCTTTGTTATACGCACAGCGCAAAGGCAAGCCAATTTTGCGATAAATTGCACGCACACGTTTTTTTAGGCTGTTTGGTTCTATCATAGGTAGCATGCCAAGCGCAACACATTCACCATGGTAAAAACCGTTAGTTCTGCGGCCTTTAATGCCTTTTATCGCCTCTATGCCATGCCCTATGGTGTGTCCAAAGTTTAAAGCCTTGCGTGCGCCTTGTTCTGTTTCGTCTTCTTCGACAATACGCTTTTTAACTAGTAAACTACGGTAAATAATATTTTCAAGTTCTGCTTCAATGTCGCCGTTTTCAAAAATATCAAAAAGTACAGCATCACAAATTAAACCTGCTTTTAAAGCCTCGGCAAGGCCGTTTATTAAATGGCGATGTGGCAAAGTTTTTAATGTTGCAGTATCAGCAATGACAAGTTTTGGTTGCCAAAACGCTCCAATTATGTTTTTGGTGTCACCCAAATCAATTGCCGTTTTACCACCAATGGAGGAATCTATCATAGAAAGCGAGGTAGTAGGGCAGTTTACAAAATCTATACCACGCATATAGGTAGCAGCGGCAAAACCGCCCATATCGCCAACAACACCACCGCCAACGGCAACTAGCAAATCTTTACGACCCATACCAAATTTTAACATTTCAGTTAAAACGTACTCTAAAACTTTAAAGCACTTGCTACCCTCGCCCTGTGGAACAGTAATGATATGTGTTTTTTCAGCTTGTTTTGCAATAGTTTCGGCGTATTCCTGCGGTACGCCTGTATCTGTTACGATGCAAACTTTGCGGTTTAGGTTTATAAAATGGTGTAAATTATGAAGAGCACCTTCTTTTAAAATTATAGGATAACTACGCTCTCCAAGGTTGACAGTTAATTTCATAGAAGAGTTTTCCAATCTAGAATTTTTATTTTCAGTTTTCATTTATGTTACCTCACTATTTGTGCGAATTAATTTGTTTAAATTGTGGCAATTCGTGTGTGGGTAATTGGCTTAAAAAGCCAAAATATATTTATTTGTGTGTGCTAGTAAATGTAGTGATTATGGTGTCATGCCTAGCAAGCGCACAGTTCTGCATATGTCATTTAAAGCACAAACAACCATTTGAGCTTGCTCTTTTGTGCCAACGAGTTCAGCGTAAAAATAATATTCAAAAGGCACATGTGGCATAGGGCGGCTTTTAATGCTAACCATGTTAAGCCCAGTTGTTGCAACCCCGTTTATAACTTGTGCAAGTTTGCCTGGTTTATTATCAACTGTAAATAACAAGCTAAATTTTGTGCCAACTTGTGGCGTTTCTTTGCTTATAACTATAAAGCGTGTAGTATTATCACCTGCTGTATTTATAGCACTTGCAAGTATATTTAAACCGTAAAGTTCAGCTGTTTGCACGCTTGCTATAGCTGCTTTATGTATATCGCCGCTTTCAGCAACAAATTTTGCAGCAACAGCTGTATTTTCCATAGGATGTGCGTTTAAACCTAGCGTGCTTAAAAATTTTTCGCTTTGAGCAATTGCTTGTGGGTGGCTGTATACATCGGTAATTTGCCCTATATTTGCACCGTTAGCACCCAATAAATTTTGGCAAACAGATAAATCATACTGACGCACTATGGAAAGATTATGTGCAAAGCATAAATCTAAAACTGCACTAACATCACCAGCTTGGCTATTTTCAAAAGGTAGTACACCATATTTTGCCTCTCCTTTTTCAACAGCCTCAAAAACTGCATCCCATGTAGGGTAGGCAATAGCCTCAGCATGTGGATACATCGCTGTTAGTGCTATGTGTGCAAAAGCACCTTCAACACCTTGGTAGGCAACACGGTTTTGTGCCATAATTTGTGCCTCGTATGCTTTGGCAAGCTCCATCTGGTACTGCAAGGCCTCTGCATAATAGGGGCGCAAAACTTCGTTTTTAATACGTGAAACATTTTTTTCTATAACAGCTTTTTCACGTACGGGATCATAAATTGGTAGGTTGTGTTCCTTTTTGTAGGCTATAACATCTTGCACTGCAACCATGCGTGCCTCAAAAAGTTCTGCCATTTGGCTATCAATTGTGTCTATTTCATTTCTCGCTTTTGTAAGTAAATCCATAATTAAAGCACTTTCTCGTTAAATGTAATCTTGCAAAGGGGCTTGTAAATTTATTATACACCATAATATTATATCATAAAAAGCCCACACAAACAACGAAAAAATACTACGTGAGTTAATTTTTTCAGCGTTTGTGTGGGCTGTACGTTATTTTTGTTTTCTGCTCGGCAACAGCTCAGCAAAAGAGCGTTCTTTTTTATAAAAACGTGTGTAAGGGTTAGCTGGTAATATATGCTTATTATTTTGTAAAAATGGCTTAATAATAGTTTTTTTAGCGTTGCCTTTTGCAATAATTCTTAGCCGTTTCATTGTGGGTACTCTGCTATAGGTGTTGCACCAGCAGTTATTGCGTCCCATATAGGTTGGTTATTGTTATAACTATCAATTGTTTCTTGTCTGTCGTCATATCCACGACGAGCTATATAATAATCACCATAAAGTTCGGCAAATTCAGCTAAAGCTGGGCAATCTGATACTTTATAAACCATGTTTTCCCATGCAATTTCCTCACCTTCGGCTGGCATTGTGCCATCAAAGTAGCAAAGCATCTCACTGTAAGTTTGGAATCCTACAGGGTCCTGCAAAATCCAAATGTTACTCATTGCCGAGGAAGCATCGCCAGCAAGTTGTGTTTGCCCTGCCATAATCATGTATGGATCAAGTGCTTGGTTCGTGTTGGCTGTGATATCTTCAGGCGTTGTGTCAGCTGGTGCAGTAGCGGCAGCTTCACTTTCAGCGACAGCTTGCTCACTAAAATCAAATTGTACAAAATAATCGCTAACGGTAATCATGTTTGTGCCATCGCCGTCTACATCTGGTGTAAAAGGTGTAAGCAAATCAGTCAATGATTGTCGAACTTCATCAGGAAAATAATCAACAGTGACAACGGCAACGTTTATATCAGCTTTAGGAGTGAAAAAGTAGTGATTTATCAGTGAATAAGCAGTTAATCCGATAACTACAACACCAATAATTACCCATTTTAAATAATAATCACACCAGTTTTCAAAACGTTCTTTTTTTGTGTATTCCTTGGGTTTGTCTGGTGCGACATCCTCATCTGAAAAATTTCTTGTATACTGAAAACTAGCCATGTTAGTATTCTCCGATCTCTGTTTATTTTAAATTCGATTTTATAAGTTGTTGTGTAATTAAAGGTAAATCTTTTTGTTCTGCTTTAGATAAATTATTTGTTTCAATCGTTGGTAAAATACGCACTGTTATATGTGCTGGGTGCATTAAATTGTTGTGATTTTCCATAGCTTCACGGCTGTTTAATATAGCAACTGGTATTATAGGTGCACCAGTTTTTAACGCTATGCGGAAGGCTCCGCCTTTAAATTCGCCTATGCTGCCTTCTTCACCTTTATGGCGTGTACCCTCAGGAAAAATAGTAAAGCTACGTCCGCTTTTAACTTCGTCTATACCTTGTTGTAAAGCTATCATGCTAGCGCGAACATCTTTTCTATCCACAAAAACACAGCCCAAAACACGCATCCAACCACGAACAAGTGGTAGTTTTTTTGTTTCAGCTTTAGCTAAAAGGCCATAGGGTTTACCAAGTTGCGTAAGAATAACTGGTATGTCGTATTGGCTACGATGGTTTGCCACAAAAACACAAGCTCTATCTTGTGGGATGTTTTCCTTGCCTTCAACTGTTATTGTAACACCTGCTAATTTTAAAAGTGTACTACACCATTCGTTTACGCATTTTTCAGTGATTTTATCCACTGATTTTCTGTCGCCAGCATCAAATAAACGCTCGGCTTTATGCAATATAGCCCAGTGAAAAACAAGATAGCCATAAAAATAGCTAAACCATATAATTGTCCGCAAAATATTCAAGATGATTCTCCTTAGAAGTAAATTAGTCTAGTGCACAATATACATATTACCATGTAATTGTTAAAAAAGTGCTAAAAATTTGCAAATTTCGAAAATTATTTGTTGATAAATTAAAAGATATAATATATAAGCCTTGAAAAAAACTTTATAGCAAGGTATAGTATAACTAATAAATAAAAAAAGTAAAGTGATAAATTGCAAACTTGTTAAATTATCACACAAGTGGAGCGAATAATTGTTGAAAATATAAAGCTTTAAAATATATAAATAACCCAAATAAAGATTATTTATATGAAATAAGCATGAAAGGTTGATGAGATTATGGTGCAAAATAGAACCATTGTTTTAAAGGGCGCAGAAGGATTTTCAAAAGGTGTGCTTGAAAACGCTGGAGTAGATAATTCGTGTGTGGCTATAGATCGTGTTGCTGGTAGATATATGCAATACGGTGCATATACAACACGAGAGTTCTCGTTTGCAGAATTTTCAGAAGTTGTTGTTAGCTGGAACATTGAAACAGTACCAAACACCTTAGCAGAGGTGAGATGTCGTATTCTTTCAAATGATGAATGGAGCGAGTGGTTTTCTTTTGGTAAGTGGTCAACTGATTACAAACGCGAAAATGCTGCAAAACCTTTGCAAACAGGGCAAGCTATATATAGCGATTGCGATACTATCCGAATGAAAGATGGTGTTAGCGCAACAGGTGTACAAGTAAAGGTATCTCTTTTTACTAATGATGAAAAAGTTAGCCCCGCAATGCGATTATTGTGTATTTCTGTAAAGAGCAAAAATTGGGAAAAACAAAACGGTAACCCTATAAATTATAGTGTTTATACACCCGCATATGTTTTAAATGATCACGCAGACGATAGAGGCATTAACATGGAGTTACCACTTGTGCTTATGTGCCTTATAAATCGACGTGGTGCAGATGTTTTGCCTTGGGAAATCGCTTTTGGTATGCTGGACTATGCAAGAAATGATTGTGATAATGGTGCATATGCTGTTGCTATGGCTGGTGCTTGTGGTTATGGCTGTTATAGATCTTTTATGGATATAAAAGATTTGCGAATGGAAATTAGAGAAGATCATGCCGTAGCTGTTCAGCTAATAAAAAATGAAAATCAAGAAAACGAGCAAAAACAATGGTTTGTTTTAAGTGGCTTTGAGCGAGAGGAAGAAAGCGGTGTAGATTTTGCAATTTTAGGTGATGTAAGGGCAGAAACTTATGAAGGTTTCTTACAAAAGATGCCTTTGGATATCTTTGAAAAACGTTTTACAAACCGTGCAATAGCATTACACAAACATGACCAAGGCGTTCCGAAATGTCGACCTGTGCGTTATTTGTGCAAGGTTGAAAAAGGTGGGGACATAAATGAATTTTTCCTTTCCTTGCGTGGCGCACGTGTCGAGTTTGAACGTAATTTTGCAGGCTGGGCGGCATGTGTTGCACCAGATGGTGTAGTATACGCAACAACAGCAGATAAAACATTTAATAAATTAGCTATAAGCGAAAACGGCAGTATTATATTTCCGCAAGAATTATTAGTTGCAAATGTGCGTTATACCATTTTTGTAGTGAACGAAATTGGCTGCACCTATACAGGCAGCATAACAATGCCAGCTTCTTTACCAGTTAAAACAGAAGAAGGCAAAGAAAAGAAAGGTGAATTAAAATGAAAAAACTTACAGGTAGCATGATTACAACATCAGCATTGTTTTTGCTTTTTGGTGTGTTTTTATTAGTAGCGCCAGGGCAAACTTTAACAGGGCTATGTTATACCTTAGCATTTATTTTAGCAGCAGTAGGTGTAACACGTCTGTTTAGCTATTTTACAACAGATAAAACACCTATTTTTTCACAATTGCAACTTTTATTCGGCATAATAATGCTAGGTCTAGGAGCTTTTGTGTTCTTTTTTAGCGAGGTTGTAGTTAGTGCCTTGCCTATACTTTTTGGTATATTTATAGGTTTTGATAGTATTTTTCGTTTGCAAAATGCCTTGCAATTGCGCAGATATAAAGATAAAAGCTGGGCAGTTATGCTTGGCTTTGCAGTACTATCATTAGTGTTTGCTGGTGTGTTAATTTTCTTTGCATTTGAAACTATGGAACTGCTAGTGCGTGTTATAGGCATATTTTTAATAATTGAGGGTGCATTAAATGCAATGAGTGTTGTTTATACAAAACGTGCGTTTAAACGTTTTTCTGAGCAAAATCCTGAACAAAAAGATAAGATTGAAAAAGCCTATAATATTGATATAGATGGTGATGGTTTTATAGGTGGTGGCAACGCAGATAATATAATAGAGGGAACAGCAAAAGAACTTGATGAAGATTAAATTTGTTTGCTTATGATAAAAAACATATAAATAAATTTTGAATTTTTACAACAAAAGGTTGTAATTTGCGTTTTGATGTTGTATAATGTGCTTATGATTTTGTTTTGCGGTTATTTCTCTGGGATCCTACCAAATGTGTTATTTGTGTAGAGAGTAAATTTCTAGTAAAACACCAAGATATAGGAGATTACAAATTATGGCTAAAAATTCTACACCACTGGTAATACCAACACAAGTTGCACCAAACGAACGTAAAGACGCACTAGCAACAGCACTTGCTCAAATTGAAAAGCAATTTGGTAAAGGCGCTGTTATGAAACTAGGTGATAACATAAACATGAACCTAGATTCTGTTTCCACAGGCAGTATAGGCTTAGATATGGCTTTGGGCTTAGGTGGCGTTCCTCGTGGACGTATAGTTGAGGTATACGGCCCAGAATCCAGTGGTAAAACTACATTAGCTTTGCATATATTAGCACAGGCACAAGCAAAAGGTGGCGAAGTTGCTTTTATAGACGTAGAACATGCCCTTGACCCACAGTATGCTGCCGCTTTAGGTGTTGATATAAACTCACTGCTTGTTAGCCAACCAGATACAGGCGAGCAAGCATTAGAAATTTGTGAAGCTTTGGTGCGCTCAGGCGCAATTGATGCAATTATCATTGACTCGGTTGCTGCTATGGTTCCTCGTGCTGAAATTGAGGGCGAAATGGGCGATAGCCACGTTGGCCTACAAGCTCGTTTAATGAGCCAAGCTTTGCGTAAACTAACAGGCGTAATTGGCAAAACAAATACAGTTTGTATATTTATCAACCAATTGCGTGAAAAAGTTGGTATCACTTATGGTAGCCCAGAGGTTACAACAGGTGGCCGTGCTTTAAAATATTATTCCTCAGTGCGTATAGATGTGCGCCGTATAGAGGCTTTGAAAGATTCCTCAGGCTCAATAATGGGCAACCGCACACGTGCAAAAGTTGTTAAAAATAAAGTTGCACCTCCTTTTAAAGAGGCAGAGTTTGACATCATGTTTGGCGAGGGTATCTCCAAAATGGGCGAACTTGTAGACCTTGGCGTTAAACTTGATATAGTGCACAAGGGTGGTGCATGGTTTAGCTATGGCGATGTGCGCCTTGGACAAGGCAGAGAAAACGCAAAGAACTTTTTGCGTGAAAACCCAGAAATTGCAATGGACATAGAAGGCCAAATACGTGCAAATGCAGATAAACTAAACCCTATGAAAAAAGCGCCAAAAGGCGGTGTTAGCGCTGTTAAAACAGCAGCTGCACCAGCAGTAAAAGCGCCAGCACGTGCAGGCGAAAGCGAACTTGATATAATGGTGGAGGATTAATCTTTGGCGTGGCAAAAAAAATACCTCACCGAGGAAGAAAAATCAAGCGATGCAAAAAAAGCGCAAAGCCGAGCTGTGTGGTATCTCTCACAAAGAGAGCACAGCTCAGCTGAATTGTATGAGAAACTATGCCGTTTTTTTACAGAGCAACC
>CAYJKG010000008.1:10085-86584 GCA_964370685.1 uncultured Faecalibacterium sp. | reverse complement strand
CATTCATTGAGAAAGACAAAGTTTTTTTATACACCTTTTCACGAAGTCGCATAGACACACCTGCTGCAATTTGTGCCACAAAAAAAGATGTTAGCAGTGTTCCTGCAAGGCTACCTAATGCACACAAAAGCATAAACCCACCTGATATAAGAATATCAGACATTGCACTACCTTCGGTTTGTACAAGCTGTGTGATTTCTGCCATATAGTCAGGCAGTAGTAAATCCAGCCAAACTTGTACGATAAGTGCTATAAAAGTTATCGCTAAAAACCATTTTTCTTTTTTTCTAAGACACGAGATTATATTTTTCATGAGTTTCTCTCTTTCTGTTTCAAAACAATAGCTAACATTTAAAAGCTAGCTGTTAATGTTCTTAAAATATATGAGCCTTTCGGCTCTATATATTTTTGTATAATTTTGTAAGAAGCTCTTTTAGCTTGAGTACATCGTCTTCGCTAAAATTTTCAAACAAACGCATTTCATTTTTCAGTCGAGCTTTATCAGCATCTATCCAAACCTTTTCTCCAGTTTCAGTTAATCTGGCATTTTTAATACGCTTATCACCAGGGGACACACTAAGCTCAATAAAATTCTTTTTCTCAAGTCGTGCAATAGTTCCTTGCATCGTGGCTTGAGATACCTCAAATGCCTTTTCTAAATTTTTTAGTGATGCAGTTTGATTTTCCATTGTTGATAGATATCCTAAAACTCCACATTGTCCTATTGTTAATCCGTAAGGCTTTAAATCAATATTCGCCTTGTTTTCTACCGAATCTTTTATTGCTTTAAATAAAAAAAATATCTCTTGGTTCATTACATTTACCTCCTGTGATAAATATAATAGCATATTAAAAGCGTGCTGTCAATAGCTAGCTTTTAATATCTGGGAGAATTAAATAATATTTAATAAATTTCTTTTATTTATACATAAGAAATATAAAAAAGTGCTTAACTCATCAAAAAACGACTTAAACACTGGATTTTTTGGCGTGACTGACCAATATAGATGCAAGACACAATTCGAACTTAAGTTCGAATTGTGTCTTGCACGTCTTAGTATTCTTTAATTATTTAATAAGTACGATATTAATTTTGAGATGGTTTATTGAAGTTATTTTTTATTTTATCATACTCTATTTTTGTAAAAGGGCAAACAGCTATACAAATTCCACAGCCATAATTTGAAAATCCACTGCCACATTTAGAATTTGATATACACTCCACATGACCATTTTCATCAATTTTACTTTCACTATAAATAGCATCATACGGACAAGATTTTACACACTTATTGCACTTATTGCAAAAACCTTTTCCAAAGGAAAAATCTTCATTGTTTTCTAAAAAATTATCTAAATTTTCAATACTTGTGTAAACTATACTTAATCTATTACAAGAACCACTATGCGGAGTTATTAGCATTCCATGTTTTCCTATATAGCCTAAATTTGCTTTAAACCCAGCTTTTGTATAATCAACATTTCCACCTAGACTATGATTTGGAACTGCTCCAAAATTCATATTCCTAAGAAAATCTGTAACCTTAAGGCAAGCAATTCCTGTATTGCCATAAACTTTCATAACTTCAATCATACAATCTATATTTGGTAAATTTTCTGGGATAAACTCTTCTTTGTCCATATGTCTTGACATTACGATAACATTTTTATAGGGGATACTGTCGCCCTTAAAGATTTCTTTCTCACTAAAAGTGCAGACACCCCAGCTGTCCATTCCTAATTCATTTATTATGTAACTGTTGAGTTTACTAAATTCTTCTTTTGTAATTTTATTAGAGTAATTAGCTGTAATCTGATGCTGTTTTATTACACTTGCGGCTTTAAATACAGATTTTAAAGTAGGGCCAACTTTATCTCTATTTTCAATCATTTTTTTAATATCTTTTGCTTTAAATTTTCTTTTTGGAAATACGCCTTTTGCCTTTGAGAACTCATTTGATTTTATTTTAGATATTTTATTTATAGCATTTTTTTGAGCGTTAGTTATAAATTCCATTTTACTCCTCCAAACTTTGCAATACTACTTTAATAGCATTTTCAAGACCATTCTCTGTGCTTATTTTTCCTCCTATGTTTTTTGCGTTGGTAATTATTTTATTATCAAAAGCTGAATTAATAGCACGTGCTAAATTATCTTCATTTAAATCTTTTTTATAAATCGGCTTTACTCCAATTCCTAAATCAAAACTACGATGAGCCCATGCAAATTGGTCGTTTGAAAATGGGACGATTATACTTGGAACGCCAGCTTTAAAGCCTTCTGCAGAAGTGCCGGCACCACCGTGGTGGCAAATAACAGACATTTTATTAAAAAGCCAAGAATGTGGCGTTGTATTAACCGTTATAATAGTGCTTGGTACACTTTCTATATCTCCAAATCCATAAAGAATACCACGCTTATTTGCTTTTATTAATGCATTTACACAAATTTTTGCGTATTTTTCTTTTTCTTCATTTTTAAGCATACTACCAAAGCCTATATACACAGGCTTCTCGCCATTATTCAAAAAGTCTTCCACATATTTTTCAGGTATATAACTATCGTTTTCATCTAAAAAAAGGTATCCACACTGATGTATATTCTCACTAAAATTTTTAGGTTTATAAAAAATATGTTCACTGCACGAAATAATTGATGGATTACGCTTTGTGGTATGATAATCAAATGTGCACCCAAAATTTTTAGGTAAGCGATTATATTTTTCTTTCCATAATCTTTTTATAGAATTTTTTGAAATCATCCAAAGCATAGAATATAGCAGTTTATAGCTTAGTTTTCTGTTGCTTTTATTATTTTTTGATTTACCATACATTATAACTGATAAATAATCATCATTTTTATGTATTGGAAAAGGGGATAGCAAAACGCACGGAATATTCATCTCGCTCGCTGCAAAATATGCAACACCACAACCTGGATGATATATTACAAGCTCACTCCCAAGGCAGGCTTCATAAGATTCTACAAGCATTTGATATCCAATTTTTTTCATCTTATTAAAAGTAAAAAGCATTTTTAAAGGGGTATCAGACGAGCCTGCGTCCTCCAAAAGTTTCGGATCTATTTTGGCATTTGATAAATCAATAGAAATTGGATACACATCGATACCATGATTTCTCACAAATTCTTCGTGTGCCTTTCCAGTAGTTATTCTAACATCTTTTCCTTTTTCTTTTAATTTTTTTGCAAGCGCTATATAAGGCTGATAATCTCCTCTTGAACCTGAGCAAATTATAGTTATCATAAAGTTTCTCCTTTTGCTGTTGTAAAATCCAACAACGTGTTGTATAATTAATTTTATCACTATTAATATATAAGTTCAACCAACAAGTTAATTATTTGTGTTGGAAAAGGAGAACGTATGACCGATAATAAAACAAAGCAAAACTTTTTTGATGCTTTTTGGAGCATTTATGAGAACACAAGAATTGAAAAAATAACAGTTAAAGCTATATGTTTAAAGGCAGGCTATAATAGAAGTACTTTTTATGAGTATTTTAAAGATGTATTTGATGTTTTAGAACAAATTGAAAATAATCTTTTACCAAATACTAACGACATTCCGGAAGTCCTAATCGGTAATCAGCTTATAGGCATAAACGAATTTGAACACTTGGAATATTTTAAAAAAAAGAAAAAATATTTAAAGGTTTTATTATCTGAAAATGGAGATCCTGCTTTTATTCATAAGCTAAAAACTACACTAAAACCATCTATAGCTATATTATTTAAAAATCACAGTAATGTTGAAAACATTGATTATATTTTAGAATACATATTATCAGGTATGATAGGAGTAATGGCTTATCATATTTTAAAAGATAATCCAATAGATGATTTAGAAGTTATTGAAACGATGCGAAAATTAACAAATACGCTTGGTGTTTTACCGTAAGCGCCTAATGAAAGAGTAAATATAAACTCAAATAAAGAACTAGTATCTATAAATTTATTTAATTTGATAATAGACTACGAATACATTTTTGATAAAATTAAAAAGATTTATGTTATTAGAGAAGAACAAAATCTATTATATGCAAAAAAGGAGTGTGCCTTTTTAAAATCGTTCATTTAGTTTGCAGAATTTTGATTTTGAGTGATATTTATGTAAAAATTTTAAAAACCGCTGAGTTTTTCAAAAAAAAGAGAAACTCAGCGGTTTTTAATTATGCTTGTGTAGCTTTAACTTTTAGCCATAAATCAGATAAGATTTCTTTTATAACTTGGTTGTCTTTGAAGATTTCATCGTTTGTATTATCTGTGCGTGGTAAGTATGCCTCGTTATCTGCATAGTAACCATCGCCAGTGCCAAGATCATTTAATACTTCACCGTTAGAAGATGCATAGCCAACGTAATCGCTGTTGCCGTAGGAAGCGTCATAGCTTAAAACATAGTTTATAAACTCATGTGCTAGTAGTGGGTTTTCAGCGTTTGCTGGTATAACCATTGCATCGCTCCAAAGGTTAGTGCCAACTGCAGGTAAGTGAAAGCTCATTTCTTCGTTTTCGCTCAAAATATAAGCTGCATCGCCACTGTAAACAACAGCAAGGTCTTTGTTGCCTTGTATCATGCCGTCTATAACTTCATCAGTAACATAAGCTGGATCCATGGTGTTGTTAACAGTTAATAGCCATTCATATGCCTCGTTAATTTCAGCTTCACTTTCAGTGTTCATTGAATAACCTAAGTCTTTTAAAGCCATCATGAAAGCATCACGCTCGGAATCATACATATAGATGTTGCCAGCATATGTAGTGTCGTGGAAAATGCCAAAGCCTAAATCTTCAACTGTTGCAGCATCAACATTGTTGTGGTTGTAAACAATACCTACATTGCCCCAGAAATAAGGCACAGAGTAGCTATGCTCAGGGTCATAATCTAGGTTTTTAACACCATCAGCTAGGTTTTCCATGTTTGGTATTAAGCTTAAATCTAGTGTTTGTAATTGGTTTTCAGCAATTAAACGCTCTATCATGTAATCAGATGGCACAAGCACGTCATATGCATCGCCTGCTTGAACTTTTGTATACATCATTTCGTTTGAGTCGAAGTATTCAACTATAACTTTAACGCCAAATTCTTCTTCAAAGTTGCTGATTAAATCTTCGCCCATGTATTCACCCCAGTTGTATAATTTTAGGGTGTCAGAGCCATATTTTGCAACAGCATCGTTTGTGGCAGAGCCACCGCAAGCAGCAAATGCGCTAGTAAGGGTAGCAACACCAGCTGCTTTTAGGAAAGAACGACGAGAAATAATTTTTTTCATTGTTTTTGTTTACCTTTCTTTTCTTTGATAATTGGTACTAAATTTAATATGAGAAGCACTGCTGTTATTAAAACAATAACTAAAGTGCTTAACGCATTGATAGAGGGGTTGACACGCTTGCTCATAGTGTAAACTAGTATGGAAATATTGTTTACACCGTTGCCTGTTACAAAGTATGATATAATGAAATCATCAAAAGACATTGTAAAAGCA
Source organism: uncultured Faecalibacterium sp. (assembly GCA_964370685.1). GTDB lineage: Bacteria > Bacillota > Clostridia > Oscillospirales > Ruminococcaceae > Faecalibacterium. The sequence goes on along the minus strand of CAYJKG010000008.1, from coordinate 81,082 downwards.
ATTAGCGCACCAGAAATTATGCCTGAGGTTATTTGTGGTATTATAACTTGCCAAAGTGCTTGCATAGGTGTTGCGCCTAAATCCATAGCAGCATCTGCAAGGTTGGGGTCGAGCGTGCGTAATTTTGGCATAACGCTCAATATAACGTAAGGCGTGCAAAACATAATATGAGCTAGCAACAAGGTTATAAAACCTTTTGTTACGCTAAGAGCACTAAAAAACATTAAAAGCCCTATACCTGTAACAATTTCAGGGTTCATAATGGGCAAATTGTTTATTTGTTCAACTGTGTTTCGTATTATAGGGCGAGATTTTGAAAGCCCTATGGCTGTTATAGTGCCAATCACAGTAGAAAAAGCAGTGGCTAATAAAGCTATAAGTATAGTTGTTACTACGGATTCCATCATGGTGGAATCATTAAACATTTGCTCGTACCATTGTAATGAAAAACCAGTGAAGTTAGTTAGTGATTTTGATTCATTAAATGAAAATAAAATGATGTAAATAATAGGAGCATAAAAGAAAACGATAGTTGAAGCGAGTAATATTTTGCCTAGTGGGCGTTTTTTCTTAGGTGTCATTTGCTAAAACCTCCTTTTTCTTCATCAAGGTTTTTGTCAACTTTTTTAGTTAGCCACATTGAAAGCATTATTATAACAGCCATTACTAAGGATATTGCACTGCCTGAGTTCCAGTCGCCAGCGGTGAGAAATTGTGTTTCGATAACATTGCCGATAAGTACAAACTGGCCACCACCAAGCAATTTTGGTATGAAAAAGCTAGAAACAGCTGGCAAGAATACTAAGGTTATACCGCTTATAACACCCGGTAAAGAAAGCGGTAATGTTACACGCAAAAAGGATTGTACACGATTTGCGCCAAGGTCACTAGAGGCCTCAAGCAAGGAGGCGTCTAGTTTTGTTAAGGCTGAATATATTTGCAAAATCATAAATGGTAAAAAGTTATAAACCATGCCAATTGAAACAGCGAAAGTTGTGTGTATAAGCTCTAGTGGAGCTATGCCAAAAAGGCCTAAAAAGCTGTTAATTACGCCATTGTCTTGTAGCATGCCCATCCACGCATATGTGCGCACTAGCATGTTTATCCAGGTTGGCATTGTAATAAGTAATATCCAAAAAATTTTGCTTTTTTCTTCGCCTTGTGCAATCACATAAGCGATAGGGTAGCCGAGAATTATACATATTACGGTAGTTATAACCGCTATATAAAGCGAGCGCCACAAAACCGACATAAAAACAGCATCGGTAAAGAACTGTGTAAAGTTTTGGAGCGTGAACTGTATAGTTGCAACTGAGTTGCCCTCGGTAGTAAAGGCATATGCTAAAATTAGTAGCATAGGCGCAACTATCATTACAGTTATCCAAAGGATATAAGGCATGGTTAAACGTCTAAATTGCTTCATAATGCCCTCCTTATGGTTCTTTTTTCATTATATGTAAATCTTCAGGAGAGAACGCAAGGCCAACTTCTTTGCCAATTTCGTGATAGTCGGTAGTATCTATTTTGTATTCATAACCCTCGGTTGCAAAGGTGATGGGGTACACGCCAGGGGTGATGTTAGCTGGGTCAAAATCATAATTAACAGTTGTTATTTCAACACCAGTTTCGTCTTCAAGCAAAAATGCAGCGGCATTTGCCCAAGTTTTTAAATCAGTGGTTAGCGCTATGGATTCTATTATTTCATCAGATTTTTTAAAGAAGTTCATAGCGAAAATTTCTTCTTGGTATTCGTTGCTAACAATGCGGTTTTCAGCAGTAACTATCATGTCAACAGTTACGCTAGTGCCACTAGCGGTTGAAAACGTAACAGGGTATTTGCCGTTTTTCTTTTCTATATTATAGGAAACTTCTTTAATGGAAACCCATTCTTCATCGTCAGCGTTCCATGCCTGAGCATCAGCTAGCGAAATTATAGTTGCATCTGTTAAGTTTTCAACGTCGTTCATATCAAGGTAAAAATCATTAGCAGACATTTTTTCATTCGCGTCTTTGTTAAATACAGGTTTATCATCAGAAACAGTCATGTTAACAGTTATAGATGTACCTACTCGTGTTTCAACCATTGTTTCGTAGTGTACACCTTTAAACAAAACAGATTTTACAACGCCTTTTAATTTGCCTTCTTTAGGTGTAACTATGTCTAAATCCTCAGGGCGAATAACTACATCAACTTTTTCGTTTTCATTAAAGCCAAAATCAACACAATCAAAAGTTTTATCCTCAAAAATTACTTTATAATCGGCTTTCATAATGCCGTCAATTATATTACTTTCGCCAATAAAGTTGGCAACAAATTCATTTACAGGTTCGTTATATATATCAGTAGGGGAGCCAATTTGTTGTATCTCGCCATCTTTCATAACAACAATTTTGTCACTCATGGTTAGAGCTTCTTCTTGATCATGTGTAACAAATATAAAGGTAATACCAACTTCTTTTTGAATTTTTTTAAGTTCTTGTTGCATTTCTTTGCGCAGTTTTAAATCTAAAGCACCAAGAGGTTCGTCAAGTAGCAAAACGCTAGGTTCGTTAACAAGTGCACGCGCAATTGCAACACGTTGTTGCTGGCCGCCGCTCATTTGGTTTATACTGCGCTCTGCATATTCTTCAAGGTTAACAAGTTTAAGCATACGTCGTACTTTTTGCTCAACAATATCTTTTGGCTCTTTTTTTATTTTAAGGCCAAAAGCAATGTTATTATAAACATTCATATGTGGAAAAAGCGCATATTTTTGGAATACAGTGTTTACCTCACGCTTATATGGCGGTAGTTTTGCTATGTCAGCGCCATCAAAAAACACAGAACCTTCATCAGGTGTTAAAAATCCGCCTAAAATGCGCAACAGTGTGGTTTTACCGCAACCACTAGGGCCGAGTAATGTAACAAACTCGTTTTCATATATATCAAGGTGTATACCTTTTAAAACAAGTTTGTTATCAAATTTTTTGACAATGTTTTTAAACTGTATAAGTTTTTTCATCTACATACTCCTAAAAAAGAAAAATCTAAAAAAGTGGTGGTGTTGATACCCAAAGAACTTTTGCAGTGGTTTTTTTATCGTTTCTTAAAAAGTGGTCTCGCTTGCCATAAAGGTAAAAAGTTTCACCTTTGTGCACTATATATTCTTGCTCACCAGATACAAGAACTATACATCCCTCAAGCACATAGCCAAATTCCTCGCCGCCATGCGGTTCCATCTCAAAGGATTTTCCGCCACATGGCAGCTCTATTAATATTGGTTCCATTTCATTTTTTTGTGTATTTGGTACTATCCAGTTTATGGTGTAACCCTCTTTTTCATCAACAAAAAAATCCTTTTGACGAAAAACAAGCTGTTCTTCTTTATCGGCTTTGAAAAAAGCTCCTAAAGTTGTACCTAAAGCCTCTAATATATCACCTAAAGTTGCGATGGAAGGTGAGGTTAAGTTGCGCTCCACCTGTGATAAAAAGCCTTTTGTTAGCTCGCTACGGCTGGCAAGTTCTTCAAGAGTTAAACCTTTTTGTACTCGCAGTTCTTTAATTTTATGGCCTATATCCATTATTGCACAAGCTTTCTGATTGTACAGCGCAAAAAACAGCGCTGTTAGGTGAGTTGCGGTTGAAAATTAACTATAATCAATATTACTATTGTATTAGTCTTGTTTAGTTTTGGTAAACACAAAGGTTGTTGTTACTAAACAAGCTTACCAGATGATAGTATACAGTATTTTTCAGAAAAATCAATAGTTACAAAACAAAAAGTTTTATATATCAAACATTTCGGCGATTTGCGATAATATTTTCAAATATATTTTTAATTTTGATATAAATGCATAATTTTGCGACATTACAGCATTAACACTTTACTTGGTTAAAATGCTGTAAAATATTTCACAAAAACCATGTTTTTTTATTTAAAATGTATTGATTTTGTAATGGGTGTGTGTTATAATGTGCTTGTAATAACATGTAGTTAAAAAATTTTAAATACATGTAAATTCAACATTTAGAAAGTGAGGGTATTTATGAGTTCTGCACAATGGTTGATTGCTACTATTGCTATTGCTATTTTTATTACATTTGGTATACCTTGCATATTCTCTATTTGGAGAATGCATGATTACAATATGCAAATTAGAGGCAAAAAACCTATTCGCATTTTTAGCGGTAACGAAAACCTTTATTCAGAAAGAGAACTTACAAATCAATCAGTGTAAGCTGAATAAAATAGTGAGAGAGTTAAAGAAAAAGGAGAAAAAATAATTACTGACAAATACAAATAAGCTGTGCAAAGTTTTAAATTTAACTTTGCACAGCTTATATTTTATGTTGTTTAAAAAAATAAATGTTTAAATTTTACCTAACTATACTAAAAAGCGATTTAATACGTTTGTGATCTCCAAAAACAACTATGATATCATTTTTTTGTAACATATCTTCGCCTTTTAGAATACTTTTGGTTTCCGTGTTGCGTTTTATAAGTATTATTTGTACCTTGTGTTTTTCTTTAAGGCCTGAATCTTTTAGCATAACATTATCAAAGCCATGTGGTATTTTTTCTAAACTAATTTCGGCCATAACGTTATCGCCAAAGATATCAAGCAAAACAATTGGGTTTGAGTTTTTGCCAAACATCATTTTTTTGCCTATTTTTGCAATGCTTCTATCAATTAGTTGTTTAACAAGCTTAGATCTATTCATCATTAAAATTAAACCTATTGAGCAAGCTATAACTAAAGCAGAGCTCCACATATCTTGAACCTCGGAGTTGCTGAGCGACATAAAAACGTTTACTACACTAGACATAATTATAACTGTAAATAAATAGCCAAAAATAATGGTAAGTTTCGCAATTTTTCGCCTTACTCTCGAGGAGGTTATCGCCTCGCTATCTTGGGTAGTAAAACCGCTGTTTGTAAGCATTGATATAACCTGAAAATGAGCTTTGTCATATGTTAAACCAGTTAATCTAAAAAGTATAGTAAAAATTTCTATAATAAGCATATAAACTAAAGCTAAAACGAAAAATAGCATAAGGGCAGAAGTAATGTTCATAATTTCCTCCGTGCATTTAGTTGTAGTTTGTATTCTAAATTAATTATACAGCAAAAACTATAATGCTACAAGAGTAAAACGTTTGTTTTTATATAAGTTTATCAAATTTTGCTAATAAATATTTTAAACGTAATTTTTTAGCTCTTGTCCTAAAGTGTATATTGCCTTGGAAATTTCTGGTAATAAATATGGCTTGTGTGTTTTTACACTACCTGTACTAAGCTCATAGCTTTGTACAAGCTCGCCTTCGTAATCGCTTATTAAATGTTTTAAAATGTTTTTCCAGTTAATTGCACCTGAAACATGTTCGTTTTTATCACCATATGTTATTATAGAAACATATTTTTTGTGTTTCCAAGTGTCTTCTTTAACTGCATATAGTCTATCCAAAAAAACTTTTATTTGGGCAGTAGGTCCATAAAAATATATGGGGGTTGCAAAAATAACAACATCAGATTTTTCAATCTTAGGGTACATATCACGCATGTTATCATTTAAAATACAATTTGTTATTTTACCTGTTTTACAAGAACAACAGCCAGTACAAAACTTTATATTTTCGCTGTGAATATATATTTTTTCTACATTACAATTTAAATTATTATCTAAGACGCCTTTTAAATATTCATCAAGCAACATGCCAGCGTTGCCGTGAAGTTTTGGGCTACCAAGTACAGCTAAAATATTCATTGTAATTCTCCTATTGTTAGTAAATAATCATTGTCGGGTTATAAATCTATTAGCATAAACATCAAAGCTACTATTACAGCATATAAAATTAAAATATAAATATTGCTGTAATTTGATTATTTTTTGTTATCTCCAGTTAATTTCGGTTTCTGTGCTGGTGGAAGTTGCTTTTGCTATTTGATTTAAAATTTCGCTATAAAATTTAGGATCAACTTCACTTAGTTTTATAAAATGATTATCTTTTCGGCCCCAATCACCTAGGCTGTGGTGCTCTGATTTATAAAACATTAGTTGTTTAAGTGTAACAGGGCCTTCTTCGTAGTAACCAACACAATTGCCTGAAAAATGCAACTGTGCACAAAGTCCGAGGGCTTGATTTTCCTTGGTATAATTTTCGTAAAAACCAGCGTCCATAATTTCGCCTCGTTGCCAGCCTTGCGAAAGCATTTTGTTGCTTAAAGTAGCAGGGCTTAAAATTTTGCCAGCCATTTCGGTGGATTCCTTAGTGTCTTTAATTTCATTTGGCACAGTGTAAATGGTTCGTTCTAGCTGTAAAAGTGGTTGAATAACTTCATAATCTGAAAGTTGTTCGCGCCATGTATTAAGCAAAGTTTCATCAAGCTCTAGTGGGTGCACTATACCTATTATAGCGTTATCGCCTAGTTCTATTTCGTCTTCTTCAGCGCTGTTAAAACTGCCATCTTCCATGTATCTAAAGGTTTCAGTTACAGTGTTGTTTTCATAAATACCCCAAACTAAACCTATTGCAAATTGGTGCATGATTGGGTTTTTAACAAATAGTTTTTCGTAAGCTTCTTTTGTCCATTTTCTACCATCAGAAAGTGCCATTTCAAGGCGATCACGCTGTGTAGTAGCGGTTGCTTTTAATTGTTTTTTTAGTTCTTTAAATTGTTTTAAAGCAGCAGTTGCTATTTCGGTTTCATCAGTTTTGCCAACGGCAGGTAAAGTTTTAATTTTTTTGCCTTTTTGGTCAAAAACCTCTAGTTCTAGCGCAGTATTTAAATAAACATCAAAATTGCGGTTGCCGTAATCAAAGTTTAGCTTTAAGCTTTCATCAAAACCTAAATCGGGAACTATTCTATCAGAAAGCTCATCTGTGGTAATTTTTAGTTGTTGTGCGGCAAACACCATTGCGTCAATAGCTGCATTTTTTACTTGCTTAAACTTATATTTACGGCTCATCCCATCAACAGTTAAAAGTGCAATAGGCGCTGGGTTTAAAGCTAGTGCTTTTGTTGCCTCGCCAGCAATTGCACCACGAGAATTTTCAGCCCATTTTGCAATGTTGGATTTTAAAATATTAACCATTTCAAAACCACCATGTATTGAGCTAAAATAAATGACCCATTTCTTTTTGGCTTCGGCGCCGTCTTCCATAAAATTATAAAAAGCTTGTTGTGCATATGCTTCAAACTCGGTAACATTAAGTTTCTGTGCAAGTATAGCGCCAAGATACGAAACACCAGCAATAGGTTCGTTTGCGTATGCAACAAGGCAAGCGGTTAAAAATTCGTCACTTGCAACGTTGCCATCTACATCATGGACTATTGGCATTTCAGTGCTAAACAAAAATTCAACTTTACGGCGGTTTTTATTTAAAGTTTCAACTACTTTGCTAAAATTAATGTTGCTAGTATCATCAATATCCTCAATAATGTTTAAGTGATCTTCCATTTCTAGTTTTAGTTTTGCGTTTGTTTCAGCTTGCATTGCAATATTTATTTGCTCATTGTATTTGCTGCCATATGCATTTTTTAAAATATTAAATGCTGCCTTGCGTTCTGGTGCTTTTTTGTTCTTTAGGCGTTCTAGTTCAGGTTCAGCCATTTCAGGATGTTGTTTATAAGTTTTAGCAATAGCAGTTTGTATAGTTTTTGAAGTATCTGTAATTTTTAGGAAAGCGTCTTTATATGTTTCAATGTTATCACCAAGTAAAAGTGTTATAACAAAACGAGTTTCTATGCTGAAATTTTTATAATTGGCAGAAAGTTTATCAATAACTGAGTTTTTGCCACGGTATGTATTTAATATCGCTTCAGTTTTTTTGTATGTGCGGTTTTCAAGCTCTGCGCGGTTAAATTCATTGACGATATCGCCGTTGCATAAAGTATCAAAAATATTATATAGGTTTTCGTCGTTTAAATTATATTCTTTCATTTGATTTATAGTTTCAGCGCTAAAGTCATAATAACTGCAAAGTGCTTGTAAAAATTTCATTCGTTTATAAAGTTCATCTTTTTCAAACAAATTTTCGTATATATCTAATTTCGGTTCAATTCGCCCCTTTGTTTCTATATGGAAAGTTAAGTTTTTCATATCTTCTTTTTCATGTAGAAAATTAGATAAACCGCCTGCTTTAATAAAGCTTAATGTATGCTCGATAAAATAATTTTTATCTAAACCATCGGTATCTTTAAATTTTGCTGACATGTTTGGGTGAAGCTGCGCAATTATAGCTGTTTTGTTAGCGTTAAATTTATTTACAAATGCAATAAAATCTTCGACATTAACACCTAGTGCAACAAAATTTTTTTCACTGCAAATAGATGTATTTCTTTTGCTTAGTATATCTTGGCAAATAAAAATAGTTGCAGAAAATTTTTGCAAAAACTCACTCTTGTTAAATGCACTGCAAGCAAGATAAGTGTAATTGACAAAGTTGCTTTTTAGCACTTGAGCTTCCTTTAAAAGTTCTTTGCTAGGTACGCTGTTAAAGCAATCAAAATTATTGATTAAATCACCAAGGAGTGGAGAAATGTAGTAGATATGTTGTTCTAATTGCTTTGTTAAATCAAAATTTTGCGAATTTGCAGAGCTACCGCCAAAAATATTACCTAATTTTTTAAATAGAGGATTAATCTTTGTTTCTTGTACGGCTAGGTCTTGCACATTTTGCATTTCGCCATAATGTAAGTATAAAGCAGCAAGTGCAATATCGTTAGGCTGTTTTAAAAAGTTGAAATTTTGACAAAGTTCCAACACACTTTCTGGCGAAAGTTGTTTGAAAAAATCATAGGAGTACGTATTTAATGTGTGGTATTCATACAAAGCCTCACGAGCTAATAATATAGCATCTTGTTCATCTAGTTGTTCAAAAGCTTTATCAGTTGCATAGTCGTTTAATCTATACATAAATTTATTGATGTCAAAAAGTTGAAAAAACATTTTATAGAAAAAATCGAACCTACCAATTTTAATAAAATCTTTACAGTTATATGTCAAGTATGAAGTATAAGCTTTGGGGCTAGGTTTAACTGCATTTAACATTTTTAAAGCTTCTTCAAAATCTGGGCATGCAGCAGCCTCTAGTATTATATCAATGTTGCGGTTAGTGTTATCAATGCCAGAATTCCTAAGGTCTTGCTCAAGTTTAGCTAAATTTATGCTTTGTTGGTTTACACTTAGTTTATCTCTCATAGTTACCTCTTTAAGTTTATTGTTTTTAATATCCACCTAGTTCGTCATAGCTTATTTTTGTTTTTAAAATATCTATACATTTCACTAAAAGTAGTGTTTTTTCGGTTAATTTTTGGGAGTTCTCGCTGTCGCGCTCTTGTTTTAAAAGCGATGATATATCATTGAGGTTATTTGCAAGGATATCAAGTTTATATTCAGTGCATATTTTACTTGTTTCATCAATTTCATCTAAAAGCGCTGTATTTATAGTCATAAAACCTGTTGTAAAAAGGCCTATGACTATAAACTCAACATCCAAAATTATATGTTTAATTTTAATCACACTCCTTTTTATCTATAGGAATAAAACCTTTAAAGTATTCGAGTGGTAGCATTTTTAACTTGCCATTATCTGGGTAAACTATGCCTACAAAAAGTGTATCCTTAGCACTTCGCTTACAAAAGGCATTTAATATATTTATAACTGGTTCGTTTGCCTTAGTTTGCTTTAGCTCTATGTAAATAGGATAGCTGTTTTCATCAGTTATAACCATATTAAAAATTTTGTTTATAGTATCAAAACCATAACTAGCAACTTCATTTGTCATAACAAATGCTACTTTATCATTTTCGCATTTTTCTTCCATACTTATTAATTTGCGGTAATCTGTGCAAACTAAATCAGAGCTAATTGGTAAATTATCGCCGAGTTCCTCTTGTAAAGAACCTGTTATTTGTGTGGAGGAGGAAAGCCGGCGGTCAGCGCTAATTTTAGGGTTAGTTAAGGTAAAACGATGAGCAACGAGGTTTTTCATGCTAATATTAAAATTCCACATTAAATTTGGTGGTGTGTAAGAGTTTTGCCTATTTGTGTCATAAAAAGTAGGTCGTAGTTCAGAGTAGCTATAAACTTGTTTGCTGTTTTCCTCAAAAAAATAATAGCAGTTACCAGCATAGCCGCTCATGGTTTCAACATATCTATCTCCAATGGCAAAAAAACTCATGGTGGGTGCATCTATATATTCTTCTCTAAAAGTGCCCATGTATGTTGTAAGTTTAGTTAAATCGTTTTCGGTTTCAAGTTTTTGCGCTAGGGAGTAAATATCACTTAGTTTTTTTAATAGTAAACTTTCGCTAAAATGCACATCACGCTCAAAATAGCTAGTATACATGGCAGAAAGCTCACGAAATAAATTTTGGTGCCTTGCAAGCCCTAAATTATGTGAAGAAAGCGATAATTTTTCGCAGTGCTCGGTTATAGAGATTGATATTCTCGATAAGCCGACTGTCATTATATCGCAAACTTCTTGTTTAATTCGCCTTGCAAAAAGCTGTATTTGATCTGTATTTATATCTGCGTTTTTAATACTTTGCTCAGTTTTTATTTCAAGTGCATTTTTGCTCGCTATATAATATAAAATGGCAAGAGCTTTGTGCTTACACATATCGTTGCTTTTGCAACTGCAAACGGTATTTTTGATTGGTGTTAAAATACGTACTCTGTTGCCATCGGCAAGCTCAACCGTTATAAAATTGCTCTCGGTTATAACAGGTAGGCGATTATTCGCAATATCGGCATAAAGATGTTTTAAAGCTACTGCACTTATTGCTTTAAATAGTGGTGCTTGGTCTGTGCTCAACACTTCATCAATATTTGTTGTAATTGTTTGGGCAGGTGTGCTTTCCGTTGATATTTCACCAGCTTGGTTAGTGTATAAAACGGCAGTGATTATATGCTTGCAAATACTGCGTGATGGGCAAGTACAAGTGCTATCGGGCAAATTTTCTTTAAGTGTTACAGTTATATCATCAAAGTTAATTTTAATTTCATCAATGCCATTTTCAACTTCAAATGTTATGCCTTCAAAATCTTTATAGGCACGTTTAACTATGCCTTTGTTTGTCACTGCTATTAAATAATCATCATCATAAAATTTAAGCTTAATTTTAACGCACCTCCTTTTATTTAATTATATTTCCTATAAAATCGCTAAGTTTGTTTGGTGTCATTGCACCGACAAAAGCACCTAGGCGTGTTATATTTTTTGCAATTGTTCTGTCATAAATTGGCTCGCAAGCATCATCTAAAGCAGTAAGCGTAATAAATTTAACGCCACTATCTATTAGTTCTTTTATTACAGTATACATTTGGCGAGGGTCGCCACCTTCAAATAAATCTGAAACGAGCACCATAATAGTTTTAGATGGATTTTCCACAAGCGAGGCCGAATAATTTAGCGCTTTGCCTATATCAGTGCCACCACCAAGCTGGACTTTCATAAGCGTTGCAACAGGGTCGTCTACGCTATCGCTTAAATCAACTACATTTGTATCAAAAATAACAAGCTTAATATCTATCATAGGTAATTTTGCAAATATACCAGCCATAATTGCACTATATATAACAGAGTTCATCATAGAACCACTTTCGTCCACGACAATAACAACTCTATATGTGTTGTGCCTTTTTAAATTGCTGTTAAAACGAACATTTTGTATAACAAGGCGGTTGCGTTCTTTATCATAATTTTTTAGATTTGAGCGTATAGTGCGTTTTATATCAAAGTTGCGATACATTTTTATGTTACTGCGCTCGTTACGGTTAATCTTACCTAAAGTAGAGCGCCTGACCTCTTGTTCTAAATGTTTCGAGATATCGTCAACAACTTTTTTTACTATGTCATTTGCAACTTTTATAACCTCAGGGCTCATCATTGCTTTAAAACTCAATATGCTTTTTAAAAGCTGTGGGCTAGGTTCCATGCGTTCTAGTGTTTCTTTATCACAAAGTAGCTCTTTTAAATCAAATTTTTCTATTGCATGGCGTTCAATTTTTTCTATTGTATCTTTGGGAAATAGCTTTCGCACTTTGTTTATCCATGTAACTGCTGTTAGGTTAGTGTCGCTGTGCCCGCCGTGTCTATCTCCGGTTTGATTCTTATCGCGTCCATATAAATAATCTAGTGTGTTTTCTATTTCATAATAATTAGCTTCATCAAAACTCAAGTTTTTTTCTGCACTTTTACCAAGTATTAACCGCCAACGATTTATATTAGTTTGGTTTTCCATTACAGTTCCTCCAAAAGTTTTAATTCAAGATACTCATTAAGTTTTGCTCCGTATAAAAGTGCTTCTTCGCAAACAGCTTTTTTATCAAGTATATTCTCGTTTAAAGTGAGCATTTTTGAAACGGATTTTGATATTCGATTAATTTCAGAGGGGGTAAAATAACTAAAAGTTAGTTTTAAATCTGGTAATATAGAAATAAAACTTTCGCTGTCAAGTGTAGAAATAAGCCTGTTTATACATTGCAAAAATTTATCACCCACAAAAATAATATCTCTAGCGGTATAAAAAACACCACCTAAAAAACGTGCACCCTCCATAGCAGTAAGCGCATCTGTGAGGTAGCTGTTAAAATACGAGGTTATTGATGTAGGCTCTAAAGCGCCCATGGCATATAAAATACCCTCTATTGCACCTAAAATAGTGGGGTTTATATTTTCGCTTTGGATGATATCTATAAATGTTTCTTGCAAGGCTGGTTTGTGGTGTGCAAATTCATCTTTAGCACTCGTATCATACAGCAATTTTATTATTTTAATGGCTTCTTGTTCGGTATCTTCGCCAGAGTTTTTAATATAGCTTAGTGTGTTTAAAGTTTTGCTGTAGCAAGCATCAATTAGCTTTAAATAATCAATGTTATCTGTTTCGCCATAAAATTCACGCAAGCGGTATAAATGCACTAAATGGTAAAGTGCTTCACCGCATGAAAAGTAATCATCATCCGCTGTAATAGTATCCATGGTTTTTTGCTTTAAAAGCTCAAAAGTGTCACCAACACCCATTAAAAAACAATCTACTAAAAGCAAGGCACAATCCGCAGCACTATTTGCTGCTATAATTTTTTTGCCTAATAAATGATAAGCAGAGTTTGAAACAGTTGAACCATGCACGGAGTGTTCAATTAACCTTGCTATAACCATGGGGGTAAATCTATATTCCCAGATTTCTCTAATTATGTTTTTGTCTTTGTCATTTTTTAAATTGCTACCGCGCAATTGTTTACAAAAACCACATTCAAGAAAATTCAAAGTGTGAAAAAACTTGCTAATATCTCTATGTGCTGTTTTTGAAAAAACGCTAAGTGTTATTTCTTTTTTTGCACTATTATCTATTCTTAAGCGATGTCGCTTTGCTTTTGATAAAAAATCTTGCACTATTGGAGGCGTAGGTGCATTTTTAGGTATATCACCAATTGCATCACCTTTAAAAAGTTTGTTTAAAATATCAAGTGGTAGCTCAGTTGCTGGGTTTAGTTCACCTTTTATAAACGAGGATAAAACGCCATCATGACACTCGTATTTTCCACATTGCATTTTACCGCGCAAACGAGCTAGCCCTGTTGCAATATTATAAGCAGCGGCTTCATCAGACATGGTAATAAGAGATTTTTTTTGTTTACATGCCTTGGCTGTGTTAAGTATAAAGGATAAAACGGCATCGTCATAAGGTTTAGCACTATTTGTTTTAATGCTTTCCCAAACTGTTTGGTAAAACCCTGGAGAAATCATACCACTGGCATAGCCGTTTAATGCGTCAGCTTCCTCCATGGAGTACGGCATTAAATAAATGCTCTCATCGGAGAGGGCTGTTTTGTTGTATGGCAGTTTTTCTCTTTTGGGTGGGTGCATTAATCCAAAGGTGTGAAAACCACCTGTAACTACTAATATTTTTTTGTGATGCTGTGTTAGGTTTTCAATTTGCTCTGCCATAAATTGCTCACGTATTATAGTACTATCTGAAAGCAGTTCTTCCTCGCTAGAGCCTTTGCGCAAAAGGTAAGTATAAGTGTTAAATTGCTTGGCAAAATTTTCGGGGGTTAGTTCTAAGCCGTTTATTTCAAATTCAGATTCCCAAAAACTATCAAAAGAGCTTGCACCAGTAGCCTCACAAATTGCCTTGGCTATCTTAGTGCCTGAGATTAAATAATCATCACTGTAATTGTTTTTATCCATTCTTCGCCTAACACCTTGGTGTTTCTCGGTGTTTAGTAATCGACCCGCAAAAGGTAAATCGATAAAACTAACAGTTATATTATTTTGCACAGCATTTCTTATGGCAACAAGTTCTGGCGAGTATTCAAGCAGGGGATAGTAGCAACTATAACTCTCACCCTCTGTTGGGGTGCTTGTTTGCTCATTATATAAAAGTTTTTTACTATCTTTATATGTGTAATAAAGTGCCACGGGAAAACTCGTTTGTTCGCTTGCTAAAAAATCAATTATGTGGTTTGCATTTGCAGGACCTTCAACAGCAATGCAATCCGGTTGATATATTTCGATAACACGTAATAATTGCACAGAGCAAACAGGGCTGTGGTGGCGAATAGGGAAATATAGCGTATTTGAGTTATAATCAAAAGGCATTATTTTATTAAGTTCTTGCGCTGTAACAGTTGTTTCCATATACCGTCCTCTTTTGCTGCTTTGTTTTTTACTATTGTGTTAAAATAGTTTTTAAGGCACACGATGTCGTCTGTGTTTTCTTTAGCGGTTGCATTTGATATATTTGCAACTAACTCGTCAAGGTTAAGTGTACCATCGTTATAGTAATAAGCAGATATCATAGTTTGGTAATAAACCGAAACAGCTTCAGCTGTGCTCATAACATTTGAGGGTTTATTTACCTTTTCGCCACTAGTTGAAGTACCAGTGCGCAGTTCATGGTATATGGTAGCAATTAGCTCGGCAATATCCTCTTGTGGGGCTAGCTCTATGCTGTTTTCGCTAGCAAGCTCTGCCACTTGTGAAAGAATAATTTCAGTCTCAAGTTTAATGTTGTTTACAGGTGCAACAGTTTCAAAATTAAAACGTCGTTTAAGAGCGCTACTCATTTCATTAACACCTTTATCTCTTGTGTTGGCGGTTGCAATTATATTAAAACCAGCGCTCGCAAAAAGAATATTATCATTTTCAAGTTCGGGTATATTAAGAACTTTATCTGAAAGCACGCTTATTAAACTATCTTGTATTTCGGCAGGGGTGCGTGTAATTTCTTCAAAACGTGTGATTATACCTTTGCTCATACCTATGTATAAAGGCGCTGGTACAAGTGTTTCTTTAACAGGGCCTTTTTCTAGCAAAAGAGCGTAGTTAAAGCTATATTTAATCATATCCTCAGTTGTGCCAGCAGAGCCTTGCACAGTATTTGTGCTAGTTCCACTAATTGCGGCAGAAAGAAGCTCGGATAGCATTGTTTTAGCAGTGCCAGGTTCGCCTACTAACATAAGCCCACGGTTCGTAGCAAGTGTGACGATACAGCGTTCTATTAAAGTGTCATTGCCGAAATATTTTTTGTTTATTACAATGTTTTCACCATTGAGGTTTAGCGCTTTGTTACTGCCTAAAATAAATGTGCGAACAGCTTTTGGAGAAAGTTTCCAGTTTAGTGGTTTGACACCAGTATCGTGTGCAGCTAAAGCCTGAAGTTGTTTTTGATACTTCATTTCTACGGTTTGTTTTATGTATTCCATATTTCCCCCTGATTATAAAATTATTATCACTAACTAATAATTTTATCATAAATTTAAAATAACGACAATAGAGGAAAGTTGGATAAAATATAAAATAATGGTTTTGCTTTTAAATGCAAATTTTTCCATGAAAGCAATTCAAAAAAACTTGAAAAAACATGGATTTTTGCTGTAAAGTATGGTAGAATATAAAATAGAATAATTATGGTTATTTGGTACTTAAACATCAAAATATGGTTGTAAAAATTAATTTATATGTTTAGTGATTATTTTTCAGCCCTAAATTGGTTTTATTGCGAATACTATGCTTTGAGGCGGGTTCGGATAATACTTGTTCACTTAAAATTTTTGTAGAGTTAACATGCTTTTTCGGAGGTTATTTTGACATATTTTTATATAGCTTTGGGCTTACTGGTAGTGGGGCTGCACAGCTTTTTGCTTTTCTCACACTCAAAAGATGTATTAATCAATTATAACATAAATAAAAATTTAATAATAATTTTTTCAGTTTTAAATGCTACTGTGATTGGTGCCATTTATTATTGGGGGTTTGCGTTTAACGAATTATATGTTAGCTTTTATCTTGTGTTTTTTTTAGAACTTTCTTATATATTTAAGAAAAACTACCGTGCGGCTTGGTTTGTGTCTTCAAACTACCTATTAAACATGTGTACATTACATATGTTGGTTTTAGCTACAACAAGTATAATAACAGGGCTAACTATTAAAGAAATTTATTATACTACAAATTTGTTTTTTATCTGTTTAATTATAGCTTTTTTATTATTATGCTTATTTTCTATGTTTATTGTCAGAGTTTTACCAATAAATAAACTAAAAAATTTATCTACAAGTAAAATTTATTCTGAGTTAATGTCGGGAATTTGTTTATTGCTATTAGGTTTTATTGCATGGGATACATGGCAAATGCTTGATGATAAAACTAGTGTAGTTTATTTGTTTTCGACTATTACAAGCTGTATCTTTGCTTTGGTTTTATATTATTTCTTCTTTTACTTCAATGCGAATTTAATTTTGTTGCACAGATATAAACGCAAAGCTGATGAAATAAAAACACTGCATAATAAAGTAGTTGAACAAAAACAAAGGACAGAATTTAAACTTTACACAGACGACCTTACAAACTTATATAACAAAAGATATATTTATGCAAAAATTGATGAAATATGTGAAGAAAATACAACGAATTTCGGGTTAATATATTCTGACATTGTGGCTTTAAAAAATGTTAATGATACTTATGGGCATAAAATTGGAGACGAATATATAATTAAAGTATCAAATATATTTAAAAACACTTTGCGTGCAGAGGATATTTGTGCACGTTTAGGTGGAGATGAGTTTTTAATTTTAATATATGGTATTTCAGAAAGCGAATTGGAATTAGTTATTGAAAGGCTTAAATTAAAATTTAACGAACAAAATAAAAAAGAAGAATATATGTTTTATGCAAATTTAGGATATAAACATTTTAAAGAAAGTGCTCAAGGAAAAACCAGAGGAGATTTAATACAAATGGTTGATGAGCGTTTAAATGCGGATAAGGAAATGTTTTATAAAAAAGGTGGTGCAAAAATATGATTCTTGCAGTTATAGCTTTTTTGATTTACAACTATTGTGTGTTTTATTATTTTGCAAAAATTTTTGGTGTTGATAATATAAAAATAAAAGTATATTTATTATATTCAGCGATAAATAGTTTTTTAATTTACTTGCCTATTTTCACAACTCAGTTTCAGCATGAGTGGCTGCTTATGATATTATACTTTGTAGTGATAGGCACAGAAATACAGTTAGCATACAAGCAAAGTGTAATAAAAACTATCGCCGCACTGCTGTGTTTTACTATAAATTATTTTGGCACGAGAGTAGTTGTTATTGGTTCGCTAGCACTTTTTGAGGGAGTGTACATAAACGAATTTATAAATAATGTTAATTCGAGATTGTTTGTAACCTCAGTTGTATTTTTAGTTTTAGCTCCGTATATTCTTTTAAGTAGCCAAGTTTTAATCGCTAAGGTGGTAAACTATCTATTTGTAGATGTAGAAAACTTAAAACTAGCAATTGTTTTACTAGGTACAGTTTGTGTTTATCAATTTGTAAATTTGCCAACATTATATAGCACGAGCGAAAATATCAGGTTTAGTAACTGGTATCAGATGAGAATGGGCATTATAGCATTATCATGGTTTGTTGTTATAATGGTTGTTGTGTATATATACTCAATGCTCCGTAAGGCTTCGATAATATATAAAGATACCTCAGCAGAGCTTGCCATAGATTATAAAACAATACAAAGGCTTGAATCTGAAGCAAAGAATGATTACTTTACAGGCTTTAATATTAAGAGTGTAGCCATAGAAAAAATTGAAGAAATTATTGCTCAAAAAAAATCTGGGTATGTAATTTTTATTGATTTAGACGGCTTGAAATTTGTTAATGATCACATTGGTCACGAAGAGGGTGATTGGTATATTTTAAATGTATGTGATAAAATACGAGAAATTTTTAAAACAAGCGTAGTTTCTCGAATAGGTGGTGATGAATTTTTAGTTGTCAACACTTTTAGCGAGGATAGCTTTGTTGAAGATAGCATTGCTAAATTATATTGCGAAGTTATAGAGTTGAAAAATCAAAATAATAAAAGCTACGAGACTTCAATTAGTTATGGTGTTGTAAAATTTGATGTTGATAATGATTTAACTTCAGAGCAGTTAATTGAACAAGCAGATAAAAAAATGTACAACTTTAAAAAATCACGCAACAAGCAAAGATGAAGAATATGCAATAAAATACCGACCACCCTTTAGTTAGTTTCATAATCTAACTAAAGGGTGGTCGGTATTTTATTGTGTCAGTGCTCGTATAACGTTTAATTTGCTGGTGTCACACTAGCAGTTATAATCTAATGTGTTCTTAAGAAGTTTTCAAAATCAGAAAGTGGCATTGGTTTTGCGTAATAATAACCTTGTGCAATGTTACAGCCAGCATTTTTTAAGAAATTAACTTGTTCTATGGTTTCTATACCCTCGCATACAGTTAGTAGGTTTAAGTTTTTAGACATGTTAATTATAGTATGTATAACAAACTGTGCTTTGGCATCGTGAACGACTTCATCAAGCAAGCTTTTATCAATTTTAAGAACATCAAAATTAAGTTCAGATAGTAATGAAAGTGAAGAGTAACCAGCTCCGAAGTCATCCATAGATAGCTCAAACCCTCTATTGTGTAAGTTTTCAAATAAATCTTTGAATGCGTTGGAGTTGTCAATCATAGAAGTTTCAGTCATTTCGATTTCTATGTATTTGTGTGGTATCTTATATTCGTCAACTATGTTTGTTAGTGTATCTGCAAATGTTTCGTCAAGCATTTGTAAACGAGAGAAGTTTACAGATATTGGTATTAGCTTTTGTCCAGTTTTCATGAAATTGCTTAGTATTTCACAAACACCACGCAACATATATTTATCAAGCTCAACTATAAAACCTTCTTGTTCAAAAACTGGTATAAATTCATTAGGGAAAATAAATTTGCCGTTTGACATTTGCCAACGAACTAGTGCTTCTGCACCATATATTGTACCATCACTAAGGTTGATTTTAGGTTGTAGGTAAACTTTAAATTCTTTATCTTCTAAAGCTTGGTGCATGCTATCGCAAATAAAAGCAGTATGTATAACTTGCTCTTTTATAGTTTTGGTGTAATCATAAATGCCGTCTGGAGAATTTGTTTTACCAAGGCTATGTGTTAGCGAGGCAGTATCTAAAATATCTTCAATGTCGGTATCATCGGGTGGTATTAAATATCTACTAAATCTAAATTTAAATTCCTTGCCACAGGCATCATTAATCAACCTATTAACCTCTGTTTCGTAAGTGGATTTTATTTTTTTGAGGTTGATTAATTCATGTGCAGGGGCAAGCAGTAAAAAAGTGTCTGCATTAGCATGGGCAAAAAGGGTCTTTTCAGCTTTAAGAACGCTTGTTGTTGCCATTGCTTTAATTATTTCATTGCCAATATGAAAGCCAAATAATTTATTTACAACTTTAAAATTAACAACATCAATTTTTATTACAGCAAAAGGTATGCGCTTGTTAGAGTTTATTAGTTTTTCGGCCTCAATTTTAAATTTCTTTTCATTCATTAGGCCAGTTAAATCATCATAATAAGCGGTTTTTGTTAACTCTTTTAAATATCTTTTATCAAGCGCTATCATTCTACGCCAAGTAATTAAAAATATTACAACTAGCTCGAAAACTAAAAGAGCAGCATTAATTAATACATAATTTACAGTAGATGTTAACATAGTATCAGGAACGGATACAACCAAAAACCAGTCTGTGGATTCAATTTTATTTAATACAAAGTTTCTTGTTTTTCCATCTATGCTATAAGATAAAAAATCCTCGTTAGTTTCTGAAAGTAATAGTGACATTAATTCTTCTAATTCCATACCTTTTGAGAAAGTTGCCTTATCAAAAATTTCTTCAACACTAGTGCCAGACACAACACCGTCATCATTTTGAGTGGTAGCAACTACAGTTAGTTTAGAATCTAAGACCATAGTTATACCCGTATCTACAAAAGAAGTCTGTAAAAATGATGTAATCGTATCACAAGATGTTTCTGTAATCACGTTGCCTAATTGTTCGCCTGAAGAACTTGTTATTGGAGATGTAAAAAAAATCACAGAGTTGTTTGAAAAAGGTGAAGTAGCAAAATCAGAAATTGGCGTTTGAGGTGCACTGAAATTTGAAATATTAATACTTTCGGTTGCATCATCAGAAATAACTGTATTGTCATTTAGCAAAATGTATGTTTTACCTAAGGAATTTACAGCGTTTTGTGCTAAAAGATACTCTGACAATATTTGCGTGCTTTCGCTTAGGTTTGCATCGTTTGAAATAGTTGATATGCGCTCAGCCATATTGTCATTTTGCTTTGTAGCAATCGATAAATAGTTACTCAAAGATAAAGTTTGTTGTGATGAAACTTCATCAAGCGTGAAATTCATTGAAGATTTCAAGTGATTATAAATATTGTTTAGGCAAACAATAATACTCACCACTACAAATATTATTATAATTGTAGCGGCGATGATGTCAGATTTTTTTGAATTGCTATTTGATTTTGCATTTTGCTTCTTCAATTTTATCACCTCATACACAAAATTAAAAAGACAGATATTGTCGGTGTTAAGTCAAAATTTGATGGCTAATATATTTAATTAAAATTATTTAGCAAAAACATTAAAAATGTACTACTATTATAACATAAAAACTTCATAAAACCAAGTTGAATTTGTACAAAAAATAAAAAATATGAACTTATGAATACTGTTCGATTTGACATTTTAAGACTAAAGAAGTATACTTGTTGCAAAATGCGACATATTGAAGATAAATGTTGAAGTTTTATATTGATTTTGCTTAAAAATTGAACAATTTGAAGGTTTTTTAAAAATTGTGAAATTTTTTGTGGAGGTGCGTTATGCATAACGTATTAATTGTAGATGACCAAAAAAGTTCTAGAGAATTGATGAGATATGTGGTTTCAGAAAATCCTGAGTTTGTGATTGTTGGCACATTAGATGATTCAGAAAAAGCAAAGCAATTTTGTGTAAATAATCAAGTTGATTTAATACTTATGGATATACACACTGCCGGTAAAGAAAATGGCATAAAAAATGCAAAAGAAGTTAAAAATTTTAACCCTGAAATTAAAATTATACTTGTTACATTTATGGTACAACAAGAGCATATTATTAAAGCTAGAGAGGCAGGTTGCGAAGGTTTTTGGTATAAAGATCATGGCGAAACAAAACTAATAGATGTAATGCAAAAAGTTATAGTTGGTGAAAAAGTATATCCTGACAAAATGCCAGTAATTAAAATAGGATTTGCTAAAGCTTCTGATTTTACAAAGCAGGAGCTTGTTGTGTTACAATTAAAAGTTAACGGATATTCACATAGTGAAATATGTGAGCATTTAGCGATAACCAGAAGTACATTAAATTATCATATCAGCAATTTAAAAGGAAAAACAGGGTATGACAATATGTTGAAATTAGCAATAGATGTATCAATGAAAAAATTTATGATAGCAGATGAAGAAATGCTACACGAACATGATGATTTTTAATTTTTTATAGGAATGGAGAAATATCAAGAGATTATGGTTAAGTAAAAAAACTATACAATTGTATGGGGTAATTTACTTTTCAATTTGTTATAATGGTTCTAAAGCTTGAGAAATGTAGGATTAGTGCATTTGGAGGTGAATTGCGTGATAAAAAGAATAATGTTGTGTATACGCAATGGATTAATAGCAGATGGAATAGCTAGTTTGATTGTTAAGAAAAATAATGAAGTAAAGTTATTTGAAGAAAGACAAACGAAACTATTTAATAATTCTGCTATTTTATATCAGCCAGATGTAATTGTTATTGAGATTAAAGGCATAGAACCATACACAGTGCATGCTTGGCAAGAGAGAATAAAGCAAGTAAAGAAAGATATAAAAAATTGCAAAATCGCAATGATTGTTGATGATGATAATTACCCAGAAGTGACATTATTAGTTAAAGCTGAAAAAGCAAATGGTTGTATTGACGCATTTTTTTATGCTAGTTCTGGTTTAAATTATCTTGTAGATGCAATTGATAGTTTGTGAATGGTTTCTCAATTTAATATGGGGGTAACATTGTGAAGAAAAATGCTATATTATTTATTGTTGCGATTAGTCTGTTATTGTTTTCAGCTTGTGATAACAGCAATAGTCAAAACGGAAATTTTTCAGATGATTTGCTAGCTGGTTTAAATAATAATCAAGCAGGAAACAGCGAGCAAACTAGCGATGAGAGCTCTGAAAATATCAATGATGAAGCTGAGGCTAGTAGCCAGAGTACAACTACAACACCAGCAATGGAGCAAGTTGATGTAAAACTATCGGATTTTGCAATTGCTGGAGAAAATTTGCGAACAGATATAGATTATAGCCCGTATAACGAAGTTATAAACGCTTATGGTTTAGCCTATGGCGAAATGGTAACACCATACAGTACAAAGTACACTGAAACTTACGATTCAGCAGGACTTTGCTATATGAATTTAGTGGATTTAGATAGAAACGGCATATTAGAATTAATTTTAGTAGCAGTAGAAGAACCAAGCACAGGAACATTAAATTCAGAAATTAGCACAGGTGTTTATGCGGATAAATATTATAATGATGTAGTAAAAATTTACACAATTTATGATTTTGAGGGCGAACAATATTTGCAGTATCTTGGTAGTACACCACTTTCGGATTATGAAGGGCCAGTATCTATAAATTTGACAGTAGAATATAGACCTAATGAATTTGCAACAAACTTAGTGGTTACAGTGCCAACAAAAGGTTGGGATTGGGACTTTGAATTTAGAGAGTATTATATTGAAGAAGGCTCGTATCTTGGGTATACCGCTGTTGTAAGCGAATTTGATCAAATGAGTGGTCTAGGTGATTATATAACGGAGGGCGAAGAAGTACTAAGCGTCGAAATATTTGAAGAAAAATTTGGAACGCAAGGAGATAGCATTGCACATTATATAAGTAATCAAACAATACAAGTTATAGATGAAATTAGAGATATCAACACAAAAACAGTAAGTTTTTTATCTACATACCAAAATAGCGAAGTGTATAATAGTATAATGAAATATAATGATGGCGCATTTGTTTTGTTTGAGTTTAATCAAGTGGTATATCCTGATCAATATCCAGCAGCAGATTTTTTTGCATCAATTGTAGCAAATGATATTGATTGGTTATCAAACACGTTCACGCATGATATTGCGCAAGCTGTAATGGATAGTGCATACGAAGATGGCAGTACACCTGGTTTTATAGTTTCAAACATTGATGTTGCTTTTTTGGAAAATATAGCAAATTTTAACATCGGTGTTGCAGAGCAAATGGAAATATATTACGATGGACGCTCAGATTTAGATAGAATGAGTGTTTTAATTTGTGATGTCATGAGAGTGAACAATGCGTTAATACCAACACCAGTTGACCATGAACTAAAAGGTGAAAAGATTACATACTTTTTTGTAGTAGAACCACAGGGTGAAAACGGGGACGTTTGGACTATAGATGCTTTTTTTACAGATGTATTTGATAAAGATAATGAAAATGCTATAAATGTTGAATGGATTACAACTATTCATCAAGAATTTGAAAGTCTTGATGAATATAGGAACTATATATTTGAAGAAACATATGCATATTTACCTGATGATGAGGCTTATATTGCAATGATTGGCGATGATTTAGGCGCGAAATTGCTATTGATTGAAACATACGAAAATGCAGCTGAGTTTTATGTTTATGAGAACATAAATGGTGCAAGAGGTAGGCTGTTGTATGATCATTATGATAATTTTTCTATGCAGGGGCCGATGGTTATGGCTGTAGGCGGCGATACTTTTCCTAGCATAGAGATAGTTTGTATTACCCAAACCGACAGAGAATATAGTTATGTAGTGACTTTTGATGAAGAACAAAGTGAACTTATTTACAATGATTATTCAGGACCGATAGCTAAATTTCGTTAATTTGTACGAAAAAATTATGCGATGACATGATTTTTAAAAATACATATTTAAAAAGGAGATTATTATGGGATTTTTTGATAAAAAATATTGTGATGTTTGTGGTGAAAAAATAGGGCTTTTAGGAAATCGAAAATTAGAAGATGGTGACTTATGCAAAGATTGTGCAAAAAAATTATCACCTTTTTTTAGCGATAGACGAAATTCAACAGTAGATGAAATTAAGGGTCAACTTGCTTATCGTGAAGAAAATGAACAAAAAGTTAAGGATTTTAACCCTACAAAAGTTATTGGTGGCAGAAACTTAATTTGCATAGATGAAGATAATAAAAAATGGTTGTTTAGCCGTACACGCAACTGGAGAGATAGCAACCCAGATATTATTGAATTTTCACAGGTTACTGGTTGTGATTTAGATATTGATGAAAATAAAACTGAAAGATACACAAAAGACGCTGAAGGTAACCGTATAAGTTATAACCCACCACGCTATAATTATAGTTACGATTTTAATATGTCTATTTATATAAACTCCCCTTGGTTTGACGAAATTAAGTTTAAATTGAATGATGATGATATAGAAAACCGCACTTGTTTAGAATACAAAGAAGCACAAAAAGACGCAAACGAGATTAAAGACCTTTTGACAGGGTTAAGACAAAGTGCTAGGGATGAAGTTGATGCAGCAAATGCACCAAAAACAGTTGTAACTTGCCCTAACTGCATGGCAAATACAATGCCTGATGCTAGTGGCTGTTGCGAATATTGTGGCGGGCCTTGTATATAAGTAGTTGTGAATTACAAAGTTAAAAGGACGGTGCAAATATGCAAAAAGTGCTTAAAGGTATAGGTATAATATTTTTAGTGATAGTGGTGCTGTTTCTTTTGCTTGTGGCTGTCATGGTGGTTATTAGATCGATAGAAAATTATATTGACGAACAAAAAGCAAAGGAGCGTCAATTAATATATGATGATGCAGGGCACACTATTATAAGCTCTTTTGAGATTTCTAACTGGAGCAGTAATACAATGGAGGAAAACTCAAAGCCTAATGGTTATACTTACCACTTAAACTACAATCAACTAATATGGGAAACCAGCGACACAGAAAAAAAAGTGATATTATCTGTGGAAGATAGGCAAGAGCTGGAAATAAAGCTTGATGCTATAATTAATGATTTTAATTTAAAAGAATGGGAAGGCGAGCACAGCGCGGAGTTTTTTGCCATGGATATGAATAGTAGTTTTATTTTTAAAGTTGAGTACACAGACGATACAAGCATTAGTTGCAAAGGCTATTTTTGGACACCTGAAAATGTTGGCGAAGTTTTAACAGAAGTTGAAAAAAATTTTGCCGAGTATATAGATTTAGAACAATAATTAATAAAAAAGGAGCATATTATGGGTTTAATTAAAGCAGCATTAGGTGCAGCGGGTGGCACATTTGCCGACCAATGGAAAGAGTATTTTTATTGCGAATCATTACCTCCTGAGGTATTAGTTGCAAAAGGTGAAAAACGTACATCTGGGCGTTCTTCAAATACTAGCGGCAGTGATAATATCATCACTGATGGTTCAGCAATTGCGGTTGCTGATGGTCAATGCATGATGATTGTTTCTAGTGGGCGTATAGTTGAAGTTTGTGCAGAGCCTGGTGAATTTGTATTTGATAATGCAAAAGAACCAAGTGTTTTTGGCGGTGAAAGTTTAGGCGATAGCATAAATATATTTATGGCAAAATTTGGTGAACGTTTTGCATTTGGTGGGCAAGCCACGGGAGACCAACGTATTTATTATTTTAATACTAAAGAAATTATGAGCAATCGGTATGGCACAGCAAGCCCAGTTCCTTTTAGGGTAGTTGATGCAAATATTGGTTTGGATATTGATATTTCGATACGTTGTAACGGCGAGTATAGTTATAAAATAACAAATCCTGTGTTATTTTATACAAATGTTTGTGGCAATGTAAGCCAACGTTATACACGTAGTGAGATTGATAGCCAGCTCAAAAGCGAGTTGTTAACAGCGTTGCAACCTGCTTTTGCTAAAATTAGTGGTATGGGTATACGTTATTCTGCGTTACCAGGGCACACTATTGAAATTGCAAATGCGTTAAATGAAGTTTTGAGCAGCCAGTGGAAAGATAGGCGTGGTATTGAAATTGCAGCTTTTGGTGTTAACTCTGTAACAGCCTCAAAAGAAGATGAGGATATGATTAAAGAGTTGCAGCGCACAGCTGTTTTTAGAAACCCCAATATGGCTGCTGCAACTTTAGTTGGTGCACAAGCACAAGCAATGCAAGATGCTGCTAAAAATGAGGGCGGTGCGATGATGGGTTTTATGGGCATGAACATGGCTGGCGGTGCAGGTGGAATGAATGCGCAAAATTTATTCCAAATGGGAGCACAGCAACAACCACAACAGCAGTACCAACAAGCACCAATGCAACAGCAGTATCAACCACAACAATCAGCTGTAGCACCTAGCGCAAATTCATGGAAGTGTGAATGTGGCGGCGAAAACACAGGTAAATTTTGTGCGCAGTGTGGCACACCAAAACCAGTACAAATAGAGGGTTGGACGTGTTCATGCGGAGCGAAAAATATGGGTAAATTCTGCCAAGAGTGTGGTAGCAAAAAACCAGCAGATGCACCATTATATGCTTGTGATAAATGTGGCTGGAAACCAGAAGACCCTAAAGTTCCACCAAAATTTTGCCCTGAGTGTGGTGATGTTTTTGATGAAGGTGATGCAAAGTGAGCTTAGCTGATACTTAGCTCATGTTCGTTTTGAGTAGCTAAAAATAAAAGTTGCACGTTGGCTACACATGCCTTAGTGCAACTTTTTTGCTTAAAAGAAAAGTTGGTGTGATTATGAGTGAAAATGTATTGAAGTATCAATGCACTGCCTGCGGTGGTTCAGTGCATTTTGAACCAAATTCTCAAATGATAGTTTGCGATTATTGTGATACAAAATATCCAGAAAACTATTTTGATGATAAAAAAGAAACTGATACTAATGATGACGGCACTATTAACGAAAAAATAAACGATGCAGATAAAATAGATTGGCGCAAAGCTGGTTTTGTTACAGAACGAGATGTTGTTGAAGGGCAAGTTGGCTATATTTGCACTTCTTGCGGTGCTGAAATTTTATCCGATGGGAGCACAGCGGCAACAGAATGTTTATATTGCTCAAATCCTGTTGTGCTTAGCAATAATGTTAGTGGTATGCTAAAACCTGATTTTGTCATACCATTTAAATTAGATAAAAAGGAAGCTCAAAAAAGGTTAATGTCTTTTTATAATAGAAAGGTGTTGCTGCCTAGCGCATTTAAGCAAAAAAATCGTATCTCAAAAATAACAGGTATGTATGTGCCGTTTTGGCTTTTTTCAGCAGATGGTGTTGGCTGGGCAATTTTTGACGCACAAAGAAGCTCAAGTTCACGCAGTGGTGATTACATAGTTACAACAACCAATCACTATAAAGCAGAGCGTGAGGGTAGCATTGAGTTTATTAAAATACCTGTTGATGCCTCGCTTAAAATGGAAGATAATTATATGGATGGTTTAGAGCCTTATGATTATAGCGAACTAAAAGAGTTTTCGCCAGCGTTTATGTCGGGTTTTTTAGCAGATAAATTTGACGTGGATGTAGAAAGATGCTCAAAAAGAGTGTTGGCGCGCATTAAAAACACCACTGTTGAAACTATGAAATCCACTGTTAGGGGTTACTCAAAAACAGTTACAAGGTCATCTAATGTTAATATGCAAACCAAAGATATACGCTATGTTATGCTACCAGTGTGGGTGCTCAACACCGAATATAATGGCAAGCGTTACCACTTTGCGGTTAATGGGCAAACTGGTAAAGTTGCGGGCGACTTGCCAATTTCAAAAATAAAGCAAGTGCTTTGGTTTTCTTTAGTTACAATATTTAGTTTTGCACTTTTTGCGTTATTTGGCAAGCTTCTTCTTAGTATGATGTCAGGGGGGTAAAAAGCATGAAGAAATTTATATTGCTGTTTGTTTTTGCGGTTGTTTTTACTTTTACATCTGGTATTAGTGTTTTTGCACAGCAAGAATCAAATATTGATGACCGTGCAAATCTTTTAAAGCCAGAAGATGAACTACATTTACAAGCACGCGTTGAACAAATAGAAAAACTATATGGGTATAAAATAACATTAGTTTCGATAGATAATCTTATAAATGCAGATGCTTTTTATGAGTATGCAATATATTATGAAGATAGTTATATAGCTGATAATCAAATAATGCTTTTTATAGGTCTTTATGATATATATTATGATTATTGGGTAAATGCGTATGGTAGGTTTGATGATGAAATTGAAGTTGTTAGCATAGAAAGAATTGTTGAGCAAGGTTTTGGTTTGAAAACATATGCAGAGTTATACAATAAGTGGCTTGATATTATAGAAGAACAACTAAAGGAGTATGTGCAGCCTACTTATGTAGATGATTATGTAGGAGAAGGCGGCACAATTGCAGGTTACGACCCTATGGTAGATGCGGGTAATTTTTTGACTGATGTCGAAGAACAGGCGCTTTTTGAACGAATAAAGCAAGTGGAAGAAATTTATGATTTTGATATAACCTTTTTGACTATGGAGCAAGTGCCAAACGAAGAAAGTTTAATTGAATATTGTGATTGGTATATTGACCTTGATACGCAAAGAGATGGCGTAGTTTTTGCAATTAATATCAATGGAGAACAACGAGGGTATGCAAGTTCTACACGCAATGAAGCACAGAGTATTTTTAACTATGATGCACTAGATATGATTGATGATTATGTTGTGCCTAATCTTTCAGATGGGATGTATTATGATGCGTTTAACCTTTATATAGATTATACTATCGAGTTTTTGGAAGTGGCGCAAACAGGTGAGGAATATGAAGCACCTTTGCCAAGTTATTATTTTAGTCTTTTTGTGCTAATACTACCAGCATTTTTTGCTTTGGTTGTTGGACATCTTGGAGTTAATGTAGTTTTAGTTGCATTTATGAACACAGCACAAATTAAAACTGAAGCAAAAGATTTTATGAATCGCGAGAGCTTTGTGCTGACAAAAAATACTGATGTTTTTGTTAAAAAAACAGTGACAAAAAAATATTCACCTGCATCATCATCTAGCTCAGGTGGTAGCAGTAGCGGTGGTGGAGGTTCACGCAGTGGTAGAGGTGGTAGCCGTGGTGGTAGGTCAGGTAGTTTTTAGAGCACATAATACTTGTTTGTTTAATTAAGACCAACTATAAAAATTTAATAGAAATATAAAATTAAATTGTAGCTGAGTTAGGAGATGCGGAATGAAAAAAATTGTTTTAATAAGTTTAGTAATTTGTGCTATGCTATTTTGTGCTTGTGGCAAAGATGAAAACAGTGGATTTGGTGATAATTTAGGGCAAGCGGTGAGCGGAGCTATGCAACAAAGTGGTTCGCAAAATGAAAATTCGCAGAGTGTTACCGTGCCAAATAGTAGTTCTTCGCAAATAGAGAGTACTGCGCCAGTAGGTGTTGATTATAGTGCATATTCTTCAATATTATATGCATATGAAAAAACTATGGTATTAGGCGGAGATTTTAGCGAAGAAGCAAGCCGTGGTATGTTGTATGCAGAGCTTATTGATTTAAACAAAGACGATGTTTTTGAATTGATAATAGGGCGTGTTTTTGAAACAGGTGAGTATGCAACACCAACAAATAGTTATTTAGATAGCGATTTTCAAAATAGGGCTTTACATGTTTTTGCACTGGATGAACATGGTGGGGTAGTACATGTAGAAAAGTTTCCGTTTGCATACGCTGCTTTTGATGGTATGTATCAATACACTGTGGAATACCTTGAGATTGATGGTGTAATTCACATGATAACAGATACTAATGGTGGTTATGGATACACAACAGAGCATGAATACTGGACTTATGATGGTGTGGATATGCAGTATGCTTTTAACATAGGGTTTGAAAGCTATATGAATGACCAGCAGATATATGAGTATGAATTTTATAAAAATGCAGATGTTTTAGATAGTGATGAATATGACAAAATGCAACAAGCTACAACTGTACACGTTGTAAACAGTAACATAGGCACAGAAAATTATACTGAAATAACAGCGCAAACGGCAGAGTTTTTAAAAGATTATCCTGTTAAAAATTTTGTTAGTACAAGTGCAGTTTTTAATGATGGATCTTTTGTAATTGTTGAGGATGATATTGAAAATGGTTATATGCCTAGCGATGAAAAAGTTGTGGTTGATTTTATAAAAGCTATGGTTGCACAAGATTATGATGCTATGTATGGGCTTTCTATCAATGAAGAATTTGTTGATTATGTAATATCAAGAAGGGAAGATAATTCGTTTTATCCTGGTATAATAATAGAAAACGTGGACTTTACGTATGCTAGTGATATAAAAAAAGATTCACTTTTAGCATTTGAAAAGATAATAATGGACCCATACATATCTCAAGGTGGCTACATGGAAGATATGTATAGTTTTAATCATTTTGGTTTAGGTGCGGTGGCAATACAAAGGCGACATTTTTTTAATCATGAAGTAAATAGATATACAGGACAAGAAACCTTAGATAATGTTGACTTTTACCTAACTGATATTTCGCCTAACGGAGATGTAAGTGTTGCAACAATGCAAACATCTGTAGGAGTTATGGAAAATGAGATGTATGAAAATGCGTTTCTAGTGGAGTTTTTAGGGTTCGAAGATGATGTTTTAAGTAGAACTAATGATGGTAGTATAAACTTAGAAGATTATATAAGGGATGATCAGATATTAAATATTGATTATTATGAAACGGAATTTGGTAATGAAGTATATTTAATAGAAAGTTTATGGGGTAAGCCTTTAAAAGTTTACGAGTATAGTTTAACCGATGACTATGAGTTTGTTCGTGGAGAGCTGTTATATGAATCAAACTCAGAGGTTTTATATTTAATTTGTAATGCTGGAGATTTAGCAGAAGTTGAAATTGTAGTGGAAGCTTTTGATGGTTTTGAGTTAACGTATCATCCACAGATAAACCCGCGAACAGGTGAGGTTAATTTTGGCTATTTTGGCGGTGAATTTCCTTGGATATATTAAAGGTTGAATTTGATAGGAGATAAACATGAAAATGTTAAGAAAAATATTAATAGCAAATATAGTGTTTACATTAGTTTTAAGCAGTATTGCTTGTGGTGAAACGCAAACTACCTCGGCGGGAGATGCTCAGCAAAACTCGCAAGTGGAAAGTCAAAGCAATGCTGAAAGTGTTGTCAGTAGCGAGAATATAAACAATAGCCAAGATATAAGTGAGCAAAGCCAAGTACAAGAAAGTAGTAGCGAAACAACATCTCAAAGCGAAAGCACTACAGCACAAAGCACACAAACTAGTGAACAAAGCTCTAGTAGCCAAACAGTGCAAGAGCAAATAGAACCTTTATCTGTTGAAATAATTGAAAACGATGGTGAGGTTACATTTGTGTTTTCACGATTGCCTGTTTCAGTTGAGGATATAAGCACATTATCAACTGAAAATATGCAGATACCTGCATTTGCAGCAGCCATGTATGTGGCTGCAATGTGTAGCTACGAAAATGACATTGATGCTAGCTTTGAAATGTGGGATTATTTAAATGGACCAGAGGATATTTCAAGCTATGACGAAAGTTTTATTAAAGATAGATTAACTGATAAAATATATAAGGTATACTCGTACTTTGAAGGTAGCTCACCTGAAAATGATTACATCCCAACTGAACCATATACAATAACTATTACAGAAAATCTTTACACGTACGCTGATGATGGGTATGCAAGGTTACTAGCACAATCATCAGGTGCAGATAGTGAACGTTTTATTACTGTGCGCCTAAAAGAAAGTACAGGAGAGTGGTTTTTTTGGGAACAAGCGCTTTTTGCTGATATAAGAGTACCACAATCACAAGATGCGTGGAGCTGATTTTATTTTTTAAATAATGCTTGACATTTAATTAAATGATTGTTATAATGAATTGTTCTCTACTCAGAGAGCTGCGCTAACTTGCGCAATCCTTGGTCTTTTTACTTTTAAAAGACCCTAAAGTCCAAAAGGAGGTACCTCAAAATGGCAAAATACGAAACAATGCTCATCACTAGCACCACGCTTGATGAAGAGGCAACTACTGCTCTTGTCGGTAAGTTCAAATCTCTTATTGAAGCAAACGGCACAATTGATTCTGTTGAAGACTGGGGCAAAAAACGCCTAGCTTACCCAATCAACGACGAACCAGACGGAATTTACACACTAATTCACTTTACAAGTGAAGGTGGTTTCCCAGCAGAGCTTGACCGTGTTTACAAGATCACCGATGGTGTTCTTCGTTCCATGATCATTGCTAAAGAAGCTTAATTAAGATTTAAGCGTTTGAAAGGAAGAATACATTATGTTGAATGTTGTTGCAATTATGGGGCGCTTAACAGCTGACCCTGAACTAAAACACACCCAAAGTGGTATCAGCGTTGTAACCTTTAATATCGCTTGTGATCGCAATTTTGCACGCCAAGGCGAACAACGTCAAGCAGATTTTATCACTGTCACAGCATGGAGACAAACTGCTGATTTCGTTTGCAAATACTTTCAAAAAGGTGCTATGATTGCCGTTAACGGCTCATTACAAAGCCGTTCTTACACAGATAAAAACGGTAATAACCGCACTGCTATTGAAGTTGTTGCAGAAAACGTTAGTTTCACTGGCTCAAAACCTACTGGTAATGGTGGCGGTAACACTTCTTATCAAAGAAATGAACCAGCACCATATTCCGCACCTGTAGAGGCTGTTCCTAGCTATTCTGCAGGCTCGAATGACGATTTTGCTGTTATTGACGACAGCGAAGATTTGCCATTCTAATTAATTAATTGACCACCACTTTAATAGGAGGAAAATAAAATGGCTTTTGAAAAATCTGAAGGCGCACGTTCTTCTCGCCCAATGCACCGTGGCCGTAAAAAAGTTTGTGCTTTTTGTGTAGATCGCATGGATAACATTGATTACAAAGACGTTGCTCGTCTACGTAAATATGTTTCTGAACGTTCTAAAATCGTTCCACGCCGTGTAACAGGCACTTGCGCGTTCCACCAACGTGCTCTAACAATCGCTATCAAACGTGCACGTCACGTTGCTTTGATGCCTTACATCAGCGATTAATCTATTAAAACTTAAAGGTACTACGAGGGTTTCGCAATGTTGTGAAAGTTTAGTAGTGCCTTTTTTTAAAATGTTTTAGTTGTTTATAAAAAATAATATTCAAAAAAGGGGAAAGTTATGAAAAAAATTCTTGTTGTAGTAGATATGCAAAACGATTTTATAGATGGTGCACTTGCCGCTGAAAACGGCACAGCAATTGTTGCAAATGTTATTGATTACGTAAAACAGTTTGACGGACAAGTACTTTATACCTTAGATACTCATTTTGAAAACTATTTAACAACACAAGAGGGTTCAAACTTGCCAGTGCCACACTGCGTTAAAGGTACAAATGGTTGGGAGATACCTGATAATTTAAAAGATATATTGTCTGCTAAAAATGCAAAAGGTTTTGAAAAACCAAGTTTTGGTTCACCAGAGCTTGCATTGTATCTTGCACAAGAAAATAAAAAACAAGAAATAAATGAAATAGAACTAGTGGGTATATGTACAGATATATGTGTTTTGACTAATTGCATAACACTAAAAACTTTTTTACCAGAGGTAAAAATAACTGTACTCGCCAATATGTGCGCTGGTGTTACTGCAGAACGCCACACAGTAGCACTTGAAGCTATGCAGTATTGCCAAATAAAAGTGAAGTAATAGCATGCTTTAAGGTGTTTTGTGTTGTAATAAAAGTGAATTATATTTGATATTTGTATGTAAAACAATACGATAATCACGAAATAGCTAAAAATAAAAAAACATTGAATAAACATATTGATATTTTATTAATGTTTTGTTATAATATTAAAAACTCAAAAAGGAGAGCGTATTATGTTAAATTTCAAAAATATATATTTAAATTTAGGTTCTCACATTAAGTGTTTTTATTTTATTGTTTCATAAATTTTAGGGTACACTATTTTTATAAATAGTGCACCCATTTTTTATGATTAGTCTTAGGAGGATGTTATGAGTCAAAAAGTCGATTATTCAAAAGGCATTTACAATGCATGGGAACTAGGTGTGTCTAAAATGTTTATACTAGGCATACAACATTTATTTGCAATGTTTGGTGCTACAGTGCTTGTGCCTTTGCTTACAGGTTTAAGTGTTTCAACAACTTTGCTTTGTGCTGGTATAGGTACTTTGCTTTTCCACCTTGTTACTAAAGGCAAGGTACCAGCTTTTCTAGGGTCCTCCTTTGCATACCTTGGCGGTTTTGGTATAGTTGCACCATTTGTGGATGGTAAACCAAACACAGAAATGCTACCATATGCATGTGCAGGTGTTGCCTTTTCTGGCCTTGTATACTTGCTTTTCAGTGTGCTTATAAAAGCTTTTGGCATACGCAAAATAATGAAGTTTTTCCCACCGGTTGTAACAGGCCCAATTATTATATCCATAGGCTTAATATTAGCGCCATCTGCTGTAAGTAACAGCGCAACAAACTGGTTGCTTGCGTTTGTTGCCTTAGGTACAGTTGTTGCATGCAACATTTGGGGTAAAGGCATGATTAAAATTTTACCAATTTTAATCGCTGTAGTAGTTTCTTATGTATTGGCTTTAGTAATGGGTGAGGTTAACTTTACACAAATCAATGAAGCCGCTTGGTTTGGTTTGCCATTTCAAAAAGCTGCAATGGGCGTTTTTGCAATTGATTTTAGCCCAGCATTTATTAGCTCAATTTTAACAATTATGCCTATCGCACTTGCAACAATGATGGAACATATTGGCGATATAGCAGCTATTAGCGCAACTACAGGCAAAAACTACATACACAACCCAGGTTTAAACCGCACATTGTTAGGCGATGGCTTAGCAACAACTTTTGCTGGTTTAATGGGTGGCCCTGCTAACACAACTTATGGCGAAAACACAGGTGTATTAGCGTTATCTAAAGTATTTGACCCTAACGTTGTGCGTATTGCTGCTGGCTTTGCAATAGTATTAAGTTTTAGCCCTAAATTTGATGCAGTAATAAACACTATTCCAACTGCGATTATTGGTGGTATAAGCTTTATACTTTACGGTATGATATCGGCTATTGGTGTTCGTAATGTAGTTGAAAACCGTGTTGATTTTACAAACACTCGCAACCTTATCATTGCAGCTGTTATACTTGTTTCTGCTTTAGGATTTAATTCAATAGGTGGTCTAAGTTTTGCAGTAGGTAGCGCAACAATAGCTTTATCTGGCCTTGCAATAGCAGCTATTGCTGGTATATTGCTAAATGCTATACTACCAGGTAACGACTACGAATTTGACGCTGTAGAGGGTGTTGAAGGCACAGAAAGCGCAAACCTCCAAGTTTAATTATAATTGAAACAATTAATAAAGTGGTGTAAGCTAAAAAACTTACACCACTTTTTTTGTAAAAAAATTATTCAGAGCGTGTTGGATAATAAAGATTATTTGACACAAACTCTAGCTTATCCTTAAGCACAAGTTCTAAGTTTGCAACAGCTTGCACCATTGCAGTTACAGAATCGTTTACTTCAAGCAATTTGCACATATCCATATCTTCCATAGAAAGTGCAGCTTGAATTTTTTCGCCCTCTGCGTTTAATATGTGGCTAAGCGCAACTTCTTCTAAAGCAATACTTTCTATTAAATCAGTGACAGCTTGGCACATGGTAACAGGGTTATTAGACATAGTGATAACAGGCATAGACATAAGTTATTCCTCCTACAAAGTGTGTGTTAGTTATAACTTAAACTATGCTAAAAATGCAAAAAAGGTTCTTATTTTGTGTTAATTCTATCAAGAACTAGCTTATAACCGCCCTTGCCGTATTGTATGCAACGGTTTACACGGCTAATTGTAGCTGTACTAATTTCTACATCTTTTGCAATTTGTTCATATGTTTTACCATTTGTAAGCATTTTTGCTGTTTCAAGACGCTGTGCCATATCTGCAAGCTCCTTAATGGTACATAAATCTTCAAAAAATAGCTTGCATTCTTCAGCATTTTCTAGGCTTAATATTGCACTAAAAAGTTCATCTGTGCTTTGAAAAGCGGTTTTTTTATTGTTTGGCATAAAAAACTCCTTAAATATTTAAAATATCAATAAAAATGATTAATCGTTAGCATAAAATTAATAGTTTTTACTTTTATACTTTAACACAACAAAGTGTAAAAATCAATAGTTTTGAGTATCATTCATACACAAAATTGGCAAAAATTTATACCTGCATGTTATTTCACTTTGAAACTTTCCAAAAGTGCGAATACATGCAGGTAATATTATTTAGTTATTTTCGTTTCTTAAACGGAAACCAAGGCTCATTAAGCTGTCGCCAAGGTGTACGTTTTCTACAACTACATTAGGGTATGGAACGGATAAATCATAGTGGCTGAAGTTCCAAAAGCCTTGTATTCCAAGCTCAACAAGTTTACTACTTAATTCTTTTGAGCTTGTACGGGGTACACACAAAACAGCTACTTGAGGTTTATTTTCTTTACAAAATCTTTCCAGTGTCTCAATGTGCTGTACAGTTATATCACCAATTTGTTTGCCAACTTCGTTTTCGCTAGAATCAAAAACAGCAATTAGTTTGTATCCGTTTGCATCTGTTGTAATAAAACGGCTTACAGCTTTACCTATATGACCAGCACCAATTAAAATAGTTGGTATGCGTTCACCATTTAAAAGCAGTTTCTCTAAAATTTCAATCAAAACATCTATTTGATACCCAACACCTTGGCGACCGTGCATTTCACCAAAGCAGTTGAAATCTTGTCGTATTTGCGAGGCTGTTACACCTAGACGGGTAGAAAGTTCGCGAGAGGAAATGCGCTCTTTACCGTTTTGTTTTAATAATTTTAAATAACGGTAGTATTTTGGTAAACGTTTAATTACAGGTAAAGAAATTTTATTGCTTTGTTGCATGCTATTCTCCTTTAACATTTAAAATTTCAATCTCTACTAGTATACAACAACAAAAAAAAAAGTCAAATGCAAAATGATGGTTTTTCACAAATGTTGCTTATTTTATTAAAATATGGGTAAACTATAGTTAAATAGTCAACATTAGGTGCGTATATAATGCGAATTATTACTATATATGTGCTTTTACAAAAAGAGGAGTGAAAAAACTTATGCCAAAAAATGTAGAAGAAAATGTAGAAAAAGACCGTTTCGATGAAGAAGAAATTGAACAACTGGGCTCTGTTATGCGAACAAAA
This sequence comes from uncultured Faecalibacterium sp., assembly GCA_964370685.1. Classification (GTDB taxonomy): domain Bacteria; phylum Bacillota; class Clostridia; order Oscillospirales; family Ruminococcaceae; genus Faecalibacterium. The sequence continues at coordinate 43,380 of CAYJKG010000008.1, read as the reverse complement.
GGCGAGTATGCTATACATTGTTTAACAGTGGCAGGACAAATAGAAGGACACGTAGCAGCACCTAGAGGTACAAAGACAACAAAATACGAACACGTAATACCGCAACTAGTAGCAGTTGAGGAAGACCCTGATATAGAGGGATTGCTTATAATTTTAAATACTGTTGGGGGTGATGTAGAAGCAGGGCTTGCAATAGCTGAACTTATAGCAGGTTTAACAAAGCCTTGTGCAACTATTGTGCTTGGCGGTGGACATTCTATAGGTATACCGCTAGCAGTTAGCGCTAGCCGTAGTTTTATTGTTTCAACAGCAACTATGACAATACACCCAGTGCGACATTCAGGCATGGTTTTAGGAGTACCACAAACAATGCGATATTTTGAACAAATGCAAGAGAGAATAACAGGATTTGTGGAGGAACACTCAAATATCACAGCTCAACGCTTTACTAAATTAATGATGGATACTGGACAGCTTGTAATGGATGTTGGAACTGTACTTGATGGTAAACAGGCCGTTAAAGAGGGATTGATAGATGAACTAGGCGGTTTAAGCGAAGCTTTGGGTTATTTATATAACGAAATTGAAAATAATAGAAAAAAATCTATGCCACAGGATGTAAAAAAGTAAAATTAATTAGTTAATTCGTATTTTTAAAATAATTCTATTAATATGAATAGTTTTTTATCTGGAGAAATTAGCAAATTAAAAACAATTGAATGTAATATGGTACTTGTGTTATAATTACGTAAATAAAATAAATGTAGAGTAGATTTGCTAAAAAAGAGAAAAGAGATTATAATGAGTTACTTTGAAAAACGTGAAAATGTGGATTTATATAAAGAGTTAATGAATGGCTATGATAACAACTATGTTTTAAATGAGTTATATAAAGTGCTTGATGATAATTCGAGTTTATTGGAGCTTGGAATGGGTACAGGGCTTGATTTGTTAGCTTTATCAAAAAAATATAAAGTTGTTGGCAGTGATAGCTCTGCAATTTTTGTTGAAGATTTTAAAAATGAAAACTCTTTAGAAGTCTGTGTGCTTAATGCGGTTAGCGTTGATATTGATAAAAAATTTGATTGCATATATTCTAATAAAGTGTTGCAACATCTTGCTAAAGAGGATTTTATCACCTCGTTAAAAAATCAAGCTGAACATTTAAATAAAAATGGTATTCTGTTTTTTACGCTATGGAACGGGGAACACCGACAAGAGTTTGAATTTGACGGAGAACTAAGGTTTGTGTATTATAATAAAGAAACTCTATTAAATATAATACCTGAACAATTAACGATAAATAGTGTTATTTATTATAAAGAATTTGAAGAAAATGATTCTATGATTATAATTTGTTCTATAACTTAACAAAAAATGAACTGATTTGCTTATAAAAGAAACGCAACATCACAAAACATTCACACTGCGTTAATAGACATTTGTCGATAATTGTTGTATAATTATAAATGGAATATTATTGTTTGATCTAAGTGCCATTTTTATATTTCTGTTAATATAAAAATGGCGCTATTTAATAGTTAGGTGGTTGTATGATTTCTTTTTCAGCTAAAATTGCACTTTTTGTTATGAAAATGTCTATGAAAAATGCAGATACTGAGGGGTATATAAACTCGTTTGCAAAAATATCAAAAAGTTTTGGCAAGTATAAGATACCTGCTGCATTTATCAAAAGTACAGAAAAATGCAAAAATGGCACAATGATTGAATTTATTAAAAAGGTAAACACTTCACCCAAAAAAGTTGTATATTTATTGCATGGTGGAGCGTATCTTTTGCCGCAACAAGATATATATAAGAAATACGCAGTTAATCTAATAAAAACTTGTGGTGATGTTGAGGTAGCATTGCTAGATTACAAAATTTACCCTAATGTATACCCAGCAGCTATAGATGATGTAATTGCAGGATATGATTATTTACTAAATAAAGGGTACTCAGAAAAAGATATAATTGTGCATGGAGATAGCGCAGGTGGCAACTTAGCACTAGCTTTAGTGCAATTGTTAAAGAGTAAAAAACGTGCATTGCCTAAAGCCCTGTTTTTAGTTTCACCTTGGACGGATATGACACTTAGCACTGAAAGCTATAAAATACATTACAACGACGACCCAATATTAGGTGGAAAAGGTAAATTTAATGAAAAAATACGAGAAAAAATGATGAACTCAGATATGTATGCTTACTTTAAAGGTGCTGATCTTCAAGATCCGCTTGTATCACCAATTTTTGCTGATTTTACTGATTTTCCGGATACATATATTACAGTTGGCGCAAACGAAATGCTACTTTGCGATAGCACTGTAGTAGCAGAAAAAATGAAAGCAAATGGGTGTAAGGTAGGTATATCAATTGTGGATGAAATGTTCCATGTTTTCCCTTTGTTTTCATCAATAAAAGAGGGAAAAGCAGCGCAAAATGTTATTTTTTATAAAATGAAAAAGCACTTATAAATAAAAAAGCTAATCTGTTTAAAGTTATCCACTATAATTAGATGTAAAATTCTAAAAATAGTAATAAATTGCAGATTAGCTTTTATTTGTTTGGTTGTAAACGATGAAAAGTAAAATTACTTTGCAGTGAATATCCTAACTAAGCTGTGTTTAATCATAGCACTGTGGATTTGTTATTTCAAACCTATCATCATTGTTTTTTTCGCCCCATTCGCACATTAAATCGAGGATAGGAAAAAGGGTTTTACCTTTTTCAGTTGCTGAGTACTCAACTCGTGGAGGTATTTCACTAAATGCTTGCCTTAAAATTAAACCGTCATTCTCAAGCTCGCGCAGTTGGTTAGTAAGCGTTTTTTGTGATATTTGAGTAACTGAGCTCATTAAATCTTTAAAGCGCATAGTGCCTTCTTCAATAAGCATATATAAAATTAAAGGTTTGCACTTGCCTCCTATCATTTTAAGCGTTATTTCAATTTCTGAATTTACTTTTATTTTTTCCATTGGTTACCTTGCTTTCTCTAAGTGAAAAAAATGTGCCTTATTGACTATATATTTTACTGCCTTTATAATAAAAACATCTATTACAGTATTTTATATCATAATGCTAAAAATGTCAATTAGGAGAATTTAAAATGAAAAAATTAGTTGTAATTACTGGTGCAAGCTCAGGTTTTGGCAAAGAACTTGCAAAATTGTTTAGTGCAGATGGATATCCCTTGCTACTTATTGCAAGGAGAATTGAACTGCTTGAAGAAATGGCATTGCCTAACACGATATGCAAAAAAGTTGATGTTACTAATAAAAGTGAATTTGAGCAAGCTGTTAGAAGTGCAGAAGAACAATTTGGTCAAGCAGATTTAATTATTAATAATGCTGGTGTAATGTTACTTGGTAACTTAGAAACACAAGATGCTGCGGAATGGCAACAAATGCTTGATGTCAATGTTATGGGTGTTATGAATGGCATGCAAATTGTTATGAATGATATGAAAGAAAGACAATGTGGTACTATTATTAATATTGCATCAATAGCTGGTGTAAAACCTTTTGGTAATCATACAGCATATTGTGCATCAAAATACGGGGTAGTAGGGCTTTCAGAAGTAGCTCGCATGGAACTTTCAGCACATAATGTTAGAGTTATAAGAATTTGTCCTGGTGCGGTTGCAACTGAACTTTTAAGCCATACCACAAGTGATGAAATTAAAGCGGGTTATAAAGTTTGGAAAGACACCGTCGGAGCGAATAGTATCACAGCACAAGACGTTGCAAAAACAATCAAATTTGCGTATGAAATGCCACAAGGCGTAAATTTAAGAGAAATACAAATAGCAGATACAAGGCAAGATGCATAACCGAAAAATGTGGTGACAACCATATTTCTATAAATTATCACATTTATAAAAGTTTATCTAATGATCGCTAAAAATTAAAAAAATAATTGGTTTTTTAAGCAAAACTCTCTGTTTTAAATACAGAGGGTTTTGCTTTTTTATTTACAGTTAAATGCTAAATGTGATATAATAATATAAACGAAACAATAAAATAGTAAGGAAGTAAATTTGAAAATAATAAAATTAATATTTAAAGCAATATTTCAATTAGTGTTTGCATCTATGCTAATTTATTTAGCTACTTTGATGTGTTTATATTATGCATTTAAAATTGAACCATATAGATTAAACGTAGAAGAAGTGGATTTAGGAAATATACAAAGTGATAATAGTTTCACGGTAGTTCAGTTTTCTGACACACATATAAAAGAAGATTTTACTGCTGAAAATCTTTCTGAAGTGGTGGACGAAATTAACTCACTTTCAGCGGATTTTGTAATTTTTACAGGAGATTTGTATGATAATTACTATACATATAGGGACGACGAAGCAATAATAGCAGAGCTGAATAGAATAACTGCAAATGTAGCAAAAATAGCAATAAGAGGCAATAGGGATTACGGCGGTGGAGTAGCAACAAAATATGATAATATTATGATAAATGGCGGTTTTACTTTGATGACAAACGAAAGCCTTTCATTTTCAACAGAAGATGATATGAATATATTAATAACTGCAATTGATGATTCGTTAATGGGAAATCCAGCAATGCCCAGTGCTAATTATGAAAATGTCGACTATAGTTTATTTTTATCTCATGAGCCTGATGTTGTAGAAGATTATCCTATTGAAAATTACGATTTAATCTTAAGTGGGCATACACACGGCGGACAATTTGATATACCTTTTTTGCCAATTGTTAATCAGTATGCATTAAATACATCTTCATTATCCTCCAAATATGAAAGTGGGTTAACAAAATTAGATGTAGAAAATAATCCATATTTATATATAAATACAGGCATAGGAACAACACGTATTTCAGCAAGATTTATGGTTGTTCCTGAAATAACAGAGTTTACTATTTATGTAGATTAAAATAGATTTAATTAACAAGGGAGGGATAACCTTGCGCGGTAGAAATTTAATTTCAGTTTATCAAGGTTCATTAGCTCTAGCAAATATTCAAGTAGAGTTTGATAGAGAGTTTAAAATTTTGAAGGATCATGAAATTTTAAACCTACAATCCCTTTGTAATATTATGGAGAACAATGGTTGCAAAATAGAAGATTTTGATTGTTATTTTGTTGGTTATTGCATAGGTCAAATAGGGAAAGAATTTGATTTACTGCGTTTTAGTGAAAATTTAGTAATTAATATTGAATTAAAAAGCCAGTATAATTCGGATGATAAAATATTAAAGCAAATGCAAAAAAATTACTATTATTTAAAAGCATTGCAGCGAGAAGTTAAAATTTTTACATATGTAGAGAACGTTGGGTTTTACAAATTTGATGTATCAAAAAATACTTTAATGAAAACAAACATACAAGAACTTGCACAGTGTATAAAAAACCAAAAACCAGATTATACTATTGATCCTGACAAAGTTTTTGTGCCATCTTATTATTTAATATCGCCTTTTAATTCAGCTAGTAGATTTATTGATGGAGAGTATTTTTTAACAACTGCACAGCAAAGCATTAAAGAAGAAATTATATCAGAAATAAACGCAAATAAATTTTGCTATATTACAATTTCAGCAAATGCAGGAACTGGAAAAACCTTGCTTTTATATGATGTAGCAAAAAACTATTTGCTTCAAAATAAAAAGTTGATAATGATACATTGTGGAGATTTAAACAGTGGGCATATTGAGTTAAATGAAATGTTTAATTGGAACATTATACCTGTAAAAGAAATTTTAAATGCAAAAAATATAAACGAAGTAGCAAATTATAAACTTATATTAATTGATGAAGCTCAGCGTATAAAGGAAAATCAAATTAAAGCATTAATTAATATTTCGTGTAAAAATAATATTCCAATTATATTTACATATGATAAAAAGCAATGTATGTTCGAAAACGAGGACATAGATATTGAAGAATACTTGGATTTTAAAACTCCAAATATATCATTATTTAAAAAACGATTAACAACTAAAATACGAACAAATAAGGAAATGAGCTCGTTTATATCTAATTTATTAAAGATAGGCACCAATAAAGAGAAGTTTAACTATGATTGTGTCACTATTGAATATATTGATAATATTGAGGATTTAAAAGAGTATATGTTATTTTTAGCAGATAATGAGTGGCAAACAATTATTTATGATTCAGAAAATTATAACAGAGAACCATATGACTTTGCAGCTTTATTAGGTGAAAAAACATCACAAAGTGTTATAGGACAAGAGTTTGCTAAAGTTGCTTTTATTATGGACGAGAATTTTACGTATAAAAATAATCGCTTAGTAACAAAGGATAGCAATTATAGTGCAAAGGGTATGCTTTATCAAATTGTTACAAGAGTGGTAAATGATCTTAAAATTATTGTATATAAAAATCCTGATTTATATTTAAAACTACTGGAAATTCACGTTTTTGGAAAAAGTAAAAAATAGAACTTTTATTCTTGACTTATTGAAAAAAATAGCGTACAATTTAATAGAAAATAATTGATTTATGTGTTTTTTGTGTGTAGTGTTGTTAGGCGTATCTAACTTATTACTTAATATTGCGGATGATGTGTGTGTGATAAAATGTGTGTAAAAAATTGTGCGAGGTGGAATTGTGAAAAGAACTCTTAATTTAACGTGGGGATTTGTTGGCTGTTTATTGTTTTCGATACTTTGTTTAAGTGGCCTTATTATGGGAATTTATAATTATTTTAATATGCGCCAAGCATTAGATATCAACGACTTTAATGTGTCAGAATTATCCGAAGGTATGTATCTTAAAGGTGAAATAGGCGATTATTTAATAAACGCTAATGGAGATGGCCAAAGTGGCGTTTTTTTATCCTTAATACGTGGAGAAATGCCATATTACACTATAAAAGATAATAGCGGAAGATATATTGCCCTTATGCTTACAGATTTTCATAATGTTAAAGCGATGGAAGATCATGACGAAGTATTAGAAAACCCAGTTTATATTGAGGCTAAAGTAACTACAAATATGAATAGTTACAACCATGGATGGTATAAAACCTTGTTTAATGCACAAAGTGATGAAGAAGTTGCTGAAAAAGTAATAAACACAATCACACTTGAAGAAGTTGATTTTGGGGCAAATACTAAGTTGATACAACAAAGTTTAGTGCTTTTTATTGTTAGTGTGATAGTGTTTTATTATTTAGGTGGTTTAAAAGAATTTTTCAAATATGAGGATTATACAAATAAATTTGATTTATCTGAAAGGAAATTCAGAGAAGTAAAAGCTATGGCCTCATATGTTGAGGATATTAATTACGAGTATGAAATTAGAAGGCAAAGAGTAAATCTAGAAGTGTTGCGCAAAAAGAAACAAAAAATACGTGAAAGCGCAAAATTCGGTTTTATTTATCTTGGTGCAGCAGCTGTGAGCGCATTTATAGCATCTCAGCTTAATGTTATAGCATTAATGATTTTAACAGTTGTTTTTTTGGTTTTAGCTTTAAAAACATTATTTATATTATTTCTTAACTCAGAGTCACTGCTTGCCATAAATATAGCTAACACTTTAGGCCTTGACACTGTAAGAAAAGAAATAATGATGGCAGAAAAGAGCATAAAGGAACTACAAAACGGATACAGAAACTTAACTATTTAATATAAAAAGTAGAGGTTATTACGAAATTACGAAATAGCCTTATAGAAAAATATTGTACAAAAAATCACTTGATTTTAGGCTTCAATAGCCCTAATTTTAAGTGATTTTTATTTATTATATGTTGTTTGTGAAATTTACTATTCAAAATGAATTTCGTAACAGTCTCTATTTTTTATGTTTGTTCGTTTAACATAATTTTTATGATGATTTATGCAATTGTTTTAATTATGATTGGTATTTATTAATTATGCAAAAAAAGATAAATTATATTTTTACAATTTTACTATAGAATTTTAAAGAAAAGTGTGTTACACTTTAAACGTAGGACGTATTACCTTTAAAGTTAATTAGAAAGGGTGGTTAAATGTCAGATATCAGACAAGAGCTTTACACTATGCAACCAGTAAGAGAGCTATCGGTAGTCGAGCGCATAATAGAGCAAATCCAAAATGCATTGGCATACGGGCGCTTTAAGTTAGGTGATAAATTACCTTCAGAGTTTGAACTTATGGAAGAGTTGCATGTAGGTAGAAACTCGCTTAGAGAGGCAATGCGTGTGTTGACAACACTAGGTATAGTTGAAGTACGCAGAGGCGATGGTACATATTTTTGCAACGAATTAAAACCATCTTTTGCAAATCATGTTGCGTACAGATTATTATTAAAAGAAGCTAGTGCGTTTGAAATAATTGAATTTCGGCAAATGCTAGATGAAGATATTCTAACTTTAGCAGTACAAAAATGCACCAAAGATGATATAACTAAATTAAAGGAATATATAGACGAAATGCGAAATGCTTTTAATAGCGGTGATATTTCAAAAGCAGCAAAGCTGGATTATTCTTTCCATATGTTTTTAGCACAATGCTCTCGCAATAAATTTTTGATACGTATTTTTTCGGAAATATATGCAATATTCGAGAGTTCAATAGAGCAAAATATGCGTAATGAAGAACTTTTTGCGTCAGCGGATAAACACCATGCTGAAATGGTAGAGTGTATAGAATTTAAAAATATAAATGGTGTTTCGAAAGTAATTAACAATAGTTTAGAAAGCTGGAAGGAAAATATAATTAAGGAGCATAAATAATTGCTGTTTTGTTACATGGAAAAACTTAAAAGCTAGTAACTTTGAAGCTAAGCTCAAAGTGCCACTGCGGTGGTAGCAACAATAAAAAGTTACTTATATATGATTTTATCGTATAAAAGCGAAGCGCTTTTTTAATTTTATATTATTTCACAATTGAAAGGACGGCTCAAATCATGGCGAAAAAACTTTACACTATTAACACAGTTAACAATTTTATGGATATCATCTTTAATCCACATGTAAAACCATATTGTGATGAAAAAGACCTTGCGGTTTTCAATATAATGGACGATAGCCTTTTACGCTCAACCTTGGAGGATAAAGGAGTTAGCCCAACCACTGCTACACGTATGTTAAACTATGCAAAATCAGCAGAGCAAAGCGGAGCAGATGGCATACTGGTAACTTGTACTTCTGTGAATGCCGCAACAAAAGCGATAAAACCATTTTTAAATATACCTATAATTAATATTGAAGAACCTGTTGCAGAAATGGCGGTTGCTAGCGGTAAAAAAATAGGTATACTAGCAACATTGCCAACAAGTCCTGGAGCTATAGAAAGAGTAATACGTGAAAAAGCTGGCGAACAAGGTAAAGAAATAGAAATAATCACTCGTGTGGCGGAAGGTGCTTTTGATGTTTTGTGCGCTGGCGATAGAGCAAAGCATGATGAGATGATATGTGAGCATTTATATAGCCTAGCGAAAGAAGTTGATTGCATTGCATTTGCACAAATTTCAATGAGTTTATTAAAGCATAATGAGGTTGACGTACCATTGTTTAAAATTGGACGTTCTGGCGTTGAACGTATACATAGCATGATGAAGTAACATACAAATGTAAAGTGAAAATGATTTACGTGAATTATGTCGCAATATTTGCAATATTGTTGCAAATGATGATTGTAAAAATAATAAATCTTATATTTTAGGAGAACAATATGGCTGAAACAATTTTAGTAAATACACTAAAAGAAAAAGCTAAACAAGTGCGCCTTGAGCTTTTAAAAATGATACACACAGCACAATCAGGGCACCCAGGCGGTAGCCTTTCTGCAACTGATTTTATGACAGTACTATATTTTAACGAGCTAAATTTGCGCCCAGAAGAGCCAAATTGGCCACAGCGTGACCGCTTTGTTTTATCAAAAGGACATGTTTGCCCTGTGCTGTATACTTGCCTTGCAATGCGTGGGTATTTTGATATCTCAGAACTTGCTACTTTGCGAAAAGAAGGCTCGATTTTGCAAGGACATCCAGATATGAAACGTTGCCCAGGCGTAGATATTTCAACAGGTTCGCTAGGTCAGGGCATATCTGTGGCTGTTGGTATGGCAATTGCAGGTAAAAGGGACGAAAATGACTACAGAGTTTTCACCTTACTTGGTGATGGTGAAACTAACGAGGGACAAGTTTGGGAGGCAGCTGCTTGTGCAAGTAAATATCAGCTTGATAATTTAGTTGTAATTGTGGATAATAATAACCTACAAAATGACGGTGACTGCGATACTGTTATGCCTACGCTAGACCTTGCCAAAAAATTTGAGGCCTTTGGGTTTGAAACATATAGCATTGACGGGCACGATATGGAGCAAATTTTAGATACCTTTGAAAAAGCAAAAATAAATAACGGTAAACCTAAATGCATAGTTGGTAAAACAGTTAAAGGCAAGGGTGTTTCTTTTATGGAAAACGTAGTCTCTTGGCATGGAGTTGCACCTAACGATGAAGAATATAATAAAGCGGTACAAGATATCAAGGAGGGTTTTTAAAAATGAGTGAAGTAAAAAAAATACCAACTCGTGACGCATATGGCGATGAAATACTAGCCCTCGGCAAAGAAAACAAAGATATATACGTTGTCGATTGTGATATTGGCAAATCTTGCAAAACAGTGCCTTTTGCGCAACAACTACCAAAACAACATGTAAACGTGGGCATTGCCGAACAAAACGCTTGTGGTGTGGCAGCTGGCCTTGCTACAACTGGCAAAATACCTTTTGTTACTAGTTACGCTGTTTTTGGCAGTATGCGCATGAGCGAGCAAATTCGCCAAGAAGTATGTTATCCAAAACTTAACGTTAAAATAGCGTGTTCACATGGCGGTTTTACACCAGCAAACGATGGTGCAAGCCACCAAGGAATAGAGGATATGGGCATTTTGCGCACCATACCAAATATGACAGTGTGTATGCCTGCGGATTATAACTCAGCACGCAAGCTAGTACGTGCAAGTGCGGAATATATAGGCCCTGTTTATTTGCGTTTCACACGTGACGGTGTGCCTGAAATTTATAATGAAAATGCAGAGTTTACACTTGGCAAAGCAAATAAATTAGCAGATGGCGAGGATATAACTTTAATTGGCAATGGTGACGTTTTAAACTTAGCAATTACAGCCGCTAAAGAGCTTGCAAAAGAGGGCATTAAAGCAACTGTTTTAGATATGCACACAATAAAACCACTTGATGCAAATGCAGTTAAAGCCGAGCTTGAAAAAACAGGTAAAATTATTACTATTGAAGACCACAATATTTTAAATGGCCTTGGTAGCGCTGTTTGTGAAATTGCCGCTGAAATGGGCAAAGGCATAGTGCGCCGTATTGGCATACAAGATAATTTTGGTGAATCCGCACCATATGAAAGCTTGCTTTTTAAAAATGGTATTACTGTTGAAAATATTATTAAAACAAGTAAGGAGTTATTAAACAAATGAAAATAGTCGTTTTAGATGGTTACACTTTAAATCCTGGTGATATTTCATGGGCTGGGCTTGAAGCTTTGGGCGATGTTACAGTTTACGATAGAACAGATTTACACAACGAAACAGAAATTATTGAGCGTATAGGCGATGCACAGGCGGTTTTTACAAATAAAACACCACTTAGCGCAAACACAATAAACGCATGCACAAACATAAAATACATAGGTGTACTAGCAACTGGTTATAATGTTGTTGATACAGTAGCCGCTAAAGCAAAAAATATACCAGTTTGCAATGTGCCGAGCTATGGCACAGATGCAGTTGGCCAATTTGCAATAGCAATGCTACTTGAAATTTGCCATAATATAGCACACCATAGCAACGCAGTGCATGACGGACGCTGGGGTGCACAGCCGGATTTTTGCTTTTGGGATTACCCATTAATTGAACTTTGCGGTAAAACGATGGGCATTATTGGTTTTGGTCGCATTGGCCAAAGCACAGGTAAAATAGCAAAAGCAATGGGTATGAAAGTGCTAGCTTTTGATACATTTGAGAGCGAAACAGGCAAAGAAATTGCTGAATATGTAAGCCTTGAAAATTTACTTGCAAATGCTGATGTCATAGCATTGCACTGCCCGCTATTTGCTGAAACACAGGGGATTATTTGTAAAGAAAATATTGCTAAAATGAAAGACGGAGTTATTATTTTAAATAACAGCCGTGGGCCATTAGTAGTTGAGCAAGATTTAGCAGATGCGCTTAACAGTGGCAAAGTTTTTGCAGCAGGTTTAGATGTTGTTTCAACAGAGCCAATAACAGCGGATAACCCACTATTAAACGCTAAAAATTGCATTATCACGCCACACATTAGTTGGGCACCAAGAGAAAGCCGTAGCCGTTTGATGGATATTGCAGTTAATAATTTTTCATCTTTTTTAAAAGGTGAAACAATAAATGTTGTAAATAGCTAAAAATTTTTAAATATGTGTTGTCTTTTTTTATTAATTGTGATATAAATTAATAAACACTTTATTAATTTATTGGAGGCATATTATGAAAATTACATTTATGGGAGCTGGTAGCTCGGTTTTTGCAAAAAATGTTTTAGGAGATTGTCTGTGTACACCAGCCTTGTGCGAGGCAGAAATATCACTTTATGATATTGATGCAGATAGGCTTGAAGAATCATATGCAATGCTTAGTGCAATAAACAAAAATGTTAATGAAAATAGAGCAACTATTTTTAAATTTTGTGGTGTCCAAAACCGAAAAAAAGCTTTAAAAGATTCAACGTTTATTGTAAACGCTATACAAGTTGGCGGTTATAAACCAGCAACGCATATAGATTTTGAAATACCAAAAAAATATGGTTTAAAGCAAACAATTGCCGATACTTTAGGTATAGGCGGTGTTATGCGCGGACTTAGAACAATACCTGTTATGCAGGAGTTTGCAAACGATATTGAGGAAGTTTGCCCTGATGCGTGGCTATTAAACTACACAAACCCTATGTCTATTTTAACAGGTTATATGCAACGCTACACTAAGGTTAAAACTGTTGGTCTTTGCCATAGCGTGCAAGTTTGCACCAAGCATTTGCTTGAAGCTTTAGATATGAGCGATAAACTTGAAGGTTCAACAGAACTAATTGCAGGCATAAATCATATGGGTTGGTTACTTGAAATTAAAGATAAAAACGGCAATGACTTATACCCTGAAATTAAAAATAAAGCTGCATATAAAAACTTAACTGAAAAACACAAAGATATGGTTAGGTACGAATACATAAAACATTTTGGCCACTATTGCACAGAATCCAGCGAGCACAATGCTGAATATAACCCTTATTTTATAAAATCCAACTACCCTGAATTAATCGAATGGTATAATATACCTTTGGATGAATACCCAAGGCGTTGCGTTAGGCAAATTGAACGTTGGGAAACTCAAAAAGAGGAGATAATGCAAGGTGGCGAAATTACGCACGAGCGTAGCCACGAATATGCCTCATATATCATGGAAGCTATGGTTACAGGTGTGCCTTACCAAATTGGTGGCAATGTGCTAAACGATGGTTATATTGAAAACCTAGTTGCTGATGCATGTGTAGAAGTACCTTGTATAGTGGATAAAAACGGCATTACACCGCAAAAAGTTGGTAGGCTACCTGTGCAATTAGCAGCTATGAATATGTCTAACATAAACTGTCAATTAATGGCTATTGAAGCGGCAGTTTCTAAAAAACGTGAGGATATTTACATGGCCGCAATGTTTGACCCGCACACAGCCGCTGAGCTTTCGCTAGATGATATAGTTAAAATGTGCGATGAATTAATTGATGCACACGGCGATTATATGGCTATGTATAAATAATAAAAAATATAAAATTTACACATGTGTGTGATTTTTACAATTTATTATTTGTTGCAAACTAAAAACAAAAATATCTATGCCTTTTAGTAATGTTTTTATTCATGAAATTTTTATATTAAATTTATATAAACCTGTTTATAATGTGTGTGATTTATACTAAAATATAATTATGCTCAAAACACATAAACGAGGTATAATTATGAAAATCCTTTTTATATACAACCCACACTCAGGCAAAGCTAAAATAAAAGCTGATATAAGCGATATTATAGATGTTTTATCTCAAGAGGATAACGCCGTAACTGTCTACCCAACAAAACGTGCAAAACATGCAACTGAGTTAGTGGAAAAACATGGCGCAGAATACGACATGGTAGTTTGCAGCGGTGGCGATGGCACTTTAAGCGAGGTTATCAACGGCTTAATGTCACTGCAAACACCGCCACCACTTGGCTATATACCAAGTGGCACAGTCAACGATTTTGCCTCAAACTTAAAATTGAGCAAAATGCCAGTAGAAGCCGCAAAAGCGATTATGCGTGGCAATAGTTTTCCGCTAGATATCGGCACTTTTAATAAAAATGCTTTTTCGTACTTTGCAGGTTTCGGCTTGTTTACAGATGTAGCGCACCAAACCTCACAAGAGTTTAAAAACGTATTTGGTCGCATGGCATATATACTAGAAGGTGTAAAAAGGTTAGGTAACATACCATCGTATAATGTTACGATTAAAACAGATACAGATGTTATAACCGGGGAATTTATTTTTGGCATGATAACAAACTCAGCTACGGTTGGTGGTTTTAAAAAATTTGATGGTGCAAACGTAAAATTAGATGATGGATTATTTGAAATAATGCTTGCACACAAACCGCAAAACATGGCCGATGTTCAGGCGCTTTTGCAATGTATATTAACACGCACAGCAAACCCGCAGTATATGTATAGGGCAGAGGTTAAATATGCTCAAATTAATAGTGCACAAAATATAGATTGGACGCTAGATGGTGAGGACGGCGGTTCGTTTGATACTGTGCTTATACAAAACCATAAACAAGCTATAAGTGTTATGGTGGACGAAAACGAATATCAACATATTATTGAGCACGAACCAATTGAGCAAATTTTAAAAGATTAATAATAACTTAAAACAAAATTTAATAACACATAAAACTAATAAGTGCCATTACTTTCTCACTGCTTTTGCGTTTGTAAAAGCTAAGTTAAGTAATGGCACTTATTAATATTTACTCACCATATATATAACGTGGGAGTGCGAAATTTAACCCTCCTGTGTTTGTGTGATAATATTTTCCATAATATCGTAAGTCATCATACCAGGTAGGTATCCAAAAACATTTCCATCAACATCTATCATAAAAGTTGTAGGCATTGCAGAAATACCATATCCATAAAAAAGTTCACCAGTAGTATCCATAATAGTGGGGTAGGTGTAGTTGTTTTCTTCTAAAAAAGATATAACATAATCTGCATCTTGTTCTTGGGTGTATATATTTGTATCTGATTTCGGCGAGGCAACACCTAGTATAATAACATCTTCTTCATTTAAACCGTAGTCCTCATAAAGTTTTTGTATATCGGGCATTTCCTCTCGGCAAGGTGGGCACCAAGTCGCCCAAAAGTTTAAAAATACAACTTTGCCTTTGTAATCAGATAATTTATGTGTGTTTCCAAATTGGTCTTGTAACTCAAAATCTATTGCGGGTATAGCATCAGGTTCATCAGTTGGTTCGGGCGTTGCAATAGGCTGTGTAGTTGGTTCAGGTTTTTCGGTGGGGGTGCTAGGCTCGTTTGGCTCTTGCTCGTTATTTTCGGTTTGTGTGTTTTCCACATTAGGCACAACACCATTAAATGTGGAGAGATACCCCGTTATGCTGTTCATGATACCAGTAAACATCATAGCACCCATTAAAATCATCAATATACCGCCTATTTTTGCAGTATAAGCAACTACTGATTTATGCTTTTTAAAAAAGTTTAGGCACTGTGTTGTAAATATGCCAACAAGCATAAATGGTAAAGTAAAACCTATTGTGTAAACACCCATTAATAAAAGCCCCGTCGTGCTAGAGTTAGCGCTAGAAACCATTATTAAAACAGTTGAAAGCGCAGGGCCTACGCATGGTGTCCAGGCAAAACTAAAAACAAATCCCATTAATAAAGCGGTTAGGGGGTTCATGTTTAAAGCGTTGATTTTTATTGGTAGCTTAAATTCCTTGCCACTAAACGGTTTATCAAATATGCCAAGTTGAACTAGACCTAACAATATAACAAGTATGCCGCCAATGCGTGAAAATAGCATTTGATTATCCGTAAAAAACTTGCCAGCAGTGGAAAACCCAAGCCCCAATAAAAAGAAAGCGAAACTAACACCAATAATAAAAAATAACGTGTTTAAAATAACTTTTCTTTGGCTATAATTTTTTGTGCCGTCCTCATTAACGGATATAGTACCGCCGGATAAATACCCCATATAAAGCGGGATAATAGGTAAAACGCAGGGCGATAAAAAGCTGAGTATACCTTGTAAAAATACTGTAAAAGCAGGTATTGTTAAATCTAAATCAAAACCCATATTAGCCTCCTTGGTGCGAATCATACTCCTGATAATAGGTATTTGATTTTTTTAGTATATCTAAAAATTTATTAATATCATCGCTTGAATATTCGCTTTGTAGTTTATCAAAAACATATTTATCTCTTTGCAAAAAAGCATCTTTGCAAGGGCAAAATTTTTCAACACCAAAAAGAAACGAAACTCGTTTATCGTCAGAACTTTGCTTGCGTATAACGTAATTTTTACTTTCAAGCTCGTTGACTTTTTGCGTTACAGCCGTTGTTTTAACGGATAATAATTTTGCAATGCTCGAAATTGTGTGTTTGCCTGATTCTTTGCAAATAATTTTTCTGTAAAGTGTGGAATTATAGCTTAAATCCTGTCGCTTATTATTTTCAATCCTAATTTCAGCGAGGGCAAAACCATAGCATAAGTCATCTATAAGCTGTGAAAATATTTTTATCACATTAAGCTCCTTCCTTTTGCATAGCCTCAGATAATGCTTGTGCCAATTGGTCAGGACATGATGTTGCTTTGTTTCCGCATTTTACACCACTAAATTTATCAATAACGTCGGCGGCTTCCATGCCAACTACAATTTGGCTTATACCCAATAAATTGCCAGGACATCCGCCGACAAAATCCACTGATTTTACTTTAGTTCCATCTAATTCGCAAACGATTTTTTGTGCACATACGCCTTTAGTTTTAAATTCCATAATAAATCTCCTTTTTACGTCAAATAGTTTAATAATTTTAATTACATAAGTGTTCTTATGCTTTTGTGTTTTAAGCATAACATATATAAATCTTTAAGTCAAGCGAAAAAAACATGTAAAATAGGTTATTAAAACAAGTTTACATTTTATACATCGTTTAATAATACAAAAATAATTTAAATAGACATTATTAATAAAAATGTTATAATATAAGTAAATACAATAAAATTAAAAGTAAGAAAGGTAAACGAATATGAAAATTTTTATCAGCATAGATATAGAGGGCATAACAACAACCTCCTTTTGGCCCGAAACAACTATTTCTAACGAAACAGCAAAAGCTCATGTAGCACAAATGAACAAAGAGCTATTAGCAGCGTGTAATGGCGCAATAAAAGCTGGTGCAACACAAATAACAATTAGAGATGCGCATGAGTTTGCAAATAATATCGACCAATCATTATTACCAGAGTGTGCAAGCATTATACGTGGCTGGTCAGGGCACCCATACTCAATGGTAGATGGTGTTGATAGCTCCTATGATGGTGCAATTTTTATTGGCTACCATTCAGCAGCCTCAAAAGGCAGTAACCCATTATCACACACTGAAAGCCTAGCACCCTTATATGTAAAGTTAAATGGTGAGGTTGTAGGCGAGTTTGAATTGTATAGTTTTGCATGTATTATGGAAAATGTACCTGTTTTGTTTTTATCTGGCGATAAAGCTCTTTGTGAGGAGGCATCAAAAATATATCCAGATTTAACAACTTGCCCAGTTAAAGAGGGCAAAGGCGCAAGCACGCTTAATTATAATGTTAGCAAAACCTTAAAACAAATTGAGCTAAAAGCAGAACAATGTGTAAAAAATGCTAAAAACGTAAAAAACCCAAAACTAGCAGATAGTTTTGAGCTAGAAGTTTGCTATAAGGATCACACAAAAGCCGAAAAATTTTCGTACTTTCCGGGAGTTAAGAAAATTAGCGGAAATACTGTGCAATACAAAACGAATGATTACTTTGAAGTTTTAAGAACATTTGCATTTATTTTTGGTTGAGTTTAAAAATTTAGCGTAAGTAAATAGTATTTTTTTATATTGAAATGTGAAATTAATTTAGCACTTAATAACCTCTTTAATAACTTAAAAAACATGGAATAAATTTATATATTGCAGTTGATAAAATGTCGGCTATAAACATATTAATAATATTTAACTAAAAATTTTTTACTAATAAAAAATAACTTGGTAAGTTACACTGCGTATTTAATTAACTATCGTTATTTGGTAAAATATACAATTAATGGTTGCTTTTTTTGTAAATTGGTAGTATAATTAAAAGGTAAGTTATTCCAACAAACGAAACGAAATCAATTGTAAAATTATGGCGAAAAAAAGACGCTATATCGTTTCAATAATTTCAAATTAAAGCAAAATGGTTGTTTTGCACAAATTTTTGAAACATTTGTACAAAGAAATTTGTGGTTATTCACAGGTTACTTTTCACAAAATAAACACCTTAGTTTTAAAATATAATATAAAAAAACTTACTTATAGTTACTTTTTGTGCTTTGCACTTGAAAAACACATGTTGATATGTTATTATGTTCACAACATTACATTTTGTAATTATTGTTATTTTACTTTTATAATTATTGTAAAATCAACAAATTTTTACAATAAAATTATCTAAAAGGTGCGCTAGCACTATTAATATAAACCATATATCCGCTGTATTATATATATAGTATAAAATAGTTTTTTTCGGCTAGTTATGCTATAAATCTTCACGGAAAAATAGCAACTACGAGCAAATAAAACAAATAATTAATTTCACAATTTTATTAACAAAACATGTCGTTTATGACAAAAAACGTGCCGTTCATGACATTTATGTGAAAAATGCGTGTAAATATGGTAAACTAAAGAAAATTGGATTTTGACTGAATAGAATAAATATCTTAAAGATAATAAACATCTTAAAAAGAATAAATATATAAATAAAAATAATACATATAAAGCATAGATTGGGGAGAGAGTTAGGATGAACGATACACCAAATACAAAGTTTAGACTCGGCGATTTACTTGTTAGCCATGGCATCATAACCGAAAAACAATTGCAAGATGCACTTACAATGCAAAAAAAGCTTCATAAACATCTAGGCGATTGCTTAATTTCGCTAGGTTTTGCTAAAGATGAAGACATTGCAGAAGCGCTACAAATGCAATTGCAAATTCCACGTGTGCACTTACGTGGCTTTAAGGTAGACCCAGATGTTATCAGCTTGTTTAATGGTAGCATTTTGCGTAAGCACAACTGCCTACCACTTGGTTATGTTGATGAAAGCCATCGCATAATTGCCTTAGCAATGGCAGACCCACTAGACGTTCACGCTATGGACGATATCACAATTATATCTGGTTGCATGGTTGACCCACGTATTTCCACCATGGGCGAAATACATTTAGTATTAGATAAATACTTTGGCACAGGCGAGGCGATGAACGCCGCTGAACAATACGCCCGTGAAAGGGAAGAACAACTACGCATACTTGAAGAACAAGAAATTGCCCAAGAAGCCGAGCTTGAAAACGCACCAATCGTTCAGCTTGTGCGCTCTATCATAGAGCAAGCCGCTAGGCAAAGGGCCAGTGATATCCACTTTGACGCTCTTGAAAAACAAGTTCGTGTACGCTACCGTATAGACGGCGCTTTAACTGAAAAAATGTTACACGACATTAAACTATTGCCAGCTATATCCACACGTATAAAAATTATGGGTGGCATGGATATCTCTGAAAAACGTAAACCACAAGATGGCCGTATTACTATTATTATAGATAAAAAAGAATACGATATTCGTGTTTCTGTTTTGCCTTCCTCCTACGGCGAAAAAATAGTTATGCGTCTTGCTACAAAAACCTCCTTTACAAAAACTAAAAACGAGCTTGGCCTCCAACCAGAAGAGCTTGCAGTTTTTGATAGAATACTTAGCAACCCTAACGGCATCATTTTAGTTACAGGCCCTACGGGTAGTGGTAAATCTACCACACTATACACAGCACTCTCTGAGCTTAACAGCGAGGACGTTAACATTATCACAGTTGAGGACCCAGTTGAATCTAACATTGCTGGTATCAACCAAGTTCAAGTTAACAATAAAGCTGATTTAACTTTCGCCTCTGCGCTTAGGTCAATCCTACGTCAGGACCCTGACATTATCATGATAGGCGAAATACGTGACTACGAAACAGCGTCTATAGCTGTTCAAGCGTCCATCACAGGACACTTAGTTGTTAGTACCTTGCATACAAACAGTTCCTCAGCAACAATAACAAGGCTTATTGATATGGGTCTTGAATCCTTCCTACTTGCGGATTCTGTCGTTGGTGTTATCGCACAAAGGCTTGTAAGGCGCTTGTGCCCACACTGCAAAAAGAAAAAACTAGCCTCTTTAGATGAAAAAACCACACTAGGTTACGATACAACTAAAGAGCTAACTATCTACGAACCAGTCGGTTGCCCACAATGTAGTGATAGCGGTTTCTTTGGGCGTATAGGTGTTTACGAAATTATGGAAATGACACCTGCTTTAAAACATGTTATCTCTGAAAAAGGCTCGACGGAAGAAATTAAAGAGGCAGCGCTAAAAAGTGGCATGAACACCTTGCGCATGAGCGCAGCTAAATTTGTTATTGACGGCACAACTACCTTGCGTGAGATGAAAAAAGTTTCTGTTGAAAAATAATTTAGCATGTCTGCAAAAAATAAAATATATAATATCTAATGTGACACAAAATAGGCGATAGACAAAAAGAGGAATAATTCATGTTTAACTTTTACGATCTTATTGAAAAAACGCTAGATTCAGGCGCCTCCGATTTGCACATAACAGTTGGTGTTCCGCCAATGCTTCGTATAGATGGTAAACTTACACCAGTTGGCGAAGATAGAATGACAGTGGAAACAATTAAAGCTTTTTGTGAAGAGGTTTTAAACCCCGACCAATTCAAAGTTCTTGACGAAAAAGGCCAGTACGACTTTGCTTTTTCGCTCTCGCACAGAGGACGTTTTCGTGTTAACGCATTTAAACAACGTGGTTCATATGCAATTTCTGCCCGTGTTGTTAATGTTCGTATACCAACCCCCTCAGAGCTTGGCTTACCACCCGCACTATTAACCATGTGCGATAAAAAACGTGGCTTAGTTTTAGTTACAGGTGCAACAGGTAGCGGTAAATCCACAACGCTAGCTAGTATTATAAACATTATTAACCAAAAACATTCGCACCATATTATAACCCTTGAGGACCCTATCGAATACCTACATCGCCATAATAAATCTATTATTAACCAGCGCGAAATAGGCACAGATTCCTTTAGTTTTCCAGCGGCATTACGTGGCGCACTTAGGCAAGACCCTGACGTTATCCTCGTAGGCGAAATGCGTGACCTTGAAACAATATCAATAGCTATTACAGCGGCGGAAACAGGACACCTTGTTTTATCCACTTTGCATACAATAGGCGCTGTTAATACCATAGATAGAATTATAGACGTTTTCGAACCAGCTCAACAACAACAAGTTAGAACACAGCTTGCGGATGTTTTGCAATGTGTTGTTTCACAGCAACTTATCCCACGTATGGATGGCGGACGTGTTGGCGCATTTGAAGTTATGCTTACAAACAGCGCTGTTCGTAACAATATAAGGGATGCAAAAACTTTCCAGATACAAACTGTTATACAAACAAACCAAAAAGCTGGCATGAAAACAATGGACGATGCTCTTTTAGAATTATATCAACAAGAGTATATCTCCAAGGAAAACGCTGTAGCTTATGCCCAAGATAGGGAGGCTATACGCAAAAGATTATATATTTAAAATATAAAAGCAATATAAACACATTTGAAAGGGAGAATTTTAATGGCTACATTTGTTTATTCAGCAATAAACGCCGCCGGCAAAGAGCTTAAAGGCTCGTATGACGGTAAAGACACAAACGAGGTTATAGCATGGCTCAAGGGCGATGGCTTAACACCTATAAGCGTAAAAGAGGCGGGCAAATTAAATAAAGATATAAATATTTCTTTTTTAGAGTCAAAGCCAAAAGTACGTGATTTATCTGTTTTTTGTAGGCAATTTGTTAGTATCATAAACGCAGGCGTTCCCGTTGCTAGCGCTTTGGAAATGCTTTCAGAACAAACTGAAAATAAAATGCTTGCCACCGCAATTGCCGAGTGTCGCACCTCCATACAAACAGGTACAACACTTTCAGAGGCTATGGCGCTTAGCCCAAAAGTTTTCCCACCTTTGCTTATAACAATGGCGGCAGCAGGTGAGGCCTCTGGTAACTTAGAGGTTGCGTTTGAGCGTATGGCTATACAGTTTGAAAAAGACGCTAAAATTAAACAGATGATTTCAAAAGCTACAGTTTACCCAACAGCCGTTTTGGTTATAGCTTTTGCCGTTGTTATTTTGCTTTTAACCTTTGTTATACCGCAGTTCGAAACCATGCTTACAGACCTTGGCACAGATTTGCCAGCTTTAACAAAATTTGTTGTTGGCGCTAGCGAATATTTACAAGAGTTTTGGTACATAGTTTTAGGTGTTGTTGTTGCGGCGGTTTATGCAATACATTTATACTCCCGCACATTACCCGGCAAATACTTTTTTGCAAGGTTGCAACTAGCAATGCCACTTTTTAAAGTGCTTGCTATAAAAACAGCAGCTGCACGTATGTGCCGCACAATGTCAACATTATTATCCTCTGGCGTGCCTATTATTGATGCACTTGAAATAACCTCAAACGTTATGGATAACATGATTTACAGAGACGCTATACTAGAAGCTAAAGAAGACGTTGCAATGGGTACGACTTTTTCCGAACCTTTGATTAAATCTGGCAAGTTCCCACCTATGGTTCAACATATGATTAAAATAGGCGAGGAAGTTGGCGACGTTGAAGGCATGATGGATAAAACCGCCGATTACTACGAGGAAGAAGTTGAAAACGCTGTTGCCTCGTTAATGGCAGCGCTAGAGCCTGCTATCATCATGGTGCTTGCGGTTATTGTTGGTACAATAGTGCTTGCAGTTATGCTACCAATGGCAGAAATGATGAACGGCCTGGATAACATATAACCTTGTTTATGCGTATGGGGAGAGCAAAGATAATTTTGCCTAAAATACGCATAAAACAAAACCGTAAAGGTGAAAACCTTTACGTAACAAATTTGCTTTAAACTTTTGCAGGTAAGGGACTGCAAAAGTTTAAGATATACATTATATGAAATTTATTTAAACAAATTCAAGGAGAAAAAATTATGAAAAAGTTTTTAAACAACAAAGGCTTTACAATGGTTGAGTTAATCATCGTTATCGCTATTATCGCAGTTTTGGCAGCAGTTCTTGCTCCACAATACCTACGTTTCGTTGAGGAATCTCGCGAATCCACAGACGTTGATACAGCAGCTAAAATTGAAGCTGCAGTTAATGTTTTAGTTGCCGATGGCACAATAGAAGTTGGTGATTCAGTGACTTGGACACCAGCTTCTGGTGCAATAGCAGCTTCTGGTACTAATGACACTGACGTTTTAACAGCTCAATTAAATGCAGCATCAGGATCATCTCAATTACAAGTAACTAGTTCTGTAGCAAAAGAAGCAGCAGTAGCGGGTGGAGCTGCAGAGGAAATAGTATGGAACGTCGCAGAAGATGCTACTACTAATATGATAACAGTTTCAACAACTTACGATTACCATGCTTGGGCTGACTAATCTCTAAATTAAATTTATTTGCAGCTTTTAAACATTAACCTACATTGAAAGGACCAACCCAACATGCCTATGTTAACCACGCTTTATATATACTTTACTATATGGCTTTTCGGAGCATGCATAGGCAGTTTCCTTAACGTTTGTATATTTCGTATTCCAAAAGGGGAAGGCGTGGTGGTTGGTTCCTCTCACTGTATGTCATGTGGCAAAAAGTTAAAATGGTACGAGTTATTTCCCGTTCTATCTTATCTTTTTCTACGTGGCAAGTGTTCGAAATGTAATACCCAAATATCGCCTCAATATCCCTTAATTGAGGCGATAAACGGGGTATTATATATTTTAATTTTTTACTACTTCGGCTTTACATGGCAAAGCTTAACAGGCATGTTTTTAACAACAGCCTTGCTAGGGCTTTCTATAATAGATGCCAGAACAAAAGAGATACCCATACAGTTTACAATTTTTATAGGCGTTTTGGCCTTAATAAACCTCGCTTTAAATTATGGCGATTGGCTTAACTACTTGCTCGGTTTTGCAGTTATCACAGGCGTGTTGTTCCTTATCATATTAATTTCTGGTGGGGCGGCTCTCGGTGGTGGCGACCTTAAACTTATGGCAGGCTGTGGCTTATACCTCGGCTTACCTCTAACGATATTTTCGTTTTTCTTCGGCTGTATAGTAGGCTCGGTTATACACATTATACGCATGCGCTTTTTTGGTGCCTCGCGTGAGCTTGCAATGGGCCCATACCTAGCAATAGGTGTTTTTACTGCTCTTATATGGGGCAACGATATTTTAACTTGGTATTTTAATATACTAGGTATTTAAAAACTACTACTTACATTCTGATATATAGAATAAACCTTAAAACACAAAATAAAATAATTAAATTTTATTTTTTAAATTTGAAAAATATATTTGCAAAAATTTAAAATATATTCTTGTTAAACAGACTAAAAAACTTATGTATGAAAAGGGGATTATGTAATGGCTCAAAAACTATTAAATATTGAGATAGGCGAAAAGTTTGTCAAAGTTTGCGTATCACAAGGCACACCAAAAAACTACAAAGTTGTAAAAGGCTTCCAGTTTGAATACGTTGGCGATATCGTAAGCGATGGCCAAGTTACAAACGTTGAGGAGCTAGGCAACCAAATTCAAAACGCTCTTATCGAAAACGGCCTAGCTAATGAAAACAAAGCAACATTTATCTTTTCTTCAACAAAAGTACCTGTGCGTGAGGTAACTTTACCACCTGTAAAGCAAGATAAATTAGGTGATTTAGTTAAACTAAATGCCTCGGAGTATTTCCCAGTTGATGTTGCTAACTACCACATAACACACGCAGTGCTGGAAAAAATCTCAAAACCAGAACCAGGCTATAAGGTATTAGTAACAGCTGTACCGCTAAGCATACTAAAAAGCTACTTCGAACTTGGCAGAAAATTAGGCCTAGCTATCGAGGCTATTGATTACGCTCCAAACAGCCAAATGCAGATTTTATCTTCATTAGAGCAATCCGGCGTAACAATGTATCTATCCATCAACTTAAACAGCACAACTGCTACTTTTTTACAAGATGGCAAGTTTTTACTACAACGTAACATGCCTATGGGCGGCGACGAAATCATATCAGCAGCTTTGCGCCAAAACGATTTAGAAGTTACCGATTACGTTACAACGCTAGAAAAATGTAAAGACGATAACTGGCTACCAACTGCCCTACCAAAAGAGATTTACGACGCAGCCATGAACCGTTTAACCTCTGGCATAGGCAGAACAGTAGAGTTTTTCCGCTCTAACCAAAAAGGTATGGGCATTGATAATGTTGTTATCTTTGGCTCTGCTGCAAAAATATATGGTTTAAAAGAAAACCTACAAGATAAACTAGGCATACCATGCCAAATTTTAACAACAATACCAAAACACGAAAAAGCTGTTATGGCTTTAGATACAAATGTTGTTAACTATATTTCCTGCCTAGGTAGCTTAATTGCTCCTCTGGATTTAATCCCAGATGAATTTAACAAGAAAAACCAAAAAAGCAAAGAACAAGCAGAATCCCTAACAGGTAGCATTTTAATATGTGCTTTAGGTATAATTGCAGGTGTATTGCTAGCAGGCTCTGCAACTATTGAAAACATGGCAAAAAATGCAGAAATTGCCGATATTAATAAACAAATTGATGAGTTACAATATGTTGTTGATACATATAATTTATATACAGAGTATGCAGAGATGGATCACAACCTAAACGTTTTTGTAGCAGATGCGGAAAATAAAAACGAAGGTTTGGTTAACTTCCTAGACGAATTAGAAAAACGTATTCCTGAAAATATCGTAGTTATGAACGCTGCTTGCGATAATAATGGTGTAACTATTAATGCAACTGTAGAAAGCTTTGATGAAGTTGCTGTTGCACTAGCAAATATTCGTAGCATGGAGAGCATTGAAGTTATAAATATTTCAGGTGCTACAGAGCAAGTTTCTGAATCAGGTGCGGCTTCTGTAACTTTCTCAGTAACGGCTATATATACTGTACCAGTTGAAGAACCAGTTGCATTGCCACAACCAATCTTCCAAGATACTGAGCCAGCTGCTTAAGCAATTAATTTGCTAAACGTACCGAATAATTACTTTTTATTTTGAAAGGAATGTTAACAGTGAAAATTTCTAAAACTGAATTAAAGCTTATGCTAATTTTTGGCGGCTTATTAGTGTTTATAGCACTTTACTTTTTAGTATATAACCCAACCCTAGAAGAAAATGCGATACTTGATACTGAAATTGCAACACTACAACCACAGCTAGAAGAGCTAAAAACATATGAAGCAAATTATGAAACATATGTTGCCAATATAGATACAATTAAAGCAAATATCGCTAATCAGCTTGATTTACATCCATCTAAAATTGAGGAAGAAGAATTTTTAGTTTGGGCAATAGATCTTGAAGAAGATAATGAAATGGATATAACAACAGTTGGTTTTGGAGCTGAGCAAAACACAGCAAACTTTCCACTATATATCAACACAGGCGCAGATACAGATACCATGGTTAACATTGATGCTGGCCGTGCTACATTAACAGCGGTTGCTAGCTTTAGTTATGAAGAAATTAAAAATGCAATAAATGATATTTATTCTTACAAACATTCAACTGCATTAGATACCATTACAATAACTTATAATGCTGCAACAGGAGAGTTAATGGGTAATTTGGCGATTTCTAAATATTACATCAACTATGTAGATGCTCCATATACAAGCGTACCAATGCCTACAGTTCCTGTTGGTAATGATAATCCGTTTGGCTCACTAGAAGCTGCTGCACCAGCTGATGCAGAATAATTACATTTAACGCAATTAAGTGAGCTAAAAAACAAAAGCTGTTTGTTAGCTCACTTAAAGTTAATTTTTAACGTATATTATCAAAAAGCAAAATTTTTATATGATAAACCTTGCGCTTGCATTTTTAGGTTTATACAAAACTAATAATAAATTGTAAACGTAAATTTGGCGCAAGGTGTTTTATCCGGCCGCCTTTAGGGAGGAATTGTTTTTGAAAAAGATTATTAAAAATAATAAAGGCTTTTCACTTATAGAATTGCTTGTAGGCATAGCAATATTGGGTATTATTGTTGCGCCACTTTTAAGCAACTTTGTGGTTTCAGCAAATATTTTTAGCCGAAGCCGTGAAATAGGCGAAGCAACTACTGCAGCACAAAATATTTCAGAAAATATGAAAGAAGCGGAGTTTAGCTATTTACTTGCAAACCCAACTCTTTTAGGTGATGCTGAGTTTACCGTTAATAATAATATTGAAAATGCAAGCAACTACACGATGGAGATTGAAAACATACAAAGTGGTACTTCAACTTTTAGTGCAAATGTAACTTTTACAGCAGGTGAAGTTAGCGAAACAGATGCAACAGTAACTTTATTTGAAAGTATTAACAGTCAGGAAATACTAAATTTTACAATTATGGATGCAATGTTTTCACAAGATAAATTTTTAGTAAATGGTTATGGTTACAATCTTGCAGACGATAGCGGTTCTGGTGATGATGTTCGACCACTTAGTACACTTGAAACAACTAGCGACCCTGATTATATTGTATTACATAATGTAAAAGTTGCTGAAGCAGCTCGCAGAGGTGTTGAAATTGAAACATTGGACAACCCAGAAGTAGAACGTCGAATAATTATAGAAATAGAAAATATAGGCCCAGAAGATATACCGCAAGATACAACCAATAACACAATTATTGCTAAAGTTATTTATGAGTATACTTTTATGTTTGGAACAGATACACTGGCTGATTCTACCGATGATTTTACATATAGCACCGCAACACATCGTGAATTATGTACAATAGAATTTCCTCTTTTGACAACACCTTATGATGTAGCTGCACACAATAGCGATCGCCCAATATTATATGTACTTTATCACCCACATTATGCTAGCAGTAGCATTATTGATGCAGCTTATAGTGATAAAATTATCATAAGAAATAATGTTGATTTAAGTAGCACACCAACAATAGATCAAGAGGAACGTTTACCTTTAGATATTTATATAATTAAGCAAGTTAACACTGATATGCTTGAAGCTGAACTTAGAACAGCAGAAAACAGTTATAGAGCATTAATTGAACTTGTGCAACCTTTTAGCGCAACAGAACCTGCAGCTGCGCATGCTATAAAAATATATTCAAATGCAGGCATAACTTTTGAAGGTAATGAGGCTACAGCGCCTATTTTCAGATGGTATAATGGTGCGAGTGCATATTATACTACAACATGGGAACAGGTACCACCAACTTTATCTGTAGCTGAAGGTGCACAAGCACCAACAAGTAGCGCAATAAGTAATGTAGAACAAAAATATCGTATGTACGAAGTTGCTATTGATATTATTAATGAGCATGGCGAAACTGTGCATACTTTAAACACATCTAAGTTGGCATAAGGAGATTTGTTTTGAACAAAAGAATAAAAAACGCATTAATAGCGTTAAAATCAAATAAAGGCTCTAGTGTAGTTACAGTTATAGTGGCTATGTTGTTTATTTCAATTTTAGGTGCTGCACTTTTATTTGCAACTTACACAGGTTTAGTTGTAAAAGTAACAGAGCGAGAAGGTAAACAAAACTTCTACACAGCTGAAGAATCAATGGAAATTATCCGTTCTGGTTTTCAGCAAATGGCCAACGAAGCTTTAATTGAAGCATATAACGAGGCTTATACTAGATTTTCATATTTTAGTTTAAATGATGATTTTGAGCACCATTTTTCAAATATTTATAAACGCAAAATTTTTGAAAACGATTTTGAAGGTCTTGATTTTGAAGGAGCCGAAACAACTGACGGAACTTTTCGTTATTCAGGAATTGGTGCGGATCCTTCTACAGATATAGCGATTGCTGGAACGGAAGCAATTACTAATATGTATATGTCGGATATAGAGGCATATTATCTGTCCGTGGTAGGTACTGGTGTTACTTTACCTGTTATTTCAAATACATTAGGTGATACAGATAGTGTAAGTGCCGTTACCGTAGAGGAAGATAAAATTATCATTAGAGGCATTACTGTTGAATCAAGAGATCCCCAAACGAATATAGTTACAACTATAACATCTGATATAGTTATAAATATGCCAGATTTTGCTTATGCTTACGCTCCATATAATGTTTCAACTATTCCAGAATTTGCGTTTATCGTAGACGAAACTTTCACACCAGAAAGTGTTGGAGTAAAAATTAATGGTAGCACATACATGGGTAACTATGTTGCGACTTCTGGCGATGTAACAGCCACAAACGGAGCTATGATTACATCAAACGATGGTGAAATTTCTATTTCTAACAATTCAAGATTAACCATAAACCCAAGCTTAACATTATGGACAGATGGCATTGCTGTTAATGATTCAATCTTAAGTCTTGCTGGTGATGCATATGTTCAAGACGATTTAACATTAGGCAGAGGTGCATATGTAAATATAACTGGTAACTACACAGGTTTTAGTAGCAGTACAACTGACCCTGAAAAAAGCAGTGCAATACTTGTTAACGGTATTGAATCTAGCCTTGTTTTACAAGGTGCTGAATCTTTAACATTAGCTGGTAGAGGATTTATAGGGGCGGGTGCTTCAAGCTTACAAACTTCTGAATCATTGGCTGTTCGTAGCAACCAAACACTATATTTAGTGCCACATGAAATGATAGTTTCATCACAACCAAACTTTAGTAATCCGTATGTATTTACAAGTGGTGTTGCGCCAAGTGTTAGTATTGATTCAACTAGTGCGCCTTGGCCGGGCTATATAGCATCAAATTATGGTACTCCAGGTATAACTACACGTACTTATGCTTTAAACAGCGGTGGAAATATAGCATATTATTTCTTTGATTTTAATTCTCAAGAAAACGCAGATAAATTCTTTGAAGATTATTTTGCAAACAAACCAGAATCTGTTGAATATTATCTAAACCAATATTTAGATTATGATAATAATGATATTACAGACTTTACTGTTAATACAGATAATGTTTCAGCAGATGGTTATATTTTAAATAACGACCTAGATGTATTAGAAACATTAACAGCTCCAGCAGTTGCTACAGTAGGTAATACTACAACTTTTGAAAACCTATCCAGCACCTTATCTAACGTTCCGCCAACATCAGCTGACCAAACGCCATATACTTCAATTGTAGATATTGATGCAATTAATGATTTTATTGCATTGCCAACTTCAACACCAGATGCTGATGGAAACTATATTTTTAAAGCAGGTGGTAGTGGTAATGAACATGTTGTTGCGATTTTAGTTTATGGCAAAACAGCTGTTAATCTAAATGATTTACTAACGAATTATCCAAACTTAGCATTTATTTTAGCTTATACAGAGGGTGATTTAAACTGTGATATAACAGCAACAAATATTACTGGCAATGTTTTTGAAGGTTTAATAATTACGGATGGAAATTTAACAGTTAATGGTTCGGTTGAGTTTAGAGCCGACGCAACAGAAGTTACAAATGCACTATCTGCAATTGATGACGGCTCAGGAACAAACTCCGGTTATTTAGTAAGTTTTGGCACAGGAGATTCCACAATAGGAGCTTCTAGCGATGATACATGGGATTTAAACGAAATTGTTCAATATGAAAACTGGACGAAAAAATAAGATATAAATTGTAAAACAAAGAAAGGAGCGATACCGCATATGCAAACTTTTATGCGAAAATTTGCTCACAAGAGAGTACCTATTAAAAACAATAAAGGTTATACTCTTGTTGAATTAATCGTAATAATTGCTATATTAGCTGTTCTTGTTTCTGTTATATCTTATTCTATAGGTATAGTTTTCAGAAACCGCTCAAGAGAAGCTGCAAGTGATTTTGACTCATTACTATCGGCAGTGCGTATATCTACAATGAGTGGCGAGTATTATGAAATTGTTACAACAGATCCAACAGATCCATCAATAACAACTACCACATATCATACTCCAAGACTTGAGATGAGCTACGTTGGTGGTTCAACAGATGAGTATATTGCGAACCTTTACACAATTTCAAATGATACAGCAACTCAAAGTGAAGATCTTGGAGCAGGTAATTTAAATATTACTTATTCAACAGTTGTTTCAACGGGTACACCTGTAACAGGTGAAGCTGTTAAAACTTCAACAATAAAGTTAACCTATAATAATGAAACTGGTGCGCTTGATACGTTTAGCGTAAATAATACAGATGTGCCATTAACCAATGTTACAAATATTATTTTGGATTTTGGCGCTGGTTATGATATAGTGATTTACCCTGCTACAGGCTATCACGAATTTATGTAAACGAAAGGACATGGAGATTTTATGGTAAAAAATAATAAAGGCTTTACTATGGTCGAATTAGTTGTTTCGATTGCAATTTTCGCTATTTTATCAATTGGTATCACAAACTTTATGGTAACAGGTACAAATCTTTTTGCCTCTGTTAATACTTATGTTGATTTGCAGTATGAATCACAAACTGCAATGGCTCAATTACAAGAATATGTTATTGATAGTAATTATTCAGTTAATTGGGATGACACGGCAGATACACTAACAATTGTAAATCATATTGATGGCTACGGAAGTGATGGGATACCTGGAACTGGTGATGATACAATAACAGTTGTAACACATGTTTTCAGATTAAATGTAGCAGACGAAGAGCTACTGTATGGTACTGCAACACATGATGTTGCAGACGCAACGCCTACAATTGATCCACAAGCAATAATGGCAAGGCATGTTACAGGTTTTGATGTAACACGCGGTGCAATTGAAACTGTAACAGCAGAGGAAAGTGAAACAGGTGTTGAGTATAATGTTTTTGATAACATTACTTTTACACTTACACTTGAAAATCATGGTAGAGAATATGAAACAACTCAAGATTTATTCTTGCGCAATAAACCTGAAGCACTATTTTAGAAAGGATACGTAACTTTATGAATACAATTAAAAACATAAACAAACAAACATGGCGTAGAGTGGTAGCCTTTTTATTGTTAGGAGCTATTTTGATATCACTTGCCAGTATGTTGTTTAGTGTTGATGCAGCTGAAACACCAAGGCGTGATGCAAATGGATTTGCAGAAAACTATCAATCATTTCCAAGTATTGAAACAATTAAAACAAACGGTTCACTAAATATTCTAGAGATTATTCCGGATAATAGCGGTGCACGTGGCACTTTGGGCTTTTATATAGATGGATATGAAGGAATTGAAGCAGAAATAGCGGCTATTGGCACAAGCTCTGATAGAGAAGAAGCTTTTAAAGCAATTATGGATAAATATGATAATGATATTTTAGGAGTTAGTAGTACAGATAAAACACCTATGTATTATGATATTTATACTGAAATTAAGCCTTGGCAATACCATGAAAATGAAGATAATTTGATTAATGGTAGCCTTGTTAAAGTCATGTTAAATGCTAAAGAGGAAGTTGTTTTTGATGCTTCTACTGATGACTTTTTATTTATGGATCAACCAAATGGTGAATTTACTAGATCGGGCGATACTTCAATAGTTATTGATACCGCTGGTGCAGCCGGTGGTGATTTAAGGCAGCAAATAGATTATTTACTTTTTGGTGATAAAGGCACAGGCGCAGATATATTCTATTATAACCCTACATTCCAATCCGTATATTCTTATTTTCTAAGCTTAGATGCGGACGATGTTTTAACACCTGCAGAAGTTGCTGAATATTCTGATAATTTAGTGTTAGATAATATTTATAAAAGTTCTACAGGCGATACTACTTTCCTACCAGGCGGTGATGGCACAGCTACACCGACAGCTACGCCAACAGCGACAGCTACGCCAACAGCGACAGCTACGCCAACAGCGACAGCTAC
>CAYJKG010000008.1:0-9985 GCA_964370685.1 uncultured Faecalibacterium sp. | reverse complement strand
ACGCCAACAGCGACAGCTACGCCAACAGCGACAGCTACGCCAACAGTGACAGCTACGCCAACAGTGACAGCTACACCAACAGCTACAGCTACGCCAACAGCAACAGCTACGCCAGAAAAAACTAGTGAAGAAACAACAGAGGCAAGCACTATTTCAATGCAAACTGCCAACTCCCCATTAGTTTTATCAAATATGGTAGCAACAACTAACAATAATAGCTTTATGGCTATAAATAATGTTTCGTTAATAAATGAAGTTACGCCTGTCACAAATCCAGCACCAGTTAACGAAACTGAAGAGGAACAAACTGCAACAAATACAGAGCAAAATGCAGAAGAGCCACAGGCTGTACCTGCGCCAATTGATGATACGGTTACACCACCACATTATATTTACGCAGGTGATTTCGGCGATACTATATCGTTTGAGATTATTGTTGGTGATGATGGTAACATTAATGCAGAAACGATTACAGCTTTAAACAATCTTTACATTGTAACTGAATTTGGTGCACCATCTGAAACTTATGATGCAACAAACTATCCTTACCAAGCAATACATGGTGATTATATTCACAGAGATATTTTGCCTCAACCACCAAATACAACTTATCCATATTTTGCGTTAGATAACATAGTTTATACTCACGTTGGTAAAGATGCTGCGGGCACAGGTTTAGGCACACATGGTGCTTATTTAAAAACATCAGATATAGCACAAGGTGCAACGGTAACACAACAAAGCGAAAAAGGTAGAATTATTTATCAAGAGGTTTATGTTAATAATGTTATTAATAATAACTGGTTTTACAAATATGTCCTTGATGGCAAGGCAAGTGTAGAAGTTACAGATATTAACTTAACTGTTGTAAATTCAGCAAGTGTAACACAAGATCAATTAGATGCAGCTGATTTAATAGTTATTACTGAAGGGTATGGCATAGATGCGGACGATTCAGGTGTTCTGCTACAAGGTACTAATAGAACAGATCAGCTTAATGATATAATTGTAGATGGCAGTGGTGAGAATAATACTCCTGTTTTTATAAGTTATATTATGGTTTCACATGTGTGGTCAAGTTTAAACCTTTCAGAAACTAGCATGCCTACAAATGTTATGGTATATGAATCTGAGGAAGATGATTTAGAAACTTCTACTTTTACAGAAGTTGGTTTTATTGATAATGATGCAGATGATTCTGTTATATATGAATATAAACGTGATGAAATGGTTTCTGAAATTAATAAAGAAAACAAGTTACGTGATGTAACAGATGTAGTGAATATTCCTACTGAAATTACAATTGCAGGTGCTTTAAAACATTTATTAAATTCAGCTGATTTTCGTTCTGATATAGCAAAAGATGAAATCAATGTATTGGAAATTCAAGCGATCAATAACCCTATCGACCCATTAAATGTTGGTTTATCGGAAGCAACTGTTCAAAGTTGGGTAGGTAATACTACTACGAAGGTAAATATTACAACAATGGCGGTATCTGAGTTTATAGGCAAGAATGAAGTTCTTTTTGAAACCTATGACCTTGTTTATCTAAGTGGATCATTGTATGGTTTTAATACTCAAACACAAAATGGGCAAACAATCACAGAATACAATGATAGTAGCATGGATGGCTTAATTTATACAAATATTGGCGATACATATAGAATGGTAACGATTGGTTATGGTTTGATTGATGAGGAATATAATAGCACCGGAAGTAAATATTTAGTAAGCACTGAAGGTGATGGTGCTTATGTTGGTAGCGGACATATTATTTATGATTCTTACCCTGTTATAAGTAGTGGCCAAGGCGATACACGTTTTTCAGGATATGATATCATTCCATCAAAGGTAGAAGAGCTTAGAACATTTGCTGAAGCTGGTTTCCCAATTGTTGTTGATGATGCTTTAATTTCAGTTGCTGGTGGCGATTCAACAATTAATGCAACTGACGTTGATGTAAAAATTGAGTACGCATATAGCGATAATGACACTATTTTTACAACGGATGATGATATATATTCATTTTCTGTAACACAGCCCGTTGATTTAGATTATTTCCCATTGATGTTTGCTTATCAGTGGCAAAAACAAGATGGTAGTGGCTCTTATGTAAATATTGAAAATGAAACTACGAATGAACTTATTTTTGAAGAATCCGGAACTTATCGCTGTGAGGTATCTGTATACAAAAATGGAACCATTGAAGATACAGCTTATAGTAATGAGATTAAATTTGAAAAAACTGCTGCAACTTCTGTTTTTAAAGATACATCAGGCGACACAGATGATGGTTTAGTTATAGCAAACTCTAATATTTCAAATGATCTAACTTTACCAGCAGAACATAGCGCAGCAACAACTGTAAACTTTGGTTCTAGCACAAGCAACACAGACTATAGATATTCAAAATTGCAACTAGATGAAAGATTTGTCGGCGATGGCACGGTTGATTATAACTGGTACCAAATTCCATTTAACAATCAACACTCACCAAATAAGAGAGATCCAAGGCCAGAAATAGAAGGAATAAATATCTATTTCAGAGCTGACACGGCTGCAACTGCACATGAAGTTATATATATTAAGGAAGATGCAAGTGCAACTAATACATTTGTAACAGCGACAGATTACGCTTCGTTAGATTCTACTGAGCAAGCAAAATATACACCATTTAATTATAACTTTAATAGCGATGATATTATAGATCAAACTGAATATGATTCGAAAACTTCTGAAGAAAAGGCGAATTATACAAAGTTACAATTTGGTTATATTGACGCCGATAAATTTTATAGTTATTATGCAGATGTAGTAAGAGTAACAGCAAATTTGCATAAATATATTGTTGTCACGGATAGTCTATCATCTACAATTTATTTTGAAGCAGCAACTGGCATTAACCCACAAACAGTATTCCTCGGTCAAGCCGTAGTTACAGATAGTGCAGGTGTAGAATCTTATTATGCAACAAACCGTTTGACTAACTATGCTACTGGAGGAACAAGGGATACATCATCACATACAATAAATAGCAGCGCCAATATGAGCGATACTGATACTGCATTATATACATCATTTAACAATTACACTTTAAATTTCCAAGAAAATTCTTCTACTACATTACAAGCTGATGTTATTGGTACTGTTAAAGATTCAGTGCTAACTGATATTTCTTGGTATAAGTTAGATGGAACAGGTTTACAAACAAAGCTAACAGATGCAGATGCAACTATATCTACAAATATAGATTCTACGTACATTTCAAAAGGTTCTTCTATAATTCAGTTTAGCGGAGATGTGCCAAATGTATTGCACTATAAGGCAACATTTACTAATGCTGATGGTTCTACTAAAGAAATTGAATCGGCTATTTATGAAACTGCAACAAGAGTTTTGGCAACAGATGTAACTGATGATGATAATGACGAGCTAGAAATACCCGAGTACGTGTATAGTTACGATATTTTAAGCGATGCAAGAGTAGATAATAGCTCATATTTATGGGAAGCTTTTATGGGTGAACCACGTGATTTAGGTAGTGCTGATATAATGTCTGAAACAAATGTAATGTCTACTAGAGAAGCAGCTGCTATGGGAGCAGATGAATTTAATTTCTATCTAAATTTATCTAAACCACAAATTGAGCTCATAAAAAAACCATTGGAGTATAATAGCCAAGAACACCATGATTTGTTAATAGCTCAAAATATTATTACTAGTGGAGAAACTCCAAATGTTACAGATTTATTAAGTGCAGATTTATTATCAGATGATAAAATTATATATGAATTTACAATCGTTAACCCAACAGACCCTACACCACTAGAAACTAGATATGAAGTTAATATTTATATTGATACAGATAGTAATGGTAGATTTAGTGATACTGAGGAACTAGCAAACTTAACAGTTGAAGAAAAACAAGAAGATGGCACATATGTTGTAGTTGATGATAATCAGCTGATAACAGGCAAGACGTACAGAGTAACAAAAGATTTACCTGTTACTATATTTGTAGGTGGTGTTACTTGGAATTTAGAAATTGTTAATACAAAAGCGGCGTCTATAACAGATTCACACACTGGTATCACATATAATAAGCCAGGAAATCCCACTGAAATTAAAGTTCTGCAAATATATGAAACCAGTAAACTTATGCGTGTAGAGTATGCAGATGATTTTAAAGAGCTAGAAGATGCTGGCGCATATGATATCAACGTGTATGAAATAACAACAGATGAGATTTTCTATTATTTTGATGAAAATGATAAAGATAATCCAATAATCGAGCCTACAACTATATTTGACTTAGATAGCAGTGACGGAATAGAAATTGAAACAACATTTGAGTATTTAAATCAATTTGATATTATATTCCTAGGTTTCCAGGATTCCTTTGGTGCAAATTCAGTAAATCAAGGTATGTCTATTAAAAGTGCAGAAGCTTTGCAAGAGTATATTGAGTCTGGCAAAGCAATAGTATTTACGCAAGATACTGTTTCTACGGAAACTGTTTCCTATTGGAAGTTCCCAGGACCTGGTGGTACTAATATTTATTCTGGCAACCCTAATTTCTCTGGCTATTACTTTAATAACATTATAAGAGGTGTTGTAGGTTTGGATAAATATGGTGTTGTTAGTGAAAAATATGGATTATCTCAATATTCATATTTTGGAACACTTCCAGAGTATGATTCCGATACTAAATATGCAACTAGTGGATATGAGGATGTAACGGATGCTGGAATTTTACAAATGGAAGAAGACGGCTATGCAATAGCATACGAACCTGGTTCTGCAAGAACAGAATATGTTACAGAAACGCATGGTTACACTACTTTTATGTCAGTCTTAAGGCGTTATACAACTAGCGACTTAACGCAAACAACAGCAAATTATCAAACAAGTGGATTCCATTTCACAGATCAAATTTCTCAAGTTAATGAAGGTCAAATAACTTCTTTCCCTTATAATGTTAACACAAAGTATTTCAGTGAAGACACTGGTAACATTAATGATAACTATCATGATTTAAACCAAATAACTAGCAATAACCAATATACACAAGTTAATCTTTATGACGATGATGTTACGGTTTGGTTTACACTAGCTGATAATGGTGAATCGTATGGTAGAAGTACTAATGGCGGAGCTCTAATACAAAACAGTGCAATGGAAAATGTTCCTGGTAAATCTTATCCCTTAATAGGAAGTGCAGGTGATAAAGGTAGCAACTCATTCCAATATCACTATAATGACGTAGCGAACTCGTATTATATTTACAGTAAAGATAACATAACTTATACAGGAGCTGGTGACCGAAACCGCATACCTGAAGGTTTAGAAAAAGAACTGTTCATTAACACGATGATAGCTGCTTATAGACCAAAAGAAGAAATGCCAAAGTTTACATTTAGCGAAGAGGTAGGTGGTCCAGCAACTTCTAATTTATATGTAACAACAAGCATTGATTTGACAGTTAACCTAGATAATTCACTAACTGGAAATCCTACTACGTTTGATGCAGACTCGATTAGTCCAGATGAAAGACAAATTAGTTTCTATATTGAGAATAATAACTTAATACAAAGAGAAATTGATTTAATATTAAGGTATGATTCAAACAAAAATGGCGTGATTGATAGTGCAGATGCTTTAGTTACGGCTATTAAACAAAGTAGCAATGATCAAGATTTAGGTACAGGTGAGGTTACAAAAACTAACACATTATACTATTTCTACATCACGGATGAGATGCTAGAATTAATGGCTACTTCTGGTACACTATCATTACTAACACAAGCGGAAATAGGAACAGAAGTTAACGGTGTTTATACAACTGCTACTTTTGATTTAACTATTCACGCTTTAGGACAATTACCCTTAAGCTAAGCTTGATATTAACATTTAATAGTATTAAGTTTTAATACGAAAAATACCCACTTTGTACACTCAAAGTGGGTATTTTTATATAAAGCAGGTAGAATATGAAAAACAATGTTTTAAAACAATATTTTGGTTACGATGAATTTCGCCAAGGGCAAGAACCTTTAGTTGACGGCATTTTATCAGGGCAAGATGTATTAGGTATAATGCCAACTGGTGCGGGTAAATCAATTTGTTTTCAAGTGCCTGCGCTTATTTTAGATGGTATCACCATTGTTATATCGCCGCTAATTTCGCTAATGCAAGACCAAGTGAAAAGCCTTGCACAGCAAGGGGTTTCATGCGCATATATAAATAGCTCGCTTAGCATAGCACAAGTTGATAAAGCGCTGTATAATGCAGAAATGGGTGTTTATAAAATAATATATGTAGCACCTGAACGCCTTTTAACAGAGCGTTTCTTGCAGTTTGCGCAAAAAGCAAATATATCCATGCTAACAGTTGACGAAGCTCACTGTATTTCGCAATGGGGACAAGACTTTAGACCTAGCTATGCGCAGATACCAAGTTTTATTAACCTACTTGCTAAAAGGCCTGTTATCTCTGCTTTTACTGCTACTGCAACTAAACATGTGCGTGATGATATAATTGAAATTTTACAGCTAAATAATCCAATAGTAATTACCACTGGTTTTGATAGAGCTAACCTTTATTTTGAAGTTAAGCAGACCAAAGACAAAATGACAGATTTGCTTGAGTTTTTAAAAGGAAAGCAAGATTTAAGCGGCGTGGTATATTGTGCTACGCGCAAAGCTGTTGACGAAGTAAGCGAAGAATTAAATATAAAAGGGTTTTGTGCTAGGGGGTATCACGCTGGAATGGCGCAGAGCGATAGGCAACAAAACCAAAATGATTTTATTTACGATAACGTAAAAATCATAGTTGCTACAAATGCTTTTGGTATGGGTATTGATAAATCAAATGTAAATTTTGTTGTGCATTACAATATGCCAAAAGATATGGAGAGTTATTATCAAGAAGCTGGTCGTGCAGGGCGTGATGGTACAGCAGCACATTGCCTTTTATTATATAGCCCAAAAGATGTGGTTACTAACCAATTTTTAATTGAAAATAATAAGGATAAAACTTATGAAAACCCAGAACTTGAACAAGAACTTAAAAAAAGGGAGTACGAAAGACTAAAGCGCATGACTTTTTACGCAACTACATTTAGTTGTTTACGCAAGGATATTTTGCAATACTTTGGCGAAACATCAGCAGAAAATTGCGGTAATTGCGGTAATTGTGATATTGAATTTGAAACACAAGATGCAACTGTGTTAGCACAAAAAATATTATCGTGTATAATACGCACAGGTGAGCGTTTTGGGTTAGGAATGATTATTGATGTTTTGCGTGGTAGTAAAAATGAAAAGGTGCTTAGTTGGCGCTTTGACGAATTAACAGTATACGGAATTTGTAAAGAGCGAGCGGATATAATTAAACTAGTTGCAGAACATTTGATTAGAGAGGGATATTTAGAGCAAGCTAATGAGCAAATGGCAATTGTAAAAACAACAGTAAAGGCGAGGGATATTTTAAAAGGTAAAACTAATTTTATTTTACAAATGCCTAAACGTGCACTTGCGAGTACGGCAAAAAAACACACCGCTGGAAAGCAAATACCCTATGGCAGGGAAAAACTGTTTGAGGATTTGCGTACTTTGCGTATGCATTATGCAAAAGAACAAAATGCACCAGCTTTTACAATATTTACAGATTCTACCTTGATTGATATGTGTGCAAAGCTACCCACTAATAAAGAGCAGTTTTTAAATGTTTCTGGTGTGGGACAAAGTAAACTTGATAATTATGGCGAGGTATTTATTGCTATGATATCTCAATTTGTTAAAAGCAATGATATAAAAGTTGAAACCAAGGCCCAAAAAATAAAAAAAGATAGAAGAACATCTACTACAAACACAAAGTTACCAGAACCACATATGATAGCTGAAATAGAAATATCTGAAAATGATATTTCGGTTAGTGATGTGGCAAAAAATATTAATGCAATGTTGGAGTATTACGAATGCCAAAAAATTACGGCTGTAAAAATAGCAAATTGGCTTGTGTTGTTAGGATATTTAAAAGTAGTAACTACGGAAAATGGTAATAGTAAAGTGCCAACAGAAAAAGGCTTTGAGCTAGGTATTTATCAGGAAAATCGAATTAGAGATGATTATAATTATGATATAAACATGTACACCAAAGAAGTGCAAAAATTTATAGCAGAAAACATTATAGAAATACTGCAAAATTAATAAAAAAATATATTTATTTAAGTTGCAAGTTAATACGTAAAAACAGCGATAATTTGATGTTATTTATATTTGTAGAAATTATTTTGTTAACATTTACAAAATCTTAACAAAATAATTGCGTTTAGCACTTGATTTTTCTTTCAATAATGTTTAAAATAGCTTTAGCACTCAAACCAAATGAGTGCTAAATTAGAATGAATATACAATTTAGGAGGAACTCACTATGAAAATTAAGCCTTTAGCAGACCGTGTAGTTTTAAAAGCGGTTGAGGCAGAAGAAACCACCAAAAGTGGCATTATCCTTGCAGGCAGTGCAAAAGAAAAACCAGAAGTTGCCGAGGTTGTAGCAGTTGGGCCTGGTGGCATGGTGGACGGTAACGAAGTAACTATGTTTGTTAAAGTAGGCGATAAAGTGCTTACTAGCAAATACTCAGGCACTGAAGTTAAAGTTGACGGCGAGGAGTGCACAATTGTACGCCAAAGCGATATACTTGCAATTGTAGAATAATATTTTTTAGCAGCAGAGGCTATTTTATCAATGTATAAATAGCACTTATTAGTAAAAGGAGTAACTTAAACATGGCAAAA
Source organism: uncultured Faecalibacterium sp. (assembly GCA_964370685.1). GTDB lineage: Bacteria > Bacillota > Clostridia > Oscillospirales > Ruminococcaceae > Faecalibacterium. The sequence continues at coordinate 1,184 of CAYJKG010000008.1, read as the reverse complement.
CAACTTAAACAAGGCGAAGACGCTCGCAAGGCTCTTTGCGCAGGTATTGATACACTTGCAGATACAGTTAAAATCACTCTTGGCCCAAAAGGCCGCAACGTGGTTTTAGGTAAAAAATTTGGCGCACCTGTTATCACTAATGATGGTGTCACAATTGCCAAAGAAATAGAACTAAAAGATGCTTTTGAAGATATGGGCGCACAACTTGTGCGTGAAGTTGCAACACGCACAAACGATGCAGCAGGCGATGGCACAACAACAGCAACTGTTTTAGCACAAGCTATGGTGACAGAAGGCATGAAAAACGTTGCAGCAGGCGCAAATCCAATGGATATTAAACGTGGTATGCAAAAGGCTATTAACACAGCTATTGAAAGCATAAAAGCAAGTAGCCAAAAAGTTAACGGTAGCAAAGATATTGCTCGTGTTGGCACAATTTCTGCTGGCGATGCTACAATAGGCGCATTAATTGCTGAGGCTATGGAAAAAGTTACTGCTGATGGCGTTATCACTATTGAAGAAAATAAAACAACTGCTGAAACTTACAACGAAATTGTGGAGGGTATGCAGTTTGACCGTGGTTACATCACACCTTACATGGTTACAGATACAGAAAAAATGGAAGCTGTACTTGATGAAGCTGTTGTGCTTGTAACTGATAAAAAAATATCTGTAATTCAAGATTTATTGCCACTTTTGGAGCAAATTGTTCAAGCTGGCAAAAAACTATTAATAATTGCAGAAGATTTAGAGGGCGAAGCGCTTTCTACTTTAATTGTTAACCGTTTACGTGGCACATTTACAGTAGTTGCTGTTAAAGCTCCAGGTTTTGGCGACCGCCGCAAAGAAATGCTAGTTGATATTGCAACATTAACAGGTGCAACTGTTGTTTCTAGCGATTTAGGCTATGAGCTAAAAGATGCAACACTAGAAATGCTAGGCAAAGCTCGCCAAGTTAAAGTTGGCAAAGAAACAACAACACTAGTTGGCGGTTACGGTGATAGCAATGCAATTGCGTCACGCGTGGCACAAATACGTGCTCAAATTGAAACAACTACAAGCGAGTTCGACAAAGAAAAACTACAAGAACGCCTAGCAAAATTAGCTGGCGGTGTTGCAGTTATTAAAGTTGGCGCTGCTACTGAAGTTGAAATGAAAGATAAAAAACTACGCCTAGAGGATGC
>CAYJKG010000007.1:0-91192 GCA_964370685.1 uncultured Faecalibacterium sp. | reverse complement strand
AGATTTCAAAGTCTTGTAGATGAGCGTAAAATTTTATCTATGAATGTGTGGGAAAGTGAAGAAGCGATGACAAAGTGGAGAACTATGACAGAGCATAGAATGAGCCAACTTGAGGGCAAAACTAAACTATTTGAAAGTTATAAAATTTCAGTGACAAAGGTTGTAAGGGAATATACTGATAAAGATAGAGGGCAAGCACCAAGTGACTCAAATGAGTATTTTAAATAATGTTTCTATGACAAGAGGTGGAAAATGATTGTAAACATAAGTGGCAGAACCGATATAGTAAACCATTATTCTGAATGGTTGTTTAATAGATTTGAGGAAGGCTATGCCCTTTCAAGAAATTCATTATTTCCACGACATATCAGAAGATATGAACTTACACCAGATAAAATAGACTGTATAATTTTTGGTTCAAAAAATTACGAACCTGTCTTACCACGAATTCACGAGATAACCGAGCGCTTCTCGACATATTTTTACTACACAATTACAGCTTATGGTAAAGATGTCGAACCCGGAGTACCGAGTATAGATGAAAGTATAGAAACACTTCTTAAACTCGAAAAAATTGTTGGAGCAAAGAAAATTGCGTGGCGATACGATCCAGTTTTACTCACTGAAAAATATACAGTAGAAAGACATCTTGAAACTTTTGAATATATGGCTAAAAAACTAACCGGTCATATTGATAGATGTATTTTCAGTTTTGTTGAGATGTATTCTAAGCACAAGACAAATTTCCCGGAGCTTAAAACTATTACAAAAACTGAAATGGATATTTTATCAGAGGGTTTTGGAAAGATAGCAAAAAAATATGGATTTATACTTCAAACTTGTGGTCCCGAAGAAGATTATGCAAAGTTTGGTATCAATTCATCCGGTTGTGTTACTTTGGATATACTGGGCAAAGCAAATGATTTAGAGTTTCGTAATCTTAAACACAAGGGATTTCGTGAGGGTTGTCACTGTATAGAAAGTCGTGATATTGGCATGTTAAACTCCTGTCCAAATAGTTGTAAATATTGTTATGCTAATAAAAGCATGACACAAGCTATTCAAAATTATAATATGCATGACCCTTTATCGCCATTACTTATAGGTCACATAAAAGAGGATGATGATATTAAGCAAGGCTCACAAAAGCTGCAAGTTTTTTATCACATTGTTTTCTCTCATGCTAAAATGCACCGCATCTATGAATATTATCAGATAAACCTCTGCAAGTGCTCTTATTCGCTTAAAATAATATTATAACCATTTTCACGGGCATAATTATAAGCATAGCTACCATTTGAACATTTTATGCTTATAGTGTGTCCTTCGGTGTTCCTACCGCCAATTAATGCGCCCTCAATAAGTGTTAAGCTATCTGGTAAATCTATAACTATATCGTCATCTATGCTTATTTGGTACAACGCATGATGTTGCATGCTAATAACACCTTCTGGTATGATAAACTCATCAACATCATGTGTGTAAACCGCTTCGCTACCTATTGATTTTACGCCTTCTGGTATATATGCAATATCTTCTGTCATATCGTGATATAAATCAACTAAAAGCCCATCACCAATTATAAAGTCTTTGTAAAAAGGGTAGTTATTATAATACCACTCATTAACAATGAAAGAATCCGAGTATGTGTGCGTTATAGTTGATGGTATTGTAATTTCTGCAAGGCTTTCACAATCAAAAAATGCTTTATCACCTATGCGCTCAAAGCCTTCTGGCAAGTGGGCTGCTAATAACTCATCGCATCCTTCAAAAACAGAAGAACCCAACGACTTCAAATTTTGTGAAAACCCTATATGCATTAATGCATCCGCCTCACAAAAAGCTTTATCTCCTATGTGTATAACACTATCTGGCATAACTAAACTCTGCATACTATCGTTCGAGTAAAAGGCTTTTGCATCTATAACTGTCACACCATCTGGTATCGTTACATTTACATTATTGCCTATATATTTTATTAAAGTTGTGCCTATAATTATAAAACCATCTTCATCAGGTGTGGTGTAATATTCATCATAATCAAAAGCATTTTCGCCAACACTTATACTTTCTGGTAATTCAGTAACCATAAAATTGTTCATTGCATAATTACCAACATTTGTTATACTTTGCGGAAAATAATTAAATTGCATTGCATCTTCGTAATGTGCGCTTCCAAAAAAGGCATAATCGCCAACTTCTTTCAACCCATCTGAAAACACTATATATTCAAGTGTCTTGCAGCCTTGGAAAGCACTAACGCCTATGCTTTCTAAGCTTTGTGGCAATATTAAAACTTGAATATATTCGTTATTTAAAAAAGCATAATTCGCAATATGCTTTGCGCCTTCTGGTATTATAAGTGCAACCGTATTATTAACATCAGCGGTATAACCAATTACAATTTCACCCTCAAGCGTAGCCTCAACTTTTGTTGCATATATATATTCGCTAGGTAATGTAACTTCAACATCTACAATTGTTGTATCAACCGAATATTCAGTATAGCTATTATTCATCGCAGAGTTAATTAAAAAAATTCCTACACCTAAGAGTGCAAGTATAAATAGACCCATACATAAAATTATAGCTACACCACGTCGGTTTTCCTGTGCTGTAGTATCTTGCGTTTCCTCGCTATTTATATAGCTTATTTTTTCGTTTTCTTCTATAGTGTGTACACCGCCACAACTAGGGCATTGCCAATTTGTTTTAATAGGGTCGTATAGCCTATCGCACCAATCGCATTGTATCAATTTTTCGTTTTTCAAAATTTCACCTTTCAAATAGAGGGCGATGACGAAATAAAAACCACATCATCTTTGCTAGCCAGATAAATGTAACCGAACCAGTTTTAATGTCAATGATATATTTTAAACGTATTGACATTATAACTGGCTATATTTATATTTTAATTTATTTTTTTCTAATAATTTCTAAGGTTTTTCTAATTTTTATTAATTTAACTTGTATTGAACGTTATAACATGGTATATATGATATATAGCAGATAATTTAAGATGTTTTACTAAGCAACTAACAAACATAAAACTTATTTTCAGTAATTTTTTACAACAAAAGGAATAATATGCAAAACACAAAACTTTCATCAAATATTCAAAAAACAGCATTGCTTATATTATTTACATTAACAGCAATAGCAATCATCGCCTATGTTGATATGATTATCCGCCCTGAATACTGGGTTAAAACTGCTGTAAAAGCACCAGTGTTTTTTTGTACACCTTTATTATTTGCCTTATTTTTAAAAGAATTTAAGCCTTTTAAAATTTTAACTGCTAATGCAAAAGGCTTAAAGATAAGCGCACTGCTAGGTATGGGCATATATATAGTTGTTGTAGGTGCGTATTTGCTTTTAAACAGTTTTGCAGATTTAAGCGCAATACAAAGCTCCCTTGAAAACAATTTAGGCATAAACAAAGATAATTTTATAATTATAGGTTTATATGTTTGCATAATTAATTCTTTTTTAGAGGAATGGTTTTTTAGAGGCTTTATTTTCACCCAGTTAAAACAGATACACCGAACATTTGCATATATATTTAGCTCTTTGAGTTTTGCTGTTTACCACATAGCCATAATGGACGGTATGTTTAACATAGGCATTTTGCTTTTAGTTTTGTTAGGTTTATTTATTGGTGGGTGTATATTTAATTACTTAAATGAAAAAAACAATAACATATATTCATCATGGTTTTGCCATGCCTTTGCAAATTTTGCAATGAACACTATTGGCTTTTTAATTTTCTTTTAATGCAACCGCACTATAATCAAACAAATTAACAAACATGATGTCGAAAACCCCGCCACTACATCACTAAGCAAACATTCAAATTTTTTCAATTAAGATCAAATAAAATATTTTGTATAATAACACTTGCTCACTTAATAAAGAAAACAGTTAGCTAACTGTTTCGTCGGCTAGCTGTTTTCTTACTTAAGCTGATACTTTTTTCAATTATTTGTGTTTAAAACTTTATCTTTTATAATAATTTATCAAGCAACCATCTTTTAATATTTCACGCTCATCTTGCGTTAACGGTGCTATATAAAGCTTAAATTCTTTTACTGTTTTGCCTAATACATATGCTTTAATGTTTTGCATATCACCTTTTAAAATATCTCGTGCATTTGGTATAAAAATAACATCATCTATGCCAAAAGGTATTACGCCATCAATTTGGAACGGCAACATACCCCAGTTAATAAGGTTTGAACGGTAGCGTTTTGTTGCGTATTCCACTGCTATATTTGCGCCAGCACCAAGCACTCGTTGACAACTAGCCGCTTGCTCACGTGCAGAGCCATCGCCAGGTTTTACAGCATAAATTGTAGAGGTTAATTGCAAATCGCTGGCTTTTACTGTTTCAAAGCCTGTTATGCTATTAATTTGGCTTATCATACTTTCATCAAAATCACCAGTTCTGCGTGCCATTTCAATTTCTTGTACTGCTTTTGCTCTGCCTACATAGGCTGGGTCTTTACGACTTAATGTAAACTCAGCAAGGCCTAGTGGATTAGAGCGGAAACTGCTTGTTTCGCCAGAAGGTATAAGCTCATCTGTTGTTGTGATAGGGTCTGTTATATATGATGCAACTTTTAGCAACATGTGTTCACCTAAAGGCTGTATTTCAGGCCAATCCTTAATATTTGGCCCTAATTTTAGCATGTCGTCATATTTACCATCACCAAAACCTTGGTAAACACGTGCTTTGTAACTGCTATCGTCAAAAGTATAGCTTAAATCGTCTGGGTTATAATCAATATCTGTTGCTGGTGTTAAAATACCACCGTTTACTGTTGTTGCAGCAATACTGCGTGCATCCATTAATGCAACACCTGCAAGTTGACCATTACCAGGTTTTGAACCCTCACGACTTGGGAAGTTTCGTGTTGTGTGGCGTATAGCAAGCGCACCATTTGCAGGCACATCGCCAGCGCCAAAACATGGACCACAAAAAGCTGTGCGTATAGTTGCACCAGATGCCATTAGGCTATTTATAACACCATTTTGCGTTAATTTCATCATCAAAGGTTGGCTTGCTGGATAAACAGAAAGAGCGTAGTCATCAGCACCGCCGTTTTTACCATTAAGTATAGCCGCAGCTTCCATGATATTTTCATAAATACCACCAGCGCAACCTGCTATAACACCTTGGTCTACTCTTAGTCTACCGTTTTCTATTTTATTAACAAGCTCTAGCGTAGCCTCACCGCCCATTAATGTTTTAACGTTTTCCTCACACTCGTGCAAAATGTCTTTTAGGTTAGCGTTTAATTCTTCAATAGTGTAAACATTTGATGGGTGCATAGGTAGCGCTATCATAGGGCGCACTTTTGCAAGGTCAATTTCCACAAGACCTGCATAGTATGCAAGCTCTTTTGGTTCAAGGCGTTTATAATCGGTTTTTCTGCCATGTATTGCAAGCGCTTCTTCCGTGGTTTCATCTGTGCACCATATGCTAGAAAGGCAAGTGGTTTCTGTTGTCATAACATCAATGCCATTACGGAAATCTTGGCTTAAATTTTTAATGCCCTCGCCAACAAACTCCATAACTTTATTTTTAACGTATCCGTTTTCAAAAAGCGCACCAATAAGTGCAAGTGCAACGTCTTGTGGGCCAACGCCAAGCACAGGTTTGCCTATTAAATGTATAGCAACAACATCAGGGCGTGGCACGTCATATGTACGGCCTAGCAGCTGTTTTGCAAGCTCGCCACCGCCCTCGCCTATTGCCATTGTGCCAAGTGCGCCATAGCGTGTGTGGCTATCAGAGCCTAGTATCATTTTGCCACAACCAGCGTGCATTTCACGCATGTATTGATGTATAACTGCAAGATGTGGAGGCACAAAAATACCACCATATTTTTTAGCAGCAGAAAGTCCGAAACGGTGGTCGTCCTCGTTAATAGTGCCACCAACAGCACATAGGCTGTTATGACAGTTTGTTAAAACATAAGGAACGGGGAATTTTTCAAGGCCAGATGCACGTGCTGTTTGCACTATTCCAACAAAAGTTATATCATGGCTAGCCATAGCATCAAACTTAATTTTTAAATTTTGTGCATCTCCACTTGTGTTGTGAGCATCCATAATATTTGCTGCAATTGTTCCGTTGCTTGCATTTGTAATTTGCTCTGTAGTAAAACCCATGCTCAAAAGCTCTGCATTTGCGTTTTCATCTGCTAAAACCCATTTGCCACGTGCAAAATATGCCCCTGTTTTTGTGTAGTTCAACATCGTTTTTCCCTTTCTTCATCTGCTTATTAATTATATACTTATTTGCTTTGTTCCTCATTTTCTTCATCTATTTGTGGCGGTGCATACCAAGGCTCACAATCTAACAAGCCTGGGCAATTATCCCACTGCTCTTTATTTTGCTCATACATTTCTTGCAATGCTTTGACTAATTCATCACAGCCTTCTTGGCTTGCCTCATATGTACTTTTTTCATGTAATGCTGGGTCAGTTCTCTCTAGCGCCCATGGCTCTGGCCATACAATAAGCTCTAACAACAATTTTTTTGTTTCCTCGCCACCATCATTCTGCAAAATTTTTTCTATGCGCTTAATGCTGTATCTCATGCCACTATGTGCTCCGCTGAATATATTTTTACGCTGAAAATATCCAATCAAAGGTATTATTAAAGCCATTAGTAGCACCTCCAACACTACATGTTATTATGTAAAATTAAATCAGATATTATTGTATCATATTTACAAAAAAAATTCATTAGTTTTTATTATAAAATTTTGCTATGTACAGTTGCATTTAATATAATTTGTCATTAAAAATCAATCAATTAGCAAAAAACTAAGCCACATCGGCTACATCTTTTTGCTTTGCCCGATAAATGTAATCACAAATAACAAAACCCTGTACCTTTAAAGGCACAAGGTTTAATAAGATAGCATAAATATAACACTAGTGCATAAATGTTAGCCGTATAAACGCAATCGCAAAAAATTTATATATAAAAACAGCCCTTAAGCCATAAACTTTTCAATAACTGGTATTAAACCGTCCTTATCATTTGATAACGTTATGTAATCAGCAATTGCTTTAACTTCAGCTTGAGCATTTGCCATTGCAACGCCTACGCCTGCATATTTAATCATTGTTAAATCGTTAAAACCATCACCACATGCTACGCATGTTTCTTTTGAAAAACCTATCATAGGCAAAATAATATCAAGGCTAGCAGCTTTATCAATTCCAAGTGGCATAATTTCTATAAAATAAGGCTCTGAGCGATAAATGCTAAGTTCTCCTTTATATTTATCAGCTAAAATTTCTACTAACTTTTCCGCTTTTTCAGGAGGTGCTGTCATCAAGCATTTGTTTACATCAAAAGTTATGTCCTCTACAAAATTGGCAAGTTCTTTAACTTGCATATCATTAAGAAAACTTTCTTTTTCAATATATTTATCCATACCATTGCCTGATAAAATAATATCATCGTTATAAGATAAAATACCGCAACCATGCTTTACTGCAAACTTATGTAATTCATCTAAATATTTATGCTCTAAAATTGTTTGAAACACGACTTCTTTTGTGTCAAATTTAACAACTTTTGCTCCATTGAAAGACAGCAAATAACCGCCAATTTTATCAAACTCTAAAGCATTTGCTACATACTTCATACCTGGTGTTGGCCTACCTGAAGCAAGCATACATGCATGCCCGCGTTCAATCATATCTTTTATTGCCTTTTTAGTTGTTTCTGTTATCTTTTTTTCTGAATTGGTTAGTGTACCATCTACATCTAAAACTAAAATCTTTTTTTCCACAAAGAACCTCTTTCACGAATATTTTATTTGTTATGTTTAAGCGAACAAGTGTTATAATATTTGCGAATACCGCTTATAGCTATTTGCTTTTATTTTTCGTGTAATAATATACCACGAACCATAAAAAATGTAAAGTTTTAAAGTCACTTTGCGTAAGTTTCTAATTTTTCGCATTCAAAATAAAAAAATGCAAAATCATATCTAGTCAAGTTTTTTATTGTTTTTACAATGCTGACACCGTCGTTAGCGCTTTGAGCTTATGCTCAAAGTTGCTACAATTTTAATTTATAGTTTAGTTGTAGTATTTCTTTTAATAAATTCCGCTGTGACTATTGTTTTATGTTGCACTTTTTTATTCTCAATTACATTTATAAGTTTTGAAATTATATTTTGACAACAATACTCAAGTTTATTATCTATACTGCTAAGCTCTGGTTCGCAATATTCGCTCAATCGCGAGTTATTATAGCCTACAACAGCAAGTTGATTTGGAATTTTTATATCATTTTGCTTTGCAAATTTTATTACAGCAATGGCAAGCTCATCATCAGAGGTTAACACCCCATCAAACATACAATTATTATCTCTAAGTTTTGTAAGCATATCAACAATGGCATGAATATCACCATCAATAGTTTTATTTTGCCAATTTTCAAGTTTAATATCTAGCAGTTTATGCGCATTTATAAAACCGTTCAGTTTTTGTGTTCCGCCATAGGTTTTACGTCTGTTTAAAAACAACAACTTTTGGTACCCATCATTAATTAATTTAATGGTAACTTCTTGCATTATCTGACAATCATCAGCTAAAACACTATAAATATTATCGCTTTCAAGATGGCTATTAAGTAAAAAAACTGGTAGCTTTTCAGCAGTTTTAATAATAAAATCATTATTTTCTTTTATAAAATCCGAGCCAACAACAACTATAGCATCAACACGTTTTGATAGTAGAATATCCATATATTTAATCTTTTCGCTATCTTCATACCCAGTGCAACACAAAAGCGAATCATAGCCATACTTGCGCAATTCTTGCTCTAAAAAATATATTGCCGATGCTAAAAAAATATCTGCTGAATTTGAGCATATTATGCCCACAGTATGCATGGAGTTAAGCCCTAGTCCTCTTGCAAAAATATTAGGAGTATAGTTTTCTTCTTCCATTATTGCTAAAACTTTTTTACGTGTCTTTTCACTAACATTATCACTGCCGTTCAATACTCGCGATACAGTTGCTATTGAAACATTGGCTTTTGCTGAAACATCATATATATTAATAATATCACCTCATTTATTTGTAAGCGATTACATTTTTAAAATTAGTATACAGTGATTATTGCAAAAAATCAACTATTCATTAAATTTTTATCCAAAAAATTAGCTTTTGTATTGACAAACCTTGAGCTAATATGTATTATAAATGTAAGCGCTTACATTTTGAAAGGAATAATTATGCAACAGTATATAAAAATCCACCCTACTGATAACGTGGCAGTAGCTCTATGTGATTTAAAATCATCTCAAGAAATAACAATTGATGGCAAAATTTTACAATTAAATTCAAATATACCGCTAGGACATAAATTTGCACTTTTTGATATTAAAATCGGAGAAGATATTATTAAATATGGCTACAAAATTGGTGTTGCTACAGATAATATTTCTGTAGGTTATCATGTGCATACACATAATATAAAAACGGGCTTGTCGGATTTAAACAGCTACACCTACACCCCGCAACTAAATGATGTACCAAAAAGTACAACTGCAAAATATTTTAATGGCTACAAACGTGCAAATGGCAAAGTGGGCATACGCAACGAAATATGGATTATCCCCACAGTTGGCTGTGTTAATAATGTTGGGCAAGCAATTGCAAAACTTTCAAACAATGCTAATGTTATAGCTTTTACTCACCCTTATGGTTGCTCCCAAATGGGCGATGACCAAGAGAATACAAAACAAATACTAGCAAACCTTATAAATCATCCAAACGCAGGTGCTGTTTTAGTGTTAGGGCTAGGTTGCGAGAACTCAAATATTTCAGAGCTTAAAAAACACATTGGTGAGTATGATTCAAACCGAGTTAAATTTTTACAATGTCAAGATGTAGAAGATGAAATATCTGATGGTGTGGATATTGTAAACGAATTATGCGAGTATTCAAACAAATTTAAGCGTGAGGCAATTGAGCTAAAACACCTTATTGTCGGGTTAAAATGTGGCGGTTCAGATGGTCTTTCAGGCATAACCGCAAACCCAACTGTTGGTGTTTTTTCTGATATGCTCATTTCAAATGGCGGCAGCACTATACTTACAGAAGTACCTGAAATGTTTGGCGCTGAAACTATATTAATGAATAGATGTGAAAACGAAATAATTTTTGATAAAACAGTATCTCTAATTAATGATTTCAAACAATATTTTATTAACCACAACCAAGTTGTTTACGAAAATCCTTCACCTGGCAATAAAAATGGAGGTATATCCACGCTTGAGGATAAATCACTAGGTTGCACTCAAAAATCTGGAGATGCAACTGTAATTGATGTATTGAAATATGGCGATATTGTAACAAAACATGGTTTAAACTTGTTAAGCTCACCTGGTAACGACCTTGTAGCTGCAACCGCTCTTGCAGCTGCTGGCGCACATATTGTGCTTTTCACAACAGGTAGAGGCACTCCTTTCGCCTGCCCTGTGCCCACTGTTAAAATATCATCAAACTCTGATTTAAACAATAAAAAAAATAATTGGATAGATTTTGATTGTGGCAAAATGCTCTCACAGGAAGTAGAAATTGCAAATGAACTTTTTGATTATGTTATCGATATAGCTAACGGAAAACAAGTAAAAGCCGAAATTATGGGATATCACGACATGGCAATTTTTAAACAAGGTGTTACCTTATAATAGCCACAGCCAAAAATTTATCAAGCTTGCCAATTTTGCGATACACTAAAAACAACTATATAAAATGGAGGAAACATGAATACACTTAATTATAATACATTAAAAGAACAAGGTTTTAACGAATTTTTATTACAAAACGCACCAGAGCGTATCTTGCAATTTGGTGAGGGTAATTTTTTACGTGCTTTTGTTGATTATTTTGTCGATGAAATGAACGAAAAAGCTGATTTTAACACAAAAATTGTTATATGCCAACCTATTGAAAACGGTCTTTCTGATATGATTAACGAACAAGATGGTTTATACACACTTTATCTACGTGGTTTTGAAAACGGTGAAAAAGTTAACAAAAAACGAGTTATTTCTTCAGTTAGTCGCTCTATAAATCCATACACCGAATATAATAAATTAATGGAAATTGCTCTTAATCCCAACTTGCGTTTTATAGCTAGCAACACCACTGAAGCTGGTATAACTTTTGATGCAAACTGCAAATTAAGCGATACCCCACCATCAAGTTTTCCAGCTAAACTAACTCAGTTTTTGTATAAGCGCTATAGCTCTTTTGATAAAGCAAAAGGTTTTGTTATACTTTCTTGCGAGTTAATTGATAACAACGGCAAAGAGCTAGAAAATTGTGTATTGCAATACGCAAAATTATGGAATTTAAATGATGATTTTACTAGTTGGATAAAAAATGAAAATATATTTTGTTCCACCTTGGTTGACAGAATTGTGACAGGATACCCCCGCAATGAGGCACAACAACTATGTGAAGAACTAGGTTATACTGACAACCTAATTGACACAGGTGAAATTTTTGGTTTTTGGGTAATTGAAGGACCAAGTAGCCTTAAGGCTGAACTTCCCTTTGAAAAGGCATCTTTACCTGTTATTATTACAGAGAATCACAAACCATATAAGCAGCGCAAGGTGCGCATTTTAAATGGTGCTCACACCTCTATGGTTTTGGGTGCATATTTAGCTGGTAAAGATAACGTTGGCGAGTGCATGAGCGATGAAACCGTTTGTGCATTTATGAACAAAACTATATACGATGAAATTATACCTACACTTACACTACCAAAAAATGAGTTAACTAATTTTGCAAAATCAGTTGAAGATAGATTTAATAATCCGTTTATTGACCATAAACTTTTATCTATATCTTTAAATTCCACTTCTAAATGGAAAGCTAGGGTGATGCCTTCTCTTAAAGAATATGTTAAAATTAATGGAAATTTACCAACATGCTTAGTTGCATCTTTTGCTTTTTACATAATGTTTTTTAAAGGCTATAAAATGATAGATGGCACTTTTTATGGAAACTGTAACAATAATGATTATATTATTGCAGATGATAAAGCTATACTAGATTTTTACTATCAAAACAAAGACCTTTCGCTTGATGAGCTAGCTATAAAAGTTTGTAAAAACACTGATTTTTGGGGCGAGGACTTAACAAAAATTAATGGTTTTTGCGAAGCGGTTTCAAGTATTCTTGAAAAAATCAACACAAATGGTGCTTATAGTGTTATGCGCGAATGTGTTAACACTCAACAATAACATATCGTAGTTACAAATTTAAAACCACCCCTAAAAGTTAAGCATATAAAAACTATATGTCTAACCTTTAGGGGTGGTTTTGCTTACTTGTGTAGTGTTTTAAGCCTCTTTATTTTATTTAAATATATGATGTTATAATCATAAATAAACCTAGTGAAGTTAAAACTAAACCTGTTGTTCTGTTAAGCACTTTAGGGTGAGATTTATTAGCAAACCTTGCACCTAATAGCGCAAATATTAGTGTTGAACCTGCGCATAATATTAAAAGCGTTGGGTCTGGTTGGACACCTTGTAATGTAAAATGTGATGTTGCACCAAAAAGTGCTGTAAATGTCATTATAAAAACACTTGTTCCTACAGCTGTTTTTAGTTCGTAACCTAAAACTGTTGTCAATAAAATTAGCATCATAATGCCACCACCAGCGCCAATGAATCCACAAATAAAGCCAATTGTCGCACCACATAAAACAGGAACTAATACTTTTAATTTGCCTTTAAACTCACGAATTTTCATCTTTTTAGGTTCTTTAAAAGATTTTGCGAAAAAGTTTAATCCCATAAACAACGAACCAAATACGCTTAAATTGCCCATGGTTGTAGTTGGTACTTGGTGCGCAACAATTGCGCCTATAACTGTAAAAATTAAAACACTTATAAATAAACTTCTACTACGTTTTAAATCTATATTTTTATTTTTGCCGTATGTGTAAGCTGAAACTGCACTTGCAAGAACATCTGAGGCAAGAGCTATTCCTATAGCCTCAAAAGGATTAACACCTAAAAATGTTATTAACATTGGCGAAATTACAACCGCTGCGCTCATACCAGCAAAACCAGTGCCAAGACCTGCGCCCATACCAGCAAGTAAGCATATAAAAATTATCTCCATTAATTCTTCTCCTTTAAATTTTCACAAATTCTCTCAAGTACATTTATCATCTGCTCTAGTTCTTTTTCTTCAATGCCTACTAAGGCATCTTTTTGAAACTCTTCTACACAAAATAAAATTTTTTCAATAATAATATCGCTCTTTGGCAAAAGTTCCAGCCTAAATACTTTTTTATTATTTCGCGAGGTATATTTTTGTAGGTAACCATCTAAAACTAGCCTGTTTATCATGCTAGAAACATGTGATTTTGTATATTCCTTTGCATGTATAATATCCGTTAAAGTGTTGTTTTTAGGATATCTATATAAAAATAGCAATATTTCAATTTCCATCATGGTTATATCTTGCTGTGCACACAGCTGTGCAAAATATTCTTTGCGACAAGTACTTATTATGTATAAATAATCTTTTGCATGAAACAATAAAACGCCTCCTTTTAATTCTATTTAGAACATTATAGTTCATTTTAGAACAAAAGTCAAGCGCATTTTTTATTACTTTACATAAAATACTTGTTCGCTTAGACATACTTGCTTGGCGGCACACCATATTGCTTTTTGAAAGCTGTTGAAAAATTATATTGATCACTAAAACCTAACTGATACGCAATTTCCTTTATAGAAAGTTTTCTAGCTAATATTAAATCTATCGCTTTTTCCATTTTTATTTTTGTATGATATTTGGATGGGCTAATTCCAAATACCTGTTTAAAATATGTTATAAAGTATTTTTCAGATATTTGACATATCGTAGACATCTCTAAAACTGAAATATTTCTATGTATATTTTCATATAAATAATCAATTACTGGGTATAACTTATCTATTTTATTTGTGCTTTTGTTATTATCGTTAAAAACACTATTGTTCGTTAATTTATAACTTATTAAATTTGATAATAATATGTTAAAGTATTGCTTACATATAAACTTTGACATATTATTTTCTTCGCTCATGTCACAAAACGCATTTATAAATAATTCAATTGATTTTTCTAAGTTTGTATTTTGATAATCTTGAATATGTCCATCAAAAGAAAAATTATTTAAAATATCTGTTGAATTTCCAATACTAAAATTAAAGTGGCAATAAATTAAAGTAACACTATCACTAATAAAAGTTGCCTCATAAGAAACATTTGGATACATTAAAAAAATATCACCTTTTTTCAGCATATAGTCTTTTTGATTATAATTCATTGCTATTTCGCCATCTTTTACTATCCAAAGGTCATTTTGAAGCTTAAAACCGCGCTCGTACACTCTTTTTTTGTGTATTGCCTGTGCGCATCTTACCTCTATTTTTATATATTCTTGTAATGTATCAAATATTTTTCCGTCCAATTTATTACCTCATAAAAGCGAGCAAACATCATACTTTATGCATTATATCATTGAAATCGTACTTTTTCAAATTTTTTTCAAACTTTTTGCTATTTTATTTATTTTATTGCCAATATATAATACAAACATGAATTTAACATTTTGTTAGAGCAAACAAAAAACATTGTTGGAGGGTATTAAATATGATTCAAAAACCTAAAATTGTATTAATAGGCGCTGGTAGCTTATTTTTTGGTCGCCAAGCCATTTGGCAAATGGTGCACTCCCCTTACTTAAATAAGGGCACCCTAGCACTTGTTGATACAGATGAAAAAATACTTGAAAAAATGACAAACCTAGCAACCATGGTTGCACAAAGCCAAAATGTAGAGCTTAAAATTGAAAGCTCTACCAATGCAAGAGAAGTTCTAACAGAGGCGGACTTTGTAGTGTTCAGTTTTGCAAAAGAATCTGTAAAATACAGAGTGATTGATTGTACTATTGCAGAAAAATATGGGATTCGCATGTGTTCAGGCGATACTATTGGCCCTGGCGGTGTATTTAGAGCTATGCGTGAGCTACCTAAAATTATGAATTACACTAAAATGATAGAAGAAATTTGCCCTGATGCGTGGGTTATTAATTATATTAACCCAACCGCTGTGCACGGCATGGCACTTAAGCGTTTTGCACCAAAAATAAAAAGTTTTGCACTTTGTGATGGTTTGCACATGCCACACATCAAAAAAAGATACGCAATACGTGCAGGGCTTATACAAAATGATAACGAGTTTACACCAGAATTTGAGGCTGCCTTTGATTTTAAAATCGCTGGTGTAAACCACTTTACTTGGCTACTTAAAGCCGAATATAATGGTAAAGATTATACAAAAGAGATTGCCGAAAGTTTAAAGATTGAAGCTGCGAATGAAACTGATGGTGGTGATGTAGGTGCCAAAGCCAAATTTAACGCTGCAATAAGCTATGAGCTTTACGAAGCATTTGGTTATGTACCAACTTGCACTGCACACACCAAAGAATACGTAAGATTTTACCAAGGACATAATGTTACTACCGATGCTGTGCCTGAGCTTGAGCTATGGGATCACTTACCACGAATTGAACGCCACGAACAAATGTGGGCTCAAGTTGACAAATACTTAAATGGCACAACACCCATAGAAAATTATATGGAAGAATTAGGACCTGACCACGCAACTGATATAATAGAAAATATGGTTGGAAACCTTGGAAAAAAATTCTTTATAAATACATATAACAATGGTGCTGTGAGCAATATGGAGGACGATCAATTTCTTGAATTATTGTGTGAAGTTTCAATGGATGGCGTAAAACCTTTGCCAGTTGGAAATATGCCACGTGGCTTAAAAGGCATGCAAGAAGTTGTTTTAGATACACACGAGTTAACGGCCGAAGCTGTAATTAAAGCGGATAAAAAACTTTTGCGCCGCGCGTTATTAGTTGACCCTCTAACTAATGCCTATGCAGATACAGACAAAATAATAGCTGAGCTCTTAGAATCTGAGAAAGATATAATACCAGAGATTTGGTACAAATAAACTCACATTAACACAAAAACACCTTTAATTTACTTTAGTAAAACTATAATGTAAATTAAGGGTGTTTTGCAATTTTCACCTATTAAAAAATTTATCAAACGCTATTTTTTCGCTATTATCAAAATAAATTGTATCACAAAAGTTAAATTCGATCTTTTTTAATTACATGTGCTAACTCTTTTTATTTCTTTAAACATTTATCTATACCTTTATAAATAGCCACTAGTGGTAATTCACGTTTATAACTAAAATTAACACAGCCTTTCTGCGCTCTGCAATATGGTGTGTTTTCGTCCACTACTCGTACTGCCTCTCTATCGCTAAAATAAAGTGATATATAGTGCTTACGGCAACCTAAACCAACATACTCTTCGCCTAAGCGCCATGTTGGTATATGTGTTTTTTCTGAGTTATATTCATCAAAGCTTACATCTGGAAAATTTTTTTGAATATATTCAATAATAGGTAACACTTGCTGTGTGCCTGTTTCTTCTATACATTTATATACGTATTCTATTTTCATAGTTCTATCTTTATCTTTCATTAAAAGTTTATTGTTTATTTTATTATATCATCCTAAAACAAAAAATACCACCGAAAATACGATGGTATCTTTTGTTTATAAGTAATGTTTATTTCATTTCCATTAATTCTATAATTGCGCCGTCTTTTTTAACAAAACATAAGTAGCAATCACCATTATCCATTTTAGGAACAATTACGCTATCTGCTAATTTGATATATTCGTCTATTGAATCAACTTTTGCTGCAACGTGAATATTGTAATGCATTTCTTCTGGGAAAATAGTACCTGGTAAAAATCTTACATATTCCATTGCAAATGGACTTTTTTCTGGTGGGGTAACATATATTTTTGCACCCTCAACAAACATTTCGCCTTCTTTTTCTTGAGTGGTTGGTATACCAATGTGTACAATTTCAAACATTATTTTATCCTCCAATATTAATTATTAAGCTTTATTCGCGACTGATTTTTCATAAGCAGTACGGATTGTAACTGTTAACCAGCCCCATACTAGACCAAATACGCAGTAGAACAACTCAATTGCACCAAATGCGAAGAAATTACCTGCAAATTCAGGCGCAACAGCTGGAGAGCCTGCGATATAACCCATGATGCCAAAGTATGCACCAGCACCTATAAATAAAGCTGGTACGTAGCTTAAAATTTCAGCTCTTTCACAGCAGATGCAAGGCACCACAAGTATAAGTACAGCAACAGGAACACCCCAAAAACCAAGGCCAGCTGTGCTTAACGTACCACCTAATGTCATGATAAGTATCGAGGCACCTATGCCTATAACGTATGCAATAAATCCTTTTACTCCACCTTTAATATTACATCCACCTAAAAAGTAAACAGCCCATGCCTGAAAAGCTATCCACGAACCGCCACCTACTAATAGGCTACCAACTATTGTGTTTGCTGCAAGCCATTGGTCAATAGCTTGCATTGCAAAAGCTAACACTGCAACAATAAAAGGTATAACTATAAATTTTTTGAAATCAAGTTTCATGATAAAATCTCCTATATCTTTAAAAACATAATCCCAAAAAATTGACAAGTCAAAAAACATGTGCTAAAATTTAATTGGGATTATATCCTATTATATGGAGAAGTTTGCATCGTCCGCCAAGATGAAACGCAAACTTCTCTTTTTGTTTATAATCTTATTTTTTATTTGCTATTTCAAGGAACACTTCGTATGCTTGTTTTGATGTGTATTTTTCGTGTACAACTTTTCCTATTGCTGTTGCCATACCTAGTGGTGATTCTGATTGGAAAATATTGCGTCCCATATCAACACCTCTTGCACCCTCAGACATTGCCCTATAAGCCATTTCAAGTGCTTCCATCTCAGAGGTTTTTTTGCCGCCAGCTATAACAATAGGCACAGGGCAAGCCGCTGCTACGTTTTCAAAACCTTCGCAGTAATATGTTTTGATACAGTGTGCTCCAAGCTCTGCTAAAACTCTTGTTGCAAGCATAAAATATTTTTCATTTCGCTCAAGTTCTTTACCAACAGCAGTTATGGCCATAACGGGCATGTTATATTTTTCGCCAGAGTCAACTGCTCTGCAAAGTACATCTAAAGATTTTGCCTCACCAGCACTACCAACAAAGCACTGTATCGCTAGGCAATCCGCATTAATACGTAGCGCATCTTCCATATCTGTGCCAAAACCACATCCTACAGAAAGATCATCAAACATAACAGTTGTATCATGTGTAGCTCTTAAGCAAATGCCTTTATCAGTAGCTGGGTCTATACAGCTGCGCAGTGCGCCACGTGTACCCATAAGCACATCAATTTGTGGTATAAGCGCTGGTATTGCAAGATCTAATCGTTCAAGACCAGCTGTCGCACCCATTATATAACCATGATCAAAGGCAAGCATTACTGAATTGCCTGTATCTTTTCTAAAAATTTTGGATAAACGGTTTTTCATGCCCCAACCAGAATGATTATGCCCCTTTGCATGAAAACCAGTCATTACAGGTTCTACATTTAAATGATAATCTTTTGCGATTTTATTTCCTACTGCATCTGCCATTTTAAAACTCCTTTTATTTGTTTAGTGCATATGATTTTGCTGGCTCATTCCAATATTTTGTAAATTCATCATCCCATTTAGCAATATTTAACTGGAAACCAGCTTGCTCTTGAACTGTCAAAATATTTCCAGCCATGTTAGCAACAACTTCCATACCTAAACCTTCTAAGTAGTTTTTGCAATCATTAAGCAATATAAATTGTTCCATTAAAGTTGTTGCTCCAGAACCATTAATCATAACAAAAACTTTATCGCCTTTTGCTAGAGGGATATCTTTAACAAGTGCGCCTGCCATTATTTCGATTGTTTCGCGGGCTGTTTTCATTGGTTGACGTCCACCGCCACCTTCACCGTGTTGACCCATGCCGATTTCCATATCATCATCGCCCAAATCGCCAAATGGTGCGCCGTTTGCTGGATGTGTTGCACAACGTGCTGCAACCGCAATAGTAGCCATGCTATCTGCGTATCTTTGTGCAATTGCAGCAACTTCTTCAAGTGTTTTGCCGTCTTTAGCAGCAGCTGCAGCGATGTGATATAAAGGAATAGCACCGCCAAGGCCACGTCTGTTATCTCCATCAGAGCGAGGAGCGTTTGAAATATCCTCTTGTGTTACAACTTTAATAACATTCATGCCTGCTTTTTTGCAAAGTTTCATTGTCATATCGCCTGTTAGCATATCACCAGCATGGTTCAAAACTAACAATAAAACGCCGTGACCTTTATCAGCTTTTTTAACAGCCTCAAACACAACTTGTGGGTTTGGTGCTGCAAAAATATCACCAGGAACAGAAATATCAAGCATACCATCACCTACAAAACCAGAAACAGCTGGTTCGTGGCCTGTACCGCCAAAAGCAACAATCGTTACTCTGTCTGCATCTTTTAATGTTTTTGATACTACAACGTTATCCTCAATAACATCTACGTAGTTTGCAGCTGCAAGTGCATACCCTTGCATAAGCTCATTTGTTAAATCCTCAGGGTTGTTGATAAATTTTTTCATTTTCATGGTGATTTTCCTCTCTTTTTTATATATTATTTTTATAAGTTTAATTAATTGCGGCATTCATGCCAACAAAAAAATACTTCATAGATACAGCGCCCGCATCTGGTGTGCCTATTGTTTGCTCTTTATAGCTTTTAGCTCTGCCAAATTTAGAAATAAAACCCTCACTTGCTTTAGCACCGTTTATAGCAGCCTCACTACCAGCTTTCATAATTTGTGCAATATCACCCTGTGTGGTTTCAATTGCTTTAACAGCTGGTATTAAAGTATCCATCATTGTTTTATCGCCAACATTTGCTTTTGACAACTCATACAAAGTTTCATATCCTTGCGTAAAAATCTTTTTTAGCTCATCACTATTTATATCACAGCTTTCAGGTGCACCTTCGCTCATACCTTCAAATAATGTACTCCACAATGGCACAGCCGAACCGCCATTAATCATCATAACTGCCATTGAAACATCATCTAATAGCATTTTAAAATTGCAATCATTGCCAGTATTCTCCACTGCCTTTTTGACATTTTTCATAACTTTTGTCATTGTTATACCGTGGTCAGCATCACCAAATTTTGAATCAATATCAGTTAACTCGCACTCTGCTGCTATAACAGTATCTGCACCAGAAATTATCATTTGTTTAAATTTTTCTACGTTTAGCATATTTTCTCTCTTTCTGTTACATTTGTAACCATATTCTATTTTGTCTTTGAATAAATAGTATCATACGTAATCACAATTGTCAACATTTACACAAAAAAAATACACCCAAAACCGAAATTTTGGGTGTATAGATAATGTTATCTAATATTTTTTGTATTTAATTAACAACGCTTTTATTTTTCTTGTTACATATGTAACTAAATTTTTAAATATTTCACAATAGCTTCTGCTAATTCTTCACTAAGAATTAACTTTGAAAATACATTTGTATTAAGTGCGCCAATAACAGATTTTTCATCAACTGCATTAGAACACATAGCAACAACTTCCTTTATACTGCACAAATCCTCTGTATCAATTTGAACAACATTATCTTCGTTAGCGTAAATTATATTTCCGTTTATATCATAATAGTGTGCTAAAAATCTACCTACTGCTTTTTCCGATGTTAATTTTTTACCAAACCTTGCCGAGGTAGCAAGGTCTGGCGGTGCATAAAGCGAGGATATATTTATTAAAGCTGTATCAAGGCTACGCCACATTCTTTCAGTTTGCATGTATAATTCAGACTCTTTATACAACTTTTTTTCATCGCTAGATGAAAGCAAAGCTGGTAAATAAAGATAATTTGCATAAAGGCCTGTATTTTCTGAAATAATGCGAACAAGTTCGTTTGTATGATAACTTTTAAAAGTAGCTTTAAACCCACCAATCAAAGGACACACATCTCCATTAAGCATAAGTTTCTCATTTTGCTCAAATTCATCACAAAGTAGCCCTAGTGTTGAGCCGCAGCCAACACCAACGTTTAAATCCTTATTTACTGCAAAAAAACTCGAAACCGCAAGGTACATCTCGTGGCCAAATTCATTGCGTTTATTAACATCACTATCAATTACACAAACTTCGTTTAAACTAAAGTTCTTCAAAATTATTTCAGATAATTCTTGTTTCCTACTTTTAAATTCGTTTATTTTAATTGTTACAATGCCAACATCTCTTGCTTGTGCGAGCAACTTTGAAACCATAGGGCGTGAAACACCAATTTTTTTTGCAATTTCATCTTGGCTGTTTCCTGTTTCGTAGTACATCTTTGCTACGCTAATTAGCTTTTGTGCCTTTTTTTCTTCAATCACTCGAACATCTCCAATTTTAAATATTTTTCTCCATAAGTTTTGCAATAGCCTTATAAACTTCCATTATCAACACAGGAGCTAATGATAATGCTATTACACAAATTGCCTGTACACCTGTTAGCGCAACTATGCCAAAAACGCTCGCAAGGAAAGGCACAAAGTATATTAACAACTGCAAAGCTAGACCCGTTAAAAAAGCCCAACATAAATATTTGTTATTTATTAAACTGCCTTTTATACCATAGCGGAAAAGTGAATAATCAGTTTTCATGTTAAATGCATGCACTAATTGCCCTAGTGCTAAAGTTAAAAACGCCATTGTTTGTGCTACTTCCATACTTTTGCCATCTAGCACAAACAAACCTAGGCAATATGCTGTTAGTGTTAAAGTGGCAACCATTATACCCATGCCAAAAATTTTAGCAACTGATTGTTTGGTAAAAAATCCAGCAGAAGAGCTAATTGGTGGACGCTCCATAATATCTTTTTCAACAGGTTCTACACCTAAAGCAAGCGCTGGGAGAGAATCTGTAACAAGGTTTACCCATAAAATTTGAGTTGGCATTAACGGTGTACCTATGCCCACAACCATTGCTGAAAAAACTGTTATAACCTCGCCGAGGTTGCTTGAAAGCAAAAAGCTAATACATTTTTTAATATTTTGGTAAATTCCACGACCCTCTTCCACAGCAGCTGTAATTGTGGCAAAATTATCATCGGTTAAAATCATATCAGCAGCACCTTTTGAAACCTCTGTACCTGTTATGCCCATAGCACAACCAATATCAGCAGCTTTTAGTGCAGGCGCATCGTTTACACCATCGCCTGTCATGGCAACAACTTGCCCTTTACTTTTCCAAGCTTTAACAATGCGTATTTTATTTTCTGGTGAAACACGTGCATATACTCGCAAGTTCTCTATGTCGTTCACCAACTGTTCGTCTGTCATGGCATCAAGCTCTGCACCTGTGATAGCTTTTTGCGTATCTTCATACAATATGCCTATACTTCTTGCAATTGCAACAGCAGTATCTTTGTGGTCACCTGTAATCATAACTGGTGTAATGCCCGCTGTTTTACAAACTGCAACAGCTTCTTTTGCTTCCTCACGTGGAGGGTCTATCATACCTATTAAACCAACAAAATGCAAATCACATTCTAATGTTTCTGAGCTTATTTCATCAGGCATTTCAGCAAGTTCTTTAACTGCAACTGCAAGCACGCGCAAGGCTTTATCTGCCATATCTTTATTTGCCTTTGTAACAGCTACTTTATCAACTTCACTGCAAATATTCATAAGTTCATCTGGTGCGCCTTTTGTTATACAAAAAATTTTACCATTCTCTTTGTGCAGGGTTGTCATTAATTTTCGCTGTGAATCAAAAGGTATTTCCTCCAAACGAGGGTATTGTGCATCTATAGTTTCTTTTTCGATGCCTAGCTCTAAAAATGCTGCTACCATAGCTGTTTCAGTAGGGTCGCCTATGTGCGTTATGGTGCCGTCTTGTTCTTTTTCCACAGCGCCATCGCAGCAAAGTACAGCCATTTGCAATAATTTTTTTGCAGCCTGTGCATCCTCTTTAGGTTCAAATAACTTCCCACCAAAAAAAAGTTTTACAACTGTCATTTGGTTTTTAGTTAATGTACCCGTTTTATCGCTGCAAACAACACTTGTACTACCTAGTGTTTCAACCGCTGGTAATTTACGTATAATAGCATTGCGCTTAACAAGGCGCTGTACACCCATTGCAAGCACAACTGTAACAATAGCTGGCAAGCCCTCTGGTATAGCAGCAACAGCTAGCGTAACTGCTGTCATAAATATTTCAACAAATGGTGTGCCGTTTAGCATACCTATACCAAAAATAGCACCACATATAACTATGGCTAAAATGCCCAAATATGTGCCAATTTGTGCAAGACGTTTTTGAATTGGTGTTAGCTCTTCTTTTTCCGCTGAAAGCGCACCTGCAATTTTACCGCATTCGCTATCCATACCTATGGCTGTAACTATTGCTGTTGCACGCCCGTATGTCGCAATTGTGCTAGAATACAGCATATTTTTTCTATCGCCTAGCGGTATGTTTTCACCAGATATCACTGCTTCTTGCTTTTCAACAGGTAGGCTTTCACCAGTTAGAGCTGATTCAATAACCTTTAAGTTACCACAATCAATAATTCTTGCATCTGCTGGTATTAAATCACCAGCATCTATAAAAATTATATCTCCCACAACAAGCTCGGTTGCCTCAATAACATCACGCTCGCCATCACGCAATACTTTTGCATGTGGTGCAGCCATTTTTTTAAGTGCTTGTAGAGATTTTTCTGCCTTATTCTCTTGCATTGTGCCTAAAATAGCATTTACAAACACAACTAGTAAAATAACTATGCTATCAACCGCATGCCCACTTACAATAAAAGACACAATTGCAGCAACAATAAGTACTATAACCATAAAATCTTTAAACTGCGACAAAAAGCGAACTATGATAGATGGACTTTTTTCTGCAATGAGGGTATTTGCCCCAAATTTAGCATAAAGCTCCCCCACTTGCAATTTGCTTAAACCAGTTTGGCTGTTTGTATTCAGCTTTTTTTCAATTTCATCTTGCGATAAATTATAAAACATGACCATTTACTCCTATTTATTAAAAATTAAACATTTTTATTATACTATATAATATTACTTTTGTAAAATTAAATATTGCACTTTTTTTGCTTTTAGTGTATGCTATATATGTTTATAAATCACTATTAATTACACAATTACAATATGTGTGGAGGCCTATTAATGTCTATTTCCACTTTGGTTAAAAAATTTTTTCCCTCAAAAAAACTTAGCGCTTCTCAACTTATCTGCTTGAGCTTTGTTGGCGTAATAATTATTGGCACTTTGCTTTTACTTTTGCCTTTTTCAACCTATGAGAGCATAACTTTTGTTGAAGCTCTTTTTACTGCAACTAGTGCAACATGTGTTACAGGCTTAGTTTTAATGGACACTTACCTTTCCTTTACGTTTTTTGGGCAACTTGTAATATTAATACTAATACAAGTTGGCGGCTTAGGACTTGTTACATTAACTAGTTTTTTTGCCATAGCTGTGCGCAGAAGAATGGGTTTTAGAGATTTGCGATTAATGAACGAAAGCGTCTTTGCTGACGGCTATTCGCAATCTACCATGATAGTGCGTGTCGTTGTTCGTTTAGCTCTTACCTTTGAAATTATCGGCGCACTTCTTTTAATGGTTGCATTTGTACCTCAATTTGGTGTGCAAGGTATTTGGTATAGCATATTTATTGCTATTTCGGCATTTTGCAACGCCGGCTTTGATTTATTTGGCCATATAGCACCTTATGCCTCTTTAACTGGCTTTGTTTCCAATTATTATGTGCAAACTATAGTTATGATATTAATTATGGCAGGTGGTCTTGGTTTTATAGTTTGGCTTGAACTTGCACAGTGGCGCAAAACTCGCCGCTTAAGCTTGCATTCTAGAGTTGTTGTTATATTTTCGCTTATACTATGGATAAGTGGTGCTATATTATTAATAATATTAGAATGGTCTAATCCTGATACTTTAGGCACACTTACCTTTGGTGATAAAATAATGGCTGGTGTATTTCAATCGGTTTCTGCACGTACTGCTGGCTTTAACACTGTTGATTTAGCTGCATTAGAACCAATAAGTAAACTTTGGATGTCAGTTTTAATGTTTATAGGTGCTGCGCCTGGTGGTACTGGTGGCGGTATCAAAGTTACAACTATTGCTGTACTTGTTTTAACCATTCGCAGTGTTTCGCAAGGCCGTAACGATTGTATTATACATGGCCGTCATGTCGAGCACAAAACAGTTTACCGTGCGCTTTCCATTACAACTATGGGTGTTTTTGCAGTGTTTGTTGCAACATTGTTTCCATATTTAAACTCAACTAATATTAGCGGAGTTGATGCTATTTTTGAGGCGGTTTCAGCCTTTGCTACAGTTGGGCTTTCAGTTGGTGTTACTGGCACTTTGCCACTAGCTTCACAACTAATATTTATTATTGCCATGTTCATTGGCCGTGTAGGGCCTGTTTCGCTTGCAATTAGCCTTTCTGCACGTGCTGACGAAAGCCGTGCAAAAATACTACCAAAAGGCCAAATAAACGTTGGCTAATTAACTTTATAGGAGATTTTTTTGAAAAAAACAGATAACTTAATGGTACCATGCGAAAACTGCGGTGCTAATTTTAATAATAGCGAGCCAAAATGTCCTTATTGTAACCACATGCATTTACCAGGTGCTTTAAATAAATACGAAGAAAAGCTTTACGATATAAAAGATAACCTTGAAGATGTTTCCGAAGATGTTACGGAAGTTTATTCAAATAGTGCAAAACAACAAAGCAAAAAAATCATTACCATTCTTGCTGTTATATTCGGTATTGCTCTTTTAACATTAGGAGCTGCAATACTCTTAGATTATTATATGTTTGAACAACACGCCCCTACCGAAGAACATCTGCGCTTACAAAAAGCTTGGGAGCTTGAGAACTTTCCCTATTTAGATGAACTGTATGAACAAGGTGATTACGAGGCAATAATTGAATTTCAAATGTCGCAATATGGCACAGAGGCTGACTATTATTATAATATTTACAACTGGGAACACTACGAGTTTATTGAGAAATATGCTAAGTATAGAGATTTCATCGAACTTAAAAACAACTATGGTACAAACAATAATCACGACGCCTTTAATTTAACTTCCACAATAGGTTTAATTCTTGATCAATCGTACGGTAATCAACAATTATCTGAAGAACATTTAGAAACTATCGCAGAATATAAAACCGAAGCTCGTGATTATTTAACAAATGAGTTAGGTATAAACGAGCAAATGCTACAAGAATTTTATGATGAAGTGATTAAAAAGCATGGTTATTTAAACTACCAAGCAATATATGATTTTGCAAAAGAATTTATTGAAAATAAAAACCAATAACAAGAAGGGATAAAACCATATGAAATGTCGTAGTTGCCATGCAGATTTACAAATAGATGATGAAGTTTGCCGTTATTGCGATACGGTAAATCCACGCTTTAAAAAGCATAGAAAAAACATGCAAAGATATCAAACCGAGTTTTCTTACACTAAAAAGGTAGTCTATGAAAAAGCAAAGAAACAATCCAATAAATCTACCGCTATAATTTCAATTACTATTCTTATACTTATTAACATCGCTCTGTTTATTTTAACCGAAAGCCTTTGGAGTATAGAGCGTGCTTTGTATAATATTGAAATCGAAAAAAGTTTAGATTTGCACACTGAAAATATTAACACTTACATAGCTGAAGAAAACTATATGGATTTGTATTTTTACTTTGAGCACCATGAAATATATCGAGTAGATGCCTTTGATAATTATCAAAAAGTTAGATACGCACTTGAGCAGTATTATAGTATATATGATCGTCTTTTAAGTTACACTACCTTAGAAAATTATTATTATGATTCAGGCGAAACTGCTATGAAGATTTCTTATGATTTAGATTTTTACTATTCGTTTACAACTCCTGGCACATATTATGACCCTGACCAATTTACACCTGAATTTTTAGAATTAATGCAAAATGTGGAAAATGAAATCAATGTTTTACTAATGACATATGCCAACCTTGACGAAGAAGCAATAAGCAGTTTACGTGAACTTTCTGATGCAGAACGTGCTATTTTAATTGAAAGAGGGTTAGAAAATGAAAAGTAAAATTACCACAGCTATTATAGTTATTCTTTGTATTTTTATTGTTATAAATGTTTTTGTTTTTTTTGATAGAGCTTCATATTTCTTTTCAGAGGATGAAATCTACTCAGGAGATTTACTTTATGACATAGACCATGGCTACTACACTAATCTTATGGAAGATTTAAACAAAGTAACACCAGAGCAAATCGCAGCTGATATAACATTAACTGAGTGTTACCATGTTGCAGAATACTTTTATAACGCAAGCATGTATAAAACCTATAAAGACATAGACACTGACAAGGCACAAACTTTTAAAGATGTGCTTAATTACCACCAAGAAAACATGGGGCTTTTATCCTATGCAGCTGAGGACATTAACACTGTACTTGGCATTTAGTTAATAATTAACACTGTAACAAAAATCCCCTGTTAAAAAACTTATAATAAGTTTTTTAACAGGGGATTTTAATTTTAATTATATTACAAAAATGCAATAATTATACAGCACATCATACAATGCAACCAATGCTAATATTAAATATTAGAATAATCCATTAAGTAAGTGTCAATTTCTTTTGCGCACTTAATGCCATCAGCAACTGCCCACACAACTAATGACTGTCCACGCTTCATGTCACCACAAGCAAATACACCGTCTATATTAGTTTTAAACGATTTTTCATCCTTATTAGGTACAACTATATCTTTTGTACAGTATTCTTCATAGCCAACAAAACCAGCCGCTATTAAGAGCATATCAGCAGGCAAGGTTTGTTCTGTACCCTCTATTTCTGTTAATTTACCATCCCTAAACTCCACTTGCACAGTCACAACAGCGCAAAGCTTGCCGTTTTCAGTGCATAGTTGTTTAATCGTGGTTTTGTAAACACGTGGGTCACTGCCAAAAACTTCTATTGCTTCTTGTTGGCCATAATCAGTTAGACACACTTTAGGCCACTCAGGCCAAGGATTGCTTGCTAAACGTTCTAGTGGTGCTTGAGGCATCATTTCTAGCTGGACAACACTTTTTGCACGATGGCGTATAGCTGTTCCAACGCAATCGTTGCCAGTATCGCCACCACCTAAAACTATAACATTTTTACCTTTGGCTGAAATATATGTGCCTGCTTTTAAATCAGTTGAAATCAAGCTTTTTGTTGTACTTGATAAAAAATCTATTGCAAAATATATACCTTCAGCATTTCTGTTTTCGAGCTGAATATCTCTTGCTTTTTTTGCACCACAACATAGCACAACAGCATCAAAACCTTTTTGTAAATCAGCCATTTGTAGGTTGCTACCTAAATCGCTATTAGCCACAAATGTAACACCCTCTTGGCGCATTAGCTCTATGCGACGCTCAACAATGTTTTTATCTAACTTCATGTTTGGTATGCCGTACATTAATAATCCGCCAAAACGGTCATCTCTTTCAAAAATTGTTACAGTGTGCCCACGTTTATTTAGTTTTTCTGCAACGGCAAGCCCTGCTGGCCCTGAACCTATTATTGCAACTTTTTTGTCACTGCGCACACTAGGTATTTTAGGCTTCATATCGCCATTTGCAAAGCCTTGCTCTATTAAAAACAACTCGTTATCTTTAATAGTAACAGCATCGCCTTGCATACCATTTATACACGCTTTTTCACAAAGTGCTGGGCACACACGGCCTGTAAATTCTGGGAAGCAGCTTGTTTTTAACAAGCGTGCTAACCCATGCGAATAATTGCCCTCATAAATTTCGTCGTTCCATTCTGGAATTAAGTTGCGCAAAGGACAACCCGTAACCATGCCTGAAAGCTCTATAGCTGAACCACAAAAGGGCACGCCACAACTCATGCAACGAGCGGCTTGGTCTTTACGCTCTTTTTCTGCTTGTATTTGATAAAATTCGTTAAAATCTTTAATACGTGTTTTAACTGCTATTCTTTGATTAGCGTTTCTATTAAATTCTAAAAATCCACTTGGTTTACCCATTTTTCTGCCCCTCCTCTCAGCGTTTTAGTGATAATGTGAATGCTTCCATAACGGCACGCTCACGAGAAAAACCTTTTTCCTCAAATGCGCAAATTGCACTAAGCATTTTGTTGTAATCGTTAGGCACTATCTTTTTAAAACTTGGCAAATATTCATCAAAATTATCTAATATACGTTTGGCTAGCGGTGAGCTTGTTTCCTCTAAATGTTTAGTAATTAGTGTTTTTAACTCATCAATGTCATAGCTACTATGTACTTCATACATGCTTACAAATTCTTTGTTAAGCTTTAAGTATAAATCACGTTTAACATCTAAAACATAAGCAATACCACCGCTCATACCTGCGGCAAAGTTTTTACCAGTTTCACCTAATACAACAGCTTTACCACCTGTCATATATTCCAGCCCGTGATCACCACAGCCTTCAACTACAACTGTTGCACCAGAGTTACGCACCATAAACCGCTCACCAGCTATACCATTTATATAACTTTCGCCAGAGGTTGCACCATAAAACGCAACGTTGCCTATTATGATATTTTCCTCCGCTTTAAATGGACTTGCTTTAGGTGGGCAAACAACAATTTTACCGCCAGATAAACCTTTGCCTATGTAGTCGTTGGAATCCCCTTCTAGTCGCATTGTCATACCTTTTGGTATAAACGCACCAAAGGATTGCCCAACACCGCCAACACAGTTTACAACATAAGTATCAGTTGCAAGATCTTTGCCAAAACGTGCTGTTATCTCTGAACCTAAAATTGTACCAAGTGTTCGGTCCGTGCTACAAACTGTAATATTTTCAGTGTGTTTTTCTGCTTTTTTAAATGCCTTATCAAACTTTTTAAGTAAAACAGTTTCATCTAATGTTTCACGTAATTTAAAATCGAAAAGTTTTGTTTCATCAAAAGTTTTTTCAGCAAACTGTGCATATTTATCGTCGATAATCTTACTCATGTCAACAAGTTCTGCACGTTTTGTTGTTTTGCGCTCTTTAACTTTGATTAAATCAGTACGGCCTGTTAATTCCTTTAAAGTACGTATGCCTAATTTTGCCATTATTTCACGCACTTCCTCTGCTACGTAAAGCATAAAGTTCATAACTGCCTCTGGCTTACCTCTAAAACGAGCACGTAAGGTTTCGTTTTGTGTAGCAATACCAACAGGGCAAGTGTCAAGGTTGCAAACACGCATCATCATGCAACCCATAGTTACTAGTGGTGTTGTGGCAAAACCAAATTCCTCAGCGCCTAAAATAGCTGCAATTGCAACATCTCGCCCGCTCATCAGTTTACCGTCAGTTTCAAGTGTAACCGCCGAGCGCAAACCGTTTTGTATTAGTGTTTGGTGTGCCTCTGCGAGGCCTAGCTCCCATGGTAAGCCTGCATCTAAAACAGAGCTTATAGGCGCTGCACCTGTACCGCCATCGTAACCAGAAATTAGTATAACCGCCGCACCAGCTTTTGCAACACCAGCTGCTATTGTACCAACGCCAGCCTCTGAAACAAGTTTAACAGAAATACGTGCTTTTCTGTTTGCATTTTTAAGATCATAAATAAGCTGTGCTAAATCCTCTATCGAATAAATATCGTGGTGAGGAGGTGGCGAAATTAAGCTAACACCAGCTGTAGAGTGACGAGTTTTTGCTATCCAAGGGTATACTTTACCACCAGGCAAGTGTCCACCTTCGCCTGGTTTTGCACCTTGTGCCATTTTGATTTGTATTTCTTGCGCACTTAATAAGTATTCGCTAGTGACGCCAAAACGACCAGAGGCAACTTGCTTAATAGCGCTTCCTCGCTCTGTTCCAAGACGACTTGGCATTTCGCCACCTTCGCCAGAGTTAGATTTTGCACCAAGGCGATTCATAGCAATTGCCATACACTCATGTGCTTCTTGCGAAATTGAACCATATGACATAGCGCCTGTTTTAAACAGTTTAACAATCTCACTTGCAGGCTCTACTTCATCAAGAGGTATTTCCTGTGCATTTTCAAAGTCGAATGCAAGCAAACCACGCAAAGTGTGCGGTTTATTTACATCATCAACCATTGCTGTGTACTCTTTAAAACGCTTATAATCGCCATTTTGTGTAGCTTGTTGCAATGCAATAATAATTTCAGGGCTATATAAATGGTCCTCTTTATCTTCGCCATTGCGTAATTTTAAGTAACCCAAACTATCAAGGCCTGTATCAACAGCAAGCCCTAGTGGGTCAAACGCTTTTGAATGACGGAACTCAACACCCTCGGCAATTTCATCAAGGCCAATACCCTCAACACGGCTAACTGTGTTTGTAAAATATTTACTTATAACATCTTTATTAATACCCACAGCCTCAAAAATTTGCGCTGATTGGTAGGATTGCAAAACAGAAATACCCATTTTTGCTGAAACTTTAACTATACCATGTAAAACAGCGTGGTTATAATCATGTATAGCAGTGTATGGGTCTTTATCTAATATTTTAAGTTTAATTAACTCCTCAATACACTCGTGCGCAAGGTAAGGGTTAATTGCACGAGCACCATAACCTAATAATGTTGCAAATTGGTGTACATCACGTGGCTCGCCACTTTCTAAAATTATAGAAATAGCAGTGCGTTTTCTCGTTTTAACTAAATATTGTTCTATTGCTGATACCGCAAGTAAAGATGGCACAGCAACGTGGTTTTCATCAACACCTCTATCTGATAAAATCAGGATATTTGCACCATTTTTATATGCTTTATCACAAGCTACAAATAGTTTATCAAGTGCTTTTTCTAAAGAAGTATTTTTGTAATAAAGTAGTGAAACTGTTTGCGTGCAAAAACCATCTCTGTTTAAAGATTTAATTTTTGCTAAATCTGTACCAGTTAAAATTGGGTTTTGCACCTCTAACACTTTACAGCTCTCTGCACTATCTCGCAAAAGGTTACCATCAGAGCCTATGTAAACAGTGGTATCTGTTACAATTTCCTCACGCAGTGAGTCAATAGGTGGATTTGTAACCTGTGCAAATAGTTGTTTAAAATATTTAAACAAAGGCTGGTGTTTATCCGAAAGCACCGCAAGCGGAATATCTGCACCCATAGCAACAGTTGGTTCAACGCCATTTCGTGCCATTGGCAAGATGTTGCCTTTAACGTCCTCATAGGTGTAACCGAATACTTTATATAATTTATCTCTTTGTGCTGTTTTATGTGTTTCGATTTTTTTGTTAGGCACTTTTAAATCGTTCAATTTAAGCAAATTTCTATCTAACCATTCGCCATAAGGTTTTTTCTGTGCGTAAGAACTTTTACATTCTTCATCAGAAATAATACGTTTAGCAACTGTATCAACTAAAAGCATTTTACCAGGTTGCAAGCGTGATTTTTTAACAACCTTAGCTGGATCAATATCTAAAACTCCAACTTCAGAAGATAAAATAAGCGTATTATCACTAGTTACATAGTAACGAGATGGTCGCAAACCGTTTCTGTCTAAAACAGCACCCATAATGTCACCATCTGAGAACAAAATAGCCGCTGGGCCGTCCCATGGTTCCATCATAGTTGCATAGTAATGGTAAAAATCTTTTTTGCTTCTATCCATGTATGGATCGTTTTTCCAAGGCTCTGGTATAGCCATCATAACGGCAAGTGGCAAATCAACACCGTTCATGTATAAAAACTCTAGGGTGTTATCAAGCATAGCAGAGTCAGAGCCAGCTGTGTTAACAACTGGGAATATTTTTTGCATTTCGTCCGCTAATACGTCTGAATGCATTGTTTCCTCACGTGCAAGCATACGGTCAGCATTACCACGTATAGTGTTAATTTCACCATTATGTAATATTACGCGATTAGGGTGCGCACGCTCCCAACTTGGGTTTGTATTTGTTGAAAAACGTGAGTGAACCATAGCAATTGCACTAACGTAGTTTTTATCTTGCATATCAAGATAAAACTGGCGCAATTGCTCAACTAAAAACATACCCTTATATACTAAAGTACGTGAAGAAAGACTGCAAACATAACAACCCGTTGCAGAGTGCTCAAACTCACGGCGTAAAACATAAAGTTTGCGATCAAACGCTATACCTTGCTCAACACTATCTGGGCGTTTAACAAAAACTTGCTCAATACAGGGCATTTGCTCAAATGCCTTTTTGCCTAAAATTTCTGGGTTGGTTGGCACTTTGCGCCAACCAAGACATACCACACCCTCTTTTTCAGCAATAAGTTCAAATAGCTTTCTTGTTTGTTTTCTTTTTAGCTTATCAGCTGGCAAAAAAAACATACCAATGCCGTAATCTCTCTCTGCGCCAATTTCAAATTTTAAATCTTGCTTTTTAAAAAAATTATGAGAAATTTGCAAAAGCACACCAACACCGTCGCCAACTTCACCCAATGCG
The DNA here is from genome assembly GCA_964370685.1 of uncultured Faecalibacterium sp. Classification (GTDB taxonomy): domain Bacteria; phylum Bacillota; class Clostridia; order Oscillospirales; family Ruminococcaceae; genus Faecalibacterium. The sequence continues at coordinate 57,629 of CAYJKG010000007.1, read as the reverse complement.
TCTTTACCCGCACGGTGTTCTAGTTTTTCCACTATTTCAAGTGCATCCGATACAACTTGATGTGTTTTTTTACCGTCAATAGATACAACTGCACCTATGCCACATGCATCGTGCTCAAACCGTGGGTCATACAAGTTTTCGCCAGCTGCAAATCCTTCTGGCTTACCAAAATACTGCATTTGCTGAGCAGGGTTTTCATTTTTTTGTTTCATGTTTCAATCCTCTGTAAAATTTGTTTAGCTGTATTGTAGATTTGTAAGTGCGAAAGAGTAAAATAAAAAAGCGTATGATAGAACTAGGTTTACAACCTTAAGTACACCTATAAAAGGTGTTTCTATCACGACGCCTTTGTCGTTTATACTCGTATTAGATATAATATCTCTCGCCTCGTATTATAACATATTATATATTTAAAATCAAGCTCTGTTCTAATTAAATTTAAGTCACGCCCATATTTTGCGCGCACATGCTTAATTATATTAACCATTGTATCGTTTTAATATTATTTATACATATATTTTATATAAATACATATACAAAACAAAGGCAAATCATGTTTTATTTTTTAATCCATAACACCTGCAAAGGTTTAAGCTCAATTGTATCTGTAAAAGTTTGAGTATTGCACCACCTTTAACAACAATAAATGTGCCAATAACCGAGTTAGGCGCAAAATCAGCTGAGCTATTATGCGAGATAATAGAAAACAAACAAATTTGCAAGTAAGTAATACTTAAAACTACTTTAATCAAGCAAAAATCCTGTAGTTTTATCTAATTTCACATTTTTTTGAACTTTTACTATTGCATATGTAACAAATTAGTGTTATAATACGTGCAGTAGCAAAGGCGCTACCTACAAGGGATAATTGTAGGTAGCGCCTTTTTTTGCATTTTTACAGACAAAACAGATTTGAAAGGTTACAGAGATTATGGCATATTACAAAAGACATATAGACATAGACTATTCTAAATTTTCCGAGGATATTCCATCTGATAAACTAGAGGCAAAATTTGGTCTACCACAAGATGTGCAGTTTTGTAACGAGTGCATCATGAGCAATCAAAAACCAAACTCATGCTATGAGTTTGAACACAAAGCAGATAGCATTAAAAAATCAATGCATATAGCTAGCGATGGCACATGTGATGCCTGCCACGCTTGCCACAACAAAGAGGATAAAATAGATTGGCAAGAGCGTGAGCGTCAATTAAAGGAGCTATGTGATAAGCACCGCAAAACCGACGGCTCTTACGACTGCTTAGTGCCTGGCAGTGGCGGCAAAGATAGCTTTTACGCTGCACACATGCTTAAATATAAATACGGCATGCACCCTTTAACTGTTACTTGGGCACCACATATTTACACACCTTGGGGTTTTGAAAATTTCCAAGCTTGGATACATGCTGGTTTTGACAATTATCTTTGCACACCAAACGGCATGACACACCGCCTTTTAACACGCCTTGCCACTGAAAATTTATTCCACCCTTTTCAGGCTTTTATTTTAGGGCAAAAACAGCTCGCTCCTAAGATGGCTGCAAAATTTGGTATTCCACTTGTTTTTTACGGGGAAAATGAAGCAGAGTTTGGCAACCCAATAGCAGACAACGAAACTGCATTACGTGATGAAAAGTTTTTTGCAACGCACTCAAACGATAATATTTACCTCGGTGGTGTTAGCATAGATGAACTTGAGAAAGAGTATAAAATAGATAAATCTGACCTTGCAATTTACCTACCTGGCGAAACTAGCGACATGCAAAAAAACGGCATAGAAGTGCACTATTTAGGTTATTACTTAAAATGGCACCCACAGGGCGCATATTATTATAGCGTGGAGCATGGCGGTTTTAAACCAGCACCTGAGCGCACCGAGGGAACTTATTCTAAATACAACTCTATTGATGATAAAATTGATGACTTTTTTTACTATACAACCTATATTAAGTATGGTTTAGGTCGCACTATTTACGATGCCTCACAAGAAATACGCAATGATGAAATTACACGTGATGAAGGTGTTTTACTTTCTAAACGCTATGATGGTGAGTTCCCAGTACGCTTTGAACAAGAAATTTGGGATTACCTATCTTTGGATGAACAACATTTTCCTTGGGCGAAAGAAATATTTGAACAACCCACAATGGATAGAGATTATTTCATGCATCTTGCGGACCGTTTCCGTTCACCACATATTTGGAAGCATAAAGATGGTATTTGGCAATTACGTCACACACCATTTGAGGGTGCAAGCGAGTGCAATTGGGGTACACCAGATTTAAAATAATATATTGCTTTATTTTCACGCTCATACTTTTTAGTATGGGTGTGAAATTGCAAAAAAGAGGTTTATATGAATAATAAAATCCGCTTAATAGCACGCATGGATATAAAAAACAATTATGTTGTTAAAGGCATACAACTAGAAGGTTTGCGCAAAATGGGTAACCCAAATGCCTTTGCTACTGATTATTACAAACAAGGCATAGACGAAATTTTGTATATGGATATAGTCGCAAGCCTCTATAACAGAAATAATTTGAGCGATATAGTGCACAAAACAACTGATGATGTTTTTATCCCTATAACTGTTGGCGGTGGTTTGCGTAGCATTGATGATGTGCGCTCAATATTGCAAATGGGCGCTGACAAAGTTGCTATTAACACCGCAGCAATTAAAGATGAAAACATTATAACGGAGGTTGCAAAAACCTTTGGTAGCCAGTGTATGGTACTGGGTATAGAAGCAAAAAAACGCCGTGACGGTGCTGGCTGGGAGGCATACACCGATAATGGTCGCAACCATTCTGGTAAAGATGTTATTGAATGGGCAAAGCGTGGCGAGGAACTTGGAGCAGGCGAAATTTTGCTAACTATGGTTGATAAAGAAGGCATGGAAAAAGGCATGGATAACGACCTAATAGCGCAACTTTGCGAAAGTGTTAGTGTACCTGTTATTGTTTCTGGCGGTTATTCCTGCGCAAATGATGCTACAAATGCGGCTAATCATGGCGCTAGTGCTATTGCTGTTGCAAGTGTTTTGCATTATAAGAAAAAAACTGTTGAAGAAATAAAAGCTGAAATACGTACAAAGGGGGTTAATGTTAGATGATTACTATAATTAACTATGGTTTATCCAACCTTTTAAGTGTAGAAAGAGCCTTTATACATTGTGGAGCTAAAGTTGAAATTACAGATGACATAGAAAAAATACGAAATGCTACTGCCCTTGTTTTGCCTGGTGTTGGCGCCTTTAAGGACGGCATGGCTGGCCTTGCAAAGTTAGATTTAATAGAGATAATAAAGGCAAAAGCACAAACGGGCACTCCCCTACTTGGCATATGCCTTGGCATGCAGATGCTTTTTGATGAAAGCGACGAGTTTGGCACACACAAAGGTTTAGGGCTTATAAAAGGCCGTGTTGAACAAATACCAAATGCTGACACGCAAGGCGAAAAGCAACGAGTACCGCATATAGGCTGGAACAGCCTTGTGTTTGCAAACAACACTGAAAACACTATTTTACAACAAACACAAAACGGCTCTGAAGTATATTTTGTACACTCATTTGAGGCAAAGCCAAGCTCTGATGAAAATCGTCTTGCAAATGTAATTTATGGCGGACGTAACATATGCGCTGTTGCTAAAAATGGTAACGTTACAGGTTGCCAGTTCCATCCTGAAAAATCAGGTGAAATTGGTCTTGATATGATTAAAGCGTTCATTTCAAGTGTAGATTAATATTAATAAAAATAATGAAAAACTCACATCAATCAATCAAAAATATAAAAAACATGCGCTATTCTACGATTATTTATATTGACTTGTTGTGAGTTTTTTTATATAATTATTATTTGATATTATTACACTTTGCTATTATAAATAGAGGTTTATTCTATGAATTTACAAGGGATTTTGCTTTTTTGTTATAGGGCGCTAAGTTTTGCATTAATAATTGGTGCAATATATACTTTTTACTTCGCTTTATACAAAAAGCAAAAGCTCAAAAATGTTACTTATTTAACCAATGTAACTTTTATATGTTATATTTCTGCTTTGTTACAAATAACAGTTATACGTAATTGGACAAGTTTTTTTAGTTTTGTAGATAATACTTACGCCTTTAACAGAGTGCAAATTATCCCTTTAGCTACAACCTTTGACTCATTAAATATTAGCCTTTGGCAATTTATATATCATCTGGTTGGCAACATGATTTGGTTTGTTCCTTTTGGTTTATTATTACCTTTTTTGTCAAAAATCAAAACTAACTTTAAGAACGTGATTATATTATCTGCATTGTTATCGTTTTGTATTGAAGTTTTGCAATTTATTTTTAACACAGGCATTAGCGATATTGATGATATAATAACAAATGTCTTGGGTGCTATTTGTGGATACTTAGCGCATATTCATATTGTTTTGATAAAAATAAGGAACAAATGTATATGAAAGATTTCCACTAATTTTAACTAAAAATTATAAAAAGCAGTGTTTTAGATTGAAAAATCTATAACACTGCTTTTTATTTTTTAAGGCTTTGAAACAGCCCATTATTTTTTACATTGCAAATTTTATTACTATTAAATTTCTTTTAGTTCAACAAAACCTATATCAACAAGTTTTTTCAAAAACGCTATTACACCATTATAGCAAGTTTGTTCATCTACATCGTAAATTTCAAGTAAACTTTCTAAAATTTCTTTGGTGGTGCTTTGTGTTTCCAGTAAATCCCAAATATCGTTCGCTGAACCTGTCAACATAAAATACTTGCCACTATCAAAATCTATCATTACTTTCTCGCCAGCTAGTTCTGTAACATCAATCTTCTTTAACATTATAATTTCGTATTGTGTAAACATAATCATCCTCCACTTTCTTATACAAACGTTTTAGCAGTTATCGTTCAATATCTCAATCAAAGCACATGTAGATTGTTCCAGATTTTCGATATTTCTTGGTATTGATACTTCAAGCATCTTAATTTTAGATGCAATTAGCAAAAACTGCTTAAACATATTTGGTGTATAAACGCCCTTTTCTTTTTGTAAAAAATTTCTATATAGGCTCTCAACAATAAGCTCTATACTCTCTTTTGCATTTAAAACTCTAGCCTTTACTTCATCATCCACTTGTGCTGGAACGAGCCTCACCATAACAGCAAACGGCGCTTTTTCATTATGCCAATTTTCAGAATCCCTGATAGCAAATTTATCTCTAATTGGATCTACCACTGGCAACTCGCTAGGGTTAAAACCCAAGCGCACACAAGCATCTCTAACTAATTTTCGCTGTGGGTAAGATGGCAAAACATAATATCCTTCTTGAGTAGTCATCACTGTCGATACGTCATCCGTTAAGTACTGCAACCCCTGCTTTACAAGCGTGCTGGTTATCGTTGATTTTCCCGCTCCCGCATGCCCTGTTATAACTACCGCTTTACCATTAACAACCACTGCTCCGCCATGTAACGGTAGTAATCCACGCTGTGTCAAAAGTATCCCCATTGATGTACCTAGTAAAAACAACCTTATCTGCTCTTGTGTTGCACCTTCTTCTGGGTCAATAGCTATATGGTTACCATTGCTAATTTCGTAAACGCCGGCTAATGATCCAAACTGCATGCAATTACTATCAATAGTAACAAAACCAAATAGATTAAGTGCCTTGCCACCAGCGGGTCTCATTTTTGTTTGTATGCTTTTATATTCTATTACTACATCTGGTGGTATTTCATTTCCAATCACCGGTGTTTCTGGTAAATCTATACAGGATTCCACACACAATGAAAACAATCGATAGCGTTTTGGCATAGTTTAAGTATTTCCTCTCATTAAATCAATAACTTAGGCAAAATTAAATGCATAAATGCTTATCTTCACATTATATCACCAATTTTGATTTATTGCAACGCTTTATGTTTCAAATTACACAATAATTTCGATTGTTTTTTGTTAAACATGTGAAGTCTTTGCCTTAATGCTTGATTTTTCTACAATGCTTTCGACAGTAATAGTGAAAAAGTAGATATTTATTTGTATTCGCTTAAATCTATTGAAGAAAATCGTAAATAATGTTATAATTATCAACGTCTTATTTTTTAACAAGGAGTTTTATTAAATGAAAATTATAAACAATTTTAGAACACAATTAATTATAGTATTAATTACATCTTTACTATTATCAATAATAACTATTCCCACAATTCATGCTGATGATTCAACACATCCTATTGTGTTGATGAAGTCTTATACTATTGATGAAACTATAACATCCGGCAATGAATTTACGCTTAATTACACTTTGGAAAACACTAGCACAACTACCGGTGTTAACAACATTTTAATTACATTTAGTGATCCAAATAATATCTTTTTCCCTGCTTTTGGCACATCTAATCAAACATATATACCACTTATTGATATAGCATCAACCACAACAGCTTCTTCTACTTTTAATGTTAGAGATGTAGTAAACGAGGGAACATATTACCTACAATATAATTTAAGCTACCAAACTGATATAGATGATTCTACAGTTACACTTAACGGTGCTATAGCTTTGAATATCGGTGAAGGCTCAATTGAAATTTTAGATATAATATTACCTGAGCAATGCACAGTAAACGAACCTGCATACACTGGTATTTTATACAAATTTATAGGCGAGGAGGAAAACTACAACAACTTGCGTATAGAGCTTACTGGTTCAATCATAGCTAGTGGTAATACTATAAATATTAATAATGCAAACTCTTCCTCCGCTTTTGCTGAGCATCATGTTACATTTTTAGAGGCAGGAACACAAGTGTTAACTGCTACAATCGCTTATGAAACAGAAGATGGTGAAACCATATATTCGCCAACTTTTGATATAACAACCTCTGTGGAGTTGCCAATTCAAGAATCTACTACAAACGAAGTTATCCCTGAAGTAACAGAACCAACTTTCATAGATTATCTAAACCAAAATGCAATTATTATAGTTTTTATTGTGTTAGCTATAATATCTATTATCTTTTTAATATACATAAAAAAAACAAAGCAATCAAATGAAAGATGAAAAATGAAAAAAATTAATGAAATCGCAAGATTAATATACAATTTTATTTTTAAAACTCGCCGCCGCAAATTAACTGTTAAAACTTTATTTTTAGTTGCAATTGCCAGATTTCGCATTTATTTTTATCACGGCTCAAAAATACACAAATACCTTGGAACGCCAGGTGAAACACCTTATGAAGATTTAACTAGGCGTGAAGATATTAATAACATGTTATTTGTAGCCGAAAAAGTAGCACGAGTAGCTCGCAGAGTGCCTTGGCAAAGCAAGTGTCTAGTTCAAGCTATGGTAGCACAGCGATTATTGAAAAGCTACAAGCTACAATCTACACTGTATTTAGGTGTTGGCCGAGATAAAGAACAAAACAACAAGATGGTTGCCCATGCTTGGGTGCGTTGTGGCAAAGTTTATGTTTGCGGTGGCAAAGGCGAAGATTATGCCACTGTTGCAAAGTTTGTTATGTAAGCATTTATTACACTTTTACAAACTAAACCCCAAACTTTTTTACAAGTTTTATTAATTTTTAAGTTTGGGTAATACTATGCTAAAAGTTACACCACCTGTTACTACATTTTCACATGATAGTTTACCATTATGTTTAACAACAATAGTTTTTGCAATGTGCAAACCTAACCCACTGCCTGATTTTTCAGGTGTTCGTGCATCTGAAGTTGTAAATGTACGTTCAAACACATGGGCTAAATGTTCACTTGGTATTTGTTCACCTGAATTAAATATACTGATTAAAACACTATCTTTTTCAGTATCTTTAATTTCAATTTCTATTTTATCCCCTTTTGCTGTATGGCGATATGCATTAGACAAAATATTATCCAATACTCTTAAAAACAAATGTGTATCTAAATTAATCAAAACGGGAGCATTAGTGAGTATATTCAAAACTAATTTGCGATCTGACATTCTGCCAGAAACATCTAACTGAATATAATATTCCTCTAAAAATGCCTCCATTATAATTTGCTCAAAACTTGGTGTAAACTCAGGCTGATTTAACTTTTGAGAAAGATAAAGTTCTTCCACTAATCTTTCCAATGTTTTTACTCGCCTATCGATAATGTCAAGTAATTTTGCACTTTCTGTCTCTGTTAGGCTTCCTTCTGTTAATAAATCCAATGCACTACGCACTGCCGTTAACGGTGATCTTAAATCATGTGAGATATTTTCTAAAATGCGTATTCTTGCCTTTTCTGATTCTAAAAGCTTGTTGTTACTAACTTCAAGTTCACACGTTAACCTTAACAGTTTTGCTGTCATATCTTCGCCATGGTGAATTTCAGGTGTTATAAACACTTGTTCTTTCATTATTTAGTGTTACCTCCGTTAAAGCTATACCCTTTTGACCATACAGTTTCTATAAGCCGTGAACACAAAGGGTCTACCTCCATTTTTTTGCGCAACCGTGAAACATTTACCATAACGGAGGCTCTATCCTCAGCACGATAAGAATTCCACAAAAACATGCCAATCTTTTCATAAGTAATTACAGGTTCTTCGCATGTAGCCATCATAACTAACAAATCATATTCTCGCACAGTTAATAATATTTCGTCTCCATTGCATAAAACACGCCTATTTGCTATATCTATGTTCAAAGGCTCAAATGCTAAAATATTATTGTTCGTAACTGTTTTTCGCTTAATAACTACCCGAATTCGAGCTTCTAGTTCTCTAAAACCAAATGGTTTTTCCATGTAATCATCCGCACCCAACATTAAACCATGGACTTTATCGTCCTCCGATATTTTTCCTGTTAAAAATATTACAGGCGTTTCAACTTTAGCACGAATATTTTTAAGCGCTGTAAAACCATCAATCTGCGGCATCATAACATCTAATATGATACAATCAGGCGAGAGTTTTTCAACTTGCTGTGCTATATCCACAGCTGAGGATAATGTGTATATGGTGAAATCCTTTTTACTAAATTCTGCTGAAATTATTTCAAGTAACTCTATGTCATCATCGACAAATAATAATGTGGGCATTTTTTCCTCCTATCTCAACACTTTTATACTTTATTAAATAATATTACACTGATTTTTAACTTCTTGCAAGTGTTACTACAATAAAACAATAAAAATCTATAAACTAATTGCAATTTAAGGATGTGAAATGACTAATAATAATTCAAGAACAAAAAATAGTATACGCAATGCTGGTCTAGGCATAAGTACCCAGATATTAAATATGATATTTACTTTTGTTGGTCGCACAGCATTTATATATATCTTAGGTGTTGAATACCTTGCTATATCAGGTTTATTTGCAAACATTTTAGTGCTACTTGGCATGTCTGAATTAGGGCTATCCACCGCAATGATTTTTAGCATGTACGAACCACTAGCTAATAAAAATTATGCAAAACTTGCTGCACTTATTGGATTTTATAAAAAAATAAATATATTTCTTGCTTGCACAATTGCTACTTTAGGCTTATCACTATTACCCTTTTTACAATATATAGTGAACCTAGAAGCGCCTGTTGAACACTTAGAGATTTATTATTTACTATACCTTACCAACACTGTTTTTTCATATCTTATGACACACGGACCTGCAATAATAAATGCAGATCAAAAAATATACAAACTAAGCATAAATAGGTCTATATTTACACTCATACAACAAATTAGCCAAATTGTAATTTTGCTAATTACAAAAAATTTCATATTATATTTAGTTATACAATTAATATGTACTTTTTCGCTAAATTTGTTCAACACTAAGCTTGCAAACAAAATGTATCCTTTTATCAAACAAAAGCATTTCTTAGAACCTGCTGATAAAAAGGAAATTGGAAAAAGCATTGCCTCCTTAAGCATTTACAGAATATGTGGGATGCTAATTAATAATACAGATAATATTTTAATCTCAACAATGATAGGTACAATTTGGGTTGGTTATTATTCAAACTATTTAATGATTACAAATTCCGTAACAACCATGCTTGATATTGCCTCACGTTCAATAATATCTAGCATAGGTAACCTCCATATTGAGTCCTCTACTGAGCACAAATATAATATACTAAATAAAATTCATTTTGCTTTTTGGTGGCTAGGTGCTTTTTGCAGCGTTTGCTTTATTTGTTTGTTTCAAGACTTTATCATTTTTTGGATTGGCGAACAATATCTACTTTCCATGTCAACAGTAATTGTAATTTCGCTTAATTATTATTTATATTGTTATTTACGTGCTTGCTCCACTTTTAGAGATGCAATAGGCTTATTTCATAAAGCAAAATATATTGTTGTGCTAAATGCTTTACTTAATCTTTTACTTTCTATCGCATTTGGCTATATATGGGGTTTAACTGGTATTTTGCTAGCAACGTTTGTTTCTAGGTTATTATCCGCATACTGGATGGAACCTAAATTACTTATTAACGAAATTTTTAAATTTCCAAGTAAAACTTTCCTGTTAAAAGGCATAAAATACCATCTTGTTTTCATTTCAGGCACAGCTATTACTTATATTATTTGTTCACTTATGCCTTCTGGGTCACTATTTTTACTAATACTAAAAGGTATCGTTTGCACCGTTGTATCAAACTCAGTATTTTTCGTTTGCTATTTACGTTCGCCTGAACTTAAATCATATTTAACCCAAATCACTGCTTTTATTCAGCGCAAACAAACATGATGTAATTTAAAATCGTTAACAAACTGGCAATGCATTTTTTGTAAAAAAAACACATAATTAAAAATATTTATATATTTTTTTTGTAAATATTTCAATTTACAATTCTTGTAAATTATGTTATAATTAAAAAACTAACCCCTCGTTCAAATACCCAAAAATTTGATTTAAATTTTGTAACACCTTCCAACTCTTCTAAACTACAATCTTCTACTCAAACCACTTGTAACGCCTACCTTTACAAACTCTTGAAAGGAGTGTTTGAACTTGCACAAACGCAATATGAATGCGCACATTAATATCGCTCAAATTGTAATTGATATTTTACTAATATTAGTTTCATTTTGTGTTGCTGAATTAATTTTTAATTATTTAAGAGGTTTCACCGTAATAACAAACCATCTCTGGATGTTAGTTATTTTTGGAATAGTTTTCATTTTATCTATGTTTTTTATGCGTATGTACGATGTAACTACTTTTCAGTATTTTGATAGACAAATACAGCGCACTATTACCTCTACCTTACTAGCAACCTTTAGCATAAGCACGGTAGTGTTTTTTTCAAAACTAGCATACACTAGCCGATTATTCTTTATAATTTTTGCTAGCTTTTGTTTTGTTTTAACTTTAGGTATGCGTATTATAAAAAGAGCATTACACTCAACACAATTTGGTAATAAATATACACACATTTTATTTATTGGCAGTGAAGAAATTGCCAATCAGTACCTTTATTATATAGATAAAACGGATATTAAAATAAAAATTGATCGACGTGTTGACTTTGATGCACCAGAATTAAAGAATGAAAACGAATTTGAAAAACTGCTAGTCGAACTTAATATTAGCGAAATAGTAATCGTACAATCTGTAAAAATGGATTCTCACAAGGATATTTCGATGGTTTTAAAAACATCTGAAGATATGGGGATTACAGCAAAATTATTGCTAGATTTTTATGAACTACCAAATTCAAAACGCTTTATTAGCAACATAGGTACAATGCCTATTTTAACATACCATAGTACAAGTTTGGATTCAGTACAACTATTTTATAAATCTTTACTCGATATATTTGGTGCTCTTGTTGGTTTAATTTTATTTGCACCAGTTTTTATTCTCACCGCTATCGCAATAAGGATTGAATCTCCTGGTCCAGTTGTTTTTTGCCAAACACGTGTTGGTCGCAATGGCAAAAAATTTAAAATGTATAAATTCCGCTCTATGTATCAAGATGCTGAAGAGCGTAAAGCTGAACTACAAGCACAAAATAAAATAAAAGGTGGCTTTATGTTCAAAATGGATAATGACCCTAGAATAACAAAAGTTGGCAAATTTATACGAAAAACCAGTATAGATGAACTACCACAACTTATTAATGTCTTAATGCGTGACATGAGCCTTGTAGGTACACGACCACCAACAGTAGATGAAGTTGCAAAATACGAAAGACATCATCATCGTAGAATAAGTATTATGCCTGGAATTACTGGAATGTGGCAAGTAAGTGGCCGTAGTAATATCCATGATTTTGAACAAGTTGTAGAATTAGATAAACAATACATAGAACAATGGACGATATTTCTTGATATTAAATTAATTTTACAAACAGTTGCTGCTGTTATTGCACGAAAGGGTGCAAGCTAACAATTTTATTTTTACGTACTAAGACCATAAACCTCTTAAATAATACATAATTACTATGTATTACTTAAGAGGTTTTGTAACAACAACAACGAAAATTTACACCTTTAGTTACAACAAATAATAATAACTCGTTAATTTTAATCTATTATCATACTTTTTTAACACATTCAGTTTTTTATAACATACATCTTTAGGAGAAATATTTTGAAACACATTTTTATCGTAGGATCAAAAGGCATACCCGCAAACTATGGTGGGTATGAAACTTTTATAGAAAAACTAACACATTACCATCAACACAGTACAAAGCTAAAATATCATGTTGCTTGCCTTGGCAATGATACCAGAGAAATAACACATAATAATGCACGATGTTTTCATGTAAAAACACCAAATGTAGGTTCTGCCAAAGCAATTTATTACGATGTAGCCGCCCTTGAAGCCTGTTGCAAATACATAGAAAAACATAAAATTAAAAAGCCAATAGTATATGTGTGCACATGTCGTTTAGGTCCATTTGCCTCGCATTTTTATAAAAAGATTAAAAATCTTGGTGGCAAATTATTTGTAAACCCAGACGGGCACGAGTGGAAGCGAGCTAAGTGGCCAGCGCCTGTAAGAAGATACTGGAAAATGTCTGAAAGAGAGCATATAAAAAACAACGACTTGCTTGTTTGCGATAGTAAAAGCATTGCAAAATACATACATGCTGAATATGCAAAATATAACCCCAAAACTACTTTTATAGCGTATGGAGCCGAAACACGCAAAAGCACACTTAAAAACAATTCGCCAGTTTTAGTTGATTGGTATAACGAAAAAGGATTAACTGTAAAAAACTACTACCTCGTAGTGGGTCGTTTTGTTCCTGAAAACAACTATGAAATAATGTTAAAAGAATTTATGCAAAGTAACTCTAAAAAAGATTTTGCCTTAATAACAAACGTTAGTGATAGTTTTTTAGAAGAATTAAAACAAACAACAGGTTTTGATAAAGACCCACGTATTAAATTTGTAGGCACAGTTTATGACCAAGAACTTTTAATGAAAATCCGAGAAAACTCTTATGGATATTTCCACGGACATGAAGTAGGAGGAACAAACCCAAGCTTACTTGAAGCTTTAAGCTCAACTGAGCTTAATCTGCTATTAGATGTTGGTTTTAATCGTGAAGTAGCCAAAGATGGCGCTCTTTATTGGAACAAGGAAAAAGGGAATTTAGCAAGTTTAATTGAAAAAGCTGATTCTTTAACCAACGAAGAAATAAAGGTATTTAATTATTTATCATCAAAACGCATTTCAGATGCGTATAGCTGGCAATTAATTTGTGATAAGTATATGAAACTATTTTTAGCTGAATAGGAGTAACATGAAAATTTTACTGGTTAATAAATTTCACTACTTAAAAGGTGGCAGTGAAACATATTATTTCGCACTAAAAAACATGCTGCAAAAAAATGGACACACTGTAGTAGATTTTTCTATGAAAGACGAAAAAAACTTTTCTTCAGAGTTTTCTGAGTATTTTGTTGAAAATATTGATTATAGTAGCAACAAGGATAGAATAAAAAATGCTTTAAAAATCATTTATTCTACTGAGGCAAAAAGCAAGTTTGAAGCACTTGTACTAAAAACAAAGCCGGATTTAATTCATCTACATATTTTTCAGCACCAGTTGTCACCTTCAATACTTGATATAATTAAAAAATATAAAATCCCCACTGTTTATACCTCGCATGATTTTAAAATGGCTTGCCCTAATTATCAAATGATGCACCATGGCATAATTTGCGAAGACTGTAAAAATGGTAGCTATTTTAGTATGTTAAAAAACAGATGCGTAAAAAATTCGCTATTAAAAACTAGTATAAATTTTGTTGAAGTTAACTTACATAAAACTCGTAAAAGTTATGATGTAATTGATGCTATTATAACACCAAGTAAATTTCAAAAACGCAAATTTGAAGAATTTGGTATTGAAGCTTCTCGCATACATCATATACCCAATTTTTTAGATACTAATATACCTGAAATAAGCCCTTTGCCAGATAAAGAACAATATTTATTATATTTAGGCAGATTATCTCATGAAAAAGGTGTCTCCACACTTATAAACGCAATAAAAGGTACTGATGTTAAACTTAAAATAGTTGGTACAGGACCTTTAAAGCAGTATATCAAAGATATTATTCAAAAAGAAAACGTAACAAATGCAGAAGTTTTAGGTTTTAAAACAGGCCAAGAGTTGCTGAACCTTGTTGGCAATGCAAAAGCTGTTGTTGTACCATCTGAATGGTATGAGAACAATCCGTATTCTGTAATAGAATCATTAAAATTATCACGACCTATTATAGGTGCAAATATAGGTGGTATACCAGAACTTGTTGATAAAAATGGTTATACATTTGAAAGTGGTAATGCTACGGACTTAAAGGATAAAATAATGCTATTAAACTCTGCAACTTTTGAAGAATACGAGAAGATGAAGCAAGCTTCTTTCAAAAAATTCAATGACGAATATGTTGATACATATCATTATGAAAAACTTATGGAGCTTTATAATAGATTTGTCAGCAAAGAACATTGATTATTTCAAATATTATATAACAAATAAATACAAAAACCTTATTGCAGAATATAAAATATAATAAGCACAACTGTAATGCTCAATATTTAAAACAAAGAAACCCTCTAAAGAAAGATTTTACTTCTTACTTTTTGAGGGTTTTTATATTTGCAAATATTATATGATAAAGTAAATGCTAGAATGTTATGTCAATTAGAAAAACTTAAATATTATTTCACGTTAAACTTATTCCATATTATAACGTTAGATATTTACATAAAAAATGATATAATATAAATACTGTTAAATATGAACCATAATTTAAATGATTTATGAAAGGTACTATTTATGAAAAGTAGCGAAAGTTTTAATTTTAACTTTGATTGGAAATTTTTTGAAGGTACACCAACGCTTACACAATCTAAAGACGCAGGTTTTGATATAGGTAACTCTCCTCTCATGACAAAATGGACAAAAGCCACAAGCTTTGATTACGCTTTGCCTGATTATGACGATAGCAATTGGCAAAATGTTCAACTACCACATGATTTTGTTATCGAAAAATCTGTTTTTTCAGATAAAGTCCCTTTTCAAACTGGTAGCCTTGAAACTGGTATTGGTTGGTATCGAAAAATCTTTACTCTACCAAAAGGCTCTGAACATAACCGTATTTTTTTACAGTTTAATGGTATTTATCGCAATAGCGAGCTTTGGGTTAATGGCGATATAATAAAACGCCAACTTGGCGGATTTATGGGTTTTTGTGCAGAAATAACAGAGGCGGTTAATTATAGTGAAGAAAGCGCAGTTGCTGTTTTAGCGGATGCTAGCGAGATGGAAGGCTGGTGGTATACTGGGGGCGGCATTTATAGAGATGTATTTTTACATATTGTACCAAAACTTTGTTTTGTTCACGATGGCATTTACATTAAAACTAAAAATGTTGATTTAACTAACAATAACTGTAACTTTGAAGTTGAATTTGAACTTGATAACCTGAATAACTCTACATGTGAATTTATGTGTAATATTTCATTTTATGATAATCAAAAACTAATTTCTCACACTACTTACGAAAACAGCATAGATACAAATGAAATAAAATTATTTACAACTAAAATAGATATAAAAAACGCTGTTTTATGGAGTGTGGACACCCCACATTTATACAAGGCTGTTGTTGCGCTACACTCAAAACATGGTACACACACTAAAGAAATTAAATTTGGCCCCAAACACATTGAATATAACTCACAAAAAGGCATGCTTTTAAATGGTAAAAAAATATTTATTAAAGGTGCATGTGGCCATGATGATTTTGCGGGTGTCGGTGTTGCACTAAATCGCAGTATCATTGAATATAAAATAGATAAATTAAAGGAAATGGGTGTTAATGGCTACCGCTGTGCTCATAACCCGCCGGATCCTGTTTTTTTAGATGTATGTGATGAAAAAGGCATTTTGGTTATGGACGAAAATCGTTGGCCTGCTGTTTCGGATATCTCCATGAAACTTTTTATCAATATGATACGCAGAGATAGAAATCATGCTAGTGTTTTTATTTGGTCTTTTGGAAATGAGGAGGCCTCTTTACAAGGAAAAGATAAAGGTGTGCGTGTTTTAACTAAAATGAAAAACATCGCTTTAAAATACGATGACACAAGAGAATACATGCTTGCTATAAATGCACATTACTTAAGTGCAATACAAAACCATGAAAAATTAGGTTTAAAATACATAGTTAATGGTGTAAATTATTTTATGTTACGTGATTTTACCTCACCTCAAAAACTACATGAGGCTTTTCCTGAAATGTGCTTTTTTAATACTGAAATCGCCTCCGCTTATAACACTAGAGTTTATAAAATGCACACCGAAAACAGAGAAGATAAAATATCTTGTAACAGTGCAATAACTGCCCTTTGGATGGACCAAAGCAATCGCGGCAATGTTACATGCTATGGAGATTCCCACCCTAAGTGGGGGCATAACGCAGAAGAAGCTCTTAAAGCATATGAGGGACACAAGCATATGTGCGGCATGTTTTTGTGGACAGGGCTTGATTATCGTGGCGAAACATCGCCTTATAGGTTTCCGAATGTAGTGTCCTCTTATGGATTTATTGATTATTGCGGTTTTTTTAAACCTTGGGCAAACTATTTAAAAGCTTATTGGTGCAACGAAAAAACAATAAATTTAATGCCACTTTCTTGGAATTTATTTGAAGCAGAAGGTACACCAATTAAAGTGTATGCACTAGCAAATTGCAATGAAGTTGAATTATTTTTAAACGGAAAATCTCTAGGTAAACAACAAAAACAGCCACTAGACAGAGGCTACTGGCTAGTACCTTACGAAAAAGGTGAATTGTTAGCAGTTGCATATCATAATGGTCAAGAAATAGCAAGAAACTCGCTTAAAACCTCTGGTAAAGAGCACTATTTAAAACTTACCACATTAAAAAACGAGCTTTTTGCTGATGGTTCAGATTGCACAGTTATTGCTGTGAGTGTTTTTGATGAAAGCGGTATTGAAGTTACGGATTCAGAAATTGAAGTTAACTTTGAAACAATAGGTGCTGTAAAAATTATAGGCACTGGTAATGGTAATCACTTTAGCCATGAGCATGACAAAGCACACACTCGCAAATTATACGGTGGCAAAGCCATAGTTATTGTACAAAGTGGTTTTAATGATGGTATCGCACACATTACTGCAACTAGCAAAGAGGCTTTAAGCGATGAACTGCCACTAAAAATTAAAACCTTTGATACTCTCAAAACTTTATAGCACAGCATGTTTTTCATAAAAACATTATATATGCATAATATTTTGTGGTATCAAAGGTTAAAACGCTATTATTAATTTTTCAAATTTATCTAGTGTTATAGTTTAATTAATTCATAGTTTTGTGTGCCTAGGCCAAGTTTTTCAGCGTGTTCAAGGCATGTCACCCAATTAGTGTTAGAGTGCATTGTTGTAAAGTGGTCAGCTTTATGTTCCGCACAGTCGCAATTGCCACTGTGCTGTGGACATAGCTCTTGTTTGTCGCTCAACAATGTATCTCTAAAGCTAGTTTCTCTGTTGCATGCATCTGCACAAGCTTTATCAAGTGCAACAGGGTCAAAGGAAGCAAAAAAACCAACATCTGGTATAACCGCTGCATCATTTTTAGCATGACAATCACAATAAGGTGAAACATCAATAACCAAATTAATGTGGAAGTTTGGTCTATCTTTAATTACAGCATAAGTGTACTCTGCCATTTTAATGCTCAAATCGTTTTCAGATATATTCCAATCTGGGCTAATTGCATCAAACACACAAGCACCTATACATCTACCGCAACCTACACATTTTTCGTGATTAATATTCGCAACACCATTTGCATCAAATTCAATTGCGCTGTGTGCACATATTTTTGCGCATTGTTTGCATTTTTTGCACATTTCTTTTTCTACGCTTGGTTTGCCATTTGAGTGTTGTTCCATTTTACCTGCACGGCTACCACTACCCATGCCTATGTTTTTAAGAGCGCCACCAAAACCTGTCATCTCATGGCCTTTAAAGTGGTTTAGTGAGATAACAATATCTGCATCCATAATTGCTCGGCCAATTTTTGCCTCTTTAACTAAAGTTCCGTCAATAGGCACAATCGCTTCATCTGTTCCTTTTAAACCGTCAGCAATTATAACATGACAACCAGTTGAAAAAGGTGTGTAACCGTTTTCATACGCTGCCTCCATATGCTCTAGCGCATCTTTTCTTCTACCTACATAAAGCGTGTTACAATCTGTTAAAAATGGTTTGCCACCAAAAGATTTTACAACATCTGCAACAACTTTTGAATAATTAGGGCGCAAATACGCAAGGTTGCCTGGTTCACCAAAATGTATTTTTATAGCTGCAAATTTATCAGTAAAATCAATTTCACCTATGCCTGCTTTTTTTATTAATTTTTCAAGTTTCACAAGTAAACTATCGCCTGATGTAGTACGCATATCTGTATAATAAACTTTGCTGTTTTCCATATATATTTTCTCCTTTAAAAATGCTAACTCTGTGTAAAATTACGAGCGTACTCAATTATACCAAAAAATAATACAAACTACAATATAAACACAGCAATTGAGAATGTTTTTTACATACATTATACTTTCACATATAAATATTAAACGCTATGAGGAAATTCACCCTCATAGCGTTTTTTATGTTTATTCTTTTATCAAATCAAAACTTAGCTCCACTTTAAATAAATCGCCGTCCACAAAAAGTTTCATTTTTCCACCTTGCAGCTCCACTAGGCTCTGTGCTATCGAAAGCCCTAGTCCGTTGCCCTCTGTGTTACGTGAGGAATCGCCACGAACAAAACGCTCTAATAATTCTTCAGCTGATATATCCAGTGAAGTGCTAGATATATTTTTAAACGATATAATTGCTCTTTCGCCTTTTTGTTCTAGTGTTAAATACACCCTTGTTCCCTTTTGGGCATACTTGCAAATGTTTCCCAGTAAATTATCAAAAACACGCCATAATCTGCGTCCGTCAGCATAAATATGCACAGCTTCCTCAGGCTGTTTTACAATTAGCTCTAACTGCTGTGTGTGTAAGCGCAAACTATACTCACCCACTGATTGCGAGAGCAAAACACCAACCTCACACGGTTGTAAGTTTACCTCTAAATTGCCTGTTGATGCTTTACTCGCCTCCACTAAATCCTCAATAAGGCGCTTTAATCTATCGGATTGTTTGCTGATTATGCCTGTGTATTCAACTATGTTTTCATTATCTGTTTTTTCTTTTGAGATTAAATCGCTATAATTTATAATAGAGGTTAGCGGTGTTTTTATATCGTGCGAAACATTTGTTATAAGCTCGGTTTTCATACGTTCGCTCTTCATTTTTTCGTCAACAGCATGCACCATACCCTCGCCTATACTGTTTAAATCTTCAGCGTGTGTTTTAAAAGCACCTAGCATGTAATCTGTTTTAACTTTAAAATCAACATTACCGCTAGCTAGTTCTTTACCGGCTTTAATTAAGCGTGCAAACGCAAATTGCGCATATAACAATAAGGCTAAAAGCACCGTGCGCTCAACTATTATCACATACATCATAAAAATCGGACGTGCTCCGCTGGCAATTTCAAACAAAGCAACAAAGTATAAAACTATTGAAAGTCCAATAAATATCGTTAAGCCTTGCCATAAAACAGGCAGAGTTTTAAATATGTGTGCAAATACTCTCACAAGCCAAATGCAAAACTTAAACATTGCTCGTAGTATTCTATAAATTAAAGTGCTGCGCCAAAGCCCCACTGTTTTAAAGCGTACAGTTAAATCTAAAAAGAATAATAGCGCAATGCCTAAAGCAATCAAACCAAAAACTAATAATCCTGCAAACTCTAAAAAATCTTGTAAATAAATTGTTGTTGAAATATTAAAAATAAATATTAGCGGTGCAATAAAAATTATGGCTGAAAACTCTAATGGCATTTTTGTCCAACTATTAGATACTGTTTTTTCTGATTTTGGGCTGTGCCCTACTGCACATACTAAATAAATAAAACTCGCAAATGTACTTATCAAAGAAAAAACACCAATAAAAATAATACCGTATCGCCATACATAAGCTAAATCTATAAGATTTTTTCTAAACGGAAACTCGCCCGTGGTTTCCTCCTCAAAAAGTGTGAAAGTTACACTATAAAACGAATTATACGTTGATAAAGTTGTTGGTTCAATAATACTACTTTGCTCTAAATTTTCCTCAACACTCATTGTATTTTCTGATTCGCTAGTAGTAGTATTTTGCTCTTCATAAGGTGTTACTACTGTGACCTCTTCTTTGTCTTGCTGTATATTATACCCATAGCTATAATAAAATAGATCATCTAAACTATAAGTTTGTGACCAAAATACCGAGCCAGACTGTTCATTAATATCTAATTGCCCATTTTCATATTTTAATGTAATACCCACGCCATAATCTAATGCTTTTGCCATTAAATAATCTGTTTGCCCATCATAATTTAATATAACTTCTCCAAAATCATAATAAAAATTAGAATACACTAAATTGTCAAATTCGTTTTCAAGTGATACGCTTTTGTCTTGTGTGTAAAAATCAGAATAATAAAAATAAATTACACCAACACTACTAGCAACAAGTATTACCGCACTAATAATACATACAAAAAAAGCTAATATTTTAAACACTAAGTTATAACGTTTTTTGTATCTACTTTCATTGTCCACTCTTTTGTTTTTTGCTTTTCGCTTTTGTTTTGTATTGTGTTTTTGATTTTCAAAATAATCAGCTGCAATATCTTTTTTAGTGAAAAAATCTGTATCATTGATTATCTTCTCAGTAGGTATCAGCTCTTGCATTTTATCGTTTTTTTCTTTTTTATACATTGCCGCTCCCCTTTTCTATCTTATAACCTTGCCCCCAAACTACTTTTAGGTAACGAGGCTCAGCAGGGTTTGCTTCTAGCTTTTCACGCAGGTGGCGTATATGCACTGTAACTGTATTTTCGCCGCCAAATGGCGCATCTTGCCATACTTTTTCATATATTTCTTTAGGTGAAAACACAGCTCCTTGGTTTTGCATTAGTAATTTTAATATTTCATACTCCTTAGGTGTTAACGCTACAAGTTCGCCATCTAGCGTAACTTGCTTTTGTTTATCGTCAAGCTCTATACCACCTACACTTAAATTTTCCACCTTAACTTGCCCACCACCAAGCTGCATATATCTGCGCAAATGGCTTTTTACACGCACAGCAACTTCAATTGGATTAAAAGGTTTTGTGATATAATCATCAGCACCAACAGTTAAACCTAAAATTTTATCACTATCCTCGCTTTTTGCTGTTAATAAAATTATGGGAGCATTACCTATTTTGCGTATTTCTACCATTGCGGTTATACCATCCATCACAGGCATCATTATATCCATTAATACCAAGTGTATTTCATTTTTTACAAATATCTCTAACGCCTCTTTACCATTAGATGCTGTGAAAAGTTTATAATTAGCATCACTAAGGTAAATTTTAAGTGCATTTACAATATCTACCTCGTCATCACAAATAAGTATGTTATACATAAAAAATCCTCCTTGTGCTACTATTATAAAACAAAAGCTCTCTAAAATACGAGTATTAAATTTATTAAGAATTTATTAAGATTACATTTATTTAGTCAGGTAAATGTAATCTTAAGCTGCCTCGTCCTGTGTCACAAAAACTGCTAAATTGGCACTGCGTGAATATTCAACAACTACGCTACTGTTTAAATCCGTTCTATAAATGTCCGTTCCTAACACATCAAAACGCTCTAAAATTTCGCTGTGTGGGTGTCCATAACGGTTTTCGTAACCGCAACTTACAACTGCAATATCTGGCGAAACTTCATTTAAAAACTCCTCAAGGTTTGAAGTTGACGAACCATGATGCCCAACTTGAAATACATCTGCGTTTATATAAGCGTTTTCTTCAAGCAAAAGTTCTTCAAGCTCTTTTTCAGCATCGCCTGTAAATAAAACACTAAATGTGCCCTCAGTATACATCAAGCAAAGCGATATATTATTTAAATTATCCGTCCCCTTAACACCAGTGGAAAGTACTTCTATCTCACCAAGACCCAAAGGGTATACATTACCCTCTGCAGCTACCTCCGCTGAGGAATCATATGCATCAATTGCCACAAATACGTTTTCGTATGCCATTGAATCAATTTCCGCAGTGGTATTACTCTCGTCAGGTAGCACAACAAGCCCTACTTCAAAGTTTTCAAGTACAACGTCCATGCCACCTATATGGTCAGCGTGAGGGTGCGTTTGTATCAAATAATCTATTTTTTCTATGCCTAGAGCTTGCAGATACAATATTAAATCTTCTTGCGAGCTTTCTGTGCCTGCATCTATCAAAGCGCAATTATCACCCTGTACAATTAGTGAAGCGTCACCTTGCCCAACATCAATAAAATGCACTTGCGTTGTTCCCGCTTCATCAATACCAGAAACAGGCGGAGTTTTTGATAACCCTGCCATTTTATATAAATCATCCCAAGTTGGCACATCCATTTTACCACCAAAGGTAGATATTACACCAGTTACTATTAACACCAAGGTTAATAAAGCAAAAATCCAATGTTTAAACGCAAACTTTACACACATAACAAAGGAAAGCCCCTTGTTTATTTGTTTGGACTTTCCTTTAGTTGTTTTATTTTTTATATGTTTTTTAAAACTCATATTATCCTAGTAGCGCTTGTGCACTTTATTTTTTCTTATTTGGCTTATTTGCGATGTTTTTAGTTAGTGGTTCAAATCGCAATTGCTGTTCTGAATTTCTGCGCCCTGAACGCCTATCAGTGGCATTAAGTTTTTTACTTTTATCTGTTTTACTTTTACCATTTTGTTTTTGAGTGTTCTGCACATTTTGCGCGTGTATAGCACGTCTACCACTAGCTGGCACAAGTTTAGGGATTAAATCCTCCCTATGCACTTTTTTTAATGCCTCTATAACCCTTGCAGAATTATATGGTTCATAATATTGTAAAAGTGCACGTTGAGTTGCCTTTCCCTCACGTGTTTTTTCAACAAAAACGGGTTTTAGTGTGTATGGATCAAGCCCTGTGTAAAACATGCAAGTAGAAACAGTTCCAGGTGTAGGGTAAAAATCTTGCACTTGCTCTGGTTTCATATGGTTTTCGTATAAATACTCCGCCAAGTTAACAGCATCACGCAAGGTGCTACCTGGATGGCTAGACATTAAATAAGGTACCAAAAATTGCTTTTTACCAGCTTTTTTAGAAAACGCATAAAATTTATCTTTAAATTTATTAAACACCTCAATGTTCGGCTTACCCATATACGCCAAAGTTGTAGGTGCTGAGTGTTCAGGCGCAACTTTTAACTGTCCTGAAACATGGTGCGTTACAAGTTCTTTAAAAAATGTTTCGTCTTTATCCGCAACTAGGTAATCGTAGCGTATACCACTGCGCACAAAAACTTTTTTAACTTTTGGTAGTTCACGTAGTTCACGTAAAATATCCAAATACTCTTTATGTGTAACAATAGCCTTAGGGCAAATTTGTGGAGCTAAACATTTTTTACCGCTGCTACACATACCCTCTTTCATTTGTTTGCCACAAGATGGTACCCTAAAGTTTGCAGTTGGGCCACCAACATCATGTATATAACCTTTAAAATCTGGCTCGTGTGTCATAGCCTCGCCCTCGGTTATTATACTTTTTGCGCTACGGCTAGTTACTCTGCGCCCTTGGTGCAAAGTTATTGCGCAAAAGTTACATCCAGCAAAACAACCACGGTTTTGTATTATAGAAAACTGCACCTCTCTTATAGCTGGCACACCGCCAAATTCTTCGTAACATGGGTGGTAACGTCTTGTAAATGGCAGTGCATAAATTTTATCAAGCTCTGCCCTCACAAGTGTTTTTGATGGTGGGTTTTGCACCATATATTTATCTTTTTGTTTTTGAACTATCGCCTTACCTATAACTTCATCTTGCTCTTCCATTTGCAAGCGACATGCCTTTGCATATGCTAATTTATCAGAGCTAACTTTATTAAAACCAGCGCACTCAACATAGTTTAACGGCAAATGCTCAAAATCTGTCATGTAGCATGTGCCTAGTATATCTGTCATGGTTTTTATGCTTTCGCTGCTCACTAATCTGCGTGCAATTTCGGCTGTTTGGTGCTCGCTCATACCATAGCTTATAATATCAGCACCCGAACTTTCAATAATGCTTGGGAAAACCTCGTCCGCCCAGTAATCGTAATGAGCAAAACGACGCAAAGAAGCCTCAAGCCCACCTAAAATTACGGGTAACTCTGGGTATGCTTGTTTTGCAAGTTGTGTATAAACTGTTGCACTTCTGTCAGGTCTTGCACCTGCTTTTCCACCTGGTGAGTATTCATCTTCAGTGCGTGCAACTTTAGCCACTGAATAATGGCTAACCATACTATCAACATTGCCACCACCTATAAAAAAACCATACTTAGGTTTTCCAAAACGCTTAAAATCCTCGCAGTCAGTAAAGCGTGGCTGTGCCAAAACGCCTACTTTATAGCCTTCTTTTTCAAGTAATCGGCTAATTATCGCAGTACCAAAACTAGGGTGGTCAACGTAGGCGTCACCGCCAACTACAACAAAATCTAATTCGTCCCAACCACGCTTTTGCATATCTTCTTTGTTAATTGGTAAAAATTCTGTATTTAAAACGCTTTCGTTTTTATGTTCTTGCATTTTTTAACTTTCCTCTTGAACAGAAGCCTCGTTTTGGTTCATGTTCATTTCTATCCATTGTTGTCTATTTATAAGTACAGCACGTGGTTTTGCGCCCTCATAAGGGCCAATTATACGCATTTGTTCCATTTCATCCATAATGCGTGCTGCACGTGCATAACCTAGTTTACAGCGACGTTGCAGTAAGCTTGTTGAGGCTTGCCCTGCCTCTATTACTACTTCTGCACATTGTTTTAGCATAGGGTCAAAATCGCCATTTGCATTATCTGCTTTATTATCCGCTGAACCTTTGCCCGTTTGTTTTGGATTAGCTGCTACTTTTTCCATCTCGGCTATCATTTGCTCATCATAACTTGCACTGCCGCCCTCTTTAATAAAACCAAGTGCACGGTTAATTTCGCCATCTTTGATATAAGTGCCTTGTATGCGTATAGGTTTTGATGCACCTAATGGCATAAAAAGCATATCACCCATACCAAGTAGCTTTTCAGCGCCACTACCATCTAATATCGTGCGGCTATCAACTTGGCTTGAAACTGCAAATGAAATACGGCTAGGGATATTTGTTTTAATCAAACCTGTGATAACATCAACGCTGGGGCGCTGTGTTGCAACAATAAGGTGCATACCCGCTGCACGAGCTTTTTGTGCAATGCGGCAAATATACTCCTCAACCTCTTTGCCTGCTACCATCATTAAATCAGCAAGTTCATCTATAATAATTGCTATATATGGTAATTTTTCCAGGCTTGGGTTTTCCTCTGCTAGTTTGTTAAAAGATTTTATCTCTTTAGCGTTATTATCAGCAAACAATCGGTATCTGCGCTCCATTTCAACAGTAGCACTAGCTAGCGCACCAGCGGCTTTGCGTGCCTCTGTGACAACTGGCATTAACAAATGTGGTATGCCGTTATA
Organism: uncultured Faecalibacterium sp.; assembly: GCA_964370685.1. Lineage (GTDB taxonomy): Bacteria > Bacillota > Clostridia > Oscillospirales > Ruminococcaceae > Faecalibacterium. The sequence goes on along the minus strand of CAYJKG010000007.1, from coordinate 31,497 downwards.
TTCAGCAAGTTCAACAACTTTAGGGTCAATCAAAATCAGTTTTAAATCCTCAGGGCCGCTGCGGTATAAAAAGCTCATGATAATACTGTTAACACAAACTGATTTACCACTACCTGTACTACCAGCCACCAAAAGGTGAGGCATTTTGCAAAGGTCTGCTACTTGTGGCACACCAGCAATATCTTTGCCTAAAACAAAGCTCAAAGGGCTTGTCATGCGTGTAAAATTAGGGCTTTCAAAAAGGCCACGTATATTAACTGGTGTGCTTTTGCGATTAGGAACTTCTATGCCGACTGCTGGTTTACCTGGTATAGGTGCTTCAATACGCACACCTCCAACAGCTAAATTTAGCGCAATATCGTCTGCTAGGTTGGTAATACGGCTAATTTTAACACCAGCGAGCGGTTGTAGCTCATAACGTGTAACAGATGGCCCGCGAGAAATATCTAAAACACGTGTTTTAACTCCAAAGCTATCTAAGGTATCAACCAGTTTTTGTGCGTTTGCTTTAAGCTCTTTTTCAACTCCAAAATCTTGTACATCAACAGGCATTTCAAAAAGCGAAATTGGTGGAGCACTATATTCTTTTACAATAATTTCTTCTATTGGTGTTTCTATCGCTTCTTTTTCGGCAATTATTGGTTTATCCATGGCTGCTGCAACTAAGTTTTCAATTTCATCACCTGTTGGCAAAAGCGCATCTGCCGCTGGTATTTCTGTTTGTGGTATGCTCACCCCTGGTAAAACAAGAGGTGCAATTTCTTCATCTGGTTCATCACTCATGCTAATCCAACCATCATCGCCCTCCGTTATATTTTCTTGATTTTCTATAGGTTGCAATTTAACTAAATCAAGTGCCTCAGCTGCTGTTTTCAAAACTTCATTTTCAGTGTTTGATGGCATTGTAGATACTTTAACATCTGCAATATCATTTAAACTCGGTGCAGGTATAGCCTGTGGTTTTAATGGTTCTGGTATAGTTAACGGGTTTAACCCAAAAGTGCCACCGGGTCCCACTTCAACTGGTTCAATAGGCTCACTCTTACCTTTGTGCATTTTTACATTATCAGGCCCTAGTGAAACATCAAAAAACGCGCGGGAGTCAACCTCCACACCTTCGTTTTGTGTTTGATTTTTGCTGTTGGTGTTAACTGGCTCACCTATATTTTCTATCTGTTTGCTAAATAATCCAAACCAGTGTTTAGTTTGTTTTTCTGTTGGAATTTCCTCACCTTTAGCAAGTTCTTCCTTTTCTGCCTGGGCTTGTTCTCTTCGTGCCTTGCGCTCTTCCTCACGATGTTGTGCACGTACTGCATATGCGTCACGTGCAGCAGCACTGCTACTTTTTGCCTTGCCAAAATTATCTGCGCAAAACTCTGCTATTTCTGCTGGTGTTATGCCCGTTAAAAGCATAATTGCACATATGAAAAATATTATCATTATAATATTTGCAGCTGGTCTACCTGCAAATGAAAGCAAAGGGCCGCCTAATATTGCGCCTAGCAAGCCACCGCTCCATATTCCGCTTTTGCCGTTTTCATAAAAGGCTGAAATTAACTGACCATCCGCTATACTTTCCATGCTAAAACTAGAAAACAATATAGCTGTGCCTGTTAGCGTTATCATGCCAAATAGTATTTTAAAAATTGGAATAAGCAAATCTTTTTTTTGTGCTACAAGAACTGCAATATAAATTAAAATAATGCCTAAAAAACAAAAACTAATGCCAAACACTCCAAAGAGAAAACTTCGAACTTGTGTCCAAAATGCATCTCCGACTACAAAAAGCATAACAAGCATTAATAAACCCACAGCAAATAACCCCATACTTACCCATGCTGTATAGTTTTTTTGCTTGCTTTTTGCATTTTTGCGTTTTCTGCTTGTGCCTGTGGTACTAGTAGTATTTCTTTTTCTTGTACCTGTGCTAGAACCATTTGAAGAACTTGTTTTTTTAGTTGCCATGTTTCTCCCCTATATTACTAAATGACTTTATGATTAAAATTTTATTTTTACATTTTATTTTACCACAAATACAGAATAATGGCAAACCAATAAACATAAAAAGCAATCTTTAAAGGCACTTATTTTTTCAAATTTAACCAAAAATACACATTGTATTTTGTGTATTTTTTTGTTACAATGTTTTTGTATACATACATATATACTTTTTATACATTTACAACAAATAACAATTGGAGAGAATATGGCAATTATAGGGATAGATTTAGGCACAACAAACAGCCTTGTTTGTGCTTTTAAAAACGGTAAAGCTGAACTTATACCAAATAAATTTGGAAAATACTTAACACCAAGCGTAATAAGTGTAGACAGTGAAACAATATATGTAGGACAAATTGCAAAGGAACGTTTAATTGCGCAGCCGTATGCGACTAAATCTTCGTTTAAAAGATTTATGGGTAGCGATACTATCTTATCTTTAGGAGATAAGACTTTTTCCGCTCCTGAACTTTCTGCTTTTGTTATAAAACAACTTATCAACGATGCTAAAAACTATCTCGGCGAGGAAATAACAGAAGCTATAATAAGTGTGCCTGCATATTTTAACGACGATATGCGCAGAGCTACAAAAAATGCAGGTTTAATAGCTGGCATTAATGTTGAACGTGTTATCAACGAACCCTCAGCAGCTGCCCTTGCTACACGCAAAGGTAAAGAATCCGAAGATTGCACACTTTTAGTGCTAGACCTTGGCGGTGGTACTTTTGATGTTTCTGTTGTGGAATGTTTTGAAAACGTTGTAAGCGTTTTAAGTGTTTCGGGTGATAATCACCTTGGCGGTGATGATTTTGACATAAAAATCGCAGAACATTTTTGCTTTAATTTAGGTGTTGATTTTAACGCCTTGCGCCTAGACGATAAAGAAATTTTACTCAACCTTGCAAACAAAGCAAAACAAGTTTTAACCCACAAAGAAGCTGTTTTTGGCGCAAATTTACAAACGCCAAATTTACAAGGTTATTTAACTTTGCGCTATAATGAATTTATTAAAATTTGCCATGATTTATTTAAAAGATTAAAAACACCTATTTTAAAAGCTATGAGCGATGCCAACATAAAGTTTAAAGATTTAGATGATATTGTTTTAGTTGGTGGTGGTTGCAAGATTTTTGCTGTACAACAATTTTTTTCTTTTACTACATCTCGCCAAATTACTTGTAACGATGATAGCGATTTGCTAGTTGCAAAAGGTGTTGGCATATATGCAGGCATAAAAGCGCGCAACGAAGATGTAAAGCAATTAATCTTGACAGATATTTGTCCCTTTTCGCTGGGTGTTGCAACTCACAACTATCAAAACCCAGAAATGCCATATTTTTCACCTATTATCGAAAGAAACACTACATTACCAGTTAGCAAATCACACAGCTACATACCTGTAGAAGACGGACAAAAAGAAATTTTATTTAGAATTTATCAAGGCGAAAGCATGCTTGCAAAAGAAAACACAGAACTTGCAAAAATAAAAATAGATTTAAATCCAAGTGAAAAAGAGACTATTAATGTAAGGTTTACATATGATATAAACGGCATTTTACAAGTTGAAATTGAGGCACAGGGTAATAAACACAGCCACGTTATTGTAAACAATAAAAACTTAACTAACGAAAAATTAGAAAATATATTAAGCACCTTTGAGCAATACAAAACACCAAGTGAAGAGGAACAGGAAATTTCATATATTTATGCCTTAGCAAACGCAGCCTATGCACAGTCCACAGGTATAAACAAAGAAATTATTTTGGATATGCTTAAAAATGTTTTAAACGAAATTGAAAATACAAATAGCAAAGTTAAAAAATCTAAAATCATAAAAAATTATTATAACTTTTTGCAGGAAAAATTTGTTTTTAGCAATTTTGAAGAGTTTGCATGGTATGATACAGATGATAACAACGACGATACAGATAACGATTTGAACAACGAGTTTAATGGGTAATAAAATGAATATTTGGGAAATCTTAGAAATTAATAGCACCGATGATGAAAAAACCATAAAAAAAGCTTATGCTAAACTTTGCACAAAATATCACCCAGAAGAATATCCAGAAAAATTTGAAGAAATTAAAAATGCATACGAAAAAGCTATTCAGATTGCAAAGATAAAAAAGCAAATTAAAACAAACAATGAAGTAAACTTACATGCAAACAATAGCTCTTCTAATTTTGAGTTAAACACTATAAGTGGCGATATGCCAAAAGCAAATGAAGCGACTGAATTTAGCCAGCAATTTCAACAACCAGATACCTATAAACAAAGCATTGATTTTGCTGTTTCACAAGGACAAGCATCTGAATTTGAAGAGGATTTTCAACAAAATAAGCATGATACCACTCATGAAAAAACAACACTAGATTTTGACATCAATCCAAATGATACTAAAAAGTTTCAATTTGATGAATTTGCTGATATAAACAGTGATGGCGACACTGACGAACAAATAAACTTTTATGAAAATTTTGTTTTGTACCTAGCAAAAATGCCACTTTTGGACTATGCTAATATATACAGCAACAATGCTAATAATTTAAGCTTTGAATTTCATGGCAAATGGAATACACTAGTTTTAAGCGATTATTTTTACACTGCTATGATATATTTTCCAAAAGCAAAAAATCGTTTTATTGCTTATTTGGACGAAATATACAACACTAACCAATACACACACAAAATTTTAATCGAAAACATTTTAAGGGCAAATGTGCATAAAATGCCACAAGACGTTCAAAGTGCATTATACGCTTGCCTAAACAAAAAATACCATTATTCTTTGAGCAAATGGCCAAGAGCTAAGCAACAATCTAATAAATCACAAGCTGCAATGATAATATTATCAATATTTTTTGTTTGCGCATTTGTTTTTTCTGGCTCGCTTAGCAATTTTACAACAACAAATACACAACCTTCAAGCTCTGAACAAATGCAAGAGTTGCAAAACAACGCTGCGGTTTTATCCGCTGCTATTATCGATGCATATCAAACGCAGCATGGGATAACTGTAGTAGTAGAGCAAGCAACACCTTTACTATCTACTAAATTTTCTTATGCTGAAAACGAGCACCAAGATTTTTACGAATTTTTTGTTACCCGCATTTACCCTGAAAAACAAAAATTTGACTACATGCCTGAAACTGTAAGTGTTATTATCCCAGTAGATTACACAGAAGAAGATATAAAAAATTATTTAGTTAATGATGAATTTCAGCATATAGCATTATATTTTTTAACTTTTGAACTAAAACTTACAAACCAAAAATACAATACTCTACCAGCTGATTGGTATACTTGGCAAGATAATAAAATAGAGCTAAATTATTTTTATAGTGCTGAAGAGTTATATAGCTCGATAGTGTTATTTCAAAATGAAGTTACAAATAACCCATATTTTACTGAAGATATTGTGTTACACTTTGTATACGAAAGCCATGCTGATGATCCTGAGTTTGACAATTTAAGAGAAAACTATTTTCCGTATGAAATAATTATTAAAAAAGACGGTAGCACAAATTTAGAATCCATAGAACAGCAACTTCAACTAATAGATGCCGAAAGTGATATTGCCTCTGACGCATGGCTCGCTAATAACGATTAATGTTTTATCAAAACAAATAATACAATTATAAATAAGGTATTATTTATTTTCTTAAATTAGTTTGTAAAAATTTATTAAATCATAGCTATATTATCCATAAAAATACCAACCCTCCATTAGTTAACATCTAAGTTTAACTTTTGGAGGGTCGGTGCAATTACAACCTGTTTTTTAATATTTATATGGTATTAGTCTTGCTTATAATGCACGTAGTTCGCCATCAATCGCTGCTAGTGTTTCTTGTGAAAGGCTATCTACATGATTTGCCACTTGTGAAAGTGTCATTCCTTTTGCTAGTTCAAGCATTGGGTGGTTGAAAATTGCATCGCCTACGTATTTTGCTATTACGCCACGTGCTGCATCATTATCCAGGATTTGACCTACTGTACTTTCCATTGAAAAATTCATCGTTTTTTCCCTTTCTATTTACATATTTTCGGTTTGCTTTCTCATTTTTACAACGCAAAAAGCTAATTTGATTATATCAAACTAAAATAGCTTGTCAACATATAATATAATATTTTACATTATATTAACTTAAATTTAAACGTTTGCGCATAAGATGTTCAGCTATAAAAAAATACACACAAGCTAAAGCTATGGTAATAATTATTTCTGCAATTATAAAATGTACATAAACAATGCTAATTGTTGGTATAGACAACACAACAAAAGCTATAATTGCAATAGCTTTTTGAAATTTTGCAAATTGATACCCCACCATTATAGCTGCATATACACAAAAAACAAATGAAATAAGCTCCACTAAAATTAAAATAGTATCTGCAAAACTTGGCCATTGAACCATCACAACTGTTGCACCTGCAACTTCATTACTAATAAAAACTGCTATATACTCAAAAGCATACAGTGAAATAAACAATAAACCAACATTTAATACTATCATTGCAACTGCAATCACAGCTTCTGCTACAATTAACTGCCATGTTTTTACAGGCAAACAATTGTTAAAATAACCTTGTTTCTCTAAGTAGTTTCTAATAAATTGTGCACCAGTGTTTGCTAAAGTAAATAAAACAGCCGCAATGCTTAAAAAAGCAGATATCATTATAAATAAAATCGAGATTAAACTAAATTCGTCAACGTTAGGCTGTGTGATTGGAGTAAAATTAAAATCCATGCTATTTGTTTGATAATCAATATTAAAATATATATTTGAAGCAAAATTTGCATTTGACATAGCACCAAAAACAAGTGCCAACACTAAGCAAATTGCCAGTGATAAATATAAAATTCCAAAACTTCGCATTGATAATTTAAAATTACGCTTTACAAGTTTTAATAACATTTGAAAACCTCCCTAAAATATGCATCTAAGCTCATGTTTTGCTCAAGGCGAATATCCTCAACTGCTTTGTGTAAAACAAGTTCGCCCTCTTTTATAAAAATAGCTTCATCTAAAATAGATTCTACATCTAAAATTAAATGTGTTGAAATAACAACTGTTGAGTTTTCGGAATAATTACCAATTATCGTATTTAATATATATTCCCTCGCTGCTGGGTCCACCCCACCAATAGGTTCATCAAGTAAATATAATTGTGCTGAGCGGCTCATTGCCAAAATTAACTGCACTTTTTCTTTGTTGCCTTTAGATAGTTTTTTAAATGTGCTTTTTAAATCTAACTGTAACAAATTTAACATTTCAACAGCTTTTTGTTCGTTAAAATCTGCAAAAAACTCTGCATACATTTTTACTAACGCTTGCAATTTCATCCAATCAGGTAAAAATTCCATATCAGGCAAAAAAGATACTTTCGCTTTTGTTACACCGCCTATTTCATCACCTAAAATTTGTATTTTACCACTATCTGGTGTTAACAAACCTGCACATAACTTGAGCAAAGTTGTTTTGCCAGCACCATTTGCGCCTAGTAAGCCAACAATGTGCCCTTTTTCTAATTTTAGAGTAAAATCCTTTAATGCAGTTTTTTTACCAAACTTTTTACTTACATTTTGGCACTCCAAGACTAGCTTTGTGTTTTCCATATTCACTCCTCCTCTTTTTGTTTTGAACTAATGTTTCGCTGATTTTTTGCTATGCTTTCAACTTGCTGTGTTAACCAGTTTATATCACAGCCTAAACTTAACATTTCATTTGTAAAATCTGCAATTTTACTAGCAAAAAGTTCTTCTTTCATTTTTTGTATTAACTCCGTATTCTTAGTTACAAAGCGCCCAGCAGTTCGCTCTGTATAAAGTAGCCCATTGCGTTCTAGTTCCGCTAAAGCACGTTGCATAGTATTAGGATTTACTCCCACATCCTGCGACATATCTCTAACTGATGGCAAACGCTCACCTGGCATGTATATACCCGACACAATTTTTTGTGTTAGCCTTTCAGCCAATTGTGAGTATATAGGCCGTGCAGTATCAAAAATTTCAGCCATTTTAATTCCTTTCTCATTGTTGTATTAAGCGCTTAATACAAGTATACAAAAAATAAAACAATTGTCAAGCATATTTTAAAAAAATATAAATTTAGTTAGAGAAAATTATGATTAACTCGATTATTTTAATTTATTATCGAACTTTTTATTAATTCGTTCAGTTTATTATTTTTTTGCTGTAATAACTTTGCGCCTAAACTCAAAGCGCCACTGCGGTGGCAACATAATAAAAACAATGTAAAATCTACCTAGGTATGATTTTTCTGTATTTTTTCTTTCACTTCGCCCTAAAAAATCACAAAAAACTGTACATTTGTATGGTGCCTGTTTACCTTTCTTTTGTTATACTATAAAAAACATATATTTTTTTAATATTATCCATAATTTTAGTATATTTAGAACATTTTAATTGTATTTTTAAATTGGAGGATTTTATGCGACGTTTTATTATTGATTCTGATACAGCCAGCGACGACGCTGTTGCAATTATGTTAGGGCTTTTGAATGATGATATAGAGGTGCTTGGGATTACTACGCTTTGTGGTAATATTCCACTTGAAAGTGCAACACAAAATGCTCTGATGACAAAAGAAATTTGTCGTTCATCTGCTGAGGTATATGCTGGTGTAGCAAAACCACTATTTAGAGAACGAGCACAAACTGCTTGTGTACATGGCAATGATGGCATGGGTGACATGGATTTAATACACCCTACTACTACTGCTGCAACAAAACATGCAGTTGATTTTATACTTGATACAGTAAAAAATAATCCATATGAAGTAGAAATTGCTGCACTAGGGCCTGCAAGTAACATTGCACTAGCTATTTTAAAAGAGCCCCAAACCATGCAAAAAGTTAAAAAAATTTGGTCTATGGGCACAAGTGGCTTTGGACACGGTAACGCTACACCAGTTGCCGAATTTAATGTTTACATAGATGCTGAAAGCTATAAAATAATGTTAGATAGCAAAATACCAATTACAATAATAGGCTTTGATTTATGCCTTGGAGATTCTGCACTTAATAAATCTGAGCTTGATTATTTAAGTAAAACTAGCAAAACAGGCAAATATGTAGTTGATTGCACCTCAAAACTGCTAGAATACAATTTATCAAAACCAAATGGTGAATATAAAGTTGATTTGCCTGACGCTGTTGCAATGGCTGTTGCTCTTTGGGATGATATTGTACTTGAAAAAGCAGAGTGTAACTGCTACTGCTGTACCGAAACACCCGCTACTTATGGACAAGTTATAATAGCTGATTCTTCCATAAAATACGAATCCGCTATGGATTATAAAAATATTAACTCCACTGTTATAAAAAAAATAAATTCAAAACTTTTTAAAGATAAATTGATATCGTTATTTAGCAGATAATGCTTGCTAAAATCAAACATGATTGGAGGTTTTTAAACATGGGCAAGCTAAAAAAACTTACGCTATTGCACTCAAATGATTTGCACGGAGATTTTCTTGCAGAAAAAATAGATAATAAGCTTATGGGCGGTATCTCCATGCTTTCTGGATACATAAACCAAGTACGAACAGAGGAGAAAAACGTTATTTATGCTATCGCTGGTGATATGTTTAGAGGTTCTGTTATAGATTCAGAATTCAAGGGAATTTCCACCATTGAAATTATGAACTTAGTTGCCCCTGATGTTGTTACAATAGGCAACCATGAAGTTGATTATGGTGTACCGCATTTGCTATTTTTAGAAAAATGTGCAAAATTCCCTATTATTAATACTAATCTTTTTATTAAAACTACTATGACAAGACTTTTCAGAAACCATTATATAATTGAAATAGGTGGCATGAAAATTTTGTTTATTGGCATTATTACAGAAGAGGTTTTGGCACAAACTAAATGTGATCAAATAATATCTACATTTTTAGATGTAGGCGAAGCAGCTGAAGAAATAGGCAAAATTTGTGATACATACAATACTATCGATATTGATTTTACAGTTTTGCTAACACACATAGGTTTTGAGGAAGACAAGCAACTAGCTGCTCAGCTAAAACCTGAATGGGGTGTAGATGTAATTATAGGAGGGCACTCTCACACTTTGCTACAAAAACCTGAGAATATAAATGATATATTAATTGTTCAAGCAGGCACTGGTACAGATCAAATTGGGCGTTTTGACATAGTTGTTGACACGGACACTAACAGTATACATAGCTACCAGTGGCAAACGATAGACATAAATGAAAGCACTTGCCCACGTGATTTTCAGCTAGAAAATATAATAACAAACTATAAAGAAATTGTAGATGAAAAATACGGTCGAATCCTAACAAAATTACCAAGTGCTGTAACACACCCTAGCCGCACTGAGGAAACAAGCGCAGGCAATTTATTTTGTGATATATTAAAAGATGAGTTCAACGTTGATATAGTATTATTAGGTTCTGGTAGTATTAGAGTCGAAATGTTAGGGCCTATTATACGCATGCGTGATTTAATGGAGGCTTTTCCTTATAATGATTCAGTATACCTACTTAATTTAACAGGTGCGCAGTTAAAACATATTTTCAAACACTACCTACGAGATGAAGCTTTTGAAGGTCACACCGAATTTTATCAGTTTTCGTATGGCCTTAGAGTAGCGTATAATCGCAAGAGCAAAAAACTAGCCAAATTTAACCTAAACAAAAAACCTATTGAAGATACCATGGTTTATAGTGTCGCTCTGCAAAAATTTCACTACAGTAATTTAGAAGCTTTTTTAGGTATAACACTTCCCGATGCCGAACAAGTAAGCAAAGCTAAAATCCTTGCTGCCTCATGTGTAAATGTTCTTGAGGAAGGTTTAATTTGCGGTATATGTAAAAGTTTTAAAACTGATGGTCGATTGCAAATTTTAAACGACGCAATTACTTTTTAAAATATTTAAGGGATATTACAAAACTTTAAAACTTGTAATATCCCTTTACTTATATTATTTTTGAAACGCTACTTTAAAATGCACAATGGCATTATCAGTTATCATTCAATTTTATTTCTGTTTTGTAAATGCTTATAAGCCCATCTCTTTGCATGCTCATTAGCTCTCGTGATAGTGATGGTCTTGTTACGTTTAAATAATCTGCAAGCTCATCTCGTGTTTGAGTTATTTTAACTATGTTACATATATTTTTATTTAACTCAAAAAATAAATTTAGCTTTTCACGTAGGGTTTTGCAATATAATATTTGCACACGTTTATTTAAGATATATGCCTTTTGTGCAAAAATTGAAATTAGCGCTCTTGAAATTTCATGGCTTTTAAGCGCAACATCCTTAGGTATTTTAAGCACCTTTACATCTCCACTTGCAATTGCTACATGCTCATATATAGTATTTACAAATAAAAAAACTTCACCAAAAGTATCACCTTTTTCAGTTATAGTTGTTATAACTTTTTTTGTCCCATCTAGTTCAAAATCACAAATGCAAACTTCACCCTCTAACAAAACATGTAAATTTTGTGGTGTATCATATTTATTAAAAATAATATTATCGTTTTTGTATTCTGCAATTATGGATTTACTATATAGTTCTTCAATTTCTTGTTGTGAGAGATTTTTTAAAAACATATTTTTTCACCTTTGCGCAACTTAGTGCGCACAGCACTTATAATATTATCAAGTTCTTCTAACTTATTATGATAATCCTTTTCTTCGTCCGTAGTTTTAATAATATCTTTTATACCGCCATTTTCAATTACTATTCTGCTATCAGCCATCAAGCACAAGAGCGGGTCATGCGTTGCCATTAAAACAATTTTATCCTCGCTCAATAGTAAATTTATAGCTTTACGCCTATCAATACCAGCATTTTCAATTTCGTCAATTAGTACTATTGGAGAGGGGCTTAATATTGCAGTATCCGCTATCATAAGCGCACGAGATTGCCCACCGCTAAGCGCAGTTACATTCGTTTTTTCTGAAAATTTTTCACCAGCTAAATCATTTGCTTTCTCGATAATTTTTGCAATAATTTCATCCTTATTATTAACATTTCTACATTCAGCATGCATTTGTAAAAACTCGCTAACCGTTGCATCTATAACAAAGTTCATATTTTGTGAAAGCTGTGCAACTAAGTTATTTGTTGCAGAGTATCTCCATGTTAAATCTGGCTGTGCACCATTTATCAATATTCGCCTTTTTGTTTGTGTGTCGCTATTGGCTGTCCATTCAATATCCGCTAAAAGTCTACTTTTACCTGAACCTGTTGGCCCTACAATTGCAATAACTTGTGAGGGATAAAATGTTATTTCACTAAAATTTTCCCTCTCCCCTGATTTATTATATCCAGATAGAATTGTTAATGAGCTAAGCTTAAATTCTGCTTTTTGCTCAAAAAACTCTTCCATTGCACTTATATAATCACACATTTCATTATATAAAATTTGACTATCAATAGATTTTTCCTCTTTTAAATATTCTTCAATGTTTATTAAATATTCTTGCAATGTTTTATCTTGATACTCTTGCATATCTAAACAATATCCGTTGAAAAAATCGTTTAAATAGGGATGTTTGTTTAGTATATCTTTTAACATAAGCTCTTTCATTATTACCTCATTTTCCTAACATTTCCCAGGTGATACTCATCACCTATTCGTGTTTCGCCTAGGCAATATGAGCACACCGCAGATGGCATAGGAAACCGCAAACTCAAACCTCGTGCTGTATTTATTTCAACTTCATCAGCAAGTAGTGAGCTAAATTCATACGCACCTTGCCCTGTTAAACCGTTTATATTCATAATAATTGCTTTTGGGTTTGCCAAATGCACTCTTGAAGCAAAAACTTCTCGCTCTGCCTGCGAAACAATGTCGCCTTTTGTAATTAGTACTATATCAGCTAATTTTAACATTGGGCCAATTTTTTTAGGAGTGTTTATGCCCGATAAATTATCAATTACGCAAACTGATTTTATTTTTTTCAAATATGGCGAGCATCTGTTGCAAAGCCCTGCACTTTCGGTTATTAAAAAATCAAATTTTTTATCCACACCCCATTTTACAACATCCTCAATATTAGTTGCAAAATAATGGTCTGGGCAAACTGCTCCAGATAACCCTTTTATAACCTCTATACCGTTTTTTTCGTATATTAAATCATCATCTGTTTGTAAACAATCAAACTTGACAACGCCAACTTTAAAACCTTTTTGTTTTAAAGCCTCAATTGTTTTTAAAATAACCATTGTTTTACCAGATGACGGTGGCCCTGATACTATTGTTAATTTCATTAAAGTTCAACCCTTCCTAAAAATAAATTTTCAAGATTTGCTATAAGCTCACCTATGTTATTTTTCATTAAAAAATCAAATCCACAGAACATGAATTTTTTATCTGCGCTCAAATTATTTTCAACACCCATCACCGAAGATGGAAATTTGCCATTTGCAGATAATACAGAACCTATTTCTTTTGATGCTAAAAAATCTATAATTTGCCTGCTTTTTTCGATATTATCTTTTTTAGCTATCAAAAATATAGGGCTTGCAACCGCACCATCTTCTGGCCAAATGGCTACCATATCATCATTTTCTTTGAGCATGCTCGCAAAAAAGTATGGTGCTATTGAAACAAGTGGTGTTTGATTTTGCACAGAATTTTTTACCATTTGAGCAGGATGCATATTTTTTGATGTTGCTTTACCTAGCTTTCTTACACCTTCTGCGCCGTATTTATAATATATATTTAATAACACAGCATTAAATAAATCTAAATCTTGCATGGGTACAGCAACTTCGCCAACATAGCTATTATCAAATAAATCTTGCCATGTGCGTGGTATTTTTCTATCACCTAACAATTTTTTATTAACAATAAAAATTGCTGGCACAACACCTAAAATCGTATACATATTATTATCATCTTTAAAATTAACGCTCTCGTTTACAAAATCTTTATTATATTCATGTTTTATTTCTGCAAACATACCTTCTTTTACAAATTTGCCTATTTTATCTTTATCAAAAAACAAACCAAAACCTGCTGATAAATAAATATCAGCTAAATTTTCCTTTTCTGCAGTTTCCTCAATTAGCCAATCTAAACCTGTACTAGCTGCTGGTAAAGTGTAATCAATATTAATATTTTGCGTTTCAATATAATTATTAATTTTATCTAACAATGGCAATCGTATTGGGCATGGCAAAATACCTTTTACTACTATTTTATCTTTTGAGTTTTTGCTTATAGCTAAATTCATAGCACAAACAATTTCAGTTAAATCTATCTTTCTGGTATCGCATATTGTTTTTAGGGTCATTGTTTTACCTATGGAATGTCTGATTGCTTTACTTTGCAATTTATCAAAACCATGTTCTACTAAAATTTTTATTGTTTCTGGATAAGCCTCAGTTATATTAAAAATTGTATCTGATATTTCAAAAAAGTTTTTCATAATTTACCTCTAATAGTTATTGTTGTTATTTCTTTTGCAAGTTATATATCAGTTTTAGCTTTTAAAAACAAAATAAACAGATTTACAACTTTTATCTTATTATAAACTATAAACAAGTATATTTTCAGTAACATATGTTACGAAAGTGTAATTTTTACTATTAATACTTAGCCTCAAAACACAATATTTGCACCAAAATCCATGTTATCTTCGCGGCATTTAAAGATAAGTATAAAAAAACATGGCACAACATAAAATGCAGTGCCATGTAAAAATACATTAAAGTTTAAATTTTATTTTTAATATCTAAATAATCAGCCATTGTTAGGTAGTTTCCGTTGTGATAAAAACGTACAGTTCCTCTACCCTCTTTTTTTACACAATACATTGCTGTATCAGCTAAATGAAAAATTTTCTTTGCTGTTTTTGCGTCATGTGGATAATGTGCAACGCCTATGCTGCAGCCGCAGCTCATATCCGAGGTGTTGTAGCTGTAAGTTTTATGAAAAATTTCAAATAGTTTTTCTATAATTGTTTTTAAAAATTCATCTGAGTTTTTATCTTTTAAAATTACAACAAATTCATCGCCGCCTTGCCTATACGTTTTAATTTCATTATTGCTAAGCGTTTTTAGATCATTAGCTATTCCTTTTAAAAGTACATCACCAGCATCATGCCCTAGTGTGTCGTTAATATTTTTAAATCCATCTAAATCACAGAATAATACATACCACTTATCACCAAATTTTGTTTCATCTTGTATAAATAGCTGTATGTCGTCATGCAAGCTTCTACGATTATACAATCCTGTCAAATAATCATATTGAGCTAGTTTTTCAATCAAAATTTGGTTGCGCTTGCTTTGCGTGATATCAATACTTGCAACTAAATGTGCTATACGCCCATCTGTCCATGGAAATGACGAACTTAAAACCCTAAACCACGATTTATCAAATGGACGTTCGTAGTCCCATTGATATGTTTTATTTAAATTGCCTTTTTCATCAAGCAATTTAGGTTGTGGGCAAAACTCACAAGGTTCTGATTTATCCTGAAAAATTGATTGCCAACATTTTTTACCTATCATATTTTCAACACCGCCATAAGGCGCTGCCATTGATTTGTTAACATACAAAATATCGTGTGTATAGTAATCATTAACATATATATCTATGCCAATATGATCTAGCACATTGCTAAGTGCAGCCTCTGTGTTTGCAATACCTTTTTGAAACATTTCAAGCTTAACTAAATTTGCCAATAAATTTAACAATGAGCACGCTTTATTAATTTCAGCTTTTGCACTACGTGGTATTTTTCTTCTATCTCCTAAACCAACAAAGCCCGCTAGCTCATAATGTTGATTTAAAATAGGTATAAAAACCATTGTATTAATATTAAATATGTTTGCTAGTTTTTCTTCAAGAATAGTTTTTTCTTTATCACCAGTACATACAATAACTTTTTGTGAGCATAGCTCGCTGTATAACTCAAGTCCCAAACTTCCCTTTACATCAACCACTTCTGAAAAAGAATTTATTTTTGTAACTTCATAATATTCTTTTCGTAAAAACATACCTTTAATGCTAAATTCATAGATAAAAGCATGCGATATATCAAAAAATTTACAAATTTCCTCTAAAAAACTATATTTAGATATTTCTTCATTAAGTATACTTAGTTTTTCTATCATACTTTGAAAAAACGCTTCTGAACTGCTAATCATTCATCCTCCTGCAATGCTCAACTATAAATAATATTAAAGCTCCTCTAGTGGAAGTGGTTTGCAAAACAAATATCCCTGAGAAAAATCAACTCCATATTGTTCCAAAATAGCTTGTATTTCTTGGTTTTCTACAAATTCCGCAATTGTCTTTGCCCCAATAAGTTCAGCCATAAAACAAATTGATCTTAATATTATTACATTATTTTCAGAAGTTGCTATATCTTTGATTATCGTGCCATCAATTTTAATAAATCCAGGTGAAAGTGAAATTATAGTAGTATATGTAGCATAACCTGATCCAAAATCATCAACTGAAATTTTACACCCAAAGCTTCGAACTTTTTCAACAAACTCAAATAACATTTCATCTAGATAATTTTCAGTTTCAACGAATTCTATTATAATTTTTTCTGGGCTTGGATACTCTGAAAGTTTTCTATAAAACCACTTTCTAAATGATTCACTTGAAATATCATAAGCTGAAATGTTTATAGAAATTTTTTCTTCTCTATCTTTAAACTCTGCCAAAACACGTTTTATCATAACTTGGCTTAATCTGTTATAAATTTTATATTTCTTAGAAACGTCTAAAAATACACCAGGCGGATAAATTTTACCATTTTCGTCCATGATACGCATCAGGGCTTCATATTTATCTACATTGCCAGTTTTGTTGTTTCGTATTCCTTGGTAATAAGGTATAACCCTTTTTTTCTCCATTGCAAAATTAATTAAATCTAAAACTTGAGCATCATTTTTAATAGAAGAAGCAACATCCAAAACATCAGGAGTAAAAATAAAGTTTTCAATGTTATCTTTTGCATTTAAGAGCGCATGAATGGCTCTTTCAATAAGTCTATCTTCTTGTAAAACAACTGCAAAGCGTGAAACGCCACTAACTTCAACTTGTTCAGAGGCTGATGATTCAAATTGAAAATAAAATTGTTTCATAATATCTACAAAACTTTTATTATCAATATTATTTCCAGCTGCTAAAACAAATTTGTTATAGTTATAACTATAAAGAAAAATCTTATCATCTAATGCAAACTGCACAAGTGCATTTTGAACACTTTGCAAAACGTCTTTACAACCAGCATAATAAACATCTTCACCATAAGCCGCTATAGAAAGATCAGCATTTATTACTTCTGTCATGCAAAGTTTATTAAATTTTTCTTTTTTCAAATCATCATGAAGTTTCGCGTTATTTGCTACACCTAAGCTGTAATCAAAAAAAATATTCTCTTTAACCATCGGTCGCTCCTTATCGCAACATTGCGATATAAATCTTTGTCATAATATTACACATTGCCCAGTTTTCTTTTTTAATTATACTCCTTTTGTTAAAAAAATACAATAACAAAAAAATGCTTTTATTTGTGAATTTTTTTACATTTTGTTCAGCAGTAATAATACAACATTTTTAGGTACTCACAATAAAATCGCAATGTAAAATATAACTAAACATCGCACCTTTTATTGTAGTCAGCCATCAACTTAATTTACTTAAATAATTAAAGTAAAATTAATATATATAACAGTTTATTATTCCATAATTATTTTATGGTAAATCTTCTTGCCTTTTTTTAATATCAAGCCATTTTTAAGTTGTTCAGCATTAAAGTTAACAGTTGCATCTGTCACTTTTTCTCCATCTATTGAAAGCCCACCTTGAGTTATAACTCTACGTGCTTCACCGTTAGATGCAGTCAAACCAGCTTTAACCATCATAACAAGCAAGCCTATGCTACCATCTTGCAAATCAGCCGCTGTTAGTGTAGTTGTCGGCATATTTGCCTCATCAGCTTGGCCACTAAAAAGTGCACGAGCTGTTGTTTGGGCTTTCGCTGCTTCTTCTTCGCCGTGTATTAGTGTAGTTAGCTCCCACGCTAAAATTTCTTTAGCCTTGTTTAGTTCTTCACCTTGCCAGTTATCCATAGCACTAATTTCTTCAACTGGTAAGAAGGTTAGCATGCGTATGCATTTTAATACATCAGCATCACCAACATTGCGCCAATATTGGTAAAACTCAAAAGGAGAAGTTTTATTTGGGTCCAGCCAAACTGCACCACTTTGTGTTTTACCCATTTTTTTACCCTCGCTATTAAGCAAAAGAGTAATTGTCATAGCACAAGCGTTTTTACCTAACTTTTTACGTATAAGCTCTGTACCGCCTAGCATATTTGACCATTGGTCGTCGCCGCCAAATTGCATGTTACAACCATAATGTTTAAATAAGTGGTAAAAATCATAACTTTGCATTATCATATAGTTAAACTCAAAGAATGAAAGTCCTTTTTCCATACGTTGTTTATAGCATTCTGCACTTAGCATTTTATTAACTGAAAAGCACGCTCCCACTTCACGCAATAGTTCAATGTAATTTAGCTCTAAAAGCCAATCTGCATTGTTCACCATTTGAGCTTTGCCCTCGCCAAACTCAATAAAACGGCTCATTTGTTCTTTAAACCTATCACAGTTATGCTGTATAGTTTCAGGTGTCATCATAAGGCGCATATCTTGTCTGCCTGATGGGTCTCCAACCATGCCTGTGCCACCACCAATAAGTGCAATAGGTTTGTTGCCTGCCATTTGCAGACGTTTCATTAAACAAAGTGCCATAAAATGGCCAACATGTAAACTATCTGCAGTTGGGTCGAAACCAATATAAAATGTAGCTTTACCAGCGTTGATAAGTTCCTTGATTTCTTCCTCGTCTGTCACTTGAGCAATTAAGCCACGAGCAACGAGTTCCTCATATAAAGTCATAGTTACCTCCTGTTTTTTCGGGCAAAAGACGCAAAACGCCCTCTGCCAAGTTAAAATTGGCAGAGGGCGACTAAAAATTCGCGGTACCACCTCTGTTTACTACCTCCTCGCGGAAATAGCCTTAAGAGTGCAAACACACTCACACGTTTATAACGCTCGCACGCGGCACAGCCTACTAATTACTGTTCAGCTTACAGCTCAAAGATGTATTCCATTTGTTGTTTGTAGCTTTTTTCACCAACCAAAGCCCTCTCTAAACAAAACTTGCAAACGTACTAGTTCTTATCATCGCTTTTAATATTAACATTATATTGTAATTATTCAAAACTGTCAAGATAATTTTTATTTTTTGTATATATGTAAAAGCAAAAAACTCATCTTTAAGCTCTTAAAATAATTTGATTTGTCAAACCATTTTTGCAAATAGTTTCTATAATGGTGTAATCCTCTGCTTCAAATAAAATATTTCCACCATTAGTAAATTTTATCTCTTTAAATTTACCTTTTAATTTAACATAAACTGTTGAGGCTTTTGATGCACTTGTCCGCCATAACAATTCATAGTTTGATTTTTCTACCCTGTTTGAAAATTCGTCTTTATCGTCATTTTCACCTTCATAAAAACGCAAATCTGGGTCTGCGATATGTACTATTATATTATTTTTATCGCTGTAGTTTACCATCAAGTTACAAGGTGTGTTAACACCTTGTATTATACCTATATCAATAGCGTAACTTCTCCTAAAAATTGATAACATATCTATGCAGTTATTAAATGCTGCGCCATGGCAAATATCATCTTGTCTGTGAATAATTATTTTAGGTGCTTTATGCATTTGTTTTGCAAAAAAATTTATTTTTTCAGCGTCGCTATTTAAACAAATTACATAAGCATATTTTGCATTTTGTGGCGCTTTACCATGATTAATATAGCAAATTTCATAATTACCACTAGCCACACTTAAATCACCACTATCTGGTGCAGTTTGCATGCCTATATTTGTTATAAGTTCTTGCTCTGGATAAATATAATAGCCAGTACCTCGACTATCTAAAACAAAATTTTCACCTTTAATTATGTTATCTCTATCGGTATAATTTTGAAAAACAGTTGTATTAACGTCATATTTATCATTAAACAACTCTATACCACTGCCCATGCAAAGTATTTTATCTTCATAGCAAAAATATGTTTTTGTAGCATAAAAATCATCCAAGCCATATTTGGGGTGTCCATGCAATTTTAGTGCATAAATTCCATTTATTCCATCACTAACACCACCAACAAAAGTTTGGTCTGACCTCAAAGTTTCGCCTGTTTCGCCTTTATTATTAAACACTACACATTTAAGCTCATCATAAGGTAAAATTGCTGTAGTTGTTCCTGCAAAACGTCGCCAATCAAAGCCATCATTTTCAGCAATTCCGTTGTTTGCATATTCCTCGCACAAATATGAATTTTGACAAATCTCTGTAAAACCAAAGCTTTTAAAATAAGGAAATGCATTTCCCTGTGTAAACCATGTTTCCATACCAAAAATATATCGGCTGTGCCCTTTTAAATAAACTGTTTTGCCGTTATTTTTATGCACCGCTTGTGCTGTTGATGATAATGTTTTATGTCCGTTAGTCCTTACAAAAGGTGTATAACCTTTAATTGATAATTGCCTATATATTTCAGATTTTTGTTCTTCATCATCATACAAAGCACAACCAAGATACAACGAGGCTAAATCTTCATCAATTCCTTTTGGCGCATATAGTGCTGCTACACCCACATAATCACAGCGTAAAGCTGTTTCGGTATTCATTTTTATATGTGATAGTGATAGCGATTGATAATATCCGCTGCGCCAATAACTTTCAGTAAGTAACAAGGTTTTATAAAAGCTAAATGCACTTTCGCTTATTTCAAACTTAGTGCCACACAAAACAGCTATAACTGCGCTCATTCCATCTGCTGATGTCATGTGGTACCCCGGTAAAAAGTTAGCATGATGCGCCGAGGTTCCGTCAGGCAAATAGCCATCTATACTAGGCGATGCTTGTAGTACACGTTTTTCTATATATTGTTTAAAATATAGAAAATCACGCATCATTTCTTTTTTATCGTCGTGGCATAAAATAATCGCAATATAAAAAGGTATGCAAGTGCCTATAGTGTCAGTATCTTCCTTTTCAGTAAAAAACCAACCTTCGTTTGTGGTTAAATCATACAAACGCTCAAATACATACCCATCTCGCAAAAATCGCAAAGCTTTATTAAATATACCTTTTGCTATAAGTTTTTGTTTAAACACTAGCACAGCTGTAGCTAAACCTCTACCATTATACCAATCAACATAATAACATTGGTCTGTAGAATGTGCAACTGCAAGTGTACCCATGTTTAACAAAATTTCTTTATGTATTGGGTTATTACACATTACATAAGCTGCGGCAACATCTGCACAAAACTCGTTAATTTCACCACTAGTTTTATTATTTAAAAATATGCCAGTTATACAGCCTTCAATCTCTTTTATATTAAATAATTCAAAACGATTTTGCAATGCTAAAACATCACTTTCGTTTGGCTGATATACTTTTGCAAAGCGCAACATATAGTTATTTGTTATTTTATCAATCTCACATTGTGCAAGCTCCTCCCCTAAAGGCATAAGCGGTATATTTGCCCAATCACTTGCAAAGTTGCTGTGGTTATATAAACGGCGCGCAGGCGAATATCTATTTAAAGGTAAATGCTTTTTATGCCTTGGTGCACGTATATCTAGCCCACTAACTGGGTTAAGTTTATCAAAATACAATGTGCCAATGTTATCTTGCGAACAAATTTTAATCACATCAAAACTTTCTACAACTGTGCAGTACATCATATGCGAGTTGTACGGCATAGTAACCTCTTGCCAACCTTCAAAATTAATAATAATAGGAAAACTCGCTACTAATTTTTCTGCTTTATAAAAATTAACCTCTAATGTGTGGTTGGTAATCTGCTCACTATAAATAAACATAGTAAATGCTTTTACTAAATTGTAATTAGCACGTTTATTACCACAAGGCTCTTCCAGCATGGTAATTTCATTTTTTAAATCATCAAAGTCTTTTGTTATTATAAGCTCTGCTTTTTGTTTATAACACCATTGCAATGAGCTTTTTTCTTCTATATAATGCCGTGGGCTTATATTTATTGTACTATTTGTTGCAGTAATTTCTGTAGGTATATCTTCACCGCTAAAGCAAAACAAGCCTTTTGTAACTTTATTTTGCACAGAATTTTTACTGCGTATATCTAGGTATTTTTGTATATCTAGTTTTGTTTTTTTCATAATATAAAACCTCAATAATAATTAATATTTTAGTTCTTACATTTTATTTCTATTTCAGTGGTTAAGCCATGTTTGCAATTAAACTCTAATATTGCTTGTTTGCTACCATTTTGCATTATATTAGCATTACCATTTATTATTTTTATATCGTCAACTTCAGTATTTAAAACAACACAAACACGCGATGGCATACTTTCATTATCAATCCAATGTCTGCCATAAACAGATTTATCCTCAAATTTACGCTCTAAATCATAATTATCTGTCTCCCCAATAAAAAAGCGTAAATCAGGGTCACATATTGTAAAATTATATAAATTATCTGTAAGTTTTGTATACGAAATAATGCATGGTTCTGTAACTATACTAATTAATTCATCATTTAAATTATAATCATGCTCAAACAACACAAAGTTTTTGCTTTGTTTATAGCAAACTATATGCGCGTTTTCGTCTTGTTGAATTATTTCAAATTCGTTTTCAAAATTACAATTTAACATTTGTTCCATGCTTGTGTTTTGTTTTACCACATATGCATAACTTGCATTTATAGGTTTAATACCATGCTTTAAAACAGCAAAAGTGTTATCACCACAAATATCGTATCTATCCATAATATCACGTGAACAAACTTTTTCGTTATAATAACTTAACGCTTGATTTGCAAAAACATAGTATCCATTGTTATGCTTATCTATTAATACATTCGCCTTTTTTATCGAACCACTGCCATTTTCTTGAAACAATATAGTTTCAACTTCATATCCAGAATTGTTGCGTATATTACTGCCAAGACATAAAACCACACCATCAAAAAAATGATATGTTTTATTAGCAAAGTAATTTTCAAGTTTGTACTTAGGTGGACCTTGCAATTTAAGTGCAAATATGCCATTATTATCGCTTTTATCTAAACCACCAACAAAACCTTGATCAGAAAACACCCATTCTGCACCTTCGTCCTCAACTATGCTCACCTTAGATTTTAATTGAGATAATGGGATTATAGGCACAGTTGTACCTGCAAAACGCCTGTAATCAAAACCTTCATTAAATAAAATCCCATTATTAACGCCAGCATCAAAAATTGGTTTTCTCAATAATTCTAAAAACCCAAAATTTCTAAATAACGCAAAAGCACTATATCTTGAGCTATCGTCCATAGTTTCTAGCCAAATTTCCATAGCTAAGACATATTTACTATACCCGCGCACAAGCATAGTATCATCACCACGCCTGTGTATACCAGCCGCAACATATGTTAAAGTTTTATGTGCATCTAGCTGTGTTAATGGTTTATGACCTTTTGACTTTAGCTCTTTGTAAATTTCACTTTCAATTTCGGACTTGTGGTTTTGAGCAAAGTACATGTACATACTAGCTAAGCGATTATCACCTGTTGCTTTCGCTGTATATGCAAATTCTAACATGCTTGCATTGCGACCAAACTCTTTTAAACCTTTAAATTTAATGTGTGAAAAACCATAGCCATATTGACACAAAGAAAAGGTTTCATACCCACCGCTATATATCATAAATTCTGTTTCGAGCACATATCTAAAACGCTCAATCGCTTTTTCACTCATACTAAATGCTGTATCTGCTAATATTAACATAACACGAGATAAAGCATAATTCGGTACTATTTCATATTGCTTTATATAAGTGCAATGGTGAAAAGCCGTGCCGTCTGGTTTATATCCAGATGTTAAACCTGGCGCAAATCCTAGGCATTTTTTCTCAATATACTGCAAAAAGCATTGCATATCACGAACTTTTTCTGTAGTATTTTCCATTAATAAAATACAAACTAATAAGCTCGGTAACTCTGTACCTGTAACATCAGTATTTTCAAATTCGCTTGCAGGTATTCCACCAGAAGAAGTTATCTCATATATTTTTGCAAAATAATAAACACGTTTTAAATATGCACTCCACTCTTGTAATATTCCATCTGTTTTTAAAGTATCTTGCATTAAGAGCATACTCGTTGCAAGGCCTCGTCCACAATACCAATCAATCTTACTAGGTGCAACGTCACGCAAGTGATGAAGCATATCAACATATAGCTCTTTGTATTCAACCTCATTTGTTTCAACATATTTAATCGCTACGGATTTCATCAGCTTAATAAACGGTACATCAACAGTATTTTTAAACATTTTACCTGTAACGAGTGAGCCTTTGCGATGTATGCCATATTTAGCTACTGCACCTTTTACATCTTGTGGCACTACATGTGGTTCATATTGAGAGGTGTCAATTTCGATAATAAAAGTTTTGTAACGTTCAATAATTGTTTCAAACGAGCGTATTTGCTCTTTTGTTATCTCACAAGGCAAGGGAAAAAGCGGTTTCATAGCAAGATATTTATTTTTTTGTATTTGTGTTGAAACACCACGTTTTGTATGCTTTTTCAAATGAGGTATCTGCGCACAATGAGCAGAGTATGTCATTAAAGGATTAAGCTCTTCCTCAAAATTAAAACCATCCAAAAATAAAGAACCACTGCCAGAACCTGAATATTCAACGCTAAAATCCTCTAAGTATGGTACAAATTCGCCCTCTATCATTCCTCTCTTATATGGTATAGCTATCCTTTTATAGCCTGTAAAATTTATAACATAATCAAAATACTGCAAAATTTGCCTATTAAAACCAAAGTTAAACCTAAAAATATCATTCGTTGCTTTTTCGCTATATATATAGCAAAAAAAACCTTTGCTCCTTTGTGTGCTCTGCGTATTAATTGGCAAACTAAAGCTTAAACTAGCCCCTTTTTCATAATCCCACTTTAATGCTTGTATGGTTACATAATGTTTTTTTGTGTGTTCAATTTTACTGTTAGTAACATTAACTTTGCAAGTTTTATTGTTTACAACTATTTCCATAATAACTCTCCATTTGCGAAAAAGCAAATAATTGCTTTTTCGCAAGTTAGTATTTAATTATCACATTCTGTCATACTCTAAGACATCTAACTGTTTTAACACTTCTGCATGTAGTTCCTTACAAATTTCCGGGTTTTCGTCAGCTATGTTTTTTAGTTGCCATGGGTCGTTAATATCATCGTATAAATAAAATTTTTCTTCAAGGGCAAAATTAATTTCTGCTACAAAAGTAAATTGTTTTGTTTTTAAGCCTCTTGCGTGCTCCCAATCATTGAAATGAAAATATAAACCATTCGTGTCATCGCCATTATTATTACCACTTAAATATTTAGTTTTATCCTCGCCTTGCACACTACTTGGTATTTTTTCGCCTAAACCACAAAGGTTTAGTAAAGTTGGCATAATATCTGGTGTATTAAAAACAAAATCACTATTACCTTGTTTTATTTTTTCTGGGTAACGTATTATAAAAGGCACCTTAAAACTTTCGCTAAACCATGAATTTTTACCCATTAGGTTATGGCTACCCATTAAATCGCCATGATCAGACGTAAATATAATGATAGTATCATCATAAACACCCTCATCTTTTAGTGTCTGTATAATTTTTCCAAAGTGTTCATCAACTCCGCTAACTGCTGCTAGGTATCCTCTTATAGCTTTTTGAGCACGTTCGCCACCGTTGTCACTTTTTTTATCTGCTGTTTCTGGAGGGTTTTCATACATAACATTTGGGCATGTTAATAGCTCACTAATATCTTTATCTTTATACAAATCTAAATATTTTTCTGGTACAGCATCATAAGGGTTATGTGGCGGATTGTGCGCTAAAAACAGCATAAATGGCTTTTGTTCATCACGGCAGTTATTTTTGTTTTTTATATAATCAATAGCAACATTTGTTTCGTGCTCAACTGACCAACATTTTGGGCGTATAACTTCTTCAACTGGCGCATCACAATGCCAATAATGTGGCGCAAGGTGATTATCATCAGCACCATATGCGTGCCAAAAATTTATGCCATGGCGACGCTGTTTTAAAGTATAACTATCCCAAATAGCATCTAATTCTCGCCAGCCTGATATATATGGCAAGTGTGATTTTTCAGGCGGGTCTAAGTGCCATTTACCTATGTAACCAACATCATATCCATTATCAGCAAGTACGTCTGTTAGACATTTTTCGTTACGTTTTAAGTACATGCCATATTTAGAACGAGCTGTATTACAATTAGCTGTAACGCCGTTTTTCCAAGGATAACGGCTAGTCATCATCATAGCTCTGTAGGGGCTACAAATCGGTAAGTTACTTAATGCATTTTCAAGCACTAATGCCTCGCTTGCAAAGGCATCAAGGTTTGGTGTGTGTACTGGCATATCACCTTTAAAACCTAGTGCTCTTGGTGAAAATTGATCAGGAAAAACCATTAAAATATTAGGTTGTTTCATCAAAAAAACTCCTTTTATTCAATACAAAATAAAAATATTATTCACTTAACTCTAATTATCAATTCACAAAATTTATTATTAACTTTCACTCAAAGTGCAGATTTCTATGTTTTTATACCTTGCGTTACGTGTAAACATTTGGCGCAAACCTATGCGACCTTTTGTTAATTCTCCACCATCTTGCAATTGCCACGAGCACAGTTTTTCTTTTTCATCATTTTTAATATGAAAATACAACATATCTCCCTTTTTTATAAAAGTTAAATTGTGTACTTGCATAGGTGCAAAAAAATCTTCAGGGTCGTAATCTGGTGTTTGTATGGGGCCATTTTGCTCAGTGCAACAATATCGCCTTGCACGTATATAGCGTGAAGTATCGTCCATACCAAAAGCTGCATATGAAATATGATAAAGGTTCATGTTATTAAAATATGTTCGCATAGCTGGTATTTTACGTAAATCTGCCCATTTGCTAATGTCACTTTCATAATTATCATGTTCGCCGCCAGTAGCCATCATATACATAATGTTCACACAGCGCTCAGCGTTATCTAATCTTGTATACTCATAGCTAATTTTAACATCACCGCTAAATTCGCTTTTAGTCCAAAGCACAGTGTGATCAGCATCGTGTAGAATACGTGCACCAGAATACACTTCCATGCCAAATCTTGGGTGGTTATAAACACGGCTGTTTTCACCGTCTAGAGTCCAGTTTTTAGTCCAATCTGCTTTTCCATCATCACTTAAAACCGTTTTCCAGTTAAGGGTTAATACCTCTGCAAAGTTATTTTGTGTATTCATAAATTCACTCTCTTTTATTCACCCAAAACTGCAACTGGCCATTTGCCCTCGCAGTAACCTGCGATATCAGCAACATGTATAGGGCCAAGCAATAATTTGTTTTGTGGTTTTTCACCATCTATAAAATTCAAATATGGTATTGAATCACTTTCGTTTGCATGTGGTATCTTTGTAACAGATGTAATTATAAATTCTTTTTCATTATCTTTTTTTGACCAAATTACAATTTTATCACCATGTGGTACAGCTAAATCAAGCCTATCTCCAACACGCTGAACGTCCTTTATATTCCACATATCTTTGCTAATGCAACTTGTTTGCCATTCACCATTTTTAAAAACTGTATAATATAAACCTTGTTCGTTTTCATCCCTAACGCCATATACCATCAATGGGTTGCCATCAGCATCATATTGCGGTACTGGTGGATATGTAGAGTGTCTATATTCATCGAATTTTGAAATACTGCCGACATAAGCGCAAGGGCTTTTGCTCATCGCTTCAAAGTCAACTACATCACCAATTAATTTGCCGTCTGGTGTGTAGCATTTTTCGTCATGTGGATAAAATAAAATGCAAAACGCCCCTTTACCGCACCAAGCGTGTTTTTTGCCACCCCACATAGTATAAGTTATAATAAATCTATCCGGAAAACGTTCATTGGCTGGTGCAAAAATCACGCTAGATTGGTAAACTTCATCAACTTTATCCAGCGTGTTTTTTCCGCTATCAATAACATCTCTAGGTGTTGACCACGTATCGCCATTATCTGAGGATTTCATAAAACGCAATGGACGATAAGGATAGCTTATCTCTTTGTTTTTAGAGTAAAAATAATATATAGTATCCTTATAGACAATAGGCGCTGGATAAGCGTTTTCATCATCGCTTATTTGTGTGTGTTGCCACTCCCCTTGCTCATTTTTTTTGATAATATATGCACGTTTTGAATGTATATGGTAAATTAGCAAAGGTTCACCATTAGTACCTTGAACAATTGTTATATAATCATGATATTCCCAGCGTCCAAACAAATCACACTGCCACACAAATTCAGGCTCTGACCACTTTTGTGTGTTATAGTCATAAAACGCTAAATATATATCCATTCCTTTTTCGTTCCATGCAACATATGTGCGGTTTTTTGCACTATCATAATAGCCCTCGCCTAAAGCTCTTCTGCATGCAAAAGAGCCTTTTTGTGATAATATTGCTGCCTTTAATGGGTGTATCTCATCTATTAAGTTTTGCGAATTTATATCATTTAACATAATTTTACCTCTCTTTTAAAGCATATATTGCCTAGGTGTAACATCATATAACTGTTTAAATTTTCGTATAAAACTTGAGGTATTAAGGTAACCAACTTTTTCTACAATTTCATCTAGGGTTAAATGGTTTTCTTTTAATAGTTCTTTTGCTCTACTCATGCGCACTTCTGTTAAATATTCAATTATTGTAAAACCTGTTGTCTTTTTAAAATATCGACTTATATTAACAGGTGACATATCAAAATTATCAGCCACTGTTTGTACTGAAAAAGACGCATCAAAATAATTATCCCTTATATATTGTTTCATACGTTCAGATAAATTATTTTCACTATGCAATAAATTACGCACTATATAATAGCTGATGTTTAAACCTATATTTTGCACAGCATTAATAAGCTCATCTAAGGTTTCAAACTCCGACAATGTAACACTATATTCGTTAGCAATGTTTTTGCAAAAATTTCTATCACCAAAATTTTGCATAACTTGTATGCATGTATTTAAAGCTTTATATGCGACACTACGCACGTGATATAAAGGCAACTTCGGTTGTTTTAAATATTCTACTAATTCGTTTAATGCAGGATAAAAAGCCTCTGTTTTACCTTGAGAAAGAGCGTTTTCCAATTTTTCAAAGATAGTTTGCGGAAATTCAAAAGAGAGGCTGTTATCAACTTGTAAATTTTCTTCTAAAATAATACGATTGTTTCCCATAACAAAACTATAATCTGTTGCGGCAATCGCACCATAGTACGAGCTTGATATGTTCTCTATCCCATTATAACATTTGCCAGCTACTAAGGTTATTGTTAAATTAGGCAAAGCACTTGATAGCTTAGAATGTATTTTTTCAAGTATTTTCAACGTATTGTTGTTATTTTTAGGATTTGCAATAAAATAATGTTTTGTGTGGTGCACACCCATTATCATGTAGCCATCTACTGCTCTGTTAAAATATTTATCTAGTTCAATGATTTCCGCAAGATTTTTAATATCGCCTTTTAACCTTATACATATAACAAAAAAATATTTATTTTCAAATTCAATATCAAATTCATCTAATTTTTTTGCTGGTTCTACTGCTGTACCATGTAAAATATCAAGCAAAAATGCATTGCGCTCTAGTGCTTTTGTTTGTGCCTGATGTTCTTGATGCTCCTCATAAAGCAAGCGTATACCACGAGAAATTTGTTGTATATCATCCACATTTAAATTTTTAGCTGGGAAAATCTCCAACACTTCTTCACGCAATTTTTTTAATGGCTTGTAATTAGAGTTCATAAAATATACAATGGCTAAAAAACCAACTAAAATGCCCACTAAAGCAATAAGTAATATATTTTGTTTAAGGGTATTTAAGGTTTTATATAATTCATTTATTGGCGTGTATGATATATAGTGCATACCTGTAGTTGGCGATTTCACATCACTAACTATGTATGTTTCGCCATTTAGCTCAAACACATTATTATTCATTTGTTCAATTATTTCCGAATAATTTTGCTCTTTTAAATATAAAAATAATTCTTCGCTACTTTCATAACTAATAAGTGCTCCATCTTCGTTATAAGCAAAATAATTTTTGCCCATATTCGCCTTTGAGTTGCTTAATTCTCGCAACTCATCACTATCAATATAATATGCAATTGTGACACTTTTATCAAGTGTATAAGGATATATTTGCCTTATTAAAATTGTGGCATTAATTTTTTTGCTAAATATATTTACTGTATCGTGAAAAATAATAGAATTTGGTTGCGTAGTTAAAAAATATGACTCCATCACTTCAGATGAAATATTGCTTTGCTTAAAATTACTATCAAAAAAAGAGCTTATTGGTGCTGTACTTTGCGAGGTGTAAATATATTCATCACCATGCAAATAAAGCACCATTTCGCTTAAAAATGGCGTAACTGCTACATAATCTGAAAGTTCAGAAATAATTCTCAAGGAGCTTTCAACATCTATTATATTAGGTTTCAAATCAAAATTTTCAGTCTGTACAATTTGCTGTGTAATTCTTTCTATTTGTAAAAAATACGAATCATAACTTTCCTGCAATATCAACAAAGATTGCATATCATTTTCTTTTATTGTATCTTCAAACAAGGGCACAACTTCATTATCAAAAAAAACATAAAATGCAAATATTGGTATCATTAATAAAAAAACATATGAAAACAATATTTTATAAAAAGTACTGTTTTTAAAAAAGTTTTGTAATTTTTTCATACTGCCTCCACATTATATTTTCTCATTATAATATTTTAGCATACTTGTCTTTAATTTGCGACAAGTATGCTAAAAATGTTTTAATAATAATTAAGCAAATGAACCTGAGCGATCAAACACTGCTTGCCATACATCAAGCATATCTTGCAAACGCAAATCGTATAAACCTTGAACATATTCATCCCACTCTGCATCGGTAAAACCATTTGTGATAAAATTAGCAGAAGTTGCTTCCATATATTCAACGATATCTGTGCGGTATCTTGCAAGAATTTCAGCTTCTTCAGCTGTTGTAAAAGCACTTGATGGGAATACATTTTCAGGCACGTATGGTGCATAAACATCATCTAGAGAAAGTTTAGCTTCTAAGCTTTCGCTGTAGCTTTCCCATTGGAAATCCTCTGCAAGAACACACCAAACGGAGAAGTTACCTGGGCAAACGTCAGAGCGGTCTGTCCAATCAGGTGTTGTGCCATCTGCTAAAGGTATAACTTTAAATACACCGTCAGATACTTCCTCTAGGTATTTATCGCCACCATATAAAGACATACGGCTCATATCAACATCATAGAATA
>CAYJKG010000006.1:0-96419 GCA_964370685.1 uncultured Faecalibacterium sp. | reverse complement strand
TTTCGCCTAAAACAATTTCTTTATCACCAATGTGAATAGCGTTTATAATTTCATAGTCGCCAGCCATTCTTTTTTCTGTTTCCATATTTCCTCCAATAAAAAAAGCCACAAACTTTTTGGGGTTTGTAGCTTTGGATATTTTGTTCTAATGTGTGTTCTATTCTACTGAATTATTTTTTCTAACTCTTCAGCTGCAATAGATGAAATAATAAGTTTATACATTGTATTTATTTCTTAGTGCTTGCAAGTTTTTATCTGCATCAAGCACATTGTCTTCTCTAATTTGATTTTCTGCAAGTGCAAGTTTTGCATAAACATCAAGCATTGCCATTTTCTCTTCATAAACAGCTACATCCATTATAACCATTGCACCATAACCATTTTTGGTGATATAAATTGGCTCTTTTGTTTGGCTACACATATTAGAAATTTGTGCTATATTTTTTAATTCTTTAATTGGAATAATTTGAGGCATAATAAAACCACCTTTCTATGGTATTATTATGTCCAAAAATCAATCACACTTTTATTTTCTTTGTCAAAAATATTTTCCAATAAAAATTGAGTGGTTGGTAGCATAACCGCTCAATTTACTCAAACATTT
This sequence comes from uncultured Faecalibacterium sp., assembly GCA_964370685.1. Taxonomy (GTDB): domain Bacteria; phylum Bacillota; class Clostridia; order Oscillospirales; family Ruminococcaceae; genus Faecalibacterium. The sequence goes on along the minus strand of CAYJKG010000006.1, from coordinate 95,815 downwards.
CAAGTGAACATTCAACTATAATTCAGCGTTTTATTACTTACCATCCGAAAAACAAATTAACTGCTATTTTTCTAAGAACACAGCGTTTATCAACACTGTAAATATTAATTTCTTTTTTCGGTAAGTTAGCTGGTAATAAAGGGGGTAGTGTGAAGGGGGAAAAGCAAAAAAAATAAACCTCACTGTCAAAAGGGTACACTACGCCCTTTTAGTGAAGTTTATCGGTCACCCATATTGCGCTGTTTTTGCCTTTTTTGATATTCCTCCAATGATTTTAATATAACTTCAGTCATTTTTTCTACGGGCGTCCCCACAGGGAAATATTTATTTAGGCTATCTCTTGGGATTTTGAATTGCTCTTTTTGATTTGGCTTTTGCTCTGACATAATTGACAATATTACATCATCATTTAGTTTGCCATTTTTAGAAAACTCTTTCATTTTTATAGCTTGTGCTAAAGACGGTGTACAATCTTCGCACTCCATAGTATCAAGCAACGAATATTGCTCTTTATCGGCTAAATATGAAAGCTCAACAGCAGGGCGAAATGCTATTTTTCGCTCATCTACCATTTCTAATATTTCAGGTATTAGCTCTGTTAGACGGATATATCTAAATATTTGATTTTTACTTTCACCTAATTCTTCCGCTAAAACATTAGAAGATTTCACACCTTGCAAATTGTTCCCCACTGGGGAATAATTATTTTCATTTGGTCTGCCAGCTTGCCTTTTCATCGCTTCAAGCCTCATTTTATACGAAAAAGCTCTCTCGCTCGGCAAAATTGTGGAGCGTTGTAGGTTAGAATCCACCATTAATATAACAGCTTCATCTCTATCAATTTCTTTAATTTCTGCTTTTAAAGTATCAAAACCTGCTATTTCGCAAGCTCGCTTTCGTCTGTGTCCTGAAATTAATTCATAACGTTTGCCACAGAGGCTCTCTGTATCTTCTTTTAACCTTAAAGTGACAGGTGTGATAATTCCACGATTTTTAATACTTTCTACTAATTGAATCATATCATCGTCATCATCACGCACCTTAAATGGGTGGTCTGGGAAGTCATCAATTTCGCTGAGTGGTATATCTCTAATCTTTGAAAGGCTTTTTTCAGCTCTACTTTCATCGGTTTCAAAAATTTCATCATACGCCCTTAGCATAACTTTGTTTGCGTTACTTTTCAAATGCTCACCTCATCTTTCATGGTTTTTTTCTTTTTGCTCATAGTTTTGTAATTCGCACATACAAGGGATATATAGTTTTCCGTTTTCCTTGCATCTAAAAACATCACAATCTTTACTTCCATACGCTTTGTAAAAGCCTTCGTATGAATACTCAAACTTCTGACTATTATGATAATTGGCAACGAAAAAACCTAATTCTTTGTCTGTGCGCAAATTTCGAGTAATTTTATGAAAATCGCAATCTCTTGCATTAAACTTTCTTAATGGGATAAAGTGCTTTCCACCATACTCGAATTCTTTAACTTTCATCAATTTAACACCTCTTTTATCGCACATCTTGGGTAAGTTTATGGCTGCGATATTTTTCTACATTTATCACTTCATTGGTGAAATTCTCATATGCTTTTGCCACTTTACTGTTTTTATCAAAAGAATAAATGCTTTTACCCTCGGCAGAAGTTTCAACTGCTCTTATTGATAAAGGTATTTCAGTATCGAAAACTTTTATTCGTTCACCATATTGCCCACGCAAAATACTTATGATGTCCTTAGAAAAATTGGTGCGATTGTTTACCATGGTCATTAAAATACCATCAATTTTTAGTTTTGGGTTTATTTGCTTTCGCACATTACTAATAGATTTAAGCAAAAGCTCTAAACCTTTAGCTGATAAAAAATGTGGTTGGGTGGGTATAATTACACTATCCGCAGCTGTAATAGCATTAATGGTTAGTACGCCAAGCGAAGGTGAGCTATCTATTAAAACATAGTCATACTTTGGTTTCACTTGCTCAATATATGATTTTAATATTTGCTCTCTACTCATAGCGCCAATCATTCTAAGCTCCATTCCTGAAAGCTCTACATTACTTGGCATTAAGTCAACGCCCTCTGAATGTTTTATAATACCCTTATTAATATCAATGGGTTTATCATCCATTATATTTTGCAAGTTATTGCTTAAAGTGTATTCTAAATCATCAGGGAATTGAATGCCAAGCGATAATGCTAAGCTGCCTTGTGCATCCGCATCAACTAATAAAACTCTATTGTTTTGTTTAGCAAGCCCTATACCTAAACTAACTGTCGTTGTGGTTTTTCCAACACCTCCTTTCTGGTTTGCCATTGTAATTACTTTGCAGTCTGACATTTTCTAAACCTCCTTTCGGTTTACTATATATGTGAATACAGAACTTCTGTATAACACTCAAAATTGCAACAAAAAAAGCCACCTATCTATAAACAACTTTCGTTGTTACAAATAAGTGGCGTACAAATAATATATTTTACACGTATTTAATTTTATATGCTTTTTGTTTGGCTGTTGCTAATTTGAAGATAAGCTCATCTACGGCATCTGTATATCTTCCTTGTTCTATTAAAGCATTTCTAAGATTGTTTAATGCCTCAAAAGCTAGTTTGTGTTCCTCGGCACTTAAATATAAGTGGTAGTTTTTTTCGAACATACGGATGCACCTCTCTTTGGCTTAATTATATTAAAAAGAGAGATTCAACGCAAATGTGCAAACTTATTTTTGCTATTTTGAAGCAAAAAACACGAGCACCTAAAAGCAAAAGCACCTGCCTGTTAATCACAAGCAGATGCCTTTACGAAAACGCTGTTACGCTATTAGCAACAGTTCGACATTGTACGTTGTTATGTAAGATTTTACGCAACTTCCTTTTTGAAATGCTATGCTTTTGTTTGATATTTTCAAAGTGTAATGATGGCGCACTAGCACGCAAACGCACACCATATCGCCCACCTTGTTTTACAATTTCTGGTTCTTCAAGGTGTAATTCTTCAATAGTTGGCATAACTATGCCGTAACCTGTCGCCTCAACTTGTTCGAGTGCGCTTTTGATTTTTGCATATTCTCGCTGAGCCTTTGCAAGCTCTATTATACACGGCATCATGCTTGCCTCATCATAAATATCAAGCCCTGTTTGCTCACCAAGCACAGTATAAAACATTTCAGATTTTAGCTCTACTTTAATCTTAACAGTGCCCTTACCTAGGTTCATTTGTGCCACGAGCGAACTATCAACAGCATCACAAACAATGCCTTCTTGCTGTGCAACATCTTTCATGCGCTCTACACTTTCAGCATATTTCATAACGGCTTCATATATAGATTTTTGCAACCAATGCTCATTTTCAAGCATAGTTACCCAACGAGGCATGGCAAAATCCAACTGCTTAACAGGAAATTCATATAGCACTTTTTGCAAAATTATCTCTATATCTTCAGCTTGCAAATCAATACACGAAACTGGCAAAACCGCCCTATGGTATCTCTCTTCCATTTCTTTAGCAAGAGTTTTTGCGTTTGCTGAGGTAGGGTTTGTGCAGTTTAGTAAAATTACATACGGCTTATTAATATTTTCTAGTTCTGCAATAATACGTTCCTCTGCTTTTTCGTAGTTTCCCCTTGGTATATCGCTAATTGTGCCGTCTGTAGTTACAACTATACCTATTGTTGAGTGCTCACAAATAACTTTGTGCGTCCCTGTTTCTGCAGCGAGATCAAACGGTATTTCCTCCTCAAACCACGGGCTTTTAACCATGCGTGGTTTATCGCCCTCTTGATGTCCCATCGCCCCCTCCACCATATAGCCGACTGAATCTACAAGTCGTATCATAAAAGAGGCATTATCTCCCATTTCAACTTTAACTGCTTTTTCTGGGATAAACTTTGGCTCTGTTGTCATTATTGTGCGCCCAGCAGCAGATTGTGGCTGTTCATCCTTTGCACGTGCACGCACAGCAGGGTTATCAATATTTGGCAAAACTATTGTTTCCATAAATCGTTTGATTAACGTACTTTTTCCACTACGCACTGGCCCTACTATACCCACATAAATATCTCCACCTGTACGTGTGCTTATCTCCTGATAAATTGTGTTCATTTCCATTTTTTCCTCCTCAGCTTACGCTTGGCACTAAAAGACGTTTCGCTGTTTGTAAAACTTCTTTTTCTAGGCCATTTACACACATCATATCACTTGGCGAAATATGATAATCTCTTGCAATATCAAATACATTCTCACCCATTTCAGCATAGTATATTCGTAATGAAATATCTGGATCTTCCACCATCCATTCTTCGCCGATTGCAACATCAGCAAGCACAAATGTATTTTCTCTTTTTAAAAGCATTCCCTGCACGTTAACTTGTACCTTTGCTTCCAGTTGACCTGTACTTATATTGCACTGTATAACATCCGCAAATAGCCAACTTTCAAGATGTATATTTTCCGCTGTGGTTTGCATATCTATTGGCATGCATAACTCAAACACCTTATCAATGTTTTCAATTTCTTGTATGCTATTATTGCATAGTATTGTAAGCATACCTTTTGCACAAATTGCTGTTCCTAGTTCAGTTTGAGTAACCTCAGCGCTAGACATGTTTACAAAACACGCAATAAGTTCTGAATTTTCATCAGAAAGTTGGCCGATAACCGAAACTTCGTGTATCTCGTCCAGTTCTTTAACAAATTGCTCTGAAACCAAGCTTTGCTTTATAACTTCCGTTTCGTATTTTGTGGAAAAAGCATCCGACGCTGCGTTAATTTCATATTTACGCATAGCGTATACATGTAAAATAACTGTTGCTGATAGTTGTGTTTGTGCATCTGTATCGTCATTTGTTACCATTGTAAAACCAACTGGTTCTATTATGCACTTGCAAATGCAATCATCTGTTATACCATCAATATCTAAAATATAATTAATTGGCAATTGCACTGCTTGACTTTTTAACCCTTCACTTTGCGAGCGATAAGTTATAACAGCCTGCACTTCACCTTTTATAACCGCTTTACCTAAAACAAGTTTAATATCTTTGCATTGCCCTGTACCAGAGATATCCAGTACACAAGATGGTGTTTCTGAAAAAACAAATTCGTTTTCAGTAGTAATAAGCTTATCAACACACGCAATGTTTTTAACGCCTTGCAAAGTTACTTGTTTTTGTTGCACGCCACAATCTGCCAGTGTGCTAACAAGTTCTTTTTGTATTTGCGTATTTATTGTAGCAGATAACCCAAACGCACCTCTTATTTCTATTCGCCTACCATTAACTGCTCTGCAATTTAAATACTCAACTTCTCCACCAATAATAGCGCTCCAAGTAGAAAACTCAAACTGTGGAATATCCAAAGCTTTAGTAAACGGTACTTTTTGCTCTGTTTGGCAAAGGCCTTTGCCATCCTCCCCTTGGTAATACACCACACATCTCAAGTATCCATCTAACATTAATCGACCTTGTTGCATGTGTTTTTGTAATACTACCAATTTTACAAAAGTTTTAACAATTTTAAACACCTGCGGTAAATAATCTGATATTAATATCTCTGCTTCTATAGAAATTTCAGATTTAACTGTGCACGAGCTCCCTGCCGCCCAGAGAGAATCACGAAATACTTTAAGTTCCATTTATAACGCCCCTTTCACATAGCTTGATACACTATATTCTTAAAAATGATAATCTATTCTTAAAACATCAAACATTTATTTTACTACTCATCATATTATTAGCATCTTTTATCCATTTTCTTTTAATTAAATTCACGCAATTTAACTATTCTCAAAATATAAATATTTTTTGATTCATTAATATATATTAATAGCAACCACAGAAAATACTTTATATTTTAAAACCACACTGCAAAAAGCAACGATAAAGATTTTTTCTGCATTGCTATTTGACATTTTGAGTGATGTATAAGTTACAAATTTAGTGCCATAAATTGATTATATAGTAGAAATTCATAATATAAATTGACATTCAAATAGCCATAATATATACTTGAAAAGATATCGCAAATTTCACACTCTTTCTAAAAAACGTGTAAAATTTTGCTTGTGTTTTTAATGGTTGAGTGCAGCATGCGTAATTGCAACTCAAATTTCAGGTGTATATACATAAGCGAACAAGTATTATACGGGTTCGGATAACACTTGTTCGCTTATGCCAACGAAAGGACATTTTAACTATGCCTAAACAACCAAATATAATTTTTATTTTAACAGATGACCAAGGAGCTTGGGCAATGAACTGCGCTGGCAATAGTGATATTATAACACCCAATTTAAATAAACTATCTCAAGACGGTGTGCGTTACGATAACTTTTTTTGTGCTAGCCCTGTTTGTTCGCCAGCTAGAGCAAGCATTGTTACTGGGCGAATGCCCTCTGCACACGGCATACACGATTGGCTTAAAAAAGGTAGCATAGATACAGCAGCTTTCCCTGAAATGGCGGGTCACGAACATTTTATTAAACCTGATAAATCTATCGAATACCTTGAAGGGCAAAAAACATATATTGAACACCTAGCTGAAAATGGCTACAACTGTGCTTTGAGTGGTAAATGGCACTTGGGAAACAACGCTGATAAGAAAAAAGGCTTTGATAAATGGTTTGCTCTACCAACTGGCGGTGGTAGTTATTTTCACCATGAAATTTTTGAAAATGGCAAGTTTTTTTCTAACGAAGGCAATTATTTAACTGATACATTAACAGATAAAGCAATAGAGTTTATAGAAGAATATTCCGCCCAAGATAAACCATATTACGTAAGTTTACATTTTACAGCACCACATACACCATGGGGTGAAGAACATCACCCTAAAAAATATTTAGATTTATACAAAAATTGCAAGTTTACCACTGTTCCAAATTTACCTTTGCACAAAAACCAAAATTTAAGCGCACCTGCTCCACATAGCGACGAAGATAGACTTGCTAACTTAAGAGGTTACTTTGCAGCAATTACTGCTTTGGATGCAAACATTGGTAAAGTTATAGATAAACTAAAAAAACTTGGCACTTACGAAGATACGGTTATTATTTTTAGTGGTGACAACGGTATGAACATGGGACACCACGGTGTTTGGGGTAAAGGCAACGGTACATATCCCCCAAACATGTATGATGAAGCTGTTAAGATACCATTTATTATAAAAGCACCTTTTATTGCACAAACTAATAGAGTTGAGCATGCTTTGCAATCTCACATTGATGTTTTTGGCACTATTTTAGAAATTGCAAACATAGATTATACACCAGAAAAATACCAAGCCGGCGTAAGTTTTTATAAAAATCTTACTGGTGAAGCAAATAAAAACAACGAAAAAATATTTATTTGCGATGAATATGCTATAGTGCAAATGATAAGAACCATTGAATATAAGTATATTAAAAACCACGAAACTGGTGAAGAAATTTTTTATGATTTAATAAATGATAAAAACGAAACTAAAAATGCAATCTGCGACCCTAGATATGAAAATAAAATAAATGAAATGCGCAAAACCATGAATAGCTTTTTTGATAATTATCGCATAGATAAATTTGATGGTAGGCATTTAAAAATGTCAGGCAGAGGACAATTAGATTTATGCTATAACGAAAATGCTTTTGAACTTAACCCAGGCTACTACTACACAGAAGAACAACGAAAAAACATGTAATTAAAGGAAAAACAAATGAACTATACTATAAGACTAGAGCAAGCAAAAGATTATACCGCAACCGAGGCTCAACTACGTGAAGCTTTTTGGAATTTATACGTACCAGGCTGTAACGAACATTTAATTGTTCATTGCTTGCGCAAGCACCCTGATTTTATCAAGGAGCTAAGTTTTGTTATGGAATTAAATGGTGAAATTGTAGGAAGTATTTTTTACAGTAAATCCAAAGTAGTTGATACGAATGGCAGAGAAATACCAACAATAACTTTTGGACCAGTTGGCATATTACCAAGCCTTCACAGAAAAGGTCTAGGCCGAGCTTTAATCAGCCATTCTATTGAAGAGGCAAAAAAACTTGGGTATAAGGCAATAATAATAGGTGGCTTCCCTCACCATTATGAAACTTATGGTTTTGTGGGTAGCAAAAAATACAATATTGCTCTGCCTGATAACAACTATTATAAGGGAATTATGGCTTTGCCTTTGCAAGAAGGTGCACTTGACAATATAAAAAACGGTGTTATTCATTTTAGCAGCGCACTAGAGCCTGACGAAAGTTGTTTGGATGAATTTGATGCAAAATTTGCAGCGAAACAAAAAACAACTACAAAAAGCCAAGAACTTTTTGCAATAGCAGTTACAGAAATTGATGAAAGTTAAATAAAACTATTTTAACACTTATTCAATTAAAACAAGGTGGTCAAACATGACACACCTTGTGCTTTTAACAAAGTTAACTTTGATACAATTTGATATAATTAATTTTATTAACTATATGTTAAAAAAAATGAGCGCCACGAAAAAAATATTTCGTGGCGCTCATTTTTTTAATAAATCATGTATGTAAATATATTAATACGGTTTTACTTTATACTTTCAACTAAGTTGCTATTTGCAATTAATTGCCTACCTTCTTCAAGGTTTTTAACAGCGCCTAGTGCTTGCAATTGCACAACAATATTCCCAAGTGCTGTCGCCTCTACTGGGCCTGCAAATGTTGGTATATTACAATATTTTGCAGTTAAACTGCAAAGCAATTTTGCCTGAGAACCACCACCCAATATATGCAAAGCTGTAAAGTTTTTGCCTGTTATTTTTTCAAGTTCACTTAAAGCGCTTGCGTATTTATGTGCTAAACTTTTATATATACAAAGACATATTTCACCTATTGTTTGTGGTTTATATAAACCGTGCTCTGTGCAGTAATCTATTATTTTTTTTGGCATATCGTTTGGTGTGGCAAACCTTTGGTCGTCAACGTTTATTGTTGGTACATCAATTGTACATTCATTTGCTAGTTTTTCTAGCTCGGTGTAGCTATATGCTTGTCCTGATTTTTTCCAATATCTACGACACTCTTGTATAAGCCACAACCCTGTAATATTTGTTAAATAATTAATTTTACCATTTGCGCCTAATTCATTTGAAAAAGCCATTTTATAGCTAATTTCTGTTAAAATTGGCTTTTCTACTTCTGCACCAAGCAGTGACCAAGTACCACAAGATAAAAACGCTACATCAATACTATTTGTTGGTAATGCCACAACGGCAGATTGTGTATCATGCCCTGCAACTGCAATAACCTTTGCACCTTTATACTCACCTATAACACTACCACTTTTTACTATTGGTGCAAACAATTCTTTTTTTAGCGCAAATTTTTCTAAAATTTCATTAGATAAGCCATGCAAGTTTAAATCTGCCATTTGCGAGGTTGAAAAAATAGTTTTTTCACACACTTTATTTCCGCAAAGCATATATGCAAATAAATCCGGCATAAAAAGTAATGTTTCCACTTTTGTTAAATCCTCAGTTAACAATTGCATTAACGTGTTAATTTCCATTATCTGCGTGCCTGTTTTTGCATATAACTCTTTTAATGGCATTACTTTACTAACTTTTTCTAGTATACCCTCAGTACGTTTATCTCTATAACAAACTGGTAAAGATATCAACTTTCCATCTGTGTCTAGCAAACCATAATCAACACCCCAAGTATCAAAGGCTATGCTATCCACATTTCCAGCTTTATCTATAGCTATATAAACTTGCTCTAATAAACTGTAAAAATTCCAACAAAGTTTTCCACCATGCATAATAGCGTTATTATCAAAGCGATGTATTTCGTTATAATTTAGCGTTCCATTGCAATACTCGCCTACTATTGCACGCCCACTTGAAGCGCCAAAGTCAAACGCAAGCACTCTTTTTTTCATAGCATAAGCACCTCCTTTTGTGTAAACACATAAAAAGTTGGAGTGTATCAAATCACAACTTATTATTTATATAAAGCACCATAATTATCGCAAGCACGATAATCTTGCCCTTCTTTATCCATACCAAAAGCATTCCAACAAGCTGGTCGGAAAATATCAGTTTCTGGCACATTATGCATGGAAACAGGTATGCGCAACATTGAACAAAGAGTTATAACATCTGCACCTATGTGCCCGTGGCTTATTGCACCATGGTTTGCTCCCCAATTGTTCATAACATCGTATGCGCTTGCAAATGCACCCTCACCTGTTGTACGTGGTACAAACCATGTGCATGGCCAAGTATAATTTGTGATTTTCCAAAGTTTATCTGAAACTTCCTCTGGTAATTTTATTGTCCAGCCCTCAGCAATTTGCACTACTGGACCTATGCCTTTTATTAAATTTAAGCGTATCATCGTTACAGGCATTTCAGCATTTGTTAAAAATCTCGAAGAATAACCACCACCACGGAAGTATCCAAATTCTGCTGCGGACCACTCTGTTGCATCAGTTATCGCTTTCATATCTTGCTCTGTAACATCATACCAAGGTTTCATGCAGTTATTGCCGTTGCTATCAATTGCCGCACCGCTACCATCAAGGCATGCTGCACCACTATTTATCAAATGTATTAAACCACCGTTTTCTTTCGCAATGCCTGTTAACTCATGCCCAGTTTCTGCTTTAACCGCATCAGGGCTCCAGTATGTACGCACGTCAGCAAATATTTGTGCCTTATTTGTCAACAGTTTCATAAACATCATACCAACGCCATTTAATACATCGTTTTCTGTTGCTAGCACATATGGTTCACGCACGCCATTCCAGTCAAACGAGGTATTAAGCATAGCCTCTGGAAAATCAGCATTAGGGTAAAAATCTGTCCATTGGCGTTGACCTTGAAAGCCAGCAGCAATTGCATTGTGTCCAAGCATTTCTTCCTCGCAACCAGCTGGTAAGTTAGGGTTACCGTTCATTAAATCTTTAATGATACATGCCATCTTAACTACAAATTCCCAATCTTTTTCACTTTCAATTACATCTTTTTGCAATTCAACTGGGTTAACATTTATACCTTGTTTGCAGTTTGTTTTTACCCACGCCAAAGCTTTTTGATACTCAGCTTCATCATAAATACCCTCAGACATACGGCGTATAACCTCAGTTTCATCAACGGATTCCATACGCATTCCTAGATAATCTTGCAAAAACTCGCTATCAATAATCGAACCTGCTATACCCATACAAACTGAGCCAATTTGCAAGTATGATTTACCGCGCATTGTTGCCACAGCAACAGCTGAACGACCAAAACGTAATAGTTTTTCACGTACATCATCTGGTATAGCAGTATCGTTAGCTTGTTTAACATCACGTCCATAAATTCCGAAAGCAGGTAAACCTTTTTGAGCATGACCAGCCAAAACAGCAGCTAGATAAACAGCGCCAGGGCGAGCAGTGCCGTTAAAGCCCCACACACCTTTTATTGTTGTTTTTTCCATATCCATTGTTTCTGAGCCATAGCACCAGCATGGGGTAACAGTTAGTGTGATATCAACACCCTCACGTCGGAATTTTTCCGCACAAGCGGCAGATTCAGCAACACGGCTAATTGTTGTATCAGCTATAACAACTTTAACAACCTCACCATTAGAATATCTAAGGTTATCTGTAAAAAGTTTAGCAGCTGATTTTGCCATATTCATAGTTTGTTCTTCCAGGCTACCACGTACATCTAGCACACCACGTCGACCATCTATTGTAGGACGTATACCTATCACAGGGTACGAACCAATTAATCTATTATTTGCCATTTGTTACCTCCATTTATTATATATTTATTATTTATCTTGTGGCTGTGTTTTATCGGTTTTAGGATATTTTTTATAACCAGGGTGCTTACCTGTAACACCATAATAACTGCGTAAATCAATTAATTTATCAATATTTTCACGGCTAATATCATAGCTACCACCTAGTATTATTGCGTTTATTGTAATTTTAGCCCATAGTTCTAGGCTTTCCATGCGGTAAAATGCTGTTACAACATCACTGCCAACCGCTAGCGCACCATGATTTTCAAGCAACATAACATCATGCTCTTCTAAAAATGGTTCTATTGCATTTGGCACTTCAACTGTGCTAGGTGTACCATAAGGTGTTAGTGGAACAGAACCTATAACCGCAACATCCTCAATCATGTTATACATGTCCATAGCTCGATGTGCTACTGCAAAACCTGTAGCTCCTGGTGGGTGCGCATGTATAACAGCACCAACATCTTCACGTTTTTCGTAACATTTAAGATGCATTTTTATTTCGCTTGAAGGTTTAAGCCCCTCTTGTGCACTTAATATTTCGCCTTTTGCATTAATGTGTATAAGTTTTTCGGGTGTGATAAACGCTTTGCTCATGCCTGTTGGTGTGGCCAAAAATGTACCATCAGCTAATTTTACAGTTACATTACCATCATTAGCAGCTACCCAACCAAGTTGCCACATTTTATAGCATATGTCGCATATTTGCAGTTTTAACTCTTCCATCGTGCTTACTCCTTGCTTGTTTGTGAGTTTTTTATATTATTATAATTATACTATTGATTTTACTGCATTGCTTGTTATATAATGTAAAAAAGTATAACAATATTGAGGTTTTACAATGAGATTTTTAGCAGCACATGAAAACTCTAAAAGAGGTAGTTTTCACTTTCCTTACGAGCTTTATAATATAGATATCACCCACCCACGCTACCAAATGCCTTTTCATTGGCATGTGGATTGTGAGCTTATTAGAGTTACTAGTGGCGAGTTGACACTCATGCTTAACGACAACAAATTTTTGTTAAAATCTGGCAATTCTGTTTTTGTGCCAAGTGGAGTTATACATGGAGGTACACCACAATCATGCGAGTATCAATGTGTGGTGTTTTCGTTTGAAAAATTTACACAAATTAATGCAACGCTTTTTAAACAATATGAAAAAGAGCTTGGGCAAGCTGATTACTTGCCACCTGTATTTTTTAATAACGACTTAATTAATGGCTTATTTAATGCTATGGAAAAACGTCATACTGGCTACGAATTTATAGTTCAAGGTGCTATTTTACAAATAATTGGTGAGCTAATAGCTCAAAAACAGCAAAGCATAGTACCACAAACTAATAGTGGAGATTACCGCCGAATAAACAAAATTAAAGAAGTTTTACGCTTAATTCGTAAAGATTATGCAAAACCACTAACGCTTGATATGTTTGCAGAAGTTGCACAGCTTAACCATCAATATCTATGCAAGTCATTCAAGCGCATTACAGGACGCACACCTATTGATTACCTAAATTATTATAGGATAGAATGTGCAGCTGAACTTTTACAAGCAGATGAGTTAAATGTAACAGAAGTTGCGCTTTCATGCGGGTTTAATGACCTCAGTTATTTTATAAAACTATTTAAACGCCAAAAAGGAATGTCACCCAGAGAATTTAAAAAACACTTATAGCTTATTACACTTTATAAAAAATTTTTGCATTATTGTAATACAACAAGTTAATTACACACAACTTAGCTAATACTTGTTTAAGCGGGCAAGTATTATTCGCTTAAGGAGAATTTATGAAAAATGAACAAATAATAATTACAGGAGCTAAAGAAAACAATCTAAAAAACATCTCCGTAACTATACCCAAATATAAATTAATTGCGCTTACTGGTGTTTCAGGTAGTGGTAAAAGTAGCTTTGCTATGGATATTTTACAAAAAGAATGTCAACGTCAATATTTAGAATCCATGGGCATGGTTACCGATGGGCTTAACAAACCTAAAGTAGATAACATAGAAGGTCTTTCTCCCTCCATTTCAGTTGGGCAGAAAGTACTATCTAAAAACCCTCGTTCAACTGTTGGCACATACACAGAAATCCTTACGTATTTAAGAATTTTATATGCAAAACTTGCCACTAGAACATGTCCACATTGCAGTAAAAAAATTCCACCAAATTATGACGAAGATGAAGAGATTGATTTTACTGATACAAATTGCCCAAATTGTAAAACAAAATTACATCACCTTAGCATGGCTAGTTTTTCATTTAACAAAACAGAGGGTGCGTGCCCAAAGTGCAAAGGAATAGGCACAATTACAACCGCTGATTACTCAAAAATTATAGATGAAAATAAAACTATTTCCGAGGGTGGTTTTTACCTTTGGAGCGGTGAACTTTTTGGCGAGCATTATGCAAAAAGCTTTGTAAAATGTGGCGAGCATTATGGTTTTAACTTTGATGTTACGAAAAAAATCGGTGATTTTAACGACTTAGAAAAATTAGTATTTTTGCGTGGTATTGACAGTGATGAGTTTAAAAAACTTTATCCTAACACAAAAAAACCAAAAAGAGTTGCAGATGGTTATATTGAAGGTGTGATGAATTTTGTTGAGAAAAAAATTGTAGAATCTAGTGTCAAAAAACTAAATAACCCAACATTAAACGCTGCTCTAATTGAAGGAAATTGTGATGCTTGCAATGGTTCAAGGCTTGGTTTTGACGGCAGAACTGCAACTTTAAATGATAAAACAATAACAGAGCTTAGCACACTTACAATATCCTCATTACTTGGATTTTTAAAACAAACACAAAACACTTTATCGCAATCTGCAAAAATTATATCTGATACAGTTTTTATTGATCTTATAAAAAGATTGACAGGTATAGAAAAAATAGGTCTTGAATATCTATCAATTGATAGGCCTGTTTCTACACTTTCGGGCGGTGAAAGCCAGCGTTTACGCCTTGCTAGTATACTTGAAAGTGCCTTAACTGGCGTTTTATATATACTTGATGAACCCACAACAGGTTTACATGCAAGAGATACCGCCTTACTTTTAGATGCCATTAAAAGGCTGCGTGATATTGGCAATACTGTGATAGTTATTGAGCACGATATGGATTTTGTAAAACAATGTGATTATGAAATTGATTTTGGTGTTGGCGCAGGAAGTTTAGGTGGTGAAATTGTCGCATGTGGTACAATAACTGAGGTTGCTAAAAACAATCTTTCTAAAACTGCGAAATATTTATCTGGAGATAACCTTAAATTAAACGAAACACATATAAAAGCAAATCGGTTTATCGAAGTTACAAAGGCCTATGCTCACAACTTAAAAAATGTAACTGTTAACATTCCGCTCGGACAACTTGTAGCATTTACTGGTGTTTCAGGAAGCGGCAAAAGTTCTCTTGTTTTTGAGGTTATTGAGCAGAGGAAAAATGCTCAAAACATAAATGGCTTTGAACATTTTAATCAGGTAATTACAATTGACCAAACCCCTATAGGGCGACAAAGCCGAAGTAACGTAGCAACATATACTGAGGTTTTTACACTTATACGAGAACTTTTTTCTACATTGCCACAAGCGAAAAAACTAAAGTTAAAACCTTCTGATTTTTCGTTCAATGTAAAGGGTGGACGCTGTGAAAAATGCGAAGGTTTAGGCGTTATACCGCTAGATATGCAATTTTTAGATGATGTTGAAGTTACTTGCCCTGTATGCAAAGGTCACAGATTTAAGAAAAAGATTTTATCTGTAGTTTATAACTCAAAAAGTATTTCTGATATTTTAAATGCCACAGTTTTGGAAAACATGGAATTTTTTGCAAATGATAAGGATATATTAAAAAAACTCACCACCATAGATGAAGTTGGACTTAGTTATTTAAAACTTGGACAATCTACCATTACACTCTCAGGTGGAGAATGTCAAAGGCTTAAGCTTTCTAAAGAACTTGCCAAAGGTAGTTTTGGCCACACACTTTATCTACTTGATGAACCAACAACTGGTTTGCACCCATCAGATAGTGAAAAATTACTAACTTTGCTTAAAAAGCTAGTTTCACAAAACAACTCCGTTTTTATAATTGAACACTCACTTGATATGATTGCAAAAAGTGATTATGTAATAGATTTAGGCCCATTAGGTGGCGATAAAGGCGGCGAAATAATAGCAATTGGTACACCTTATGAAATTAGCAAAAACAAAAAAAGCTTAACTGGCAAATATCTATAAATTACAAAAAAATGCGAAAAAACACTAAAACAAATGCTCAGGTTTTGCGCCTGAGCATTTATTTTAGTATTTAAAATTAGTAAATTATAATTAAGTAGCAAATTTGTCTTGTGCTGTTTTTTCAACTGCAAGACCTTTTTTATAGTTTTGTAAAAATTTTTCAACGCCTAGTATGTCCTCTTTTGTTGGTGTACAAATATCACTATTATAATTACAAAAAACTTTGCTATCTAAATATGCATCCAAACTTTCGTTTTTTGCTTTATTCGCTAGATACGCAGCTAGTAACGCTATGCCCCATGCTCCACCCTCGCCAGCTGTTTGCATAACTGCAACTGGTGTATTTGTTACAGTTGCCATTAGTGATTGTCCAACACCTTTTGTTTTAAACAAGCCGCCATGTCCAAGCAATTTTTCAAGGGTGACGTTTTCTTGCTCTGTTAAAATATCCATACCAATTTTTAAAGTGGCCAAAGCAGAAAGTATATGTGCACGCATAAAATTAGGCAAATTAAAATTCGATGTTGCTGTGCGCAAAAACAGTGGCACACCAGTAATTATACCTGTAATAGGTTCTCCCGAAACATAATTATAGGAAAGCAAGCCACCGCAATCGCAATCCCCCTCTAGTGCTTTATTATACAATGTAGTGTAAAGACTATTTGCATCAACATTGTGCCCAAATGCTTCTAAAGTTTGGCGCAAAAGCTCTACCCATGCATTTATATCTGATGTACAATTATTGCAATGCACCATAGCAACAGACGCACCTGCTGGTGTTGTTACAATATCAATTTCAGGGTACACTTTAGATAATTTTTGCTCTAATACTAACATGGAAAAAATAGAAGTACCAGCTGAAACATTGCCTGTTCGTTTTGCTACACTATTTGTTGCCACCATACCAGTACCCGCATCACCCTCTGGTGGGCATAGTGCGATACCGGCTTGCAATTGGCCTGTTGGATCAATTAATTTTGCGCCCTCGGTTGTTAAAATTCCTGAAAATTCACCTGCGCAAAGCACTTTTGGCAAAATATCACTTATCTTCCAATTTAAATTCAATGGTGCAACTAGTTCATCAAACTTATTAATCATACACATATCATAATTACATGTATCGCTATCAATAGGAAACATTCCCGAAGCATCGCCAACACCTAATACATTTTGTCCTGTTAGTTGTTTGTGCACATAACCCGATAAAGTTGTAATACTGGCTATTTTTGCGATGTGCTCCTCATTATTTAATATAGCTTGATATAAATGCGAAACACTCCAACGTATAGGGACATTAAACTCAAATAACTCGCTTAAAACATCTGCCGCTTTTGTAGCGTTTGTGTTGCGCCAAGTGCGAAAAGGAGTTAGTAACTCGCCCTTTTTATCAAACACCAAATAACCATGCATCATTGCTGAAAAACCAATTGCACATACAGAACGTATAGTTACATTATATTCATCTAAAATTTGTTTTGCAAGGTTTGAATAACTTTTTTGTATACCTATCCAAACTTCATTTAAATCATATGTCCAAAAACCGTTTTGTAGTTTATTTTCCCATTCATAAGCACCGCTTGCTATTGGTGCATGAGTGCTATCTATTAAAACTGCTTTTATGCGTGTAGAACCAAGTTCAATACCTAATATTGTTTTACCATTTTGTAGCTCTTTTTTAATATTATCTTTATTCATAAAACACCTTACTTATCATAAACTCAATTTTTTTACTTTGCTTTATATAAGTATACTATTACTTTTTTTATTTTGCTTGTTATATAACGCAAAAAAGTATAATAATATTGATATTTTATTATAGATAAAAACATGTTATTTTTCAAAAAACATAAAAATTATCTATGCATGATTTTTACAGATTTTTTTGCTTTGCTCTAAAAAATTATAAAAAATTTATACTTCAAATATAACCGCTTGTTCACCCATTGCTATATATGCAGTTTCAACTAATGCTTTTTCGTAACCTACTTGAGCACCATTTAAAGGGTCGTTAAAATAATAGTAATTATCATCAAAACCAACAAGTAATAAACTATGCTCTGGTTGCAACCATGTAAATTCTTCGCCACTTTCAAGTGTCCAGCTAGGCCCTTGCACCACTTCTTTCATGTCAATAGTTGCCCATAAAATAACGGGAATATCGTTTACAATATAATCTTCGCAAAGCGTTTCAAGTGTTACTCCATATACATCACTTGCTGTATAATTTAAACCTGACAAAAAATAGTTAACCGTACTTTCAATTACAGGCGCATAACAACCATAACCAGTGTTGCTATATGGGTTGCCTATAAAATACTCCCATGGTGAAGCACCCTCTCCATCTTCTGGTATATCTGTTTTTGGTAATTCACTAATAAAATCATCAACAGTTATATTTACGCCTAAATATTGTAGAGCCATTGTAGCGCTAACTGATTCACAACCAGTGGGATACGTGCCGTTTTGGTCTATAAATGGTACATCTGACACTATTTGTGTATCTGTCAAATTACCTGCAACAAAAAACTCTTCTTGTGTAGTGTTTAAATAAAGCATGTCACGTATTAACATAATAATACCAAAAAAACTTAAAAGTACAACTGCACCTATAATTAAAATTAAAACATATTTTTCGATTTCGATATAGCTATTTTTTTTATTTTTGTGGTAAACTGGTATGCTTGTATTTGTATACATCTTTGCACCTCACATTATCAGCCCGAATGTAATCCAAACACTGATTATGCTCAGGCAGTAGCTTTATAAAAAAATATTGTAAGGCTATAATAACCCTACAATATCTATAAAACTTATCTGCAATGTATCTAAATTGTATCTACACAGTTTTTTCACTTTTAATCTTTTAATTTTAACGAATTACATCTAAGAATTCGGCGTGTACATTGTTGTAGGCATTGGGTTCTGTGAGTTTTTCACATAATCTGGGTGCATTGTTACCATGCTAAATTGTTTTTGGTCAACAAAATTTAAAATAACGGCCACATCTTCATTTAAAATAATTGTACTCTCATTATCACTTTGATACGTTTGAATTTCTGATTTCCAATCACCTACATTTGTATAATACCCGCCAATTTTTACTGTTAAATCTGCTTGTTCTTTTAAAGAGTAATTTGCAAATCGTGTTTCTAAATATAGTATTTTACCAACTGACGAAGAATATACCACTACAAATTCTTCATTAGTGTCCAAAGTGTACGAAAAACTCCACACCAAAACTTTACGTTTATCGCCTGTTGTTATCATAGCAAGTGGTTCTTCGTTCAAAGTAAAATCACTATGTATTTTTACACCTAAATCCATTAATATTTCTATTTCTTGCTCCACCAACATCAATATTTCTTCTGGAGATTTTTCGGTAATAGGTATATTATTCGCTGGCTGAGCACCCAAACTGCTAGATAAAATTTCAACTATTTCAGCTAAGTTTAATTGATATGCTAAAACATCTAACTCATCTTGTATAGTGCTACCCTCACCAACGGTTATAGTTGTAGTATTTCCTATTTTACTATCGTTCTCAGCTTTAAAATATATAATAGGTATAGCAAAACTAGATAAAACTGCAATTACAATAATAAAAGGCACTATTTTTTTAATCATTTTTAGTTCCTCCACTTAAAGCAAACGCAACTATTGTGCCCTCTCCTAGCTCACTTTCATAGGCAAGTTTTGTTTTATGTAACTTTGCTATTTCTTTAGCAATAGCAAGCCCTATACCATTGTTTTCACCTTTGCGTGATTTATCCACTATAAAAAATTCATCTGTTATATTGCTAATAACATCTTTTGCAATACCAATGCCAAAATCTTTTACATACACTATAATTTTATTGCCAGTTTCATCAATTTTTGTTCCAACAATAATTTCCCCATCATCAAAACTTGCTTTAATGGCGTTAGTTACTAGGTTTATCATTAAACTTTGTAATAAAATTTTATCGCATAAAACATAAAAGTTATTACTACATTTAAATTTCAAATTTATGTTTTTTTCGCCTAATATTGGTTTAACTGCTATTGCTACTTGTTCAAACACTGATATTAAACGTTGCTCTTTAAGTTCTATCGTTGTTTTTTCTTTGTTGTTTATATCTTTTAATTCCATTAATTGCAACATTTTTTGTGATAAATTCTGCAAACGCAAACTTTGTGAGTATATATAATCCGAGGCTTCTAAAACAGCACTATTTTCCCATTCTTCACGTCTGATAAAATCAGCGTAACCAATCATAGATGTCAGTGGTGTTTTAAGCTCATGAGAAAAATTTGCAACAAATAATTCTCTGTTTTTTACATTTGTATCTAGTTCGTGCATGTTAGATTTTATAGTTTTTGCCATGAGATTAAAACGTTTTGATAATAACGCAATTTCATCGTTGCCGTTTTCAGGTAGATTACCTGTAAAATCACCTTGAGTTATACGCGCTGTAGCATTTTCAAGCTTTTTTAAACCACGAGTTATAATCGTAGTTATAATCCACATTGCCAAAGAGCTAGTTATAACTAAAATTAAATTTATTATTATTAATAAATTTAATTGTCTTTTCCCATCTGAAAAAATTGAGCTTATATCTTCACCAAAAGTTAGCTCTAACCAAGCATCGCCAATTTTTATAGCTGTTTTAAAAATTAAAATTTGTTGTTGCTCTTGTTCCACAATTTTATAGTGTATAGTATCCGTAGAAGCTTCCTCGCTAAAATCAACTGTCATGCTTATATTATCTGTATTAAATAATGCTTCATTATTATATCTTATATCTACAAAATAGTCTGTCCAAATACCGTAGCGGTTTATGTCGCCTATAATTTCAAGTATCTCGTTTTTTGTTATATAATGATTTTGGTTTAAATGCGTAGCAATTTTGCTTTCAAAAAGATATTTTTGCGTGTAAAAATTATTTGTTGCTGTATTTATGTAATAATCAAGGCTATGGTTAAAGTTACTATTAATAAAAATGCTTGTACCTATATTAAAACCTATTACCAAAATACAAATTGAAGATAAAATTAATTTTGTTGCAAGTTTCATAATTGTAACCTAAACCCAACACGTTTTAATGTTATTATTTTTTCTTTCCATGAAAGCTTTTGCCTTATGCGTGATATATGCAAATCTAATGTTCTAGAATCACCGTCAAAATCATAACCCCAAACATTATTAATTATAACATCTCTAAACAGTGCTAAGTTTTTATTTTGTATTAAAAAAACAACTAAATCATATTCCTTAGGTGATAAAACAATAACCTCGCCTGCTTTTTTAATTATTCTTGAAGCGTAATCAATTTCTATATCATCTATAATAAATTTATCACTAATTTTACCTGCACGCCTAAGCACAGCCTCCACCCTTGCAATAAGTTCTGACATATCAAAAGGTTTTGTTATGTAATCATCAGCACCAAGGTTTAACCCACGTATTTTATCACTTGTCATATTACGAGCAGTTAACATTATAACTGGTATTTTAAACGGTTTTATATAGCCCAGTAGTTGAAAACCATCAACTTCAGGCAACATTACATCTAGCAAAATTAAATCAGGGTTTTCGTCTATTTTTTCAAGTGCCTGTGCACCGTCAAGCGCAACATCACAAATAAACCCAGCGTTTTCTAAGTTTATTTGCAACAATCGTGAAATAGCTTTGTCGTCCTCTACAATTAATATTTTCATATCCGCACCTTTTTGTTTATTGTTTTTATTATTTATCATAGCACTTTATGCTGTTAAGCACAAGATATTTTATATTTTCAATCAGATATTTTCACTATTAAAAAACTATACATCGATTTTTTTTACAAATGAAAAAACATTGTGAAATTTCACAATGCTCTAACAATAAATATTAATTACTCTTAAGAAACTTTAACATCAACTAACTCAAACGAACCATATTCCTCGTTTTCAATGTTTGCTGGCGCTGTAAATTTCCATGTTTCGCCATCACCCAAGTTTTCAATAGCTGTGCTTGCACTTGTTAACCTTGCACCATCTGTGTTGTAAATTCCAAAAGTCAAAATAATAACAGCTATTTCCTCACCACTATTATTTGTGATATTTCCTTGCACATCAATAAAAGATATAACATCATCTCCCACTGTTGAGGACTCCACAGAAGCGCTAACATCATCACTAAAACTAATGTTTGCATCTGCCACTATGTCCTTTGCATCATCACTAACCGCAAATGATATCTCTGTGCTTTCACCACAACTTACGAATAATAATGCTAAAGTTAAAATTAAAACTAAAAATTTTTTCATATAATTACTCCCAAATATTCATTTTTCGCTACAGGTTTTATTATATCAAAATTATACAGCAGATGTCAAAGTTTGAAAAAATAAAATAACTGTAAGCAATAGCACTATTGGTACAATTATGATAGCACAAATTAACATTAATTTAAGCGTGCTTTTAATTTGTGTTTTCGCCTGTTCTTGCGAGGCTGAAATTGTATTTTCTATATTTTGAGCCTCTGTTATGCCAAAATTATTTAAAATCCAATTTTCGTCGTACTTTTTACTATTTTTTCCAAAAGTGTATCTAAAGGATATCTCTGCAGATTTACTAACAATTTCTCCGCTATTATTATATTTTTTATAATCGTAATATATTGTAAAAAATGCTAATATTTCAAAAAGCTCATTATAACCATCAAGTATGTGCAGTAAATATTCGTCTAAATTATTTATTGTTGAAAGAGGTTTTGTAATTTGTGCAATTTGTTTTTCATCTTCAAAAAAAACTACAACCTCTTTGTAACCAGCTGCAATGCTATAACCTTTAAAAACTTTGCCATTAATTTCAACAAAAAATGCTTTATCCCAAACACCAGCTCGCAAAATATAAAAAGAACCTATATTTTGATTATCCTTTAATATCTCAAATTTATCAAAAGTAGTGGATAAACCTACAAGATACTTCATAGGTATAGCCTCATTTAAAAGGTTATCAAACACATCGTATCTTGTAGTCAAAACGCTTTCGTCGTGCTGATTTTGTAAAGATAGTTTTCGTACATTTTCAGTTTGAAAAGGTAATTTTAAGCTCATCCAAGGTGTGTTTGCTTTATATTTCAATATATCATTTTCGTAGATTTCAAAATTATTTTCAACATTTGCTTTTACTTGTTTTATTTTTGCTATCATTATTATTTATTAATCCTCAAATACTTTTGTTAGTGTTAAACTACTAATTATAACTAAAACTACAAAGACACCAATTCCCCAAAAAACTGCTATCATATTAATGTTCGTTTGGTTTTCGCTATACCATGCTTCATCAATTGCATAATAAACTGGTGATGGTTTTGTATTATATTCATCAGCTATTTCGCTAAGCATTGCTTGTGCGTTTTCAGTTACACCGTATTGATGTCCCACTGGCAATGTTATGCTTTCGCCCTCTTTAAAATTTTTTACATATTGCTCTTCAATCACAGCATTTATGTATGAACCATCGCTAAGCCGTATTAAATAATATTGATGCATATATTCTATATCTGTTAATGGGTTTGTACTCTCCTGTGGTATAGGTGTTTTTCGCCTATTTGCTCCAGGCGTACTTGCGTAATATGGGTCTATCCATGATTTGCGCGTGTATACACCAGTTGCCACAATGTTGCTAACCGTTACTGTTACATAATCTAAATTAATAAGCTCGTAAAAATCCTCCGAGCTTGTTATTTGTTCTGCCCAGCCATCAGATATTTTACCCACTGGGTTAATACCTGCTGAAACATCGCTAATTGTAACTGTTTCCGCAGGTTTAAAAACACCTTTTACTGAAACAAAAAAATACACACCATAAGAAATAGCTAGTATTATTAATACAATTATAAATTGCAGAATTTTCTTTTTAGTCATGATTACCTCTTAATCTATTTTAAACAAATAAAAAGGGCAGAGTTTTTTCTGCCCTTAATACTTTTTTATGAACAAGTTACGCCAGATTTTGATGTTAACAATTCGATAAATTTTTCTCTTTTTGTTGTTGAATATTTCATCACTTTAGATTTATTTGTTTTTTCATCTAAATATGTAATTTCAATACCCATAGGCAAAAAGAACTGAGTACATTTGCGTATTTTTTGAATATTCGCATATTTGGCACTCACAACTGTAAAGCCTAAGCCAACAA
Source organism: uncultured Faecalibacterium sp. (assembly GCA_964370685.1). Classification (GTDB taxonomy): domain Bacteria; phylum Bacillota; class Clostridia; order Oscillospirales; family Ruminococcaceae; genus Faecalibacterium. The sequence goes on along the minus strand of CAYJKG010000006.1, from coordinate 71,671 downwards.
TAATTATTAACTGTTCATCAGTATAGTAGCCAAAACCTTGTTTCCATTGACCCATGCCAAAAAACAAAGCATCAAAGTATGAACTTTGAATTGCATCAATTAATGTTTCTGTTTCTTGCATACGGCCAGCAGACACTAAATCTTTTTTACATTTCTCTAGCTGAGTAGCATTCATGATTAATCTCCCTTCTGCTATAAAAATAGCTGAGTAGCACACAAGTGGGATTATATCATAAATAATTATAAAGTGCGTAAATCGTACATAGAAAACATGTTTTCGTGCACAAATTACACGACCTTTGCATTTATTAACAAAATTTGCAGTAGAAATATACCATTTGAGGCATCAATTTGTAATATTCCACCTGCATCTAAAATTAGTTTTTCAACACTTTTTAAACCTATTCCATGACCTTTTTGGTTTTTACTTGTTTTTGGTAGACCATCTATAAATTCAATCTCACCATCATAAGCGTTTTCTGTTATGATAACTAAATTTGAGTTTTGGCTTTTTATTTCTAATAAAAACTCTTTTTTTCCAAACCTACTGCAAGCCTCAATCGCATTATCTAAAATATTGCCTAATATAACAGAAATTGTGCTTTCATCGACATTAACAATTAAATTAGGCTCTACTTTAATTTTAACATTAACATTTAAATGTTTTGCCTTACCCACAATATAATTCAACATCATATCAATAGCTTTGTTGTTTGAATAATAATTATAATCTAGCTCATCTTTAAAAGTTAAATCAAACTTTTGTAAAACAGTTTTTTCATCAATATTTAATTCTGACATAATCTCAAGTAGCTTGTGTTTGATATTATGTTTATAAATATAAAATTCGCTTAAATTAGTTTTTAGCTCATCATAATGCAAGGCATAGTTTTCTATCTGTTTATCTAGCAAAAACTCTTTTGAACGCAATTCTGCATATTCTAAATGTTTTAAATACGCAATATAAAAAACAAAAATAAATGTTAGCACCAATGAAAGCACTATTAAAATATAATATTGGTTAACCACTTCACCAAAGGCTACTTCTACTAGATAATAAGCCAGCACCATGCCGCCAAAAGGTGGCAATGCAAATAAAACACCATCCTTAAAGTTTATATTAATATCCGTTTTAGGGTATTTGTTGTTTTTCACAACATGATGTTTATATATTTTTAAAATCACAAAGGGTAGTAACCTTGCTAAATAAAAACTAAGCAAAAATAAACCAGTATCCGTTAGGCCATTATATGTTATAGCTAAACTTAAGTCACTTAAAGATGTAATAATAAGCGATGGCATTATCTCAAAAAATGTCAACAATCCATAGGTAAAAACCACGCTTATTATCCGGCTCATCATAGATGCTTTATAATAAAGCGTAATCATAAAAATTATTATTGGCCCAACAATTAAATTAAAAGCTGGTGTAGTTACAAAGATAACAGCTAAACTACTAAAAGCACAATGTAAGGCTAGCGTAAAATATAAATATTTTTTGCTACCACGCTTTGCAGTTTTAAAAAATATCTCAAAAAAATCGTAATGTGTTAATGATAGCAAAGCAGCACAAAACACCGCAGAAAAGTTATGCAATAAATTATCCATTAGTTATGCCCCTTGCTTGTTAAGTAGGACATAAAACGCATGATAGTTTCATCTTTATTTGTCCTTGAAATTGATATGCTTTGATTTAACATATCAACATTAAATGCGCTTTTAGATGCCAGCGAAACATATTGCATATTAACTATAAAAGAACGGTTTGGCATTGCAAAATTTTTATATCCAATAAGTTCTGCGAAAACATCTTTAATTTTACCTTTGTAAATAATAGTATCGTTTTTTGTGTGTATTTTTATATAATGTGCCTCACACTCTATATAAATAATTTCGGAATGCCTAATTACATTGACTTTGCCGTTTTTGTTATAAACAAATGAATTTTCGTTTGAAATTAACTCTATGGCTTTAACAAAAGCGTCTTGTAAACTTTGCTCTGTAATAGGTTTATCTAAAAAAGCTATTACATTTTTTGAAAACAACTCACGTAGTCTATCACTAGTTGTTGACATAAAAATTATAATAGCGTTTTCGTTTCGAATTTGTTTTAAAGTTTCAATGCCATCGATATTTTCCATAACTATGTCTAAAAAAATAATATCAAAATTTTTGTTTGACGATAAAAGTTCTGCACCAGAGGTAAAAATATTAAGTTCAAAATGTATGTCTAGTTTATCGCTAATTTTATATAGCAAATTAGATAGATTATCTCTATCACTTTTTAAATCATCACAAATTGCAATTTTAATCATACTTTAACGCTCCAAAAAAAACACATACATACGCAAAACTACACAACATAGAGATAGTTTAACTATTACATTTTACCACGTTATTCCAAATTTGCAAACATTAATTTTATTAAATCGTGCCCTTTTGGTATAAATTTACTAGTTGAGCTAGCTGTTTTTTCGCTGTATTTAAGTGCAGAGGTTTGTTTTGTGGTATCGCTATCATAAAGTATAAAAGGTACTGCTTTTGCTGTGTGTGTACGTAGCTCACATGGTGTGGCGTGGTCTGGCGTAATCAAAATTTTATACTGCTCACCCATATTTTTTAAACTATTCAATAAAGGTGATAGCAATTTTTCATCTATATTTTCTATTGCTTGTATTTTGCCTTTTACATCACCCTCATGCCCACATTCATCTGGTGCCTCAACATGTATATAAACAAAATCCACATCATTTTTTAATATAGCTATTGCGGCTTTTGCTTTTGCTGTGTAATCCGTATTTTTTGTACCAGTTGCTCCTTTAACTGTTAAAACTTGCATATTGGCACAAATTGCAATACCTTTTAATAAATCCACAGCGGAAATCATGGCAGAATTTAACCCTGTTTTACTTTTAAAGTTAGGTAAGTTAGGTTTTATGCCCTCACCCCAAAGCCATATACAATTTGCTTTATTTAGCCCCTTTTTTTGGCGAGTTATGTTTATAGGGTGCTCGTTTAAAATGTCATAACTTTGTTTCATTAAAGCTAAAATTTCATCTTCAACTGGCAAAAAACCGCCTATTTTTTCACCTAAAATATCGTGTGGAGGTATATGTTTACAATTTAAACTCCCCTCATGCCACAACATACAATGGCGATAAGACAAACCAGCAAAAAAGCTAAAAACATCGCTTCCTAGTTTTTCTTGCAACTCCAAAATTAACTCTTTTGCCTGTTTTGTGCTAATAGCACCTGCGCTGTGATCTAACATTCGCTTTTCTTCAAAGATGTTTTCGTTTTCACTAATAGTAACCAAATTACAGCGCACAGCAACATCATCACCAGATAAATGCACACCCATGCTAAGTGCCTCAAGTGGTGCACGCCCTGTATAATATTTTTGCGCATCGTAACCAAGTACCTCAAGGTTTGCAACATCGCTCGCTGGCGGCAAATTTTTAGGCACAGTTTGCACCATGCCTAAAACTCCACAGTTTGCAAGCATATCCATGCAAGGTGTATTTGCGCTTTCTAAAGGTGTCTTACCACCTAAACTTTGTATGGGTTCATCTGCCATACCATCACAAAGCAAAACGATATATTTCATTTATGTTTCCAATCTTTTTTCAAAATATTCTAATTTTTAAAAATATTTTATTTTAAATCACCATTTGCTTTAAGTTGCTGCAAAGCATTTTTAAACGCATTTATTGTTTTATCTAAATCATCTTGAGTGTGTGCCGTGCTAATAAACATTGCCTCAAATTGTGCAGGTGCTAAATTAATGCCTTGTTCTAACATTAAGCGAAAATATTTTGCATAAAGTTCAGTATCACTAGATTTAGCACTTAAAAAATCTTCAACTTTGTTTGCTGTAAAAAATACACAAACTAAAGATGCAACCTGATTAACCACAGCAGAAACATTTAATTCGCTTATAACACTTTCAAAACCTTGTTTTAGTTGTTTTGCGCTTTGTTCTAGCTGTTCATATATTTTTTTATCTTGCAATTCTTGTAATTGTGCAATGCCTGCCGCCATAGCAATAGGATTACCCGAAAGTGTACCAGCTTGGTACACAGGGCCAAGTGGTGCTATAAGTTGCATTAACTCTCTATTTGCAGCATATGCACCAACAGGCATACCACCACCTATTATTTTACCAAAAGTTACTATATCTGCTTTGATGCCATAAAACTCTTGCGCACCGCCAAGCCCTAAACGGAAACCAGTTATAACCTCATCAAAAATTAATAGAGCGTTATTTTCATCACAAAGTGTGCGTAAACCTTGCAAAAAGTCAGCTTTTGGCAAAACTAAACCCATGTTAGCAGCAACAGGCTCAACTATAATCGCAGCAACTTCGCCCTTATTTGCACTTAAAATTTGTTCCACACTAGATAAATTATTATACTGTGCAATTAAAGTGTTTTGCGCTTGTGCACTTGTTACACCTTTGCTATCAGGGTTAGAAAAAGTTAGTGCACCAGAACCCGCACGCACCAGCATATTATCGCTATGCCCGTGGTAACAACCCTCAAACTTAATAATTTTATCCTTACCAGTTGCCGCTTTAGCTAAGCGCAAAGCACTCATAACTGCCTCTGTGCCACTGTTCACCATGCGCACCATATCAATATTTGGCACAGCGCTCACAACAAGCTCTGCCATATCAACCTCAGCTTTTGTAGCAGCGCCAAAGCTTAAACCTTTTTGTGCTGCTACGCTTACAGCATCTAGTATTTTATCATTGCTATGGCCTAAAATCATAGGCCCCCATGAGCAAATATAGTCTATATACTCATTACCGCTTATATCATAAATTTTAGAACCCTTTGCGCTATCCATAAAAACTGGGTCTATGCCCACACTTGCAAAAGAGCGCACAGGGCTATTTACACCTCCTGGCATAACATTTTTTGCACGTTCAAATAAATTATTCATCAGCCAATTTCTCCTTTTGTTATAGCCTGTGCAAGTTCTAGTGCATAATAACTAATTAAAATATCAGCGCCAGCACGATAAATACTAATAGCTGTTTCACACATAACAGCGTGCTCGTTTATTAACCCTTGTTTTGCAGCAGCTTTTATCATCGCATATTCGCCACTAACGCTATACGCGCAAACTGGCACAGCGACCATATCACTAACGCTTTTTATAATATCTAAATACGAAAGAGCTGGCTTGACCATGATAATATCAGCACCTTCATTGATATCAAGCACCACTTCCCTCAATGCTTCTTTTTGGTTATGGTAATCCATTTGATAGGTTTTTCTATCGCCAAAGCTTGGTGCAGAGTTTGCCACCGCACGGAAAGGCCCATAAAAAGACGATGAATATTTTGCTGCGTAGGACATAATCGGCACATGTTCAAAGCCGTTTTCGTCTAAAACTTTACGCATAGCACCAATGCGTCCGTCCATCATATCAGAGGGCGCAACAACGTCCGCTCCCGCCTTTGCATGTGAGAGTGCAATTTTGCAAAGAACTTCCACAGAGGCATCATTGCATACATGCTCACCATCAATTATGCCGCAGTGCCCATGTGAAGTATACTCGCACATGCAAACGTCTGTTATAACTTGCACCTCTGGATATTGTTTTTTTATAGCACGAACTGCTTTTTGCACAACTGAGTTTTCACCATAGGCCTCACTTGCAATAGCATCTTTTTCATTTGGCAAACCAAAAACCAAAAAACTATTTACCCCAACACTTGTGGCTTTTTCAATAATTTGGTGCACAGTATCGTGGCTATAATAAAAATGGTTTGGTAGTGAGCTTATTTCCTCGCATATACCCTCACCCTCTTTGATAAAAATAGGTAATATTAAAGATTTTGTGCTAACTCTTGTTTCTCGCACCATTTCACGTATAACTTTGCTACCACGCAAGCGCCTTGGCCTAATTATCATTGTAATTCCTCCGTTATTTTTTCCGCTAAGGCGGTTATAGTTGCCGTTTTTGCAACATAGCAGTTTTCAAAATATTGCTGTGCTGCCTTTAAGGTTTCCTCCCCTATGCAAAAAGCATTTACATTTTTTGTATTGACATTATTTTGCATAAAAGAATGTACAGTTGAAGCACTTGTAAAAGCTACTGAAATTTGTTTTTGTGTTAAACTTACTAGTTTTTCGCTATGTTCTGCTATTTCATTTACAGTATAAATTTTAACATCATTATATTTTATTCTAGCATTTTTAAGCACATTTGGCAATTCATCGCTCGCCTTTTGCGCACGTAAAAGCAGCATATTATCATTTTTATTTGCTATACCAGCTAGTTTTTGTGCTAAGGATAATCCGTTAAAATCGCTAGGTGTTATATCTGCAATAATACCACGTGCAAGCAAACTGTGCTTTGTGCTAGGGCCAACTGCTGCTATTTTTAAAGAGTTTAAAGCACGGGCATCCTTACCAGTTGCATAAAGTGCATCAAAAAAAACTTCAACGCCATTTTTACTTGTAAAAACTAGCCATGTATACGCACTTAAATCAATATTATTAATATCAAATTTTAGCTTTTCAATTTCTATCATTGGCAAATGGTGCACTGTAGCACCTTTCGCTTTTAAAGTTTTGGCTAATTTATTTTCGCTAGTTTTTGGCGAGGTTACAATTATTTCTTTACCAAAAAGCTCACGTTTTGAAAACCAATCAAAACTATCTGAAAGCACACAAACACCACCAACTATTATTATAGCTGGTGAAATAAACTTTTGCTCAATTGCTTTTTGGCGCAAGGTGCTAACTGTCGCAATTAGTTTACGCTGATTACTCCTTGTTCCATATTGCACAAGCGCAGCAGGCATATCCTCTTCCATACCTGCGTTTATTAAACCTTTGCATATATCGTTTAAAGAGGCAAGACCCATTAAAAAAACTAAAGTGCCCCTTGTTTTCACCAGACTTTCAAAGTCAATATTTAAGGGTTCGTCTTGCTTTTGGTGGCCTGTTATAACGTGGAAACTACTGCAAATATTCCGGTGGGTAACAGGTATGCCTGCAAAAGCTGCCGCTGCAACTGCCGAAGTTATGCCAGGCACAACTTCAAATGGTATATCATGTTCAATTAAAGCCTCTAGCTCCTCGCCACCACGCCCAAATACAAATGGGTCGCCGCCTTTTAAACGCACAGCATTTTTACCCTCTAACCCTAAACGCACTAAAATATCATTTATACCCTCTTGTGGTACAAGATGATTTCTTGACTGCTTACCTACGTTTATTTTTTCAGCGTTTTGTGGTATCAACTCCAAAATATCATCTGAAACAAGTTTATCGTAAACGACAACCTCAGCATTTTCTAAAAGCTCTTTTGCACGTAATGTTAAAAGCGAAACTTCGCCTGGGCCAGCACCTACTAACGCTATAAATCCTTTTTTCATTCTGCTATATTCTCCAGTATATTTTCTGCTAAAGCTATGCCAATTTCTTCAGCTTTTGTGGGTGAGCCTTCTAAGCTTTGTGTGAAATCTCGCCCTTTTTCATCTACATACAAAGTATTTAAAATTAATTTTTCATTTTCAATTTCAGCAAAAGCAGCTATTGGCGCACTACACCCACCATTTAAACGTGTAACAAATGCACGCTCTGCACTTGTTACTATGCTAGAATTTTCATCAGCTAGTTTTGCTAAAAATGAAACATCTTCTCCCTTGCGTGCTTGTACAGCAATAACACCTTGACTAGCCGCTGGGATAATTTCGCTAGTGGTAAAAACCTTGCTTATGCGCTCGTTCATACCACTGCGTAAAACTCCAGCCGCTGCAAGCACTAAAGCGTCGCATGCACCGTCATCAAGTTTTTTTAAACGTGTGACTAAATTGCCACGCATTGAAACAAAGTTTTTGTAGCCTAATTTTTGTAATTGGTGTACTCTGCGTGCGCTAGAAGAACCTATAACCATATCCTCAAAAGGTGCATCTATGCCTTTACGCAATAACAATACATCTCGTGCGTCCTCACGTTTTGTCACTGCGACAATAGGCAGTTTTGGGTTAACTTGCATGGGTACATCTTTATAGCTATGTACAGTTATATCTACATGTTTTTGCAAAAGTGCCTCGTCTAGTTCCTTTACAAATAAGCCTTTGCCACCTATTTTATCAAGGTTTATATTTAAAATTTTATCGCCAGTTGTTTTCATGGCAATAATTTCTATCTCTATATTTTCATCATATTTTTTTATCGCATTTGCCACCATTTGCGTTTGTATCATAGCTAGCTTGCTATCACGTGTACCTATTTTAATTTTCATTTTTGCACCTTTACGTTATAAAATTTCTGCAATTTTCAACTTTGTTTCTTTTACTAACTTATGCCTGTTTCCTTTTTTTGAAACCACACCACATATTAACTCCTCACTTTCAGCAATAGCAGGAAAGTAAAAATCACATTCTTCTGGCGCATCGCAAACATTAATAAATGTTTTTTTATTTTTAAAAGCACAGTATACTGCATGGTTAACGCTTCTATCATTTGTACATGCAAGCACTATATCATAATCGCTAAGATATTTTTCATTAAAAATATCTGCTATGTGTTTTACGTCATTGCTAAATATTAATGGTAGTTCAGGCGCTATAACTGTTATTTGTGCGTCTTGCCCCAGTAAAGTGGAAATTCGCCTAGAGGCAATGTTACCAGCGCCAACCACTAAAATTTTACGCCCTTTTAATTTTAAAAACAAGGGAAAAACACTACCTTCTCGCTCTAGCATGTTAATATACCTCTCGTAACACTACCTAGTTATGCCAACTTTAAACCGTTATTTTTTCCTGCACGTGGTTTTGGTAAAACTCGTGCCATTGCGCTAGTTTCACTTTTTGCTCGCTTATAATGTCATTTATTTGTTTTATTGCACCTATATCATATGGCGAGGCATCTTTGCCTATGTCATCCACATCAAAAAGGTTAATTTCGCTGTATTTCTCAACACTAGGTTCTACATCACGCGGCACTGCTAAATCAAAAATACATTTTGGCTTTGTTTTTACATTTGCAAAACTATCAAAGGTTACCGTATGGTGCGGGCTTTTTGTTGCACTAAATATCATATCAACTTCGCTATAAAGTTTTTCTCTTGTAGCATAATCCACAGCAATGCAATTTTGCGGTATAATTGCGTTGCTATATTTATAACTTCGCTTTGTCATATAAACTTTACAGCCTTCTTTTTCGAGCAGGTTTGAACATAGGCGCCCCATTTCGCCATTGCCTATTACTAGCACTTTATAACCTGACAAATCTTCGATTTGCTTTTTGGCAAGCTCTATTGATTTGTGTACAATGGATGGTGAAATAAACCTAGCATTTACTTGTGTTTTTGCCTTCTTGGCACATGTTACACTATGGCGAAACAGCGTGTTTAACACAGCGTTTGAGGTTTTTTGTTCCATGGCTAAGCTAATAGCTCCACCAACTTGCGTTATTATTTGATCTTCACCAAAAATCATAGAGTGCAAACCACAACTAAGTTCAAATAGATAATCTACTAAAGCCTCGTTACGTTTTATGTAATATAGAGCATCTGTTTTAAGGGTAGTTTTATATATATCCAAAAGCAAATCGTCAGAAATATCTTCTTGCCCTGAAACATAAATTTCAGTGCGGTTACAAGTTGAAAGTATAACCACACCAAGGCTGTATTCATTATAGACATAATGCAAATTTTTAACGAGGTTATTCTCCGTTAAACTTGCTTTTTCTCGTCCTTCAAGGTTTGTGGATTTATAATCCAGCCCTATCATTGCAATGTTCAAAATTTTTCACTCCATTTTTTGTTTAATTTTTAATGCCTAATATACCATATATTTCATCCATATCAAGACTCTTTCGCACTAATTGCGCCAATTTTGCATATTGTTCTTCTTTATATACATCAAAATCAAAGCTTTGTATCTCGCCTATATCCACGCCTTTTTTATTGCAAAGACAATCGATAATAGTTGGTGCGATATTGCTTTCATCAAAAATTCCATGCACATAAGTGCCGTATATATCACCATTATTTATAACTGCATTATGTTCACCGCTTACACCCATATGTATTTCGTAACCTTTATATGGCAAGCCATTTAAATTTTGTAACGCTCCGTTTAAATTTTCAATTTTGCCTTCAGTTTGTGTGGTAGTTTTTTCGGTTTCAAAGACGGTATGTATATCTAGCAAACCTATGCCGTTAACTGTACCGCCCCCTTCTATACCGCTAGGGTCTTTTATTGTTTTACCTAAAATTTGAAAACCGCCGCAAACACCAAAAACAACTGCGCCTGCATTTGCCGCTTTTTTAATTTCTGCTTCAATGCCGTTTTGCCTTAACCAATATAAATCTGAAATACTGCTTTTTGTACCTGGGATTATAATCATATCAGCATTTTTAATTTCATGTGCATGGCTAACGTATCTCAAAGAAACATTCTCATAACGCTCAAACGGGTTTAAATCTGTAAAATTTGAAAGTTTTGGTAGTTTTATAACCGCTATGTCAATAAGTTTTTGAGTGTTTTTATTTACTAAACGTTCGCTTAGGCTATCTTCATCATCAATATCTACATATAAATGTGGTACAACACCAACAAAAGGTATTTTGCCAATTTTGGCTATGCGCTCATCAAACATATCAAGCCCTGGCTTTAATATGTTTACATCACCTCTAAATTTATTTATAACTAAGCCTTTTATGCGCTCACGTTCCTCTTGTTCTAACAACGCAACTGTACCATAAAGCTGTGCAAATACACCACCTCTATCAATATCACCAACTAACAAAACGGGGGCATTTACAGCTTTTGCCATACCCATGTTAACTATATCCTCGCTTTTGAGGTTAATCTCTGCTGGGCTACCTGCTCCCTCTATAACTATAATATCGTTTTCCTCGGCTAGGCTGTTATACGCCTTTAAAATTTCAGGCATAAGCTCTTTTTTATAGGCAAAATACTCAGCAGCTTTCATGTTACCTATGGCCTTACCGTTTACAATAACTTGCGAGCCAACATCTGTTGTAGGTTTTAACAAAACTGGGTTCATGCGTACATCTGGCGCTTTTTTAGCCGCCTCTGCCTGTACAACTTGTGCTCTGCCCATCTCAAAACCATCTTTAGTTATAAAAGAGTTAAGCGCCATATTTTGCGATTTAAAAGGTGCAACATTGTAACCATCCTCTGTAAAAATACGGCACAGCGCCGCTGCAAGTAAGCTTTTGCCAGCGTTTGACATAGTGCCTTGTATCATTATTGCTTTAGCCGCCATGAAATTCTCCTTTTTTAATAAAACGCTAAATACTAAAAACCGTTTTTATTGCGTTAATTAATTCCAAGTTTTCCTCGTGTGATTTAACTGCTATTCTATAGTAATTTGCATCAAGCCCTTTAAAATTAGCACATGGACGTATTAAAATTTGTTCTTTTAACAGTTTTTTGTGCAAATCAATTTTGCTTTTTAACAATATAAAATTAACCTGTGAGTTTATATATTCTACACCTAAGTTTTTAAGCTCTTTTTGTAAATACTCTCGCTCTTTTTTAACAAGTTTTTGAGTTATTATTTTATGCTCATCACAACTTAAAGCACTTATACCCGCCATTTGCGCTAAACTCGAAACATTCCACGTTTGCACACACTGCGCCATTTTTCGCAATAGTGAGTAATTTTCAGTTAATAAATAACCTAAACGCACGCCCGCCATTCCATACATTTTTGTAAATGCTTTTAATATACACACATTTGCGCTTAAATTTTTTATCGTTAAATTTTCAACTCCTGTAAAATCATAAAAACATTCATCTAAAAATAAAATTGTTTTTGTTTTTTCACAGTGCTTTATTATTTTATCTATCAATTGTGGTGGATAGCAAACACCCGTTGGATTGTTTGGGTTGCAAATAAAAACAACATCTGTTTTTATATCAATATCATTTAAAATATCCTCTGTTAGCATAAATGCATTTTTTTCACTGAGTTTGTAATAACTAATTTCAGTATCAACTGTGTCAAGCGCTTTTTCGTACTCACAAAAAGTAGGTGTAACTATCAATGCCTTTTTTGGTTTTAACGCAAGTGCAAATGTAAAAATAAGCTCTGCAGCACCATTTCCACAAAAAATATTCTCCGCTTTTATATTGTATGTTTTAGCAATAGCATTGCGTAAATCTGAACAATATGGGTCTGGGTAGGCTAAAACATTTGTATTTTTAAGTGCTTCTTTCACTTTTAAAGGTGTACCTAAAGGTGAAATATTAGCCGAAAAATCATATTTTACTTTATTATTATATATATCTCCACCATGTGGATTTTCACCAATTAGCATTTTTACTCCTTTGTTCAGTATTCAGTTAGCAATAAAAATTTAGCAGTTTTCAGTATAAGCAGTTAACTACATTCTCACTATATCACTGGGAAAGTTGCTATCGTTATAGGGTTATTCGCCGTTAAAAAATTATAGCCTGCAAGTGGTTTTGCTTTTGTAACTGCAAGTTGCACTAACTCCATATTTTTACGTTCTTTTGCTATTTGTGCTAGTTGCGCTAAAGTTTCAAGTGTACTTGCTGTTACTACGATGTGCGCTTTTGGATATTTTGCAATTATATCAGCTAAATTACCCGCCGAACCACCTATAAATATATGGCTTGGTTCTGGCAGGTTTTGCAGTGCCTCTGGCGCTTTACCGTTAATAACATTTATATTATCAACAGCAAATTTCAGCTTATTTTTTTCAATAGTTTCGCAGGCGTAATCATTTTTTTCTATGCCATAAACAACACCATTTGTGCAAACTTGTGCCATTTCTATGCTAACTGACCCAGTGCCAGCACCAATATCATAAACTATTGCATCTTTAGTTAGTACTAATTTTGACATAACAACCGCACGCACTTCTGCTTTAGTCATAGGTGTTTTTTCTGCACGTATAAAATCATCATCGTTTACACCTATTTTAAGAGCGGTATTATATTTTTCATTTGTAATAATAACACACGCTAAAACATCAAAGTTTTTTTCTAACATCTGGTTTGGTGTACCCTTTGTTATTTTTTCATCCTTATACGAAAGCCTTTCACCTATATGCAAAGTAACATCACCCAAACCGTATTTTATTAATAACTCGCAAAGCTCCTTAACATTTACATCGCCACCTAGCAATGCAAACACATGTTTGTTTGATTTTATATCCGCTAATATATTATTTTTGCGCCCGTGCAAACTTGTTAGTTTTATATCTTGCCAAGGCATAAATAGTTTATTTGCTAAGTACATAGGTGAGGAAAGCCCCGAAACAGGCTCTACTTCAACATCTGTTAACGTTTCATATAATTGTTTTGCACCACTATAAAAACCAATATCGCCTGAAAAAACAACGCTTGCACTACTTATTTCAGGATTATTTTTTAAATAATCGGCAATTTTTTCTGCCTTATACTCGGCTATTACCTTTTTGTTTTTTATGCTTTCTACCACACGTTTTGCACCAAACACTATATCACTTTTTAAAATAGCCTCACTTGCTTTTATTGTCATTTGGTTTTGTGCGCCTATGCCCAAACCTACAACATACACTTTTTGCTTTATTTTAAAATTATATTTTTTAATAATTTCTCGCTTTAGCTCCGCTAATGCATAGCCTTTTTTTTCATCAGGGCGTTTAATAACAATTACTTTAACACCTAAATCCATGGCCGCAGCTATTTTCTCTTCAAAACCACCCACATCACCACTATCTTTAGTTAACATAATTTTTATATTATGCATTTGTAAAATTGCTTTGTTCATCTGATACGGAAAAGGCCCTTGCATTGCTATAACTTTAGCATCTTCTATACCAGCTGCCTTACACGCCAACAACGAAGTATCAAAAGGTAGCACTCTTGCATATAATCTGTTTTCATAACCACAATTTTTAAAAAGTGTAAGCTCCTTTGCGCCAGTTGTTAACAACACATTACCATCAGTATTTTTTATATAATCCACAGCTTGTGACATATTTTCAATACAAACGCAATTATCATAAACTGAGTTTTTACGTAAAAGCCTATAATATTGCACTGCACATTCGCTGCTAGCTTTTATAATATTTTGTGTAACTTCTACTGCATATGGGTGTGTACAATCAATAACAGCGTCAAAGGCGTTTTCTGTAAAAAACGCTGTCATTTGTTCAGTGTTCATTCTGTGAGAATATTTTGTTACTCCGCTTTCGTCAACTAATTGTTCGCCATATTCCGTTGCGTTGCAAACTGATATTTCAGCAGGATATTTTTTTAAAAAACTAACAAAAGCTCTGCCGTCCGCAGTGCCAGAAAAAACACAAAACTTTGGTGTTTTCATAACCTATAACCTCTTGGTGTGACCATTTTACCATCAACAACTTTGCTGTTTGAATTACCAATAAAAACAGTTGTAAACATGTCAGCATTATAACCTTTTAACTCACTTAATGTCATCGTTTGCATGTGTGTATCTTGGCGGCCTATATTTTTGACAATACCACATATAGTTTGTGGTTTTTGATATTTTAAAATTATATCGCACATTATTGATAAATACTCTGCACGTTTTTTTGACGATGGGTTATAAAATACCATGCACATATCAGAACATGCTGCATTTTCGACACGTTTTTTTATTAAATCAAACGGCGTTAATAAATCACTTAAGCTAATAACTGCAAAATCGTGCCCTATTGGTGCACCCAAAACCGCCGCACCAGCACTAGCCGCTGTAACACCAGCTACAACTTCAATCTGTACATCTTTATCATTGCACTCAAACGCTAATGAAGCCATGCCATAAATACCTGCATCGCCACTACAAATTAGACTTACAATTTTGCCCTCGCTTGCTAGTTCCACTGCTTTTTTAACACGCTCAACTTCACCCATCATAGGTGTTGCAAAACATTCTTTATCTGGGAAATATTCCTTTATTAAATCCACATAAACAGTGTATCCAACTATAATATCACTGTTTTCTAGCGCTTTTACAGCTTTAATTGTTAGTTGCTCATATTCGCCTGGGCCAATGCCTACTACATATAATTTATTCAAGTTCTATTCTCCTTTTTGTTAGCGCCACCGCTATGGTTACGCCGTTTTTGCTAGTTTTATTTACTAACAGTTTACCGTTATCTGCCTTTTTTACAGCTGAACGTTCGCACACATTTGCAACGCCAACTGTTTTTTCAACAAAAACGGAGTTTGTAAAATTACCCTCAACACCTGCCAACTCTTGTGCTGTATAAAAG
This sequence comes from uncultured Faecalibacterium sp., assembly GCA_964370685.1. Taxonomy (GTDB): domain Bacteria; phylum Bacillota; class Clostridia; order Oscillospirales; family Ruminococcaceae; genus Faecalibacterium. The sequence goes on along the minus strand of CAYJKG010000006.1, from coordinate 56,422 downwards.
CTAGGCACTATGCCTATATCTTCACAAAAAGCAAGCAAACCTTTTTCATCTTTTTTTAAGTCTATTGATGAAATACTAACAACTGCTTTTTCATCAAAATTATATTTACTAAAAACTTCACTAAAAAGCTTTTTAATATCACTCTCGCTTGTTCCTCTGCGACAACCTATGCCAACATGCAACATTTTTGGTACAAGGCGCACAGTGTTTTTATATGGTTCAAGTTTATCGTAACCTATATATAAACCAGTTTCGCCCTCTTGTGCTAAAAACAAATTTTTATCAGCTATTAATGTAATATTTTCGCCTAGTGTATATGGTAAATTTTCAGTTAATATCTTTGCGGAAAAACTCAAGGCTTTTTTCATATCAGCAATTGCAAGATCGTTTTTAACTGCAAAATTATCAACTGCAAATTTATCATTACCATCAGTTGCTGTTGTAATAATAGGCTTTGCGCCTATATATTTTGCAAGCATTTGTGTATACAAATTTGCGCCGCCTATATGCCCTGACAACAATGATATAACAAAGCGCCCACAATCATCAATAACTACGCAAGCTGGGTCTGTAGTTTTATCTTTAACATGTGGCGCTATTGCTCGCACAGCAATGCCTGTTGCGCCTACAAAAACAAGCAAATCTGTATTTAAAAAAATCTCTTCCACTTTTTTTGCTGTGCTTTCAACGCCGTTAATATCATGCTTTTCTGCAAAGCGTTTTATTGCAAAGCAACTAGCGTTTTCAAAACAATTTGCAACTTTTAAGGCTAGCTCGCAACCTTTATCCGAATATGCAAAAATATCAACTTTCATTTATAATCTCCAAAACCAGTTTGTGCACTATTCATCAAAATTAAAAATTATTCTGTCCCTTTGCGGTATTCAGTGGTAAAGCTTGGGTCGTACAATTTACTTCTTGCAAAATCATCACCCAAAAAACCGCCTACTAAAATCAAAGCTGTTTTTGTAATATTGTTTTCACTCGCTGTTTTAAACAAAGTTTCAATAGTGCAGTGAAAAACCTTTTCTTCCTCCCAGGTTGCTTTATAAACAATTGCCGCTGGTGTGTTTGGAGCATAACCGCCAGCAATTAACTCTCCCTGCATTTTTTCTAAAAGACCTGTACTTAAAAATAAAGCCATGCTTGCCCTATGGCTTGCAAGTGAGCGTATTGATTCTTTTTCTGGCACTGGTGTACGCCCTTCCATACGGCTAATGATAACCGTTTGCGAAACCTCAGGCAAAGTATACTCTGCACGTAGTGCCGCCGCCGCACCGCAAAAAGAGCTAACACCAGGTGTTACATCATATACAATTTGCTCTTTATCTAGTAATTGCATTTGCTCTTTTATTGCGCCATAAATGCTAGGGTCGCCTGTGTGTAAGCGCACTGTCATTTTGTTTTCGCTCTCTGCTTTTTGCATAACTGCAAAAACTTCTTCAAGTGTCATTTTTGCGCTATTGTATATTTGTGCACCTTGCTTTGCACAAGCTAAAAGCTCTTTATTTACTAGCGAACCAGCGTATATTATTACATCTGCCTCGCTTAAAAGTTTTTGGCCTCTAACTGTTATTAAATCCACAGCACCAGGGCCTGCACCTACAAAATGTACCATTGTTATTGCTCCTATTCTTTTATTATTATCAGCGAAAAATAACTCGCCTCATCTGTAACTGTATCCATACTTTTGTGTATAACTTCGCCCTCAAGGCCACAGCGTTCAACCATCATTGCCTTTTCGTAAATTCCCTCTTGCCTTAGTTTTTCCTTAACTTTTTGCATATGCTTGCCTGTTTTCATAAGCACTTTTGTGCCTTGTTTTGGCAATTCTTGCAAAGTTTCATATGATGATGGTATAACGCTAATCATTTCTTCTTTTTCTGAAAGCGATATACCAAGCCTTGCTGCTGCTGCTGTAAAAGAGGTTATGCCAGAAATAATTTTTGCTTTGTAACCCATCTCAACTACTAATTTATGCACATAAATATAAGTTGAATAAACTGTTGGATCGCCTATTGTCAAAAACGCAACATCTTTACCTTGCTTTAACACTTGCACAACTTGTTCTGCTGCTTTTTTATGGTGCTGTGCAAGTATATTTACATCACGTACCATTGGCATATCTAACTCTAAAATCGTTTTTTTGCTTAAATCTACAACTTGCTTAGCAATATCATATGCCATCATGCTACGCCCTTTTGCGGATAAAGGCACAGCAATAACCTCACAACTTTCTATGGTTTTTACTGCTTTTAATGTCATATCTAATGGGTCGCCAACACCCACACCTACACCGTATAATATCATTTAAAACCATCCTTTTAAAATATCTTTTGCTTGTTTACTTTGGGCAAGCAAGGCATGTTTTGTTGAAAACATTAATATACCTATTTGTTTGTCATAGCGTTTTTGTACGTGATAAGCTATTTTTTCCATAACATAAGCCATCGTTTTTTCGCACAAATCGGCTCCTTTCAACACATCAATTGCATCTTCTGTCGTCATGCAATCCAGCAACTGTCTCGCTATTTTTATATCTGCGCCTGCACGTATTGCCGCACTAACAAAAAGCTCCATGCGTATATCACAATTATTTGAGTGGGTGTTATATACCCCGCCAGAAAGCTTAATAAACTTGCCTATATGCCCAATTAAAAGCACTTTTTCAAAACCTATATCTTTAGCATTGTCTAAGGCATCACCTATATAATTGCTACACACAACAACTTGCTCGCTTTTAATCTCTGTTGCTGTATCAATAAAAGCTTTACCGTAATTACCTGGTGTTAGCACTATATTGTTATATCCATTTGCTTTGCACTGTCGCAACTGTATATTAGTTGTTTCTATCATAGCCTGAGTACTCATAGGCTCAACAATTCCACTAGTGCCTAGTATGGATATGCCTCCAACTATACCTAAACGTCCATTATAGGTTTTTTTTGCAATTTTTTCACCCTCTGGCGCAAATACAGTTATTTTTATGCCGTAATCTAAATCATATTCATCTATAAGTTTTCGCACTTCTTCTTGTATCATTTTCAGCGGTGTAGGGTTAATTGCTGCACTACCCACTGGTGTTTGCAAGCCCTTTTTAGTTACCCTACCTATACCTAAGCCACCCTCAACTTGTACTGTTTTTTCAACTATTTTTTCAGCACTAGCGTATATTAACATACCACTTGTGACATCAGGGTCATCCCCACTAAATTTTTTAACTGCACAGGTTGCATCATTTTTTTCTAAAATTTCAATTTCCAGTTTTGTTTCATTTGGAGTTATTATATTAACTGCATTTGGTATAACACCTGTTATTAAACCCACGCTTGCCGCTTTTGCCGCCGCAGTAGCACACGAGCCTGTTGTGTAACCACAAAACATTTTTTTACCATCAACTAATTTATATGCATTAAACATATCTCACCTTTTTATTTGGTACAATAAAGCATTCACAATAGCTGCTGCAACATTACTTCCACCTTTACGCCCTTTTGCAACTATATAAGGCACACCACTTTGCATGATAATTTCTTTTGATTCGCACACATTAACAAAACCAACTGGCACACCAATAACCAAAACGGGTTTAAATTTATTTTCTTTAATAAGCTCATCTAAACTTAAAAGCGCTGTCGGTGCGTTTCCCACTGCTATAATGCAAGGTTTTTGCAAAGTAGAGGCTTTTTCCATAGCTATATGCGAACGTGTTGTTTCTCGCTCTTTTGCTTTTTTTGCAACGTCCTCGTCAGCAATAAAACAGTGTACTTGCCCACCTAATGCAGCTAAAATAGTTTTGTTTATACCTGCTTTTGCCATAGATGTATCTGTTACTATATCAGCACCATTTTTAAGTGCTTCAATGGCTATTTTTACAGCCTCCTGTGAGAAACAAAGGTTTTGTGCATAATCAAAATCCGCACTTGTATGTATAACACGCTTTACCACAAGTTCATTTTCTGGTGCGATAAAAGTATCGCCTAGCTCCTTTGTTATAATTTCAAAACTTTTTGTTTCAATTTCCATAGGTTTCATTTGTATCATGATAAACTCTTTCTTTTATAATTGTTTAGCACATTTTTCAATAAAATTTACTGCCATTTTTTCATTCGATAAAAAAGATAAGTGCGGATAACCAGCATATAAACACTCGCTAGTGTAAACAGCTTGCCAATGTTTACCGTTTAGTTTTTCTGCTGTAAAATCTGAGCCGTTATCCTCGCAATCGTAATAGTGAAATTCATGCCCTTTTATTTTTTCGCCTTTTTTGCAAAGTAGGTTATTATTATTTGCTGTTAACTCCACATACCCAAAGCGCACTAATTTTTGCTCATTTTTACTTTGTGTTGGCAAAAAACCAACCATTTCAGCGCCATCTATGGCTTTTGTCAGATACATAAAACCACCGCATTCAGCTATGCAAGGCAAGCAATTTTTTAATGCCAGTAATATACTTTCACGCATCTTTTTGTTTTGCGAGAGCTGCTCTGTGTAAAGTTCAGGATAACCACCACCTAGATATATCCCTTGTATATTATCAGGTAATTTTTCATCTGTTAAAGGGCTAAAAAATATTAAATTAGCACCTAGTTGCTTTAAAATTTCTAGGTTTTCTTTATAATAAAAGCAAAATGCCTTATCATAAGCCACCGCTATATTTACACTTCTGCATATTTTTTTTCTATTTATTTCTTCGTATCCAATTGGTACTGCATTTTGCGCTATTTCAATTATTTTTTCTATTTCTAGTGTTTGTTGTGTTATCTGTGCAACTTTTATAAGTTTTTGCTTTATATCCTGTATTTCGCCCGCTGTTTTTAAACCTAAATGTCTACTTTCTAAAACAAGTTCACTTGGTAGTTTTGGTATGTAGCCTAAAGGCTGTATACCTAGTTTTTTTATCTCTGGTACTAATGCGTTATACGTATGTTGTGTGATATTATTTAAAACCACACCTTTTATGTTGTTTGTTTTAAATTTTATAAAACCGTATATGGTTGCGAGTAGCGAGTTTGCAGCACCTTTTGCATTTATAGTTAGTATCACGGGCGAATTTGTTACGTTTGCAACATCAAAAGTTGAGCCTTTTTCAGTATTGATAGCCATTCCGTCATAAAAGCCCATTACACCTTCTATCACTGCTATTTCAGCCTTATTTTCAGCTAGTAGGTTTTTAATTATTTGCTTTTCACAAAAAAACAAATCTAGATTGTAGGAGCTTACACCTAATACTTTTGCGTGAAACATTGGGTCTATATAATCCGGCCCACATTTATATGAAACAGCGTTATATTTTTGTTTTAATATACCTAGCAAGGCACATGTTAAAGTTGTTTTACCTGAACCGCTTGCGGTGCCACCAATAACTACACGTGGCAATTTTTTTTGTTCCATTATGCCCCCTAAAAATATAAAACCAAACAAAAAGCCAAACCATAAAAATGGTTTGGCTACTTAAAATTTAAACACAATCGCTATTATTCTGAAATCATTATTGATACGCCTCAGGTAACACTGCGCCTTGCACCAAATTTAAAGAACCAATTCCTTGCCCCGAAAAGATATTCTTTAATAAATTTAGGCAGGTTTCCCGACTTATGATATAGTACACAGCACGTTAAAGAAAAGCCTTCTCATGTTAAAAAACACAATGGCATATATTTCTTTTTTCATCAAATACGGTAGTGGGAGCTGTTTCGGATTTTAGCCGAATTTCCTTTTAAGCGTTAATTTGTAAAATTTTTAGTAATTCCCCGAAAAGTAAAAATTTTATACAAAAACACTTCACCTAAAATTGTTATTTTATGGGTATATTATACAATCTAATATGTTTTATGTCAAGTTTTTTAATATTTTATCTACGACGCATTTTCTCAAAAGCATCGTTATAATATAAACAGTTATCAACTGGAGTATTAGATGGTATGTGGTTGCCAACAGCCATAAAAAAGCCTGGGCATTTTTTGCCTATATCCATGCAACGCTTAACCTCTGCATAAATATCTTCTTTAGTGCCTGAAAGTAAAATACGTGTATCTGCATTGCCTATAAACGAATGTGTTTTACCATATTTTTCTGCAATGTATTCCATATTTGTTGTTGGTTCCATAACAAAACCACTAACACCACAAGCCGCTACATCATCTATAAACTCTGTGTAATCTCCATCGCATGTAAATATTATTTTTTTGCCTGCCTCAATTATAGGTGCAAACATTTTTTTGTAGTTAGGGAATATAAACTCTCTATACCAATCTGGGTTTGTAAATGCACCCGCTGTCCATACCATATCATCGTGTATTTTTATTATTTGTGCGTCGCAATCTGCAAGTGCACGGCAGTGCTGGCTAATCCACTCGGCATAGCGGTTTGCAACTTCACCAAAAGCCTTTGCATCAATGCCTAATGCTGTTAGCATTATATCCCAACCAAAAATTTCAATAAGTCCAGAAACAAGTGTTACATAAATACCTGTTGTATTAACCATATCAGGGTCTTGTTCTACACGCATTTTATAGTTTTCATTATATTTACGCACAAGGTCTGCGTGGTTTAACTTGCCATAAACCTCCATTGGCTGAAAATCAAAAGCATCTTCTGGGTCCTCAAACGGGCAAGAAACTTCATCGTTAAAATCCACATTACCTGCGGCGTAATTGGCGTGCCCCATTTTAGTGCGGCATTTATCTAAATCATTTGAATGTGTAAAAACATTCCACTTAAAACCGTAATCCCAAGCTTTGCGAAACGCACTAGAAGCAATTTGGCGAGCTTCTAAAGGGCTTTCTGGAGTTACTGAAATACCTGTAACAGCTTTAACTAGTTCCCAGTGGCCTTCTGCTGAATATTCTGTGCGAGGCACTAAATCAGGCATTTCAAGGTTAAAAGCGGCCATACCAGCTTGATAAGACATAAAAATTTCCTCTCTTTAAAACACATTTAGTTAATTTTGATATAAACATTTTCTGTACTAAGCACTAAGTTTAACAAAAGTAAAACGTTTAACTTTTTTCTTGCAAATTTGTGCTTTTAATTATAATATAACAGCTTTTAAAAGTACAGTGTTTTAAAAAACAACTCAATTATTTTATAAAAATAACAATTATTTACAAAACGAGCACTTGTTTGCTTATGCCTACAAGTGCCCTTAATTGTAACTAAAGATATTATATTTATGCATTTAAATGTGGCAAACTATCAACAACATTTATGCCCATGCTTTCTAAAAACTCTTGCATTTGCTTCATTTCATTTAAGCGCTCTAGCTCTTTTGGGCTGTGCGCATCGCACCCCACTATGCAATTAATTGGATATTGTGCAGCAATTCGCCAAAATTCATCTGTACTATAACCCATGCCACGTACACGCCCGCCTAAACGGCGCTCGCGACCTAGTAAGTTATATTCCAAAACAATGCCAATTTCAGCGGCATTTTTGCAAATTTCGTGAGCACTTTCCTCGCATACTTTATCAAAAACAGGATATGATGTAAAGTGTACATCTGGGTGCGCAAATATATCAAACACACCACTTTGCATACCTAAAATTGCACTTTTAGTATATGAGCGTAACATTTCATGTGTTTGTGCATTGCCGTAATAAAAATTATTGTTTTCTAAAAAATTATAATGGTTACCAAAAATCATATAATCCAGTTTATAATCATGCACTAAGTTTTTTAAATATGCCTCTTGCTGCGGGAAATATTCCGCCTCAAGGCCTATATAAATATTAATGTCGTTTGCATATTCTTTTTGTAATTTGTTAATACTCGTGACGTAATCATCCATATCTTCAGGGTACATTCGCATAGGTTCTTCATGATAACCTAAATGATGCTTTAGTGGAGTATGCTCAGAAAAACCTAATGCTTTATAACCTAATTTTATAGCATTTTCAACATATTGTGCATCTGCTCCTGTTGCATGATGGCAGCGTGTAGTATGCGTATGAAAATTAGTTAACGTATGCTTTGACATAAAATCTCCTTATTTATTTTTTCGCAAAAATGCTGTTGTAAATTAAAAATCTACAACAGCAGAATAAATTTGTTTTTTATAAACGAACAAACTGCACAGCTACACAGCCTGGGCCGCCTTGTGTGACAAAAGCTGGGCTAAGTTTCACAACTTCAATGCTTGTTTTTGGAAAACGTTTAGTGAGTGTTTCTAAGGCTTGTCGTGCATAATTTAAATTTTGTGCGTGAGAAATATAAATGCGATGATTTTCACCAACTTGGGATAATTCAAAATTTTTGGCAATTGTTTCAAGCGCACCTGAAAAGTTACGTTTAACACCAGCTATTGTTAGCTGTTTGCCGTCCTCTGTTTGTGTTAATATGGGGCAAAAACGTATAGCTTGCCCTACATATGAAACCAAAGGCGAAAGCCTGCCACCACGGCGCAAATAGCCAAAGTCTTGTGGCATTAAAAAACTTTTTGTGTGTTTCATTAGTTCCTCTGTATGGCGAACTACCGCTTGTGTAGTTAATCCTTTTTTAACCATAGCAAGCGCATTTTCAACTATATAGCGGTGCGGGCCACAAAGAGTACGGCTATTTATTACAGTTATACGATCTGGGTTTTCCGCTAATTTTTTAGCCGCTTGTGCGGATTGATACGAACCTGAAAGACCATCTGCTATAGTTATGTGTATAATATCTGTATTTGGATCCTCATTAAAAAGATCTACAACATCACCAATAACAGGTTGGCTACTTATTGGCATATTTCCTTTATTGATAATCTCTATAAAATCCTCACCTTCGATTTCTTCTAATTCTTTGTAACTTTTACCATCTATGGTTACAGTTAAAGCCGCCACCTTAAAACCTGCCTCTTCAGCTTGTTTTGGGGAATATAATGTTGATGTATCTGCTGTAATTTTTATCATCTCTTGCTCCGTTTCCGTGGCAATTTATTTTTTGCCTCTTCCCATTAAACACATGGTTTAAACCCTAGCCATACAAATGTAATCCGAATCAGTTCGGATTACATATATTTATCTAACTTTATCTTACATCACATGTAAAATTTTGTCAATAGACATAAGTATTAGCTATTTGCGTTTTAGCGATGTTTTTAACATCTTTCAAGTTAATTATATTTAAACATTTTTACTTATTAAACTATTATACTATTATTTTATCACTTATATAAGAACAATTTATTACATTAATAAAATAATTTGTAACTTTTGATAAAATGCCTTGTAAATATAAATAAAATTTTATATTATAATAATATCCTATACTTGCATAAAGTTTGATAACTGTAATTCAAAATCAGTTTTTTACAACAAAGGTAATTTTGTTTTCTGTAACAATATTTTTTATAAGCAAAAAGACTATCCTCATAACTTTTACTCGAAAACAAACTAATGCACATTTTATATTTATGTTACTATTTAGAACGGAGCTAACCATGAAAAATAAAAAATCACTATTTAGTCGTATTTCTCAATACAGAAAAACGTTAGAAGATCAAATGCGTCAAAAGAAAAACGGCACATTTTTAGTTTATTTTGTTTTACGCTTTTTTGTTTTAGTAGCTGCTGTGCTAACGGCGTTACAACGCAATTATGAATCTATGTTTTTGTGTATACTAACATTAATATTATTTTTAGTACCTAGTTTTTTAGAAAAAAAATTGCAAATTACGTTTCCCTCCACTTTGGAAAAAATAACCTTAATTTTTGTTTTTGCAGCTCAAATTTTAGGTGAGATACAATCTTATTATACCAAAATTCCGTGGTGGGATACCATGCTACACACACTTAACGGTTTTTTATGTGCTGCAATAGGTTTTGCGCTTGTTGATATACTTAATCGCAATAGCAAAGTTCGCTTAAAATTAAGCCCTTTCTTTTTGGCAATTGTAGCTTTTTGTTTTTCAATGACAGTAGGTGTTCTGTGGGAATTTTTTGAGTTTGGCATGGATGTTTTTTTCCAGCTTGATATGCAAAAAGACACTATTGTATACAACATTGCCTCTGTTGAACTAGACCCCACAAACTCGCAAATCCCCGTTCAAATAAATGGCATTGAGTCAGTTATTATTAATGGGCAAGAGCTAGGGCTTGGTGGTTATTTAGACATAGGATTATACGACACGATGAAGGATATGATAGTTAACTTTATCGGAGCGGTTGTATTTAGTATTATCGGATATTTCTATGTGAAAAATCGTGGCAAAAAAGGTTTTGCAAGCGAATTTATACCTATTGCGACCGCTGATGCAACTGATACCGAAACCGCTCAAACCGAACAACCTGATAGCACTGAAACATGGGATTAACAAAAATGGATAACAATAACCTACAACAAATTATAGAACCTATAGCGCACATTAAAACTGCCTTTAACACCAAATTTGGAATACCTAAGCAAAGCGGACTTGTAAAAGAAGTTATAGGCACAATTATTTTTACTCCTAAATTTCAAAACGAAGATGCTTTGCGTGGCATAACAGACTTTAGCCATTTATGGCTAATTTGGGGATTTTCCGAGGCAAAGCAAAAAGAGTGGTCGCCCACTGTGCGCCCACCTCGGCTTGGCGGCAACACACGCATGGGTGTTTTTGCAACACGCTCTCCTTTTAGGCCAAATTCCTTGGGGCTTTCCACAGTAGAGCTTATCAAAGTAGAAAAAACTGAAAATCACGGAACAGTTATACATGTTTCTGGCGCTGATTTAATGGATGGCACACCAATTTATGATATAAAACCATATATAGTTTACGCAGATAGCCACCCCGAAGCAACAGGCGGTTTTACCGAACAATTTAGTGCACGAACTGTTGAAGTAGATTTACCGCAAAATCTGACTGAAAAAATACCTACTGAACACCTAAAAGCCTTAATTGCAGTGTTAAAGCAAGACCCTCGCCCCTCGTATCAAGATGACCCTAAGCGTGTTTATGGTTTTAAATTTTCTGATTTAGAAATTAAATTTAATGTTAAAAATGGCATTTTAACAGTTTTAGAAATAGAATAAATACTTTTATATTTCCCATTAAAATACCGACCTCCAATCGTTAGATTTTTTCAGGTCTAACTTTTGGGGGTCGGTACATTGATAGGTGGTATTTTATTAATAATTTTACCAGCACCACTTTGTTGTGCCACAAATGTGTGCAATTAACTCCAGTGCAAAATAATCACCATAGCAACCATAACCATTTACACCATTTTGTCGCTTTAATAAACCATGTACGTTTTCATCTAAATCTATATAATTTTCGCACAATTCACTTGCTAATTTTTCTGCATAAGTTATATAACTTTGTTCACTTGTTAGCTCATACATTGTTAAAAAAGCACAGCCTATTATAGCGCCCGCCGAGCTATCTTTATTATATTTTTTGTTTTCAGGGTTGGTAACGTCCCAATGTGGCCAAACTTTTTCCACTCCACCATTGCGTGCAGGTTCATCTTTAGGCAATTTAAAATCCCACACAGGCACTATATCTTCGCCTAGAGCTTTTAAATAAGCATTTGCTATTTTTTCAAAAGCGGTTTTATATCTTTCAAGTTTAGTATATTTATATGCCAGCGCAAAACCATATGCTGCCCACGCTGTACCCCTTGCCCAGTGCGAACCTAAAGCATAACCACAACCGTTAAACTCACCCACAGGCTCACCTGTTTGCATATCAAAACGATATGCATGGCAAACGCTACCGTCCTGACGTATAAAATATTTAATAGTTGTATCTGCATGAGCAATGGCTATGTTTGCATAAAAAGGGTCGCTCGTTTGCTCGCTTGCAAAAAACAAAAGTGGTAAGTTCATCATGCAATCAATAATTGCAAGGCCTTTACTTTTTTGAAAAAACTGATCTTTCGCTAAAGTTTCGCTCACATATGATGGTATAGTATCATCCATACGCCCCCAAGCACGTATATATGCGCCATTTGGTATAAACCTATGCGCTAAAACCTCTGCTGCTTTTATTGAAAGCTCACGCATTTTTTCAGCACCAGTTAAACTATACAGCATGGTGCTATATAGTGTATATAAAAAACCTAAATCGTGCATGGTATCTTTTGGGGTATCATGCACTTTTTTGTGATATACAGCATAAAAATCATTACAAGTTTTTACTACCTCAAAATCTCCAGTGTGTTCAGCTGCAAGCAGCGCCATGCCTGAAAAAAAACTTTGTGTCCAGCCAAAAATATGACTAAAATCTATAAGCTCCCCGATATCAACATCAAAATAATTACCATCCATAGTACCGGGGTATTGCTTAACTTTTGCATCTATTTTCGTAATGTTACTTTTTGCTTTCATGCACATCTTACCATAGCATAGCATCATTTTTTGTTTATCATTATGTGTCATTTTTTATATACACCTCTTTTTCGCCTAGTTTAAAATGCCAGCCTTCGGCAGTTTTTTGTATATCTGTTTGCACTGTTGTTTCTATAAGTATAGCTGTATACAAAACCGCTTTTTTCATTTTATTTTCTGCACGCAATTGCCAGACACTTCTATGTTCGCCATCTTGCATTGCAAAAACATCAAATTCTGCGCTCCAGTTTAAAGGCACAACACGCAATTTAACATCTTCAATAATTGCAGTTGCACTATTTTTTGCAGTTTGCCACTCACCCATTGCATTTAACTGAAAACGCACACTTTTTGCGTTTTTCAGCTCATATTCATCTTTAATAATAACAAGTTCTGCAAAAGGCGAATAAACTTCACGTGATATATACTTGCAAGGCTCACCGCTCCACGCTAAAGTATCATAACTTATAAAATGCGCTAAATCCCCCTCATGTATTGCCTTTGTTATAACACCACCTTTTTCATAACGACCTTGTGCAAAAGCCGCACTGTTAGCATCTAATGGGCAAAGCAAACTATGTGCATTTGCGCTGTGTAGCCAAAATAATTCCGCCTCAAAGTAAAAACCACTGCCACAATCTGGGCAAAGCATTTTATCATTTGCCTCTAAAATAATGCTACCTCTATCCTCATGAAAATGCGTAGGGCAAGTGTCGCCAGAACAAAGCATTACACGTGTTTTTGCAAACTCACCTTTGCGAACAGCCGCCACTAAACCCGTTACCGGGTACAAGCGGTTAATAGCAAATTCATCATAAGGTGCACCATTTGCCTCTAAACCTGAAATTATCGCAAACGCATCTAGCTCTGTGTCCTCTTGTTTTAATAGTTTTGCATAAAGTGCTTGCCACTGCGCATTACTAGTAAACTGCGCAAAAGAGTTTGCTAGTGAACATGGTATTTTTTGCAAAGGGTGACAATCATTAATAGCGAGCGAAACAGTTGCATCTTGTTCCATAGAAAGGTGTGCAAGTGCAAATTCGCCTGTTTTTTCAAATACATGTTTGTAGCTAGTAAATGGCACTTTTTTCTCACGTGATAACAGATAAAAAGCACTTACCACTTCTTTAAAAGTAAACACCCAATACCCAGGGCCTTCTGTTGTGCCACCATCAGAGTTAACATATAAATCCACCATGGATATTAAATCATCCTCTGTTTCTTGCAAATCTTTATCATATCGTGGGTACCATGTTTTAAGTGCTGCCAAAGCGTATACCTTACCATAGGCAAAAGCTGGGCCTTGGTTCATGTGGCGTATATACTCAACTCTACGAAAATCTGATTGTATCTGCGGCAAACCTTTTTTTGCTAGTGCGTCAAAAAGCACTTGTTTAGCAAAATCTGTCATCATGCCACCGCACCAATCCAAAACCAATGAAATCGCCTTACAAAAAACAGTTTCAGTAAAGGATCGATGGTGCCATGTTGCCCCCGGAAAATGCCCTATGAAGGACTCCGACCAATACTCGCAATGTGCCACACTAAAAGCGTGCCTGCATGCCATACGCATCATATCTTCATCTTGCTCCATAATGCCCACAAACGCTAAATTTTCAATAACCTCATGCATACCGCTTGCGCCTTTGTTTAAATCAAGTGCAAACTCTGCATCACGTGTTCTACACCAGCGTCTATCAAAAAAAGGTGCAAAACGGCCTATGTAATCTTCTGGCACTATAGTCTTTTCTTTATAGGCTTTTTTCTTTTTAGCTAGGTATGCTTTTTTAAATGGTTCTTCTTTGCATTTTTTACGCAACTCATCAAGTTCGTTTTTATCAAACAGCAAACCTATATCTGGTTTTAAAACGCTTTCCTCTTTAAAATAGCCTGGCCATGTGTTATCGTAAACATTTTTACGGTTTAGCATCCTTTGCAAGGTATCCTCATGTGCTACACCAAACCAACCAATATTACCTTGCGCACCAACTGTTTCAAAGAACATTTCTAGTTTTATGCCCTCTAAAACCTTGCCGCTATACGGTGCTTTATATTCATACGCTACCCCCTCACCACGTTCTCTTTCAAAGAGTGTTTGCCAAGCACCATCTACCTTTAAAAAAAGCGAAAAACAAACATTTTTAGGAAAACTAGCAAATACAATAAAATTATCATATGCGCTAATATCCATTTCACAGCTACGCTGCATAACTAGGCTTGCTTTTTCATCAAGGCTTATTTTTTTAACCAAAAAATTCACAAAAGCCCAACTTTGCACAAAATCAATTTCAATATCTTTGTGCTGTGTTACTGCGTAATTGTTAAACACAGCATAACGAATATTTTTATCTTGCCAGTCGCCAGTTCCGCCGTCCCAAAAGGGTTCTAAAATAGCCTCCGCCTCATTGATTGAAACTCTGTTCATGATAATACCTCGCTTAGTGTTAAAGTTATTTCGCCTTTTGCATCAGCTATTTTCGCTATTGTTTTACCATTATATCTCACATTTACACTTGTACCTTTACGTGTTTTTATAACAGCTTTATAAAGTTTGTTATCTTTAAAATAAATATCTACAGTGTGGTTATTTTTCGCTTTTAAACCTGTAACATGCCCCTCTTGCCATGCTTTTGGCAAAGCTGGTAATAAGTGTATGGTTTCATCATAACTTTGCAAAAGCATTTCAGCAAGGCACGAGCCTAAGCCTGTGTTACCATCTAGCTCATAAACGTCACTAGTAGCGCCTGCTGTCGGTGGGTGTATCACAAACAAATTCTTTTGCGTTATACGTTTTAGCATTTCCTGCACATGAAACCACGCACCCTCGCCGTCCCACAAACGTGCGCTATATGCCATTAACATAGAGCGTGCCCAGCCTGTATCCTCCCACAACTCGTATGGTGTCATGCGTGCTTGCATTGATTTTTCACATGCTTTTGCAAGTTCTGGTGTTTTTTCAGGCGTTATTGAACCAAAAGGGTGCAAACCTAGCATATGTGTTGTGTGCCTATGGTTTGGCTGGCATTCCTCAAATTCTTCCAACCACTCTTGTAAACGGCCATCTTTGCCTATTTGGTAAGGTGGCATGTTTTCTTTTAGCTCTTTAACTTTTTGTACAAGTTCTTCATCACCTTTTATTATCTCATTTGCATTAAGAAAATTTTCAAAAACCTCAGTTAAAATTGCTATATCGCAAGTTGGCATCAGCGCAATTGAATATTCCTTGCCGTTTATGCGATAATTATTTTCTGGCGAGTGTGAAAGTGGTGTGACATAATAGCCTGTTTGTGGGTCTTTTACCATATATTGTGTAAAAAACACACAAGCTTGTTTTAATACTTCATATGCGGTATCGTGCAAAAACTCTTCATCTAATGTATAGGCGTAGTGTTGCCATAAGTGTGTGGCTATCCATGCACCACCCGTAACATGAAAACCCCAATAAACCGCCGCACCAGGCGCAGTAAACCCCCAAGGATTAGAAACAGTATGTGCCACAAATCCATCACAATTATAAGATTGCTTCGCGCTTATTTTACCACTAGGTAGCAAGCAATTATGTACCCAATTTGAGAGTGGCTGTGTACATTCAGCTAAATTGGTCGAGTGTGCATGCCAATAATTCATTTGTGTGTTTATATCAAGGTGCATGTCACATGTCCACCCTATGCGGCAAGCTACATTATCATTCCAAACACCTTGTAAATGTGTGGGTAAAGGCGAGTTTTCTCTTGAGCTTGAAATTAACAAATAACGCGCGTAATCAAACATTGTTGTGTATAAAGATAAATCTTCAACACCGTTTTTAACTTGTTCTAAACGCTCATTTGTTGGCAGATAGTGATAATCTATTTTGTTTTTTAGCTCAAATTCAGCACGATTATAATAAGAGCTAAAATCTGTAACATGTTCATCATATATGCTTTCAACACTCTTATTTTTTACTAGTTCTAAATCTATTTCACATGCCAAAACAGGGATTTGTTTTTCATAATTTGAGCGTATAACAATATAAACTATTGCGCTATTTGCATTTTTAACCTTTAAATTCCAACCTTCGTCTTCTACCCAGCCGCCATCTATGTTTATTTTAACCATTTCACAATATTTAACGCCACATTGCTCTTTTGTGTGCCTTGTTTCAAAAGCTTTGCCTCTTAATATTAAAGTATCTCCCTCTACTTTTACATAGTTAGGGTTTTTTCCTCCATCAAAAAATGCTTTAAAGTTAATGCTATTTGCTTTGTTTGCAGTTATTTTTACCACTATAACATTATGTATATTACTAGCAAAACATTGCCTTGTATAGCAAACGCCCTTGTGCTCGTAGCTAGTTGTAGTTGTGGCAGTTTCGAAGTTAAGCCCTCTTTTATAGTTGCAAGTTTCTTCTTGATCATGCTCAAAATCTAAATACAATGTACCTAATGGTAAATTAGTACCATAATTTTCACGGCTACCCGTTATGTCTTCAGCATATTTAGCCGCAGTTTCATAATCTCGCTCAAGCATAGCTTTTTTTGCTAAAGAGAAAGCTCGTTTAGCATTTGGATTATTTGCGTTTTCAACCCTACCAGAGTAACAAGTAACCTCTGATAAATCTATACGCTCGCATTTTATTCCTCCATAAACCATGCCACCCATGCGACCATTACCAATAGGCAAAGCTCCAAACCAATTTTTGCCAGACGTGTTATACCATAGGTCTTGTTTTAAATTTTGCATCTTTTGCTCCTTTTCAACAAAAATGCAAGTTAGGCTATTTATTATATAGCCGCCCTCACGATTAATCTATCGTTATTTTAATACAAACAGGGTTAACTGTGTACATTGGTTTACCCACAACTGATAAAGCATCTGCGCTCACATGGTAAGAGCACTCGCCCTCTTGCCCTAGTATTTCAACTTTTTTAATAACAGGGTTAAATTTTTGATCTTTATAACCCAAGGTCTTTATTTTAACAGCGCTATCCTCTGGCCATTTCAAACAAAAAACATAAAGCGCATTAGGTTTTGATGTAAAACGAAAATCCTCACTTGTAAATTCTTTGCCTATTGTATCTGTAAAATGCCCCTCTTTAACCACGGTTGGCCCCTCGCCACATTTGCGAAAAGGCACTGTTTCATAAATACCCTCGCCATTTACTGCAAGCCATTTACCAACTGCTCTTAAAATATCTGCATCTTCTTTTGGTATAGTACCATCTGCTTTTGGCCCAACGTTTAATAAAAGCGAGCCATTTTTACTAACAACATCTATTAAATCGTTGATAACATCTTGTGGTTTTTTATAGTTGTTACCCTCTGTATAACACCAAGAATTTTTTGCAACTGCTGTATCATTTTGCCAAAAATAAGCCGAAATATCGCTAAGCTGTCCACGCTCAATATCACGCACTGCACTTGTGTGCTGAAAAGCATCGTTTTTATAGTTAATTGCAACTTCCTCGCCCCATTCAAGCGCACGGTTATAATAATAAGCTGCAAATTTACGTAAATATGGTTTCATAGGCCTAACTTGTATCCACCAATCAAAGTAAACAATTTTAGGCCTATATTTATCCACAAGCTCACAGGTACGTGCAAGCCAATCCTCCATAAATAGCGGGTCAATATCGCAAATATTAACATCTGTATGGTTTGTTTTACGTGTTGTTATGCCGTCCTCACTGCCAAAAGGCATAGGGTATGATGGCCAATAAATATCCCCATATGGTAAATTGCCGTTTTCATCTGCATATTTTGCAAAATCGCTGTCAAAATCACGCATACCACCCATAAACCAGTAATGTTCAACACGGTGTGAGGAAACTGTTATTTGCATATCACGTGCTTCACACTCACGCTTTAATTCACCTACTATATCTTTCATAGGGCCTTTTTTAGCTGCACACCACTCGGATAATTCACTGTTATACATCTGAAAACCGTCGTGATGTTCCGCAACAGGCATAACAAATTTTGCCCCTGCCTCTTTAAAAAGTTCTGCCCATTCTTTCGCATTAAACTTTTCTGCTTTAAACATAGGTATAAATTCTCTATACCCAAAATTTTTAACCTCGCCAAAAGTTTCAACATGGTGTTTATAAACATCTGTTTTTTGCTCTGTTAATATTGTTTTCTCTCTATCTTTTATGTACATGTGCCTTGCATACCATTCGTTATTATATGCTGGCACTGCATAAGCTCCCCAGTGAATAAAAATACCAAACTTTGCGTTTTTGTACCAATCTGCAACTTTATAATTTGCTAGTGATACCCAAGTATCTTTATACTTTCCGTTTTCTATTACTTCATCAATAATTTTTAGATAGCTTTTCATGTTTTGCAAATAATCAGACATTTTGTTTTTATCCTTTCTATGGCTTTACTTTTTGTAAGGCAAACAACAGGTATATGTTTGTGAAAATAAAACAAACTACTACAAGCTTATCTTACCCCAATTATTCATATTTGGGAAGAGTAAATTTGTGACATCATTATATTTTTGTTAGCTATTGCACATAAGTGCTATACAATGTTGTAAACACGTGCTATTATGAACAAAAAAGATATATGTTTTTATACACATAAAAATATTTAATTCAAAGACAGTGCAAATTTTAACGTACTGCTAAAGGTGTACCACAATGCTTTTTAGAAAAAACACAGCCTCCTACGATGCAACACAAGGGAGCATATCAAAATATTATCTTTCATTTTTTTGGCCTGTGCTACTTGGCAACTTTATACAGCAACTTTACAACGTTGTTGATACAGTTGTTGTTGGGCGTTACATAGGCGAGGGCGCACTAGCAGCTGTTGGTGCTTCTGGCACGTTAGTTATGATGGCTGGAGGGCTTGGCGGTGGGCTTGTGCAAGGTGCTTGCATACGTATTTCGCAAAGTGTAGGCAGCAAAGATACAAGTTCAACACGTAAATATATTATCCACGCTTTTTATTTATATTTAATTTCAGTTACTGCTATAATGATAATTTTTATTTCGTGTAATCATTTAATGCTTAGCGCTATGAACACTTTGCCCGAGCTTTACGAGGATATACGCACATATCAGATAATTAACTATATCGGCTTGCCCGCTTTGCTTTTATATAGGCTTTCTGGCGCTATATGCCAAGCAATGGGCGATAGTAAAACACCTGTTTTTTTCATGACAATTTCTAGCATTAGCAACATAGCTTTAAATTTATTGTTTGTTATCGCCTTTGAGCAAGGTGTTGCTGGCGTTGCAATTGCAACTGTGCTCTCGCAACTTATAGCTGCTGTTGGCTGCATTATTTTTATGAAAAGACGCTCAAATGTTCAAGATGGCATATTTTACTTTAAAAAGGAACACTTTAAATTTTCGTGGCGTACTATTATCGAACTTGTAACACTAGGTGTTCCTTTAGCTTTACAATTTTGCATAATTTTAATGGGCAGCCTTTTTATACAAACAGCTATGAATGATTACACCTCTGCGCACATAGCCGCAAGCAGTGCCTCCGGGCGCATAACATCTCTATTTATGCAAGCTTATTTAGCACTAGGCGCTACTGTTTCAGTTTTTGTGGCACAAAATTATGGTGCTTGTAACTTTGAACGTATAAAAAAAGGCATACGCTTAGGCAACATTATGGCAACAGGTTATTCGCTAATATTAATTTTGCTCTCCTCCATTGCATTGCGCCCTATGCTAGGCTTATTACTAGGTGAAAATTTAAACGATGAACTTTTTGCCCTAGTCGAGCTTTTTTATTATGCAACTGTTTATTTTATGCCAACTTTAGGCGTGCTTGAAGTTTACCGCAGCGCTGTGCGCGGCCTTGGTGGTGGCATTGTTACAATGGTTAGCTCCATGTTTGAAGTTTTTGGTAAATCTATGATGGTTTTTGTGGCCAGTGCATATTTAGGTTTTGATGCAATTCGCTTTAGTAACCCAATTTCATGGATATTTACACTAATGCCACTTATACCATACTACTACATTAAAATGCGCAAAGAAGAAAAGCTTTTAACACCACAAAATATTGAGCATTAAAAAAACGGAGGTTTTTTACAATGGATAAACGCCCAAATATAGTTTACATCATGAGCGACGACCACACAGCAAATGCAATCAGTGCATATGGTTCTCGCCTTGCTGATGTTTTTAAAACACCACATATAGACAGCATTGCAAACGAGGGTGCTTTGCTTAAAGAGTGTTTTTGCACAAATGCACTTTGCACACCTAGCCGTGCAACTATAATGACAAGCATGCACTGCCACGAAACAGGTGTACGTGTTTTGAGCGATACCTTGCCCACTAACTTAACGACCTTTCCCATGTTATTACAACAAAGTGGCTACAAAACAGCCTTAATGGGTAAATGGCACTTACACTCAGAGCCACAAGGCTTTGACGAATACAGCATCTTCCCCTCGCAAGGCACATATTGGGACCCATGGTTTATGAACACAGGTTTTGATTGGAGCAATGTTTGCACACACAGACAAAATGAGCTAGGTGAGCAAGAAAAAGGTTATGTTACAGATATTGTAACACAAAAAACTGTTAATTACATAAAAAAACGTGATAAACAAAAACCCTTTTTACTTTTTTGCCAACATAAAGCACCGCATGATAATTTTGAGTATCACCCACGTTACGAACATATGTTTGATGGAATAGAAATGCCAGAGCCTGATACCCTATGGGAGGATCACTCACTGCGTAGCCCAGCCACTAGAGATAGAGGTACATCTGTTTCCTCTCGCAGTGGTGTGCGCAGTTATGTTAAGCTTTTTGAAAACCCTACCAATTGGCCAACAGGCGGTTTAAGCTACAACACAGAGGACGAAACTGTACGCACAAAAATGGCATACCAAAAATATGTTAAAGATTATTTGCGCACAGCAAAAGGTGTTGATGATAGCGTGGGCGAGGTTATACAGTGCCTAAAAGACGAGGGCATTTATGATAACACTATTATAATTTACACCTCTGACCAAGGCATGTTTTTAGGCGAGCATGATTTTATAGATAAACGTTGGATTTACGAGGAAGCTATGCAAATGCCTTTTGTTATACGCTACCCTAAAGAAATAAAACAAGGTACTGTTATAAATGAACTTATAGGCAACTTTGATTTTGCGCCAACTATTTTAGATTATGCAAATTTAAAAGCACCAGAGCATATGCGTGGGCACTCCATGCGCAAAATGCTAAACGAAACAGATACAAACGCTATAAACGATTTAATTTATTACCGCTACTGGGTACACTTAACGCACCACGATAACCCCGCACATTATGGCATACGCACAAAAAAATACAAACTTATATTCTTTTACGGCTTAGCTCTTGACGCTGGCAGTGGCACTGAGCCGTCAACCCCTGGTTGGGAACTTTACGATTTAGAAAAAGACCCATTTGAAACAAAAGATGTTTATTTCGACCCCGCATACAGAAAAATAGTATTAGAGCTAACCGCAAAATTAGATACTGTAAAAATAGAAATAGGCGACACTGATGAAAAATACCCTGAAATTTTAAAAGTGCGTGCTGAATGCCCATGTGTTAAATAAAGGCAAATATTGCCAAACGGAGGAAAAGACATGCTAAACCCCAAAAACCATACGATTGATATGGAAAGCTTTTTAAAAAAGCAAGATTTAATTTTTGATGATGTGCGCTATAAAGGCGGTTTTTATACGGATAAAGAGGTTTTTCACCTTTTAACTAAATGCTACCGCCGTGAATGGGACGACAGCGTATTTATTGGCAATGGCATGACAGGCGCAAGCATTTATAAACTTTCCCCAAAAGTAACAATGTGGGAAATAGGACGCAACGATGCCACCGCACACAACATGCTACAAGGCATAGACTGGGCAACACCACGTGTGCCTATTGGGAACATTTTGCTTGAAACTGATGACGATATTTTAAACGAAACTATGCGAATACATCTTTATAGCGCATATGTTAGCGGAACTATCACCACAAAAAGCGGGACACTAAAATACAAAACCTATACACCAAAAGGACAAAGTGGCATAGCAATAGAAATAGCTTGCCCTGAGGATTTCAGCTATAAAATAAGTGTTCAGCCACGCCACGGTATAAGCGACCGCATTTATTTTTCTGGCAAAAAGGTTGATTTATCACTTTTACCACCTCTACCCTACGTTTCACAACAAGAGGATTTAACAACAAGCGTGCAAGAATTTGTAACAGACAAGAACGGTAAAACTGAGCCAGAGGGCGCACTTTGCCTAGCATGGAAAGAACAACTTTGTAAAAATGGCAGTGTTTTTTATATATCAGTACATAATGGCGATGATAAAACACAAATGCTAAAAAAAGCAATCACCGAAACACAAAGCTTTTTTGAAAAACGCAAAGATATAAAAACAGCACACAAAAAATGGTGGGCAAACTACTACGGCCAAAGTTATATCAGCATCAGCGATAAAGAATGGGAGCAATTTTACTGGATACAAATGTATAAAATCGCTTGTAGCATAGATGAAAAGGGTGTTGTGCTAGACTCCCAAGGACCTTTTATGACAACCACAACTTGGCCTACAACCGTGTGGAATTTAAACGTGCAACTTTCGTATTCGCCCATTTTTATCTCAAACCATTCCGAGCTTGTTAACTCTCTAATTTCTGTTTTTAAAAACAACAAACAAGTGCTAATAGATAACGCAAAACCCATGGGCATAAATGACGGCATGTATTTAAGCAGAGCGACCAGCTCACATAATTTATTTTGTTTATGGCCTGATACTTACGAGCTTGGAAATATACTTTGGGCACTTTTTATAATCGACAAAAAAGAAAAATACACAGGCGATGAAAACCTAGTGCGTGAGATTTTACACCCTTACCTTAAAATGTCAATAAACGCTTGCCGAACTTTATTTGAAACAGATGCAAATGGAATAATACATATTAAAGATACAAGCTCGCCTGAATACCCAAGTGTTGACGGTGCAAACTGGCACCCTATTTACGACTGCACATATACACTTTCGCTTTTACACTGGGCGGTACAACGTGTTATAGAGCTAGACGAAACTTATGGCATCAACGATGATTTAAAAGCCACATGGCTAGATATAAAAAAACATCTCGCACCTTGTCCTGTTGATGAAAACGGTTATATGATAGGTAGTGATGTGCCTTTTGCAAAATCTCATAGGCATTATTCTCACCTTTTAATGATATTTCCACTTGCTACTATTGATTTTACTAACGAAAAAGAACAAAAGCTTGCTATAAAATCAATAGAACATTGGCTAAGCCTAGAAAAACGTGTGCAAGGTTATACATACACTGGTGCTGCAAGCATGATGGCATATTTAAAAAAAGGTGATAAAGCGCTTGAATATTTAAATGGCTTAAAGGACTTTTTATGCCCCAACACTATGTATAGCGAGTTTGCACCTGTTATCGAAACACCAATTTCCGCCGCTGAAAGCATACATGGCATGTTGCTACAAAGTCATGGCAAAGCTATAGAGCCACTACCTGCTGTGCCAAGCACATGGCAAGATGTAGAGTTTGCCAACTTGCTTTGTGAGGATGGTTTTGCTGTTAGCGCAAAACAAACAAACAGTAAAGTTGTAGAAATAAGTGTACAAAACTTGCGTGGCAATGATACATATATTAAACTGCCACCACATGCTAAAAATATGAAATGTAGCCACGCTATAATTGATGATACTAAAGGCGTGCTCAAAATAAATTTACCAATAAACGAAATAGCTATTTTTACATCTGAAAAATAAAATGGAGGCATTATGAAATTAGAAAAGAAAAAGAATGATATGTTTGCGAACATAGCATCAATGACACAAGATTTTGCTGATAGAGGTTTGGCAAAACCACCAGTTATGCCCACGCCAGACGTTATTTTGCCAATGGCTAAAACAGCGCCAATCGCAAATTACTGCGCACCAAAAATGAGCACACAAGCAGAGCTAATGACTGAAGTTGAGCGCCAAAAAGCTTATTATAAGCCTTTTATGCAAAAATTAGCGCCAAAGGTAGACTCTATGCGCATTAAGCAAGAGTTAAAAGAATTTTTGTGGAAACTTGAGGACGCTACTGAATGGCAAAATGTTACTGTGCCACATTACGACGGCCCTGTTGGCAAACACACTGCTTATTATAAAACTAAATTTAACATAACAAAAGAAATGCTCGCACATGAGAGCATACATATTTGCTTTAAAGGTGCTGACTACATTGCAAGCGTGCTTATAAATGGCAATTTTGTTGGTAGGCATGAGGGCTTTTTTGCCCCTTTTGATTTTGCTATGCATAAATATGTTAAAGAAGGCGAAAACGAACTTTTAGTAAAACTTGAAAACGATGTTGCTATGGTAGCAAGTGGTGATAAAATTTATGCTGCCACTGGCCCTGGTTTTGACGAACCTGAAATTGGCTGGCACCACTGCCCTGCTGGCATGGGTTTATTCCAAAGTGTTTATGTTGAAGCACGCAGTGATGTTTACATGCAAAACTTGTTTGTGCGCAATGAGGCAGATTTTGAAACAATGGAGCTATGGGCAGAGGTTTATAGTTTTGGCGCAGAGGAAAAAAGCATTGAGTTTGATTTTTCAGTTTACGGGCAAAATTTTAGCGAAACTGTTTTTGAAAACGAGCGTTACACACCCACAACAGATCGCAAAATTGGTGTTGGTGACAGCTTAAACGAAGCTTTAACACGCAAAGATAACTTGCTTGGTGTGCCTATTACATTAACCTTAAAAAGCGGTTTAAACTATTTTAAAATACCTTTTAGTATAAAAAATGCAAAACGTTGGGAGCTTAATGAGCCTAATTTGTACGAAGCACAATTAACTGTTATTGCAAATGGTGTTAAAAAAGATATTCAATGCGTTGAGTTTGGTGTTCGCACTTTTACAATGGACACCGAAAACACACCAAAAGGTAAAATGTTCTTTAACGGCCGTCAAATACGTTTGCGCGGTGCTAACACTATGGGGCATGAACAACAAGATGTTATCAAAGGCGATTTTGAGCAACTTTTAACAGATATTTTACTTGCTAAAATTTGCAACATGAACTTTTTCCGCCTAACACAGCGCCCTGTACAAGATGAAATTTACCAATATTGCGACATGCTAGGCATGCTAACACAAACAGATTTACCACTGTTTGGCAAGTTGCGCATAAACCAATTTTGCGAGGCTTTGCGCCAAGTTGGCGAGATGGAACGCCTTGTGCGCCCACATGCTTGCAACATAATGGCAAGCTACATAAACGAGCCTTTCCCCAATGCTGATAACGCACCACACCGCAATTTATCACGTAAAGATTTGATGACGTTTTTCACCTGTGCGGATAACGTAACACTCATGAATAACCCAGATCGTGTTATTAAACATGTTGACGGCGATTATGACCCACCTAGCGAAACCTTACCTGATAACCACTGCTACACCATGTGGTATAACGGTAACGGCGTTGATATAGGTGCATTAAATGCTGGTGAATGGATGCCCATTAAACCTGATTGGTACTTTGGTTGTGGCGAGTTTGGCACAGAAGGTATAGACACGCCTGAAGTTATGCGCAAATATTATCCACAAAAATGGGTGCAAAACAAAGGTAGAGAAAGCGAGTGGACACCTAGCGAAGTTACCGGTGCACAAACCGGGCGTTTCCATTACTTCTTTTTTGAAACACCAAAAAGCATGGAGG
Organism: uncultured Faecalibacterium sp.; assembly: GCA_964370685.1. Lineage (GTDB taxonomy): Bacteria > Bacillota > Clostridia > Oscillospirales > Ruminococcaceae > Faecalibacterium. The sequence goes on along the minus strand of CAYJKG010000006.1, from coordinate 30,430 downwards.
AATGGAGCGCAAAGAGCCGTGATTTCCAAGCACAGGCAGTGCGCTGGCAAACAGAGTGTTACAGGCGCAACCCACTTATGAACACTTTTGCTATACATTTATTTATAGATGCCTTCCCCTCAAACTGGATGAAAACTATTATGGATGTTGAGCGCACAGCAAAACCTGCATATTTTGCATACCGTGACGTTTTAAGCCCTGTTAGTGTTTCTATACGCTCAAACTACCGCAAAGTTTTTGGTGGCCAAACAATAAATGTTCAACCATTTATTTGCAATGATATAGACGAAACACTAAATGGCTACACCTTGCATTATATGGTTGATGAGCTCGGTTTAGGCGGAACACTGAAATCTAACATAGAGCCTTGCACAGCAATGAACCTTGGCAATTTAGAAATTAACTTCCCAGAGGTTAACCAGCGTACTAACTTTACAGTACGTCTTGTATTGCAAGACGAAAAAGGCGAACTTGTACACTGGACATCACAGGTTATTGAAGCTTTCCCTACACCTGTGCAAAAAGCATGCACAATTTGGGCACTAGGCGAGGATGCACATACGCTTGTCGCTGACATGAGCTGTGCATATAGCGAGGAGTCAAACACTATTATTTGCAGCGACTACACCGAATACCTCAAAAATAAAGCACAAATAGACACACGTGTTGAACAAGGTGCAAAACTAATACACATGCGCTTGCCAAGTGGTGTTTTTGATATATGCGGGCAAACTATGGATATAAAATTTAGTGCTATGCTACCTTTACACTTTGTTTCACGTGATACAGGCCACCCAAGTGTTGCAAATTTGAAAGCTGAGGACGTGCGCTATTGGTATGATGAAGCACTCGGACGCATAAGCCCTATATTGATGGATAGTTTTTGCGATGATACTTTTACACCTATTTTATCAACAGGTAATGCTAATGATAAAAAAGAATGGGCCTATGCACTAGCATGCGCTGAAAAGAAAATTGGTAATGGTAAATTTATCCTTTGCCAAGTTGATATAGCAAATAGAGTTTCAACCAACCCTGTAGCAAGAGAAATTGTTGAAAAACTAATAAATTTGTGCCCTAAAGCATAAAAGTACTAGCGAAAATACAAAAAAGTTAAAAATATAAAATAAAAATGAACATATAATACAATATTATGATTTTATTTTTAAAATAATTTAGGTATAATTGAAACATCGAAATAAACATAAAAGAAGGAGTTAAAAAATGAAACATTACATTTCTCGTCGCAAATTCCTTATAGCTAGTGGCGTTGCAGCTGCTGCTACAGCACTTTCAGCTTGTGGTGAAACAGCTACAAGCACAAGCACAGAAACTAGCACTTCAACTTCAACTGCTGATAGTACAGCTTCAAGCGAAGCAGTTAGTGCTGACCCTATCACTCTACGCTGGGTAGTTACTGCTGGCGGTGGCAAACAACAAGACGCTGACATGGTTGCTGAAGCTTTCAACAAAAAACTCCAAGAAACTATGCCTCACATCACAGTTGAATTTGACTACTGGATGCCTTCTGAATACAAAGAAAAATTCGACCTTGCTATGGCTGGCGGCGAAACAATAGATATAGCTTGGAAAGGTTACATGATGCAAACTGCGGAATATTTCCAAAGTGATACATTTATAGACCTTGCATCATTCGTTGCAAGCGACTCTGAAATGACAGCAGAAATACCTCAATTCCTATTTGATGTTGCTAGTGTTGACGGCCAACTATGCTACTTGCCAAAATACGAAATGCACCACTGGATGGAAGGTATATACACACCAACAGCTGCTTATGATGCATACTTTGACCGTGAAGCTTTTGATGCTGCTGCAGCTGCATACCTTGAAACAGAATATCGTTACTACACACCTGAACTATATGACGTTTTAGAAGATTACATGGTTAAAGCAGAAGCTGGCGGCATGTTAGGCTCTGGTTACAGCCCATATGTTTCTTGCATGGATACAGGTGCTGATTTAATCTCAGGTTCTCCTGGTTTACAAAACGTTCCATTCCCTCTAGGTATTACAGTACCTGCAACTGCTGATGTTGCATGGGATACAACTATCATTAACCATTATGAAAGACCTGAAACACGTGCTTACTTTGAAAAATTGGCTGATTGGAAAGCAAAAGGTTTCCTACGTAATGACTTACTAACACTAGAAAACCCACGCCAATACGAAAACACAAATGTTGAGGGTGATTTAATCTGGTACCACAACTATGTTAACGCTGATGATGCAACTTCAACAGGTGTACACGTTCGTTTAGGCTCAGAACGTGGCTGGGACGCTGACTACAACGTTATCCCTCTTGGCACACCAACTGTTTTGAACGGTTCTTCTGACGGTTTGTGCATACCTTACTCTGCACAAGACCCAGCTGTTTCTTACTCTGTAATGCGTTTAATGTTTACAGAAGAAGGCAAAGAACTACGCAACATGCTAGTTTGGGGCCTTGAAGATGTTCACTACACAAAAACAGGCGATAACCGTGTAGAACGTTTTGATGATGCTGGCGAGCAAGAAGATGATACATACGGCCTACCAACTTGGGGTCTTGGCAACTGCCACAAAACATGGCTATTGCCAACACAACCAGATAACCAATATGACTACTACGATGAAATGGTTCAAGCTTCTATCATCTCCCCAACATTAGGCTTTAACTATGTTGTAGGCGATTTTGACGCTGAAATCAATAACATACGCAACAAAGCTGCTGAATATGTACCATCTTTCAACGCTGGTGATTACACAGCTGCTAAGTATGATGAATTCCTAGCAGAATTAGCACAAACAAAACTTGCTGATATTCAAGCTGACCTACAAGCTCAACTTGATGCGTTTATGGCATAATTTCACAGTAATTTAAGTGGCAGTTATTTCACCAAAAATTATCTGTCACCCCATAGCCCACACATAATACTATTCAAGCTTTATGTGTGGGCATTTATTTAAAAGAGAGGCTGTTTCTTTTTCTTTCGTAAAGCAAATTGCATACAATAGAGTGAAGCGCCTTTAGGCAAACTGCTAAATTTAGCGTTTCATATTTAATTGTTATTGCTATGCTTTATTAAACGAAAAACCAAACAGCTTTTTCTTATGGAGGGAGTAACATATGCCATTTAAAACAAAGAATACTACCAAAACTAATTTTCTAAAATCCAGCCAATTTGATAAACACAGGGAGCAATTCAGCTTATTTATGCTATGTGTTCCTGCAATTATTTTTACTTTTATTTGGAACTATATGCCTATGAGTGGCCTTGTGCTCGCTTTTAAAGATTATAGCTTTAGAGATGGCATTTGGGGCAGTGACTGGGCTGGTTTTAAGCATTTTCAAATTCTATTTGAATCTGACGAATTATTCCGCATCATTCGCAACACCGTTGGCTATGCAATTGTAAACATTATTTTAGGCATTGTTTGCGGTGTTATCTTTGCACTATTACTCTTTGAAGTGCATCGCAAATTTGCTGTTAAAATTGTTCAAACATTAGCAATTTTACCTCACTTTTTATCTTGGGTTGTTGTAGGTTTTATATCCTATGCACTTTTACACATTGATAAAGGCATCTTTAACCAAATTATCGAATTTTTTGGTGGAACACCTATAGACTGGTACACAACACCTGAACCATGGGTTGTAATTTTACCATTTTTTGCTGAATGGAAAAAGATAGGCCTAGATGCTATCATGTACTACGCAGCACTTATGTCTATAGACTCCCAACTTTTTGAAGCAGCTGAGCTTGACGGTGCAAACAAATTACAAAAAATTTGGCATATTTCTCTGCCATCATTAAAAGGCATTATAATTATACTTGGCATATTGGCTCTTGGTAACATTTTCCGTGGCGACTTCGGCCTATTTTATCAAATACCTCGTAACGTTGGTGCAATTTATTCCACCACTGATGTTATTGATACCTATGTTATTCGTGGAATGACAGGTGGTTCTTTCAGCGTACCAACAGCAGTTGGCCTTATACAATCAGTTGTTGGCTTAGTTTGCGTAATTGGCGCAAATGCAATAGTTAAAAAAATCGAACCTGAACATTCCATGTTCTAATAAACCAACAATCAATAAACGAGGTGCTTTATGAAAAAACAAGATAAAATAGTAGGCGATGTAATTGCCGTTATACTTATAGCTTTAGCGGTTTTATTTTTCCTTATTCCTTTGTTGCTTGTAATTTCAGTTTCACTAACTGACGAACAAGCACTTATAACAAACGGTTTTAGCCTCATACCTAGTGAATTTTCCATAGAGGGTTATAGATACATATTTATGGACCCTTCTACAATCCTAATATCATACGGCGTAACAATTGCACAAGCTGTGCTTGCTATGTCACTTTCAGTTTTAGTTATGTCTATGTGTGCATACCCTTTATCCCGCTCGAACTTTAAACTGCGCAACATAATAATGTTCTATATCTTTTTTACAATGTTATTTAGCGGTGGCATGGTTCCAACTTACATTTTAAACACACAAACATTAGGTTTAAGAGATAACTTTTTAATTTACATACTCCCTGGTGCAGTTAGTGCATGGTATGTAATTATCTTGCGCACTTTCTTTAAAGAATTGCCCGCCGCACTTGTGGACTCAGCTAAAATTGACGGCGCAAGAGAGCTAACAATATTCTTCCGCATTATATTGCCACTTTCAAAACCTGTTATTGCAACAGTTTCACTATTAATACTACTAGCAAAATGGAACGACTGGATGACAAGCTTTTTGTACATCACAAACGAGGACCTTTTCACCTTGCAATACCTATTGCAACGTTTGCTTGAAAAAATCGAATTTGTACGTGCAATGGCCGCTGAGGCTTTGGGTGCTGGTGTTGATTTAAACTCCGAGGAACTACCTGGCGAAAACATGCGTTTTGCTATGAGCGTTGTTGCCGCTGGCCCTATGATGTTTATCTTCCCATTCTTCCAAAAATATTTTGTTAAAGGTTTAACTGTTGGCTCTGTTAAAGGCTAACCTTAAAACAAATAATAAAATCAAAAATAAAACTCTGCAAGTTGTTTTTTAGCAACTTGCAGAGTTTTTATTTTTATAACGAACAGTTATTATTAATCATAATATACTACGGATTCAGTGTAGTATATATTGTTATAAACATCAGTTAAAACAAAATAAATAACAGAATCTGCATCACCTACATATTCATAGCTAACTTCAATCTCATCACCGCTAACAAAATATGCATCGCCTACTGTATAAGTATCCTCAAAATCTCCGTCGTAAGTGTAATAATCAAATACCCATTCAAGGCTATCACCTGCTTGAAGTTCAAACAAACCTTTACCTGCTGGTTGGCCTGCTGGTGTGTATTTGCGATACCCCTCTACATAGCCATATGGGTTTTCATCGTCCCAATACACAATTATTTCTATATATTCATTACCATTCAATATAGCAGGCACATAGCCATAAGTATACCATTGGTAATCATCTTCGTACTCTTCCTCAGCGTAAAATGCAACAATGTTTCCATCTAAAGCTACCCAGGTGTAGTCAAAATCAACTATTAAATCACCATCATCATCAAATTCATAAACATTATCGCTACCTAAATCTTGGTAACTATATCCATCATCTAACAACACTTGCAATTCAATTGTTGTAATTTCTTCCCATTGTTCATCGCTTAAACTCAATGCGTAGTAATCGCCTTTATCCTCTATGTATAAATCTTCTGAAAGGGAGCTATCATAACTTTCTTCGTAACTAGTAGCTGTATCAGGGTCATACCAATCTTCTGCGGTGTAATCGTCATAACCGCTATCATACCCACCTTGTGCATGTACCTGACCACCATACATAGCACTCATAAATACATCAAAAAATTCCGTATATTCATCAGTATAACCAATATCTTCAAGCACATCATTTATCCCTGAATAATAATCAATATGATCATATGGGAAATACATTGCCATGCCGTAAGCATCATTTATATAAGGGCTATTGCGATAATATTTAACAGCACTACCTATTGCAGCCACTAACTCTGCACCGCCCTCAACATCAGTGTTGTTAACAAAATCTACCACATCTATTTGGTCATAATCACCTTCGCCAAAATCTTTAACATCACTACGTGCATTTGCAATTTCTTCAAACTCATTTTCATGTATATCTATAGTTGCGTTTGAAAAATAATCTGTTAACATCGCATATGTATATGGCATTTGGCGCAGTTCAATTACAGATAAAGTACAATCTGGTCGGCTTTGTTCTTCGTGTGTAACTTCAACATAATCATCTATAATATTTATTGACATATCAAGCGTGGACATAGAAGGGTTTTCTGCTAAAGCAGTTAACCAATCTGTATAGTACCAACCAGTGCCAGGTTCAGTTTCTTCTGAAGCGATTAGGTAATCAGCATATGGTTCTAGCATAAATGCTGTTTCAGCAGTTGCCATTAAGCATGCGTCAAAACCTATCATATCAAACTTAACGGTAGAGTTCATCAAAGCGTTTTCGATATCATATAAAGTTAAGTAATCATATGGAAAGTGTTCGTCATAGCCAAAACCACCCATTGTACCGCCACCGTGGTTCCACATTATTAAATGATACCTATCCGCAGGAAAATTCTCAGCAGAAAAATTAATAAAATCAGAAAGCGTTTCTGATTCAACCATGCTAACTAACCCAACACGTTCTTCCATTAAAATAAGTGTTCCATGTTGTATTAACCAATATTGGCAAGTATCTCCACTTATTTCTTCATTGTACCAATAGGTTGAACCACCTGTCATAAGTGCAATTCTAACATTGTTCGTTAAAGTGGCATCTAACATTTCATCGATATCAAAGCTAGCAGCACCGCCCTCGCTTTCAAGGTCCGAGCCTATCATATACATCATTATTGTATGCATATCCGAGCCATCGCCCACTGGTGTTGTATAAAAATCACGTAAATCAGTAAGACCTAAATCTTCGCCATATACACCAGATGAGTTATCACTACCGCCATAATCGTAATCGTCATCTTCTTCATACTCATATTCATAGCCATAATCTGTGACATATTCATCATAAGTATCTTCTAACAAGAAAAAGACTAAAGCAATAAAACCAACAACGCTAAAAACAATTAAACCTAAAACAACAAGAATAGCTATTAAGCAGCCGTTTTTCTTTTTCTTTACTGGTGGGGCATTGTTAACATTATAATCATAAGCAGACGAGTTTTGAGTGTTATTTGCCCCATACTGATACTGTGGCGCTGGTGCTTTTGAAGTTTCAAAAGGTAATACATTATCAACCGCCTGTGAAAGCTCTTGCTCATTATTTTGGCTCGTTGCTCCATATGTAGGTGGTTGATACGTTGGCACAGGGCGTTGATTAATTGCAGTGCGCTGAGAGTCCTGCGCATTATAATCCAGCGGCTGATACGTTGGTGCTGGAGCTTGATAATTTGGAGTTTGCTGTGGTGTTTTGTCATTATATACAGGTGGCTCATAAGTTGGAGCGGGGTTTTGTGATTGCTGCTCCACATTATTTAAGTTTGCGCTATTGCTATATACAGGTGGCACATATGTTTGTGGTTGTTCAACATTATCAGCACCATAATTTGGTGCTTGGTAAGATGGCGCACTGTATCCTGGTGCCTGTGTTTTATAAGCAGGTTTTTGATACTCTGCATTTGAATTATTAAATTCATTTCTATTTAATTCATCCTCACCCATATAATTTCTAACAGGTGGATTTTGCGCTAAAGAAGTGCCACAGTTAGTACAAAATTTTGTGCTATCTGTTACTGGGTGTTTACAAAGGGAACAATACATTTATTTCTCCTCACTATTAGGATTATCTTTCGTTTTTGTGTGTTTATTGTGTGCTCATTGTTTGCTTATTTAATTATAACTCATGACTACATTATATTTCAAGTATTTTGTATCTCTTTAAGAGCAAAGCTTAAAACCCTGCTTTTTGCACAGCAAGTAAAACACCTGCTCTGCTTGCGGTAAAGTTTAAACCACCTTGTAAATAACATGTATATGGTTCACGCAAAGGGCCATCACACGAAAGTTCAATTGTGCTTCCTTGTGTAAAGCTACCACTTGCCATAACAACTTGGTCTGTATAACCTGGTTCTGCACTAGGCATAGGTGCAGCATAACTATCAACAGGGCTTGCACTTTGTATGCCTTGGCAAAAACTAACTAGTGCCTGTGCACTGTTTGCATCAAAACAAGTAACAATATCGTTATGGTTATCAGTGTAACGTGGCACTGGTTTTTTGCCACAAAGCTCCAGCAAGCATTGAGAATAAATGGCTGTTTTAATTGCCTCACAAACAATGTTTGGAGAATAATATAAACCTAAAAACATTGCGCGTAAACTATCTAAAGTGCAGCCTAGCTCTTTGCCTAAACTTGGGCCAGTTAAACGATATGCACAGCGCTCTACTAAGTCTTTACGCCCTGCTATATATCCACCTGTTGGTGCAATGCCCCCGCCTGGATTTTTAATAAAACTGCCTACTATTAAATCTGCACCTGTTTGTGTTGGTTCTTTAGTTTGTGTAAATTCGCCATAGCAATTATCAACAAAAATAATTATATCTGGATTTGCTGCACGTGCTGTATCAGATATTTTTTGTATAGTTTGTAAATCAAATGCATTTCTTTGGCAGTAACCTCTACTACGCTGTATATGGCAAACCTTTGCATTTGGAGCTTTTTTTGTGATTAAATCGTAATCCGGTGTAAAATCATCTAAAAGTGGCGCTTCATCATATTTTATTCCGTAATCAGCAAGATTACCGTTGCCTTTGCCTTTACCATCTATCCCAATTACAGCCTCTAAAGTGTCATATGGTCGGCCAGTAGCTGCAAGCAATGTATCGCCTGAAAAAAGCACACCAAAAAGTGCAACAGATAACGTATGTGTGCCCGACATAAACTGTGTGCGAACTAAAGCATCTTCTGCTCCTACTAGTTTTGCAAAAATTTCTTCTAGTTTATCTCTGCCACTATCCCACAAACCATAACCAGAGCTGCCAAAAAGATGGCTTTCTGACATATCACAGCTTGTAAAAGCTTTTAACATTTTTAGCTGGTTATAATCCCTTATTTCTTCCACTTTTGCAAAATAAGGTTTGCAAAGCTCCATAGCCTTTGCGTCAAGTTCTAGGCTTTTTGGAGTAAAATCAAAAAAATTGTTTAACATATTATTCCTTATATTTTTACTTTTAAATTTATTTTTATTATTTAAAACTGCTTATTTAAGCGCATTTACTATATCTTTAAAGTGTTTACCACGAGCTTCAAAGTTGACGTATAAATCAAAAGAAGCACTAGCTGGCGAAAGACTAATTATATCTCCCTCGCTTGCATTTTTGCGTGCTAAAGTAACTGCTTGTTCCATATTTTCGGCATGTTCTATTTGCATTTCACTCTCTTTAAAATCAGGATGTGCTCGCAAGGCACGCTCAATAACTGGGCCAGTAGCACCCATTAAAACTAAACATTTTACATGTGCTATTAGCTCAGGTGCTAACGGTTCATATGGTATTTCTTTATCATATCCGCCAGCAATTATTATTATTTTTTGCCCAAAACTGCGCAAGCCTGCAATTGTACGTGTAGGGCTTGTTGCTATGCTGTCATTATAATATTGTATACCATGTAAAAGGCGCACAGGTTCAATGCGATGTTCAACACCAGCAAACGTACTACCAACTTTGCGCATATCCTCTGCACTAACTTCACCCCAAACAGTTGCTATTGCTGCAAGCAAGTTTTCGATGTTGTGCACGCCGCGCAATTTTATTGCGTCCTTATGCATAATTTCGCATATTGTACCATTTTGCGCCATACAAAGCATGCCATCCTCACGTAAAAAAGCACCTTTATCTGTTACACTTTTACGAGTAAACCAAATCTGTTCCCCTTTACAATCGCTTTGCATGGCTCTTGAAATCTCGTTTTCAAAACCAAGTATAGCTTTGCAAGGAGTTTTCTGATAAAGCAAAATGTTTCGCTTTGCGTCTATATATTCTTGCATATCTTTGTGGTGATCTAGGTGGTTTGGGGTAACGTTAGTGACCACGGCAACTTTAGGGCTTTTGCGCATACTTATTAACTGAAAACTGGAAAGTTCTACCACCGCAATATCTGTTTTTTCTATTTCTTTTAAAATAGGTAAAAGTGGTGTGCCAAGGTTACCACCTAAATGTACTTTGCGCCCTGATGTTTTTAGCATTTCACTGATTAAAGTTGTAGTTGTAGTTTTGCCATCACTACCTGTTATTGCAATAATATCACATGGGCAGTAATCAAAAAACAGTTCCATTTCGCTAGTTACAACTGTACCATTTTGCATCGCTTTTACCAAAGCTGGTTTTGTGTAGTCGTAACCAGGTGTGCGCATAATAATATCCTGACCATTAAAGCCATCTGTATAAGTTTCACCTAATGAAAAATTTATGTTTAAATCTTTTAATGTTTGAGCATACTCGCCAAAAGCTTCAAGGTTTTGCTTTTGGTCACAAAGAGTTACTATTGCACCCATCTCCACAAATTGTGGTATTAGTTTTTTATGGTTAACTCCAGCGCCTATAAAAGCAATTTTTTTACCATTTATACGTTGTTTCAATTGTTCTTTATCTTGTAGCATATATTTACCCCTCAACATATATTTTTACATACAACTTATATTATACAATTTTTACGCAAAAAGTGCAACGAAAAAGGCAAAAAATAAAGCAATGCGAAAATAACTCGCATTGCTTCATTTTTGTTTTCATTGAAAATATATAACGCATAACGGACATTTATCAATAAGTACACTATTAGATAACCTTAATCCTTAGTGCGTATAATATATATAAGCACCTATATTTTGTATAAATAGTTTTTGCTTATTCTTCAACTTCAGGTGCTGTAACCACAACATTAGTTTCAACTGTCAATGTAACTTCGCCAGATTTTGCAGTAGTAATAATTGTACATTCGCCAGCGCTTACAGCTTTAACAAAACCCTCTTGGTCAACAGTTGCAACCATAACATTGCTAGATTTGTATATCAATCTTGCATCTGTGCCCTCTGGTGATACAACAGTTTCAACACTTGCAACTTCATCGCCAACAACCATTTCTAACTTATCAATTACTTCTACACTTTCCACTGAAACGCTTTGAGTTGTTTGTGTTTCAGATTGTGTTGATGCTGGTGTTGAGCAACCAACTACTGCAAGCGCCAATGTAATTATAACGCTGCATATTGCTATTTTTTTTAATAATTTCATTTGTATTTTCTCCTTTTTGTTTATAACAACCTTGATATAATACCACAACAATTAATATAAGTCTAGTAGTTTTTTGTAATTGACACGCGTACAATCAAAATAATTTACAATTTACCAGTTTTCAAAAACAAAAAAACATTCAGCTTGTCAATATAATAAACATCTGCTATAGTTATATAATGTAAGAACAAATATAAGCTAACAAGCATTATCCGAACCCGAATAACACTTTTTCGCTTAACTTAAAGGAACTTTTTATGCAAAAATTAAGCTATTTTACTTTTTTTGAAAAATGTCTATGGATATTTTCTACAATACTTATCACTGTATCCTTTTTTATAGGCGGCGGCAGTCATGAACTTTCGCTACTTGCCTCTTTAATAGGTGTAACTTCATTGCTTTTTCTTGCAAAAGGCAATGTTGTTGGTCAAGCCTTAACCATAATTTTTAGCCTTTTATATGGTTACATCTCATTTGAACTTGCCTATTATGGCGAGATGATAACCTATCTTTGTATGACAGCTCCTGCAGCTTTTGCTGCTATGATAGCATGGATTAAAAACCCCTATAAGGAAAATAAATCCGAGGTTGCTGTTGGCATTATAACTCTCAAAAAATTTTTACGCATTATACTTTTAAGCGTAGCTGTAACAGTATTATTTTACTTTATTTTAAAATATTTCAACACTGCTTACTTGCCTTTAAGCACACTTTCTGTTACAACTAGTTTTATTGCTGTTGCGCTAACTTATTATCGCAGCGAGTTTTATGCACTTGCATACGCTGTTAATGATTTAGTTTTAATTACCCTTTGGTCGTTTGCTTCTATACAAAATCTTTCATATTTAACAATGATAATTTGTTTTGTTTTGTTTTTAGTAAATGATATTTATGCATATTGTAATTGGCGAAAAATGAAGGTGAGGCAACAAAATTCCTAGCTTTTTACACAAAAAACTTTATCCAAAATTATTAAAGTATACGAAACGACGAATAATAAGTAAAAAGCAATTGACATTAATTTTACATTTGATATAATTGCATTAAGCCGTGAACACGTGTTCACCGAACTGGAGAAAAAAATGAATACAACAACAATAGCTAAACTTGCAAATGTTTCACGTAGCACTGTTTCACGCGTAATAAATAACCAAGGAAACGTTGCACCAGACGCTAAAGAGCGTGTGCTCAAAATAATAGAAGAACATGGCTATAAGGCTAATCAATTTGCACGAGGTCTTGTTGGCAAAACAGCAAATATAGTTGGTGTTTTTATTGCGGATATAAACACAACTAATAGCCCAAGCACACTAATAGGTGCAAACTCACCTTATAACATGGAACTTTTAAAGAACCTTATTAGCGCGTTAAAAAAAGTTGGACTTTCAACTTTAGTTGATATAATTACAGACCCCGCTGATTTTGAAACTATGCACGAACATTTGCAAAGTCGACTTTTATACGGAGCAATTTTTGTTGGTTTTCCTTACCATACAAAAGCAATTGAAGATATAGTAAAACAAGGATACAATGCAGTTTTAATAGACCAATTATCCCACAGCGATGATGAAGAAAAAATTTTTAAACTTATAAGCTCAGATAACGTTCTAGGTGGTTACCAAGCAACAAAATATCTACAAAAATTTGGTCATACGGATATAGCTTTTATTGCTGGTGATTATCGTTTATCCTCATTAGAACGTGAGCAAGGTTATTTAAAAGCTATGAAAGAAATTGATAATTCAAATGTAACAATACTACATGGAATGTATAGAGAAGATATAGCTTATACTGAGGTTAAAAAATTACTAAAAAGTGGCTCAAAAATAAGTGCTATTTTTGCCGCAAACGATATTATGGCGCTCGGCGCATCAAAAGCTATACTAGAACATAACCTGTGCATACCACAAGATATCTCTATAGTTGGCTTTGATAACATCAGCATTACAAACGCTTTTGATTTTTCCACAACAACTGTTGAAGTTGCTTTTACCGATATCGCTACAAACACAGTTAACCTCTTGCTTTCAACTGAGGGCGAAAAACATATAACATGTACCCCTAAATTAGTTGAAAAAAACTCAGTGCAATTTACCACAAAATAAAATGCACACCTTAACTTTATCGCAATAAGCTCTTGAAAAAGAGCTTATTAATTTAAACCACGTGAACACGTGTTCACGTGCAAGGGAGGACATCATGAATATTACCATTATTGTTTCGTTCATCATCTTTTCTAGCGTAGTTGGGTTAATTACTTATTTTAAAACCCGTAATGATATGCTTAGCACAAGCGACGGTTACTTTTTAGGTGGCAGAAGCCTTACCTCTAAAGTTATAGCTGGCTCGCTTTTGCTCACAAACCTAAGTGCGGTTAGTTTTGTAGGCATGTCTGGCCAAAGTTATAGCCAAAACATGGCTGTTATGGGCTGGGAGGTTGGCTCTGGTATTACACTTATCATCGTTGCACTATTTTTAGTTCCTCGTTACTTAAAACAAGGTATCACTACTATACCTGATTTTATCGAGGCACGTTTTGATGGCATGACAAGGCAATTTATCACAATATTATTTCTTATCAGCTACATAGTAAACTTACTACCTATCACACTTTACTCTGGCGCTGTTGCGATGGGTCAATTATTCAACGTTTCAGAGGTTTTCGGCATCACTTATGCACAATCTATTTGGGTGATGGTTTGGGTTATAGGTATAATCGGCTCTATCTACGCTATTTTTGGTGGCTTAAAAGCTGTTGCAATTTCTGATAGTATCAATGGCATCGCTCTTGTTATAGGCGGTTTGTTAGTTCCTATTTTTGCACTTATTTTTTTAGGAGAGGGCAACATAGCAAGTGGTTTTGATATATTTTTAACTGCAACTCCTGAAAAATTTGACGCTATAGGCACAAATGATAGCTACCTACCAATTACAACAATGTTTACTGGTTTATTGCTAGTTAACCTTTACTACTGGGGTACAGATCAATCCATTATTCAACGTGCACTCGGTGCAAAAAATCTTAAAGAGGGTCAAAAAGGTGTTATATACGCAGGTTTCTTAAAAGTGTTAACACCAATCATAGTTATTATTCCTGGCATATTAGCATTCCAAATTTTAGGACCAAACGCAACTGATATGGATACTATTTACCCACAACTTGTTAGCACAGTTTTACCAACACCATTAATCGGTTTATTTGCAGCAGCTATGATGGGCGCTATATTAAGCACCTTTAACAGTGTTTTAAACAGTGCCTCTACCCTATTTGCTCTAAACGTTTACAAACCAAAATTTGGTGCTGGCAAAGATGAAAAACATTTTATAAAAATTGGTAAAGTTTTTGCACTTGTAGTTGCTTTAATTTCAATGTTTGGTGCACCATTTATTTTGTATGCACCAGCAGGTTTGTTTGATTATCTACAAACTATAAACGGTTTCTTTAATGTACCTATATTTACAATTATTTTCATGGGCTATATGACTAAAAAAGTGCCACCAATTGCTGCAAAAGTTGCAATAATTTTCTTTGTTAGTATCTACGCTGCAACACAATTAGGCTTATGGAACACTGGTTTGCATTATCTACATATTTCTGCCATATTATTTGTATTATCTTGTTTAATAATGTATATAATCGGCAAAATAAAACCACTCGAAACACCTTTTGAGCTACCAGTTAACAACCAAGTTTCACTAGCACCTTGGAAACATCGCTTTACATTTAGTGGTTTTGTTATTTTTGTAATGCTTTCAATGTATGCTGTTTTTTCAAAAATTGGTATAGCACGTGAGAGCGGGTTTGGTGTTGACACAATACTTGTTATTTTTGCCATTGGCGCTGTTTGTGCAACCGGCTCTATTCTACTACAAAAACATGCAAATAAAACCGACATCACTGAAGAAGATGAAATAAAACAAATAACCGAAACAAAATAATATTAAATTAAAAAAGGATTAGCACATATGATTAATTTTAACGGACAAGATACTTTTCACATTTTTAACAACAAGATTAGCTATGTGTTAAAGATAATGCCAAACAAACAACTTGCAAGCTTATATTTTGGCAAAAAAATACGTGATAGAAATGATTTCAACCACATGTTTGTTGAACGAGCTGTAACGCTTGCACCTTGCGCATTTAAAGATAACCTTGACTTCTCCCTTGAGGTTACAAGGCAAGAGTACCCAGCTTACGGCACTGGTGATTACCGTGAACCTGCATACCAAATTGAGCACGAAAATGGCAGTAGAATAACTAATTTTATATATAAATGCCACCGAATTTTTGAGGGTAAAACACATATCGAAGGCATGCCTCAAACATATGGCAAAGGCATACACACGCTAGAAATAACTCTAGAAGACGAACTAATTGGCACACAAATGGTGTTAAATTATCATATTTTCAACGATATTTCCTGCGTTGTACGCAGTGCTAAATTTATTAACAACGGCGCATATAACCTAAAAATAAACAGAGCAATGTCTTGTAGTGTGGATCTTTTCGACTCTGATTACGAAATGATAACTTTAGACGGAGCATGGGCAAGGGAACGCCATATAACTACACGCAAAATTGCAAAAGGTGTTCAATCCGTTTCAAGTGCAAGAGGTGCAAGCAGTGCAATGCACAACCCATTTATAGCTCTAAAACGCCCAAGCACCACTGAAAGTGCCGGTGATGTTTACGGTTTTACCCTGATATATAGCGGTAACTTTTTAGCACAAGCTGAGGTTGATAGTTATGATGTTACACGTGTTATGATAGGCATTAATCCATTTGAATTTGAATGGTCACTTAACACACACAGCACTTTTAGCACACCCGAGGCAGTTATGGTTTATAGTGAGGACGGCTTAAACGGCATGAGCCAAAACTTCCATGAATTATTTCGTAATCATTTAATTAACGAACGTTTTAAAACCGCTACTCGCCCTGTGTTAATTAACAACTGGGAGGCTACTTATTTTGACTTCACACATGAAAGCATTTTAAAAATTGCCTCCAAAGCAAAGGAGCTTGGTGTTGAATTATTCGTACTTGATGATGGTTGGTTTGGCAAACGTGATGATGATTCAACTTCGCTAGGTGATTGGGCAGTATACTTAGAAAAACTACCACAAGGTATAGAGGGATTATCTAAAGATATACGTGCAATGGGTTTACAATTTGGACTTTGGTTTGAACCAGAAATGGTAAACGAGATTAGTAAACTTAACGAAACTCACCCCGATTATGTTATAAAAACACCTAACCGCAGCATGTCATATGGCAGAAAACAATTTGTGCTTGATTTTTCACGCAGTGAGGTTGTTACACATATCTTTGAACAGATGTGCAAAGTGTTAGATACTGCTGAAGCAAGCTATGTTAAATGGGATATGAATCGCAACATAACCGAGGCATACAGCATTGCTTTAGAGCCAAGTCGACAAAAAGAGTTTTTTCATCGTTATATCTTGGGTGTTTACAAACTTTATGAAATGTTAATAACACGCTATCCAGATATTATGTTTGAATCTTGTGCTTCTGGCGGTGCACGTTTTGATGCGGGTATGCTATACTATGCACCACAAGCTTGGTGCTCAGATGATACAGATGCAGTAGAGCGTTTACACATACAATATGGCACATCTATGTTATATCCTATTTCATCAATTGGTAGTCATGTTGCAGCCATACCAAACCACCAAGTTATGCGTAAAACAGAGCTTAAAATGCGCGCTGATGTAGCATACTTTGGCACTTTTGGATATGAGTTAGATTTAAACAATTTAAGCGATAGAGAAAAACGTGATGTTGCCGCTCAAATAGAGTTTTTTAAAGAAAACCGTAACGCGATACACAATGGCGATTTTTATCGCTTGCAATCTGGTAACTGTTATAGTTGGATGATTGTTTCAAAAGATAAAAAAACCGCTATACTTGGTTACTACAAAATACTTGCCACACCAAATACTTCTTTGAAAAAAGTTACATTACAGGGTTTATGCGAGGATATTGAATACAAATGCGGTGATAAAACATACTTTGGCGATGAACTAATGAACTATGGTTTTAACGTAGCTACAGAATTTACAGGCTCATTGCAATCGCCTAGTTATAAGGGCAAATACACACTAGGCACTGATATGGGTGATTTCACATCGCAAATTTACGTTTTTAAAGCACAATAAACTAAAAGTATATTATCACACATATTATACTAAACTTGTCTTTGTTGTATAAAACATGTGTGGGTGTGACGAAATGAAAATCACCCCAAAATAAAAAACAAGAACTTTGCACTGAAAAAGAGTGCAAGGTTCTTGTTTTTTTAAACATTTATTTGTACACGGTACAAAAAACTAGGGGTGCAACGAAATTTTCATTTCGTCACACCCCTTTTTTACAGAGCTACTATCCGGATTTGAACCGGAGACCTCATCCTTACCAAGGATGCGCTCTACCAACTGAGCTATAGCAGCATATGGCGACCCAGAACGGGCTCGAACCGTCGACCTCTAGCGTGACAGGCTAGCGTTCTAACCAACTGAACTACTGGGCCATATGCCTTGCTGCCTTTTGTGGCAACAGTAAATATTATATCTAAAAAGTGCTTATTTGTCAATAGTTTTTCATGTTTTTTATTATCAAAAAAAATTTTTATTATTTTAGTTGCAAGCACCTTTGAGCTTAAGCTCAAAGTACCACTGCGCTGACAGCATAGCAAAAATAATAGAAAAATCACACTAAGTATTGAACCAAAGCCATGTAACTTATTGTTCCAAGTATTATAGAAAGTAAAGTATTATGCTTCCATTTATGTAATACTGCAACTAACAAAACACATATAAACTCTGGCAAACCAAAGGGAGCCACTGTAACAGAAACATTTTTCAAACAATAAACAACTAACATGGCCATAATTGCATATGGTAAAAATTTGCCTAAATATAAAACAACTTTTGGTGTTCGTTTACTAAAAACCCAAAAAGGTAAAAAACGTAAAAATGCAGTGACAATTGCAATTACTGCTACTAAAATTAATGCATTTGTATTTAGCATATTTTTACCCCTCCTTTTTTTCTAAGTGTTTACGAGCTGCAAATAAAAACACAGTTATTCCTAGCATTGCTGGTATTAAAAAATCTGACGCACCAAAAATAAAAAGACAAATTATAGAAATACTTAAACCACCTAGTGCTGGTAAATGCTGTTTTGTGCTCTCCCATTGTTCTATAAAAATAACGACAAAAAGAGCCGTCATTGAAAATTCAACACCAGCAGTGTTAAAAGCAACAGTTTGTCCTATTAGCGCACCTACAAAACTTCCTATTATCCAATAACTTTGATTTAACATTGATAAAAATAAATAATATTTTTTTTCGTCAACATCTTTTGGCAAATTAGGTGCACACACTAGCGAAAAAGTTTCGTCAGTTAAAGCAAAAATTAAATATGGTTTTGTTTTACCAATGTTTCTATATTTATCTAGCATAGTTATGCCATAAAAAACGTGTCGTAAGTTAATCATAAGTGTCATCATTGCAGCCACAATCAGTGACGCACCGCCTGTTAGCAAATCAACAGCTACATACTGCATAGAACCTGCATAAATTGTAGCACTCATGATAAGTGCCAACAATATGCTATATCCGTTGCTTTGCAATAAAATACCAAAGCCAGCGCCTAACACCAAATACCCCGCCATTACTGGCAGGGATTTTAAAAAGGCATATTTAAAAGTTTTTTTACGTATCGCATGCATTTCCTTCTACCTCTATTTTAAACACAATAAAATCCCCAACTAAATAATAATGCCATAAAACATCAAACAATGCAAGCTTTTTGTATAAATATACAGTTATTTGAATACAATTTTGTTTATCTAACTATAAAACAATTTGGAATATAAATTTAATCCCCACGTGAAAGACCTATTAGTGCACCAATTCCACCGGATAAAAAATCTCTGTATTGTGATATAGTGGCACCAGCAGAAGTACTACTTGCAATCATTTGCGAAAAATTACGTGTAAAAATAATCATAACTAAGCAATAAACACAAATCCCGCTCACTACTAAAATCTGAAAATTAATTGAAATGCGCGGCACCTGCTTCACATTTTGCAATTTTTCAATTTGTTCGGCATTATCTACATTTGTTAAATCAACTTTTTCAGTTAAAATTTCATCATTACCATTTTGTATAATATAATATTTTGTTTGTTCGTTTTGCAATATTTTTTTTGAATTAGGTTTTGCATAATTTTCTTGCGCGTTATTAGTAAAACCAATTTGTGGAGGCTTTGCACTAATAACTTTTTGCTTTTTTACTCTTTGTGTTGCACTGCTCATAAGGCTAATAAATAATCCAAAAAGAGAACTTAAAGATGTCCGCAATATAATATCTATACTTTCAATATTCATGCCTTCTGGTATTTCCCAAAACAAAGAAAAACCAGATTGAAAAAGTAGTATACCCATAATAACAGCTAAACAAGTGTAAGACAGCATTTTGCTATTCATAATTAAATACCTCGAAAAAATAAAATTTATACCTCTAACCCCAATGGTTAAACCAGCTCACTTAAGCTAACAAGTGTTACCTTAACTCATTTTATGCTACTGTCAAATAACTAGTTACATCATTTTTTATATTTATATCTTTTGTATGTTGATTTTATAGGATAATCATAGTATAATCGACTAAAGCAGTTATTTTTTAAAAGGAGATTTTTAATGCGTGATTATAACGAACACTACACCAAACCACCTGAACTTTTACATTTTTTTCAAGAAAAAAACAGGCTTTTAGAACAACGGAAACACGTTGGACGTTATACACATAAATTAAAAAAGCGCAGAAAAAACCTTATAACATTTAGTGTTGTAAGTGCTATTATTGGATTGTTTAATTTTATTATGTTTTTACCGCTTTTATTATTTGTTCCTTTAATTTTTTTGACAAATTCTAGTTATAAAAAATCAAATGCTGAGTTAGAAAGTTTAAACCAAACACTTTCTGACCTTGGTATTGCTTATAAGGAAGAATATAAAAAACTGTATCGAAGCAACAACCAATATCACGATAATATGTATGATACCAACTCTCATTATACTAATTACAATACTATACAAAATGATGATGAAAATCATTGTAATAATAACTGCGAAAATGACTGTGATTGCAGAGATTTCACTAACGGATATAATGATAATTTTGACAGTGATTTAGATTTTGATGATTATGGCGGTTGGGGGGATACAGACGACAACGGCGATTATGGCGATGGCGGTGGATTTGGTGATTTTGATTTTGGAGGAGATGATGGCGGCGATTGTGATGGCGGTGATGATTAATACCAAAAAGACAGCTGTTACGAAATAGAAATATAATAACACAACACACAAATAATTAGCTAATAAAATTAAAAAATCACTTGAAACAACGCCTAAACAGCGCATATCAAGTGATTTTTTTGTGCTATATTTTCTGTAAAGCTATTTCGTCACAGTCGCTTTATCTTTTTTACTAAATGTTAATTAATAATTTCCAATACTATATAGGAATTTGTACGATTTAATTCCTTTATCCAACTTTCTGTCAAAAGTGGTTCTGTATGATGTGATAAAATTGGTAAAACTAAATAACTAGTTTTTGTTTCCTCAAAAGCTGCTTTTAAAATATTTGCGTCATATGGAAGTTCGTGGCTAAAAATCATATCATCTATGATAAAGCAAGCCTCTGTATACTCGCTTGTTTCATACTCTACGTGTCCAATTTGATATAATCTCCTAGAATAAGTCAAATTAATTGATGCATCATATTGTCTAATATATAAAAATAAATCGTAATGTACTGCTGAGCGATGATCGTCGTCCACTACATTTTCACTTAAAATTGTAGCTATTTGTGTTGCTTCTGTTGGTATCTTCATTGTATTTTCAGCTTTTGATATTATCAAAGATTCATCTACACCTAAAAATAATATTGCTAATGTCAACACTACTGTTATAATGCATTTTGTACTTTTAACTTTGACGCTATCCAATAATTTAACAATACAAAATGCAAAAAAGATAGGTATCAGCAGCAACCAAAATACTCTATTGTATGAAAAAGCTTCTACAAATTGCACGAAAAATAAATATACTAAAGGATTAAACGCAATTAAAAAAAGGCACACAATAAACGGGTAGAGCATATAGCTTTTTTCGTGTTTATTTAAAGTTAACGATAAATAAACTAAACATATTAAAAAAATGCTCAAAATCATGCCACTACCAAAAAATACATCTATATTCAACAAAATGCTTTCAAAAATTTCTTTCATGTTTTCCCCCTTAATTTATTGCATAAATAAAAAATATCGTAAAATTGGGTATAACACAAATTAACATTGGTATCAGTATGTTAGCACGTTTTTGAGATATCCAAATAGATAAAGTAAAAGCACCTAGAAACAAGGCTGTTAAATAAACAGATGTTGATGTCAAAGTTGTGGCTGCTAAATTAACAACAAACAACATTATCCAATCAACTGCATTTTGTTTTTGCTTTGCAATTCTTACTACTAACCAAAATAGCAATGGTAAAATAACAGATAAAGCAACCACTCTACCCTGCCATGCTCTATGCAATAATAGTGCTTGCGGAGATAAAGTTGAAAATTGTCCTAAAATATTAATTAATGAAATAAATGTTAAAAACCATCCCGTTTTTTTTCTATCATTTTCAAACAATTCATTTCCTAAAATATCATAAACTACATATGCTACAGCCACAAAAAACACACTCAAAACTGTATGTGCTAAAATAGTGTGATGTATGCCTGTAATTTTTGAAAGTGTAGCAATAAATATCAAGTATGGTGAAAACGCATACCTAGCATTTAAATCAGTTGCTGGTATGCCTGTGCTTGGGTCTGTTGCGAACATCTTATTTGTTAGTAATGCCTCACCTGCTATTGGCAAAAAAAAGGCGTCATCTTCATCGATAAATTGTGTTGTTAAAACATAATATAATTGATAAATAATTAAGCCAATTGCTAATATATAAACTAAAGGCGTACTTTTAATGTAATCCATTAAATTTAATATCAATTTGTAGAAATCACGCAAATTTAATAAAATAGAAATTATTGATAGAACACCAATAGTAACTACAAATATATTATGCACTGGCAAAAATTCTTGACTTGTTAAAATAAAAGGTAAATAAATTATTTGATATAAAGCTAATAAAGAAATAAAACCCATTACCCACGCAATAAATACTGCCGCTGGATACTCTATAATATCAATTTTTTTTGTAAAAACACTTTGTATCTTCAAATTACCTTTTCTTAGCAAAGCTGCAAATTTTAAATAATTTAGGCCCAATAATAAAGGAACAACAAATAAAAGAATTATTGTAAAAACCATCAATCCAAACCTTTCATATAACAAAAATAGAAATAATCATTCGATTTATCGCTCACAATCTTCTTGTTTACTATCCATCTTTTTTTCAATAGCTATGCGCTGTGTTAAAGCAGCAATTTTTTGTTCTAATTTAGAAATTTTAAGCGTAGCGCTAAATTGATGAAACACTAAAAATGCAATAACAACTAAAAAAACTAAGTTTGCAGGAGATTCTACGCCAAACATATAAGCCAAATATAACATTACATCTGGAAATATACTTAAAAAAACAAGTGCAGCACTAAATAAGCTCCACAAAACAGCACTATCTATATCTAGGCGACTACGTGATATTTGACGTAAAAAGAAAATCATTGTGCAAAGAGCACCTACAAAAAGCATTACACGTGTTATTAAACCCATTATACTTCCCCCTTGTTTATTTCACTACTATAAACTAATGGTTTTTCAACTTTAGTTTTACCTCTAAATGGTTGTACTAACATTATGGAAAGTGCCATACGTAACATATAAAAAATACTGCGAGATAAGTTCAAATAACTTTCGCCTGCTATACGCTCGTCCATCTCTACGGGCACCTCTACAACTTTTGCGCCTCTTTTAATCAAATAACTAACAGTATCAGGCTCTGGCGTGTGATTAATTTCATGCGCTAATTGTTCTACCATCTCCTTATTATATATGCGCATACCACTAGTTGGGTCTGTTAACTTTTCGCTAGTTGTTAAACGTATAGCAAAAGATATTAAAAAGCTACCAAACATGCGCAAATTAAATGGCTTTTTTGTATTAACAAAACGGCTACCTATAACTATGTGATATCCCTCACATAGTTTTTTTGCCATGCTTTCTATATATTCAGCCTTGTGCTGCCCGTCTGCATCAAACTGTATAGCTGCATCATAGCCACTTTCTAACGCATACTGCATACCAGCTTGTACTGCACCAGCAAGGCCTAAATTTACAGGCAAATTTATAATATTATAACCTCTTGTCTTACATATTTCAGCGGTTTTATCCTTACTGCCATCATTTACTATAACAAAATCAAAACTCGGTGCTGTTTCTTTCAAATGTTCTATTACTCGTACAATATTACTAGCTTCGTTATATGCTGGTATAATTACAAGTGTTTTCATGTTTACTCCCCTAATTCATTACTGATATCCAATAACTTCTGTGAAACTCTATCCCATGTATAACATTTTATTAGCTCGGCATATGTTTTCTCTGCTGCAGTCCTATGCCATTTTATATCATTTAATGCAAAAATGCAAGCTTCAGCAATAGTTTTCGGCTGTGCATCTTTTAATAATATCCCGTAGTTTTTATCTTTTAAAAGTTGCGGGCTACCACCTGTTGCAGTTGTAATAACAGGACAATTAAGCGCTGCTGCCTCTAAAACTGTGCAAGCAAATCCCTCGCTACGAGTAGGCAAACAAAACAATTGGCTTTGTGCAAAAAGTGCCAAAGTATCAGCATAAGTTTGGCTACCAACAAAAAATACATTTTTTGAATTTTCGCTCTTAAGTTTTGATAATAAAGCGCCCTCTCCTGCTAATATTAAAACTGCATTTGGAACACTTTCATTAATTAACTCCATAGCTTTTTTAAGCTCTACCACACCTTTTTCTGGTATAATACGTCCAGCAAAGCAAATAATTTTCGCGTTTTTATCTATGTTTAATTTTTCTCTCCACGAAACTTGCGCCAACTGTGCTGCATTTTGTAGCTCATATGGATCAATAGCGTTAGATAATATTTTGTTTGTTTTAATGTTAAATGTTTGCATCCACTGACACGCAGCTAACGAAACACCATAAATATTTTTACAATTTTTCACTACAATTCGTGCTGCAATGTGTTCATAAATTTTACCCATAGTTGCTATAATAAAATTGCCTGTCATTAAAAAAGCAGAACCATGATTTACTACAATACTAGGCACTTTATATTTTTTTGTTATATAACTTGCATATATACAAAGTGGGTAAAAATAAGTGTTTATAAGGCAAAAATCAATATTGCGTTTAAACACTTCTTTAATTTGCACAAAAAAAAGCTTGCCAAATTTCGGCACGGGAAAACGACCTTTCATAAATAAAAAGGCTGGTAATCGAAAAACTTCAATACCATTTTCGTCAATTTCGTGCTGTGGCAAGCTAGGCAAAGCACTAGTTATAACTATTGCTTTATGGCCTTTTTTTATAACTTGTTTAGCTAGGTTGTGTGTATAGCGTTCTACTCCGCCAACAGTAGGCAAATATTGTGCTGAAAAAAAACAATACGTTTTACCCACTTTTACACTCCTCTCTTATTAAATAAAATAATCAATCGCTGCTTGTGCGGCATTCTCTATACATTCTTTGAGCTCATCTAAAGTATCAAACTTTTTACTTTCTGATAAATATTTGTAAAAACAAATTTGTGGTTTTGAGCCGTATAAATCACCATTAAAATTAGGTATAAATGTCTCACAAGTTACTATCGTATCATCTGCGTTTACAGTTGGCCTTGTTCCAAGGCCTGTTGCACTAGGATACCATGTATCACCAATTTTAGCTTTTGATATATATATCCCAAATTTAGGCATTTGAAAATCATTTTCATAATGCTGATTAATTGTTGGCACTCCTAGTTTACTGCCTAATCCTTGTCCTTTTAACACCTCAAAACTAATGCAATAAGGTGTTCCCAACATAGCATTTACACTCGGAATATCCCCTTGCACCAAAAATTCTCTAATTTTTGATGCTGAAACATTTATGCCGTTGTATCGTGTCAATGGTACAGAAAAAACTAAAATATCCTTATATTTGCAAAGTTCTTTTAGCAAAGTAACATCTCCGCTTGCATTTTTTCCAAAACGGAAATTCTCTCCACAAAAAACAGCTTTTACATTTAACTTTTGCGCCAAAACTTCAACAAATTGCTCTGGGCTTAAATCTTTAATTTCATTAAAACTCGGCAAAAAAAATTCATCTACATTCATAGCTGAAATATATTCAATTTTATCGTTTTTAGAAATAATTCGCTTACCTTTAATGTTGTTTATTTTGGGTAATTCAAAGCTAAATACTGCAGATTTCAATTTTTTTTCTTGTGCCCAGTTTACCATTGTATTTATAACTGCTCTGTGCCCTATATGCAAGCCATCAAAATAACCTAAAGCTAGTGCACGGCAACTATTTTGTGTATTATTTAATTTTTCAATGTTATGATAAATTTGCATCATATTATATTTTTCACTTTTATATTAAATAGTAACAAATACTAATTTTATAATATTAATCACTGTTTTTCACGTTCTATAAATAGTTTTTCAACTAATAAAACTCCATTCTCTATTTTTGCCAAACCTAAAAAATTACCGTTTTCTTCTCTCACGCGGTACCTGCCATCTTTTGCTGGGTAGTGGCTAGTTGGGCAACCGTGCATTAAATGAAATTTCTCGCGCTCTTTTACGCAAAGCAAAGGCAAATGTTCAAAAACACTTTCAACAGGTAAAAACAATTCTTCTACCTTACCTTGTTCCATAGCACAAATAATTTCCTCTAGGCTATGCGCACTTTTTTCGTCATAAACGCCTGCTTTGGTACGGCGTAACTCTTTTAGCGTACCAATTTCACCAATAGCCTCTGAAATATCTTCAAGCAAAGTGCGTATATAAGTGCCTTTAGAGCAACTAACAGTAAATGCATAGCAATGTTCATCAACTTTGCCACCATAGCGTATATCAAGTATATTAACTTTGCGCGGTTTACGTTCTACTGTTATACCTGCACGAGCCGCTTTATATAATGCTTGTCCGTTAACTTTCACAGCAGAATACATAGGCGGTAATTGAGAAATTTCACCAATAAATTGTGGTAAAATTTCAAGCAATTCCTTTTCACCAGCTGTCACTTCTTTTTGCTGTAAAATCTCTCCGGTACAATCTCCAGTATCTGTTTTTACACCTAATTTTAATACCGCTTTATATGTTTTATCATGATTTTCTTGTAAATCTACAGCTTTTGATGCCCCACCACAAAAAACCGGTAAAACACCAGTAGCCATAGGATCTAACGTTCCTGAATGTCCTAGTTTTTTTGTTCGTAATACGCCACGTAACTTTGCAATAACGTCAAAACTAGTCCAGTCAGTGGGTTTATCAACTATGAGTATTCCTTGCATCTATTCTTCCTCTACTTGAGCGATTTCATTAGAATATAATATTTCAAGCTCGGCTTGAACAGCACTTAAAATAGCGGCTTTTGTGTTTTCCAAATCGCCCTCAATTTCGCAGCCTCCAGCACGGCTATGTCCGCCGCCGCCAAGTCGTGAGGCAAGCGCACAAGCGTTAACCTCTTTATCTGTTCGTACGCTTATGCGGTAGCTACCTTCTGGTCTTTGGCGCAAAGTTAAACCAACTTTAACCCCTTCTATACTTATTGGCAGGCTTGTTAAATCCTCAAGTTCTGCTGGGTCAACGCCTATTTGTTCAATATCATCACGTGTTAGGTATGTTAATGCACATGCACCATTAAAATGATATTCTAAATGGCGCAACGCAAAACGCTCTGCTTCTACACGCCTACGAGATTTTGTCTGGAAAAATAGTGTATTAATTTCCTCAATATTTGCGCCAGCTTCAACAAGCTTTGAAGCAGTTGCAAATGTACGTGCAGTTGTGTTAGAAAACTTAAAGCAACCTGTATCAGTTGAAAGCGCAATATATAAACAATCTGCTATATGTGGAGTTATCTCCACGCCTAGCCCTGTTATAATTTCAAGCATAATCTCAGCTGTTGCCGCTGCTTTAGAATCAACTAAAGTGTAATCTGCATAACCATTATTACCTGCGTGATGATCTATTGAAAAATCAATATGCCTCGCAAGTTCTAACATATTATTATTTTCGCCTAATAGTTGAGTAGATGCAACATCTACTGCAACTACCACAGATGGGGTAAACTCCTCATGATAAACAGTTGGGTTAATTATATTATACTGTGGAGCTATAATATCTGAACACAGCACACTTGCATTTTTACCCATTTTTTGTAATGCAAGACGCAAAGCTGTTGAACAGCCTATAGTATCTCCATCTGGATTTTTATGGCAGAGAATAAGCACATTATCTACCGCACTTAGTTTTTCAACCATTTGCGATATATCTAAATATTCTGTCATAGAAAAAATTCGTCCTTTCTTGTAAAGAAGTTATAGCTACTTAAGCTTTAAATAAATATATCAGTTTTAATAAATCTATAAAATAAATCTTTACGAATAACAAAAAACGTTATTAGAATTAATCTTCTGAGTCTTGAGTGTCTTTTGTATTTTCTTCATCTGAGCTAACGCCTAAATCGTGTAGCACAGTGTTAATGTGTGCAGCATATGCTGCGCCGCCATCTTCAATAAAAACAAAACGTGGCGCTTTGCGCACATGCATTTTTTTGCTCACTTGCGTGCGTATATGCCCTGCTGCACGCTCTAAAGCTTGCAGTGCATCGTGTGCACCATTACGGTGGCCTATCACACTTATATACACCTTTGCAACATCTAGGTCGGGTGTAATTTCAAGGCGAGTTACTGTTAAAAGTCCGCCTTGCAATTTAGGGTCTTTTAAAGAACCTATAATTGCAATAACTTCACGTTTCATATCTTGGGCTAAACGCCCCATATTTTTTGAAGGCATAATAATTCAACCTTTCTGATTATTATAGTAGCGATAAAAATAAGCTTTGAAAACCTTTTCATGCTTTATAGTAGCATGAAAATTCATGCGTTAGAAAGCGTGCACTACTAGGAAACAAGAAAAATAATGAGGGAGCGTACATAAAGTACGTGACCGAAATGATTTTTCGCAGTTGACGACGTAGTGCATGCTTTATAGTAGCATGAAAAATTAGTCTCTGTACTCTTCCATCTTAAACGCTTCATAAACGTCGCCAACTTTAACATCTGCAAATTTTTCTAGTGTAACGCCACATTCGTAGCCATGGGCAACTTCTTTAACGTCATCTTTAAAACGGCGTAGTGTCGAAATTGAATCCTCTGTGATAACAATACCATCACGCACAACACGCACTTGGCTATCACGTGTGATTTTACCATCTGTTACACGGCAACCAGCAACTGTGCCAACACTACTAATTTTGTAAACTTCACGTACTTGCAATTCACCCAGTTGAACTTCGCGATATTTTGGTGCAAGCATGCCTTTCATAGCATCAGTAACGTCATTAATTGCATCGTAGATAACACGATACATACGCATTTCAACTTGTTCTGCGTCCGCTGTTGCTTTTGCAACTGCATCAGGGCGAACATTAAAACCTATAACGATAGCGTTTGATGCGTTTGCAAGGTCAATATCAGATTTGCTAACTGCGCCAACACCAGCGTGTATAACACGAACACGAACTTCTTCGTTAGTGATTTTTTCTAAGCTTTGCTTAATAGCCTCTGCAGAACCTTGAACGTCAGCTTTAACAACTATTGCAAGCTCTTTCATTTGGTTTGCTGCCATTTGTGTAAATAGGTTATCCAAGGTAACTTTTGTATATGCAGCAAATTTATTTTCTTTTGCTTCTGTTGCACGCCTATCAGCAAGTTCACGAGCTAGGCGTTCGTCAGCAACTGCTTCAAATTGATCGCCTGCTTCTGGAACTTCTGTTAAACCTGTAATTTCAACTGGCATAGATGGTCCAGCTGTTTTTAAATCACGGCCTTTATCATCACGCATTGTACGCACACGGCCCACTGAAGTGCCCGCGATAATAACATCGCCTATATTTAAAGTACCGTTTTGTATTAGTATTGTCGCAACTGTGCCTTGGCCTTTGTCAAGTCGAGCTTCAACAACAGCACCTTTTGCTCGGCGGTTAGGGTTAGCTTTAAGCTCCATTATTTCAGCCTCAAGCGCAACACGCTCTAATAAATCAGAGATACCCATACCAGTTGTTGCAGAAACAGGCACACAAGCAACATCTCCGCCCCAATCTTCTGGAACTATACCGTATTGTGTTAGCCCCTCTTTAACTCTATCTGGGTTAGCTGTTTGCTTATCCATTTTATTAACAGCAACTATAACTTTTATCTCAGCTGCTTTTGCATGGTTTATAGATTCAATAGTTTGTGGCATGATGCCGTCATCAGCGGCAACAACAAGAATAGCTATATCTGTCATGTTTGCGCCACGTGCACGCATTGAAGTAAACGCTTCGTGTCCAGGAGTATCTAGGAAAGATATAACACTTTCGCCAACTTTAACTTGGTATGCACCTATAGCTTGTGTGATACCACCAGCCTCGCCAGCAGTAACATTTGTTTTGCGTATAGCATCCAAAATAGATGTTTTACCGTGGTCAACGTGACCCATAACGCAAACTACTGGTGCACGAGATACCAAATCTTCATCTGGATCCTCATCTTGCACAAAAAGACGTTCCTCAATAGTAACACGTACTTCACGCTCTACTTTTGCGTTAAATTCTTCAGCGATTAAAGAGGCTGAGTCAAAATCAACTATATCGTTAATAGTGTGCATTTCGCCCATTGCCATAAACTTAGCAATAACTTTTGTTGCTTGTTGTTTTAAGCGCACAGCTAGCTCGCCAATTGTAATTTCATCTGGTATTGTGATTTTAAGCTGAGCATTACGAGCTTTTTCAAGCTGTATACGTTGTAAACGCTCAAACTCTGTTTCTTGTTTGCCACGTTGGAATTGGTT
>CAYJKG010000005.1:42146-96581 GCA_964370685.1 uncultured Faecalibacterium sp. | reverse complement strand
CTTGGTTTAAAATACGCACACCGCTACCGTAAACACTAGCCTCTTTTAAATATTCATCATCGGCTGTGCTTTTTATAAATTGTTTATAATCTGTTTTTAAATCAAAATAATTTTCCCAAATATCGAAAAACTCTTGTTCTGTGCAATCAAGTAAGCATTCCTCTTTATTTGGTACTTCAATCTTTAGCACCTTCCCCATTGCTACTAGTGAAAAAACATTGGTTGAAACTTCGTTCATTCTAAAACATTGGCCACTTTTTGCTATTGCCCAAATATCTAAATTATCACTACTTATTTTATACATAAAAACTCCTAAATTATCTTTATTAAAATATTATTTCAACTTAAAGCGCACTATAACTAAGCGGTACCATAAATAAGGGAACATATTGTATATAAGCCAAAGCTCCATTAAACAATAATTTCCAAGGTCTTTAAAGCGGAAAGGTCTTTTTTTAATAGTTTTAATTGCTCTAAAACCCTCAAGCATGCCTTGCTTCCACTCTTTGCCGTAGCCTTTGCGCCAAAACGCAAAACTTTTTAGTGCGTAGCCAAATGCCTGTGGCAAAAAGTTTAATATTAGCATTAATAAAGGCTGGTTTTTATAAGGCATTAATAGGCTGTTGCGCCCACTTTGTATACTTTTAAAGCCGTTATAACGCACAGCACCTGTTGTTGCACCACAAATATGGTAACATTTTGCAGTTGGGCATAAAACGCATTGGTAACCCGCATTATTTGCGCGCCAAGATAAATCAAC
Organism: uncultured Faecalibacterium sp.; assembly: GCA_964370685.1. Lineage (GTDB taxonomy): Bacteria > Bacillota > Clostridia > Oscillospirales > Ruminococcaceae > Faecalibacterium. The sequence goes on along the minus strand of CAYJKG010000005.1, from coordinate 95,821 downwards.
GTCTTCAAAATAAGCAAAAAAAGTTTCGTCAAAAAGTCCTATTTCATCTAAAATGCTTTTGCGATAAAGTGATGCGCCACCACATGCAGAAAAAATACGTTTTTCTTTAGTGTAACGGCTTGCATATCGTCCGTCTCCCTCTTTGCACGCAAATGCCAAAAGGTTTACATAATCCCCTGCGTCATCGGCTAGCTCACGCTCAAAGTGGCGTATCATTAAACTTTGCACTGCAAATGTTTTTGGGTTTTTTTGCGCTGTTTTTATAAGCTCTATTAAAAAATCTGGCTCGGCAAAAGCATCGTTATTAAAAAGCACAACAAATTCGCCTTTTGCACGCACTATACCTTGGTTTACTGCGTGTGAAAAACCTGTATTTTCGCTGTTTTCTATTAAAATATAATTTGGTAAATGGCAATAGCTACGTGCTATGTCAAGGCTTTCGTCAGTTGAGCCGTTATCAATAATAATAAGCTCAAAATCTTTTTCGGTTTGTTTTAAAATAGATTCTATCGAATCTTTTAACCAACCTTTGCCATTTAAATTTGGTATTACTACGCTTGCTTTCATGCCTTTTTGCACTCTCCTGTTCAAACACAATATAAAACAAATTGTGCCCATTAAATTTAATTACTCGCATTTTATTATACACTATAATTAAAGCTAATACAAATATATTAACAACAAAAAACTTATATAATAAATTATGGCTTGAGTTTTAAAACAAAAACAAGGCATGGCGAAATTCACCACACCTTGTTTTTGTTTTCATTTAAATACTAAACTTTAAATTTATTCAGCAAGAGCTGCTTCAATATTTGCAAGAATTTCTTCGCCATTTTCAGAGCAAACTAAGATAACCTCGCCTGTTGGTGCAACTGTTACTGTTGCTGCGCTTGCTATCTCGTATTGATCCATTAGGTAGTTGTTCATAGAATTTTTTTGACCTTCAACAAAAGCCTCTAAACCAGCAACAACTGCATCTGTTTTACCCTCAGCAGGCATAACAATAGCAATGCCATAAGCCTGTGTCATCATGTTAGAAATACTAAAAGCCATATCTGTTGCATCTTCCATAGCAAAACCAAGCATAGGGAATGTCATGTTATTAATATTATCGCTTAACTCTGTTTCACTTGAAAAATCTCCGCTGTTGCCCTCAACTGCTGTAAAGCCTGTTGCATCAGCGTTTGGATATGCTATCATTAGGTATTGGTTAAGCTCAGCATCACGTGCATTTGCGATAATTTGAGCATACGCATTAACTTCACCCTCTGCTGTGTCTGTGCTTTCTGCTTCAGATGAGCTTTGTGCCTCGGAAGAACTTTCTGCCTCAGAAGATGAGCTTGTATTTTCTGAGCTTGTCACCTCTGATGAAGAACTTGTAACTTCTGAAGAAGCTGTGCTACCACATGCCACAAGGCCAAAAGCCATAGTTAATGTTAATGCAACTGCAATAATACGTTTCATAAAAAATCTCCTTTGTTTGCAATATTTTTCAAAATATTTTTCTTCGTGTTTTATGTCCACTTTTTAAGTGTAGACATATACCAAACGTTTCAAACTGCGCAATTATTGCAAACAAAAAAATTATTTTGCCAGCATTCAAGCTATTGTGTATTACATTTATCTGGCTAGCCAAAAACTATATTAAATTTTAAATCACCTACATTACAGTTTTGTTTTTGCTGCTTAATCATATCTAAAAAGTATTTGTGCACCGTGCAATCACCTGTAAGTTCTGGGTGAAAAGCAACCCCAAGCTGATTACCTTGCCTAACTGCCATTATTTTTTTGCCATATTTGCTCAAAACATTCACGTTAGCCATGGCGCTACATATATATGGCGCACGTATAAAAATCATTTCTATATCGTCGCCGTTAAAATTGTCTTTAACACAAAAACTATCATATTGTCGGCCAAAAGCATTTCGCTTAACTGTTATATCTAATGTTGCCAAGTGGTTTGTGCTTTGATTTTCAATATTTTTTGCTAGTAAAATTAAGCCTGCACAAGTGCCAAAAACAGGCAAGCCGTTATCTATAGCTTTTTTAATATCCTCAAACAAATCTAAATCACGCAGTAATTTGCCAACAACGGAGCTTTCACCACCAGGTAAAATTAATCCGTCAAATTCGCCTGAAAAATCTGATTTTTTGCGAATTTCAACTGTTTTTACGCCCAACTTATTTAACATATTTATATGTTCGATAAATGCACCTTGTAGCGCTAATACTGCTATTTTCATCACTTGCCTCTTTCTGCCATAAGTATTTTTATTTCCGAGGGATTAATGCCTACCATTGCCTCGCCCAAGTTTTCAGAAACCTCGGCCAAAATGCTATAATCGTTAAAATTTGTAACAGCCTTTACAATAGCCGCAGCACGCTTTGCGGGATCGCCAGATTTAAATATACCAGAACCAACAAACACGCCCTGTGCCCCAAGTTGCATCATAAGTGCGGCATCAGCTGGTGTGGCAACACCGCCAGCTGCAAAGTTAACAACAGGTAGTTTGCCGTTTTCATGCACATATAAAGCCAAGTCATATGGCACCATAAGTTCTTTTGCAGCATTATAAAGCTCGTTTTTATCCATATTTTGCAAGCGTTTTATTGCTCCTTGCATTTTGCGCATATGTGTTACAGCTTGCACAACGTCACCCGTGCCCGGCTCACCTTTTGTGCGTATCATTGCAGCGCCCTCATTAATTCGCCTTAGTGCCTCGCCTAAATCTTTTGCACCACACACAAAAGGCACTTTAAAATCTCGCTTATTTATATGATAAACTTCATCTGCTGGAGTTAAAACTTCGCTTTCGTCAATGTAATCTATTTTTATAGCCTCTAAAATTTGCGCTTCCACAAAATGGCCTATCCTACATTTTGCCATTACTGGTATGCTAACAGCTTTTTGTATTTCTTTTATCATTTTAGGGTCGCTCATACGTGAAACACCGCCAACTGCACGTATATCTGCTGGTATTCTTTCAAGCGCCATTACAGCACAAGCACCAGCGGCCTCGGCAATTTTAGCTTGCTCTGGTGTCATAACGTCCATAATAACACCGCCCTTTAACATTTGTGCAAGTTGTTTGTTTAGCTCGTATTGTTTGTTTTCCATAATTGCCTCCCTTATAAAAAATTAAGTAGTTGTATCATTACACAATTTATTGTATAATGATTTTGGGTATGCTAAAATATCCAAAATGAAAAAAAATAATAATACCAGAGGTGTTATATGATAAATTTAATTAAGCAAAATAAAAAACCAATTTACATCAGTTTATACGAGAGCATTAAAGCAGATATAGAAAACAGCAACATTGCGCCTAACGAAAAACTCCCCTCAAAACGAGAACTTGCCGAAAAATTTGGCATAAGCATTATAACTGTACAAAATGCATATTATCAACTTTTATCAGAGGGATATATATATTCAGCCGAGCGCAGTGGATACTTTGCAGCTGAAATATCTCAAATAATACCTACAAAAAAAGCTGTGATAAATGCGCCCACCAAAAGCGAAAAAGTTCAAAATTTAACTTTATATAAAAACACAGTAAACACAAATTACTTTCCTTTTGCTACATGGGCAAAATTAATGCGCCAAGTATTGAGCGAAAATTATGAAAAACTGCTGTGTAAAACCGATAGGCTAGGTGTTTTTGAGCTACGCAAAGCAATAAGTGATTATTTATATAGAGAAAAAGGCATAGCGGTGAACCCTGATAATATAATAATAGGCGCAGGCACTGAATATCTATATGGCATAATAATAAAATTGCTAGGGCGAGATAAAACCTATGCGGTTGAAAACCCTGGCTACCAAAAGATTTGGCAAGTGTATAATTCAGAAAAAGTCAATTTAAAATATATAGAGCTTGATGGCAAAGGTCTTTCTGTAGAAAAACTAACCCAAGCACAAACAAATATATTGCATATTTCGCCAAATCATCAATTCCCAACAGGTATAGTAATGCCTTATTCAAGGCGCATTGAGATTTTAAATTGGGCGAATGCTAACGAGAATAGATATATAATTGAGGACGATTACGACAGCGAATTTAGGTTTGCCACAAAACCCATACCCTCCTTGCAAAGCATAGATAAACTTGGCAAAGTTATTTATATAAACACTTTTTCAAAAACTATTGCACCCTCGCTACGTATAAGTTACATGATTTTGCCTGATGAAATTTTGAAAAAATATAATAAAAATTTATATTTTATTAGTAATACCGTGCCTAGCTTTGAGCAATTTGCGCTTGCTAAATTTATATCTGAAAGATATTTTGAGCGATACATAAAAAAAACAAAGAAAAGTTATAAAACCACACGTAACGAGATTATATCTCTAATTAAAAATTCAAAGTTAAATAATTTTGCCACCATCAGCGAGGAAAACGCAGGCCTACACTTTGCACTAACTTTAAAAACAAATAAAACAGATGCCCAAATAAAACACCTTGCTAAAATGCAAGGTGTTGAGCTAATATTTATGTCCGATTTCATGGAAAAGAGTTTGCATAAAAACACATCAACGTTAATTGTTTCCTATGCGAACTTTGAAAAACAAGAGGTTATGCAGATAATAGATATTTTACAGGATATTATATAATTTTTATTTACAAAAATAAAAACCGCTATACTTAAAATTTGAACTGCACCCAAATTTTAAGTATAGCGGTTATATTAATCTTATTCCGTTGGTGTTTCAGGTATCTGCATAGTTTCAACTGCAACTTTAATCATCTCAGCAGCTGTTTTTACATCTATTATAGAGGTATCTATACATAGGTTATAATTATGCATTTCGCCCCATTCTTGAGCGGTATAAAAATTATAGTAACGAGAGCGTGTTTTATCAATTTGGTTAATTTTTTTCTGCAACTCTTTACCTGATAATAATGCATCTTCTGGCACTTTTTCTTGGCAACGTTTAACACGCTGCATCATATCTGATGAATATATAAAAACTTTCAAAGGGTTTTCTTTGCGCAAAATATAATCGCCACGGCGACCAACAATAACACAATCTTGCTCAGCGGCAATTTTTTTAAGTATGCTTGCCTGTGCAACTTGTAGTTGCTCACTAGGTGTTGGATATGGCACAGTAAAAGTGCGAGCTACATGTATAGGATATGCACGGCTAAACTGACCTTCGCTATATTTTTCAACAAATTCTTTTGAAAAACCAGTTTGCTCTGCGATTAAACCTATAAGCTCTTTATCATAATATGCATAACCTAATAAATCTGCAAGACGCTTGCCTACTTCGCGCCCACCGCTGGAAAAGGTGCGGCTAATAGTAACAATTTTTTTCATAAAAAAACCCCCTTTTTCTGAACATAGTAAGAACTAACATTAGCAATGTTTTGTATATTATAACACAAAACTTGAGCTTTTTGGGCGAGATTTACAATTTTTTACGAAATAACATATTTAACTATTATTTTTTGTTAAAAACAACAAAACACTATGTTTTATCAAAAAGTGATTTTTTATTGTGTATATAAACAGAAAGGACTATACCCACACTTATATAAAGCATAGTTACAGATGAGCCACCCGCCGAGTAAAATGGTAAAGTAATGCCTATAACTGGCAAAACACGCAAGTTCATGCCAACATTGATAAAAATTTGCGCTAAAACTGCGCCTGCTATACCTGTACAAATATAAGTACCTAGTAAATCCTCACTTCGTACACCTGTAAAAAGTACACGGAAAACCATACAAAACAATACTATAAGCACAGCTGAACAGCCTACAAACCCAGTTGCAAAACCTAACCAGCTAAATATAAAGTCGTTCCAAACATATGGCACATAATAATACTCGCCACTAAATAAGCCCATACCAAAAATTTGCCCTGCACCCATTGCTATTTCGCCAGCTGCTTGTTGGTAAGTATACTGGCTATAAACTGTTTCGTTAGCTGCCCAACCTGTTAAGTTTTGTGGGTCTAGCAAAGCTTGTATACGTAGCCACTGATAACTAGAGCTTAAACTATCTCTAAAAAAACCTACTACTATGCCAACAACTGCAAGTAATCCCGCTGCTGCTACTGCAATATACTTCCAACTTATACCACCCATAAACAACATACATGCGCCAATTATTAAAAATATCATCGCTGTGCCATCATCGCCTTGTATCATAATAATAAGCGCTGGCACAACCATATGCGCTATTAAACGTAAAAGTTGTTTTGGTTCGTTTATATGTTGTCGCACATTATTTAAATGCATTGCAAATGTTAATATAAAACTTATTTTGGCAAGTTCTGTCGGTTGAAAAGTTACACCAGCTAGCTTATACCACGATGTGTTTTCTGTTCCGTTACTAAATCCTATAGTTAACGGCCCTAACACTACGTTATTTGCCACTAAAGTAGGCAAAACTAACCCCCAAGTTAACGCAACGTGTATAGGCCAAAGCTTAACTAAATTGCGATAATCAAAAGTTGAAATTATTATGGCAATTACCACACCAGCTGCTGAGGCTGCCGCTTGCATTGCCGCGCGTTGATACCCACCAAGGCCTATTATCTCACCAGCGGCATTTAGCTCAAAGCCACCACCAGAAGAAAATTCTATAGAAATTAGCAAAATCGTTGCAAAAATACTAGAACCTGCGCATATCAGCAGAAAAAACAAATCTGTTTTTTTGAAATAACTGCCAAGAGCTTTACCCATTTTGCCACCTCCCTTTTTTTTGCAAATATAAAACAGTATACCATAACTATGTAAATTATAAAAGCGATATACAAAAAATACACAAATATAAAAGAGAGCGCTTGTTTGCGCTCTCTTTATTTGTTAAACATACTATTTATGATCTGCCAATGCTTTTTCTAGCCAAATGTGACCTATATCTAAAGCGTTATATAAACCATTTTTTGTTGTTTGGCGCATAATGCGCTCTGGCAAAGTTTTAGTATCATCTGTTGAAAGCAGCATAAGCTGGATTTTATCAGCAACTTCCTCGCCTTCTTGCACGTTGTTTGATAAAACTTGCAAATAAAGTACATAGGCATCTGACATGTTTCCGTAATAAATTTCATTATCTTTTCGCACTAAGGGTTTACCCTTATATGTGAGTTTTGGTGAATAATTCATTTCTAAAGCCTCCGTTTTCATTATTTATGCAACAATTGCACCTTATAAAAATAACATTTCATCTAAGTATAGCACATTTTTTAATACAATACAAATAAAATGATTAAATTTCATAAATAAATTTCCACATGCTAGCTATTTAAAACAATATCATTTTATTTTTACTCGCAAATATAATTTAAAATTTCCTCGCTTAACGCAGCCATATCTGTGTCTTGCTTAAACATAGTTAATAGCATATCATTTAGCACTTTGTGCTTTTTATAAAACGGTACTTCATCATCACCAAAAGATAAAAATTGATCTCTAGCGATGTTTTGACACGATACAATCAGTGGTGAGTTTATCAAAAACAACTCCGCTGAGTGTGTTGCAGCAATTGCCGCTTGCGAACCACCTAAAATATTATTAGGTATAACTGTATCATCTGAAATAAACCAATCAAAAAATATTTCCGCCTCTTTTTTTGCTTTGGAATTTGCATTTATCGCAAACGAATAACCAGAAATAATATTAAATGCACCAGCCATTTTACTCATTCCCACTAACTGATCTATGCGGTGTTTTGTTGTTGGATCCAATAAATTCATGTATTCGGATTGGTATAAAAAGCCCATTGCTGCTATATTTTCAGTTAATTGCTCAACAATGTTTTTTTCGCTTTCAGAAAAGGTATCCTCGCTTGCATTTGCATACATTAGCTTTAGCTCTTGTAATGTGTTTATAATCGCAGATTTTGTCGTGCTTAGTTTATCTATTTTAGCTGTGCCGTTTATCTCCCACAAAATTGCAATAAAAAGTTCTGCTAAATATTTGGAGCTTAATGCTGCACCGTATTTAATAGGTGCGTGCTCGTTATTTGCTTTTGTAAAAAAATTTGTTACTCTCACATACTCACTAAAATTGCGTGGAACTGCTAGCTCGGTTTTATATTTTTCGTAATAAAGCCTTTTATAGTGCATGTTCGCAAAAAAATCATGTCTATAAAACAGCAAAAACGCATCACAAACAGATGGTATAGCGCAATATTTTTGTTTGCATTTTGAGTATATATTAACTATATCACTATTAAAAGCTGTGTCAATTTTTGTTGTAAGCGTTGTATCTGTTAATCTTTGTATTTTACCATCTTCGAGCAATTTTTCAATTTGTCGTGGTTTTATTGGTATTATATCATATTTTTCAAAATCGTTTTCGTCTATTATATCTTTTATATCTATGTCAAGCGCAATGCCGTATCTATTATAAAATTTATTTGATAATATTTTTAAAGCATTTGCTGCTGCACCTTTTGGTAAAAGCATTTTCAAAATTTTATTTTCAGCTTTTGGTATTGGTACAATAGCGCTTTCACTACGTTTTGTATTGTAAGGTATAATTATTGTTTCATTGCTAATGCTATCAGGGTCCTTTAACAAATCAATTGCTTTATTTGCTGCCACTGCACCAAGGTGATAATAATCAAGGCAAATATTATGCACACTAGGATAAACGTTGCGCACCCAGCTAAAACTCTCAACTGTTAAAAACACTGGCTTTTTTTCTGGATTAAAATAATCCACGCAAGCCTTCGCACCATCTTGCACTTTTGGGTTTGTTGTTATAATTAAATCTGGTAGGTCTTCTATCCAGTTTGCAACTGCCTTAAAAGCTGTTTCTTTACCCATATCTATATCTATAATTTCTTTTATAGGTATATTAAAATCTGCGGCAACATCTTTTATCGCCTCAGTGCACATTATTTCATTAGAAAACTCGTTATTTAAAGTTAAGGCCGAAAGATTTTTAACCTTATTACTTTTTAAATAATTAGCAACTGTATTATAAAAAGCTGCATATTCATCATGATTTACGAAAACACTTTTTACAAAATCCTTTGGTTTGCGTCTCATAAATATTAGTTTAGTTTCTTTTGAGCCCTCCCATCTATAATGTGAAGTGCTATCTGTTATACAAGTTGAAAGAAAAATAGCCTCTGGATTTTGAGCGTAAAGCTTATTTAATGCAGCAATTTCAAGATCAGCAATATCGCCCGTTGTATAAATTTCCAGACGATAATCGTGGTTTTTGCAAACATCCTCTATGCCTTTTATAATATCGCCGTGTATATTATCGTTTATATCTGGCATAATCACACCAAACAAATTGCTTTTTCTATTTCGCAAAGAACGTGCACTTGCGTTAGGCTTGTAACCTAACTCTTTCATCGCACTTTCAACTTTTTTAACAATTTCGCTATTAACGGAAGTACTTCCGTTTACAATGTTGCTAACCGTGCTTACAGAAACACCCGCATGCTTTGCAACATTTTTCATAGTAATCATATAAAAACCCTCTTTACTTTTTTATTTTGTAACGTTACACACATTATACATGGATTATACCCAAACTGTCAAATAAAACTTGTGTTTTTTGATTTTTTATTTAAACAAGCTTAATTTCTTTGGCGTTTTCACCAAAAACAACACAATTAATTTGTTTAAAACGCATATTGAAATTGTGTAGGCAAATGTTGTATTATAAATTCAACGATTGATGTAACGTTACACGAAATTTGCGACTGAGTTTCAAAAGTTAAACCACCACTTAGCAAAATAACATTTTATCGCTTTTTTTACTAAAGTAACTTACAAAAAATTATGTTAACAACAAATATATTTGAAAATATTATTCATCAATTACAGAAAGGCAAGGGCATAAAATGGAAACTAAATTAAAAAATTACCTTGGCAAGGATATTAAACTTGCAACTAACGAAGAACTTTATCTAGCACTTTTAAAACTTGTAAAAGACGCAGGCGAACAAAAAGAGGCTAAAAAAGACGGCAGAAAGCTATATTACTTTTCAGCTGAATTTTTAATTGGCAAATTATTATCTAACAACTTAATAAACCTCGGTATTTTTGATGAAGTTAGCGAACTTTTAGCGGCAAACGGCAAAAATATAACAGAAGTTGAAGAAGTTGAAAAAGAACCATCATTAGGCAACGGCGGCCTTGGTAGGCTTGCAGCATGCTTTCTAGATTCTATTGCTAACCTTGATTTAAACGGTGATGGCGTTGGCTTGAACTATCACTTTGGTTTGTTTAAACAAAAATTTGCTAATAACATGCAAACAGAAGAGCCAAACCCATGGATTGAAACTGAAAGTATTTTAGTGCCAACAGATTTTACATGCAATGTTGACTTTAAAGATTTTACTGTTAAAGCAAAACTTTTTGACATTGACGTTTTTGGCAGTGATAAAATTGCAAATAAATTGCACCTATTTGACATTGAAACTATTGATGAAAGCATAGTTGAAAAAGGCATTACTTTTGATAAAACCGAAATAGAAAAAAACCTTACTCTATTTTTATACCCAGATGATAGCGACAAAAAAGGCCATTTACTACGCATTTACCAACAATATTTCATGGTTAGCTGTGGCGCAAGACTCATTTTAAAAGAAATGGCTGAAAAAGCCCAAGATTTTAAAGAAATGTCGAAATATGTTGCAATACAAATTAACGATACTCATCCATCAATGGTTATACCTGAAATGATTAGATTGCTAGTTGAAAAAGGCATGACTATGGATGCAGCTATTGAACAAGTATCAAAAACTTGTGCATACACCAACCACACTATATTAGCAGAAGCGCTTGAAAAATGGCCACTTGAATATCTTGAAGAAGTTGCACCAGCAATTGTGCCTATCATTAAATATTTAGATGAAAAAGCAAGTGCAAAATATGCTGATGATGAAGTTAAAATTATAGACGAGCTAAACCGTGTACACATGGCACGTATGGATATGCACTACGGCTACAGCATAAACGGCGTTGCTTACTTGCATACAGAAATATTAAAAAGCTCTGAACTAGAGCCATTTTACAAAATTTACCCTGAAAAATTTAACAACAAAACAAATGGCATAACATTTAGAAGATGGCTAAAACACTGCAACAATAGCTACGCAAAATGGATAGCTAAAAACCTAGGCGAAAACGCCGATTTAATATATTCCACAAAACCAGAAATGCTTGAAGAATTAATGGCATTAGTTGATAACGAACAAGCTCAAAACGAAGTTTTGGCTATTAAAACAGCAAATAAAGTTGCGCTAAAAGAGCATATTGCAAAAACATATAACATAGAAATTGATGAAAACTCAATTTTTGATATACAAATTAAACGTTTGCACGAGTATAAACGTCAACAAATGAACTTTTTATACCTAGTACACAAATATCTTGAAATTAAAAATGGTAAAATTCCAGCAAGGCCAATAACAGCAATTTTTGGTGCAAAAGCTGCCCCAGCATATACAATTGCAAAAGATATTATACACGCAATTTTGTGCTTGCAAGAACTAATTTTAGCTGATAAAGAAGTTTCAAAGCATTTAAAAGTTATTATGGTTGAAAACTATAACGTTAGTGCCGCTGCAAAACTAATACCAGCTTGTGATGTTTCTGAGCAAATTTCTCTTGCTTCAAAAGAGGCCTCCGGCACTGGTAACATGAAATTTATGCTTAACGGCGCTATAACACTAGGCACATTAGACGGCGCAAACGTTGAAATTGCTGATTTAGTTGGCAAAGATAACATTTATATCTTTGGTAAAAACAGCGATGAAATAATTGATTTATACGAAACAAGCGGTTATGTAGCTAAAGATTACTACGTAAATGACGAGCACATACGTGATTTAATTAACTTTTTAATCACACCTGAAATGATGAAACTCGGCGATGCACAAATGCTATTACGTTTCCACGCAGAACTAATACAAAAGGATTGGTTCATGACTTTAATAGATCTTAACGATTATATTAAAGTTAAAGAGCAATGCTATGCAGATTACGAAAACCGCAGTGCGTGGGCTAAAAAGATGATAATAAACACTGCTAAAGCAGGGTTCTTCTCATCTGATAGAACCATTAGCCAATACAATAGTGATATCTGGAAATTATAATTACAACTTTTATCATTAAGTGAGCAAGTATTATTCGGGTTCGGATAATACTTGTTCACTTAACATAGACCTTAACAAAAATCACTTTCTTTTATTTATTAAAAGAGAGTGATTTTTTTACTTATTTACAATTTGCTCATGTTTTTGTAAAAAATAACTAAAAAAACAACTTTACATTGATACAATGTGCGAATTGAAAAATATTGATATTAATGATATCATTTATATAAACGATATATGTAACGTTACATGAAACAATATATTAACGAAAGGCGTAGTAAAATGAGCGAACAAAAAACAAGCAAAATGCCAATTATTGCAGCTCTTATGTCGGCTGTTGTGTGGGGCAGCGGACAATTTTTCATCTGCAAACAAAAAATAAAAGGTATTATCTTTTTTCTCGCACAAATAGCAATTTTTGCTCTGGAGTTTTCAACTGGCTATGTGCTTGAATATTTTATGGGGCTTGTGCCTACTTTTGATTTTAGAGTGCATGGAGGTTTTATAACCAAAGGCCTTTGGGGGTTAATAACCTTGGGCGAAGTTAAAAGAGAGGATCACTCCATAACACTAATGGTTGTAGGCTTAATAACATTAATGTTAATTACATTGTTTATCCTTTTAGCTATTTACATAATAAAAGATGCCTATGTTACACAAGTTTTTCAAGAAAAAAACAATGTGCATATAACATCTAAAGAATATTTTAAAATTGTACTACAACGCTCTTTCGCACAACTTGTTTTATCCCCTATGGCTTTGCTTTTTTTGGCAGTTACAGTTTTACCAATTGTTTCTACAATTTTAATAGCATTTACCGACTACGGCAAAAACAAACTTCCACCTGCAAACATAGTTGAATGGGTTGGTTTTGAAAACTTTGCAAAACTTTTTACTGTTCCAATTTGGACATCAACCTTTGGCAGTATTTTAGTATGGACCTTTATTTGGTCAATATTAGTTACGCTCGGCTCATATTTTTTTGGCATGTTGCAAGCAGTTTTACTCGGCGCAGTTTCTGAAAAACACAGGAGAATTTACCAAGGCATTATGATTTTACCTTGGGCTGTTCCATCAATGGTTACTTTGCTTTACCTCCGAACAATATTAAATTCACAGTTTGGCCAGTTAAATGAATTTTTACTAGAAATTGGTTTAATAAGTGAAAGAATACCATTTTTGACAGACCCTTTCATTGCAAAGGTTGTAGTTGTTTTAGTTGCAATTTTCCTTGGTTATCCTTCGTTTATGCTTATGATGCGTGGCGTTTTCTCAAGTGCTGATAAATCATGGTACGAGGCCGCACGCATAGACGGTGCAAACCGCTGGGAGCAATTTCGTTTTATTACATTTCCACATGTTTTCACTGCAACTGCACCGCTTTTAATTATGAACTTCTCGTTTAATTTTAATAACTTTGGCATAATTTACTTCTTAACAGATGGTGGCCCAGTAAACCCAGAGTATCAATTTGCAGGACATACAGACATTTTAATTTCTTGGATTTACGAATTATCTTTAAACCAACAACAGTATGCTATGGCATCTGTTATGAGCATTTTAATCTTTATGTTTATAGCTGTAATATCTGTTTGGAACTTAAAGAAAACAGCCTCATTTAAAAATATTTAATCGGAAGGAGTATTTATTATGAAAAACGGTTTAGCAAAAGCTTTAGCACATATTGAACTAATTATTGTATGCATAATAGCACTCGTTCCTATGATATTAATCGTTCTTAGCTCTTTTAGTGCAACAACTAGCATGGCGGAATCTACGCTTATTCCTACTGAGTATACACTAGATAACTATATACATCTTTTTACAGATACCAATTATGGTTTATGGTTTTTAAACACCCTTAAAATAGCTGTTATAAACGTTGTTTTATCTGTTTTTGTTGTTATGGTAACAGCATGGGTAATGTCACGTTTTAAATTTAAGGGTAAAAAAACTAGCTTAATGGCAATACTATTGCTTTCAATGTTTCCAACTTTTTTATCCATGACAGCTGTTTACACTTTGTTTTCACTACTTGGTTTAGTTGGCAGCATTTATTCCATGGTAATTATTTACGTAGCAGGCGCTATACCTTTTAACACCTGGCTTGTTAAGGGTTACCTAGATGGCATACCACAATCTTTAGACGAAGCAGCTTACATTGACGGCGCAAGTAAATTTAGAACTTTCTTCCAAATTATTTTACCGCTTTCAAAGCCTATCATAACTTATGTAGCAGTTAGCCAGTTTATGACACCTTGGATGGATTATATCTTGCCAAGTATGCTACTTTCAGGCGAGGAGCAAAAAACTTTGGCTGTTGGTTTGTATGGCATGATAGCACAATCCACAGAAGTTCAAAGCACACTTTTCGCAGCGGGTGCAATAGTAATAGGTGTTCCTATAACAGTATTGTTCCTTGTGTTCCAAAAGTTCTTAGTTAGCGGTGTTTCTGCTGGTGCAGACAAAGGCTAATATCTTAATTTTCGATTATATAGGCAAAACCTAATTATAATAATAAAACACATTCAAACAGGAGAATAAAAAATGAAAAACATAACAAGAAAACAATTTTTACAAGTAACAGCAGCAGCGGGTGTTATGGCAACTTTTGCAGCTTGCTCAAAAGAAGCCCCACCACCAGCAACCGGTGAAGAAACTAGCTCTGCTGTAACATCAGATAGCACAGGCGAAGAACCACAAGAGCTTATGCCAGAAGAAGGCGCAGAATTAACTTTCTGGACAAACAAAGTTGCTTTCGGCACAGAAATAGCAGCAGCGTTTGAAGCTGAGTTTGGTGTTAAGGTTAACGTTGAAGAAGTCGGCTTTGATTCAATAAGCAAACTAATGCTTGAAGGCCCAGCTGGCAATGCAGCAGACGTTGTTTGGGGCACACACTCAAACGTGCTAGACGTTTACAACTCAGGTGTTGCGCTTGAAGTTGACCCTACGATAGTTGCAACCATGCAAGAAGAATTACAAACAGCAGCTATTGACGCTATGACTATTGACGGCCAAATGTATGGTTACCCATTAGGCATAGAAACAACTGTTCTTGCTTATAACAAAGATGTTGTTGAAACACCAGCTACAACATATGAAGAAATTTTTGAAGTAGCAGCTGAGTTCAACAATGCTGACGAAAACAAATTCTACTACCTAAATGTAATGGGCATGTACACTTTTTACCCATTATTCTCTGCTGCTGGCGCTTACCTATTCGGCGCAGATGGCATGGATAACGAAAACCCAGGTTTTAACACACCTGAATTTATACAAGGCCTTGAATACATTGCACAAATTGGCGCAGTTACAGATATAGCCGCGAGTGATTTATTAATGAACGCTGGCCCATTCCTAGATCAAAACTTTATTGATGGCAACACAGCTTACTACCAAGTTGGCCCTTGGTCACTAGCTACTTTTGCAGATGCTGGCGTTAACTACGGTTTAATCCCTCACCCAACATTAGGCGGCAACCCTGCCAAACCTTGGGCTGCAATTTCTGCAAACTATGTTAACTACTACACCGATTACCCAATTGCTGCACAAATGTTTGCTCATTACATGACAAGCGTTGAAGCGGGTGTAACACTATACACAACAGATAAAAACATCACTGCTCGCAAAGACTACCTAGAAATTGATGGTTTAAAAGATGACGCAGATATGCTTATATTTGCTGAAGGCTTTGCAAACGCTGTTCCACAACCATCTGCAAGTAACATGAACTTTATCTGGACACCAACCGAAGCTGGCATTTCAGCTGTTTGGGATGGCACAATGACACCAGAAGATGCTGCTGCAAAAATTCAAGCAGATTTCGACGGCCTTTTAGCTAGCCAATAAGAATAAATAAAAAATTAAATAACATTGTTATTTAACGCAACAACCTTAGCGGGGCAATGTTACATTGTCTCGCTATTTTTTGAAAGGAATAGTATATTATGAATATTGCATCAATCGTTCATGAAACAAAAAGTAGATATTCGTACATGTATAATGCAACTACTTTGCACGTTAGAATTAAAACAGGCAAAGGTGAGGTAAAATCTATAAAAGCTAGAGGCGCTGACCCTTTTAACTGGATACCAAACGAAAAAACTGGCAAATATGAATTTGACACTTCAACGTACAAAGAAAAAGAAATGGCTTATGAGGGTGAGGATAAATATCACGATATATGGTTTTGTGAATTGGACGATATAGACACAAAACGCATTAGATATGGTTTTATTATTAATACCACTGAGGGCGAAGAACTACTTTATGGTTGCAACTCGGTGGAAGATTTAAAACTTAACCCAAGCGCAAAAGATAACTCTTTTAACTTTTTTAACTTCCCGTATTTAAACGATGAAGATATTTACAAAGCGCCAAAGTGGAGCAAAGACATGATATGGTACCAAGTTACACCAACATGTTTTAGTGATAAAGGTAGAGAAGCTAAAGATAATATAAGCGGTAACTTTTGGGGACTTATAGAGAAAATGGATTATATAAAATCCCTAGGTGTTAACGGCATTTACCTAACACCTATTTTTGAGGCTAAATCTTGGCATTTATACGATACTACAGATTATTTTAAAGTTGCAGAGTCGCTCGGCGGGGATGAAGCTTTTAAAGCTTTTATGGAAAAAGCACATTCGCTAGGAATGAAAGTTATGCTTGATGCTGTGTTTAATCACTGTGGTCCTAGGCATGAATTTTGGCAAGATGTAATTAAAAATGGCAAAAACTCTAAATACTACGATTGTTTTTATGTTTTTGATGATAACAAGCCAGTTATCAGCACAGAGGTAGACGAAAACGGCGATTACACCGAAGAAGGTGGCTACGACGTTAACTTTAGAACTTTTGCATATACAAGTTACATGCCAAAAATGAACACGAGCCACCCATTAATGCGTGAACATTTAATTGAAGTTGGCAAATATTGGGTAGAAAAATTTGGTATAGATGCTTGGCGTTTAGATGTTTCTAACGAAGTTTCACACGATTTTTGGAAACTTTTCCGCAAGGAGATAAAGGGTATAAACCCAGATGTTTACATTATGGGCGAAAACTGGGACGACTCCTACCCTTGGCTACAGGGCGACCAATTTGACACTGTTATGAACTACGGTATCATGAATTTAATTTGGGGGCTTGTTGCACCTGAAAACACACAGGTTAAAAAAATTAAACCAACACAATATAAGCAAGGCTTAGTTGAACTTATGACTAAATACCCAAACGGTGTTACTGAACATATGTTTAACTTGGTTTCTAGCCATGACGTGCCACGTTTGCTTGATATTTGTAAAGGTGACAAAGATAAGCTAAAGCTTTGCTATTTGTTGCTGATGACTTATTGCGGTGCGCCTTGCGTTTTTTATGGCGATGAAATATTAATGTCAAACCCAGATGGTGAAAGCCGTATACCAATGGTTTGGGACGAAGCAAAGCAAGATAAAGAAACGCTTGCATATATGAAAAAACTAATTTCATTGCGCAAACAAAACCCAGCTTTTAGCGCAATGAAAACAAACTTTTTAACTGCTGACGACTCACGAAACATCGTTGTTTTTAAAAAATCAGCTGAAAACAATAAATGTTATGTTATAATTAACAATAATGAAACCAATATGGAAATTAAATTACCTTGTGAACTTGTAAATAAAACCTTTACCAATTTATTTACTGGCGAAACTATCGCTTTAGATGAAACAATAAACATAGAAAAACTAGGTTTTTTAGTTTTGCAATAATTATAAAGGAGCTTTTTATGTGGAGCATGAAAGAACATATATTTGATGTTGATTATTTACAGTTTTCAAAAGCTAAGCGTGTGCGTGTTTACTTGCCAAACTCTTACGAAAACAGCTCAAAAACTTACCCTGTTGTATATTTCCATGATGGTGCTGCTGTGTTTTTTGGCAAAAATATGTTTGGCACAGGTAGCTGGGAGGTTTTAGATACCTTAACCAAAATGGAAGCTAACAGCACTACGGAAGGTTTTATTGCCATAGCGGTTGATAATGCTGAAGTTGAACGTGCGGACGAATTTTTACCATGGGAAAACACTTACACAAAAGGACACTATCATTTTGGTACAAAAGGTGGTAAAGCAGATGACTATGCAAAGTTTTTTGTTGAAGTGTTAAAACCATTTATAGATGATACATACCGCACAAAACCAGAACAAAGCTCTATTTGTGGCAGCTCTATGGGCGGGTTAATTACAGCGTATATTGTTAGCAAATACCCTGAAACATTTATAAAAGCTGGCGTTTTTTCAATAGCGTCGTGGGTTTATAGTAATAACGAGTGGAACGATTATCTTTACAGCACAGCACCAAATAAAAATATGAAATATTTTGTTTATGTAGGCGCACAAGAAGGACACATAGATGATGATCTGACACACAGCCAAACATATATAGATGATGCACTTGCATACTATAAATTTTTGCTTAAAAAAGATGTTAGCCCAGATAATATTGAAATGATAGTGAATGCTCATTTTGGACATAACGAAGCGGCTTGGTCTTGCTATGTTGAAAAGTTTTTGATGTTTTAAAAAATAAATTAAACAATAAAATATGGCTAACTAATATTGACTCTAGATTTTTTACAATGTAGACAAACTTATTTAGTTAGCCATATTTATTTATAGAGGTAAAAATGTATAATTTAACAAAAGATTTAATAGCATATAAAGGCACAAACCCAAAACCAAAAAACTTTGACATTTTTTGGAAAAATGCACTAAATAGCATTGAAAATCATGATGCACATGTAAAACTAGTTAAAGCAGATACACAATATGAAAACGTAGAATGTTATGATTTGTTTTTTAAAGGCATTGATGGCTCTACCATATATGCAAAATACCTCAAACCTACTATAAATAAAAAGCCTAAAGCTGTTTTGCAATTTCATGGTTATATGTATCATTCTGGCTCGTGGAGTGAGAAACTTGCTTTTACCTCACAAGGTTATAGTGTTGTTGCCATGGATTGCCGTGGTCAAGGTGGATTTTCTGAAGATTTAACAGCGTTTAAGGGCACTACAATTTATGGGCATGTAATAAAAGGTTTACTAGAAGGCGCAAATAATTTATACTATAAATATACTTTTTTAGATACTGCTATTTTAAGCCGTGCTATAATGCAACTTGAAGATATATCAGGCTTATACGCAATGGGAGAATCCCAAGGCGGTGGCCTTGCAATTGCATGTGCAGGCCTAGTGCCTGAAGTTGAAAAAATAGCTGTGCAAAACCCATTTTTATCTGATTATCAAAAAGCATGGGAGCTTGGCGCAGGGCGTGAACAAACTAGGATAGTGGATTACTTTAGGCTGTTTGACCCATTGCATAAAAAGCAAGATGAATTTTTTGAAACACTAGATTACATAGATGTGCATAATTTTGCAGATAAAATAAAAGGCAAGGTACTTTTTGGCACTGGTGTTTTAGATAATATATGCCCTATTGCAACACAAATGGCGGTTTATAATAATATACAAACTGAAAAAACTTTAAGATTATACCCAGATTTTGCCCACGAAAATATGCCAGGATTTTGGGACGAGACTTTGGCATTTTTTAATAATTAAAGAGGTAATATCATGAAAAATGCATATTCAAATGGTTTGAAAAAAGCAGTTACTTTTAGCTATGATGATGGTGTTTTGCAAGATAGAAAACTAGTTGAAATATTTAATAAATACGGCATAAAAGCTACCTTTAACTTAAACTGCGGGCTATTAGATGAAACAGATTACTGGAAAAATGGCGAGGTTATAGTACAAAGGTTAAGTTCTGCTGAGGTGTGCAGTTTGTATCAAGGCCACGAAATAGCTTGCCACTGTTTCACACACCCACATCTACCACAACTGCAAAGCGAAGAAAAACAGCAGGAGATTATGCAAGGCAAAACAGAACTTGAAAAATTAATAAATAAACCTGTTGAGGGAATGGCCTACCCTTTTGGCAATTATGACGATGAAACTATAAGTATAATGAAAAACTGTGACTTAAAATACGGCCGTGTAGTGCCTAGCAGTAAAAATTTTGATTTACCGCAAAATTTATACACTTGGCAAGCCACAGCGCACCATAATGATAAAGATATTTTTAAACTAATTGATGACTTTTTAATTTTAAATAGCGATACACCAAGTTTGTTTTATATTTGGGGACATAGCTACGAGTTTGATGTTGATAGTAACTGGAATCATATAGAAAAAATATGCCAAAAATTGAGCGATAAAGCAGATATATGGTACTGCACTAATCTCGAACTTGCAAACGAAATATCATAGTAATACAGATATGACACTGTGAGAGTAATCTTGCAGTGTCAATTTTAATTAAATGGATAAGTATTTTAAAATGCCACTTATAATCTTGTTAAAAATGTAAAATATACGAAATTTCACTTAATCTGCTTGCCACTTTTGCACTATTATGGTATGATTAATAAGAATTAACTCATCTTTTTACCTTTAAATTAAACGGGGTTTTTATGTCAAATTATCGTGAATTTCGCCGTCGCTCTTTGCGCAAACGCAGATTGCAACGTGTTTTAAATATTAGTGTTATCGTTTTAGCTATTTGTGTTATAGGTGGCTCTGGGTGGTATGCCGTTTCGCATTTTGAACTTTTAGAAAACTCTATGATTTCAATTTCTTCTGCCTCTAGTGACGTTACTAACAGCATTGCTTCTGATATTTCTTCTACCGCTGAACCTACAACTGAACCCACTGCCGAACCTACTACCACCCCCACTGCCGAACCTTCTACTGAACCTATTGTTGCACAAACAAATATCGCAGTAGCAAACGAGCAAGATGCAAACTGGAACACTATGTCTTACGCCATACGTGTGCTAGATGAAACTGTTCAGCCACAAGGCGACGGTACAACAGCTATGGATTACCGCCTTGCAGCACAACCTGCTAGCGGGCTTGTTGATAAAATTTATTTTGATGGCGCAACTTTTATAGGAGATAGTTTAACACAAGGTTTGCAACTTTATGACACAGGTTTGCCTAATGCTAATTATTGTGCTTACCGCAGTGTTGGTCCACAAACATTTGTAAATGGCACAACTGTTAAAGATGTTAACGGCGTGGAACAAATACCACTAGATGCACTTGTTGCTAGCGCACCAGAGCAAGTTTATATTATGCTTGGCACAAACTCATTAACCTCTAACGGCGACCATAGCTCGTTTTTAGCATACTATGGTCAATTAATAGATATGATAAAAGAGCTTTTACCACATGTTGAAATATATGTACAGTCTATTCCGCCAGTGCGCCCAGAAGTTAGCGCTACAAAGCCTGGTCTTTATAGAGAGCGCTTGCATATGATAAACGACGAACTTGCTGCACTTGCTATTTCTAAAGATTGCTATTACATCAACCTATGGGAAGTTTTAGCTGACGAAAATGGTGATTTTATTGCTGAATATGCTGCAGGTGATGGTATACACATGAACCCAGATGGATACGCTGTTTGGGTGGAATACTTGCGCACACACACTGAGTATAAACCTGGTGTTGTATACGAGGCAGGTACAAGCTATTATATAGAACAATAAATTATAAGGTGTTGTTACACTTTCACCCTTTTTATGTGCGTGAAATTGTGACAGCACCTTATGTAACTATAAAATTTAATTTTATTTTTTAAGTACAAAGGAGTAATCATGCAAAACTTATCAATATTACCACAAAGTGTTTATCCACTTGCGAATATGCCATATCAAGACCAACTTAATGCTAAAAATTCTAAAATCGAGCGTATTTTAGGCAAATATGGAAAAATAACACCTATAAAAGGCATGTCCGAGCCAGTTGGTTACCGCAATAGCTTAACTGCACACTTTGGACGTGGCAAAAATGGCAAGTTAGTAACTGGCGATTATAACCCACGCAGCGGCAGAGTTTTTGCTGTTGAAGAATATCCATTGCACCGCCCAGAACTAGAAAAAGCAATGGATTGCGTGCGTGCTGCCGCAAATTTTTGCAAATATGAAGCATATAATGCCGAAAGTGGAAAAGGCATGGTTCGTGGTGTTGCTTTGCGTTATAGCAAAAAACAAAAACAAGTTATGGTTGTTTTAGTAACTGGTAAAGCTATTTTACCTGGTGCTAAAAATTTTGTTTCAAAAGTTCGTACTTTATGCCAAAACCAAAATGTTAATGTTTCAACAGTGGTGCAAAATGTAAACGACTTACAAACAAATATACTTTTAGGCGAGCGTGAAAAAGTGCTTTTTGGAAAAGGTTTTTTAGTTGACGAATTTTGTGGTAAAACATTTGCGCTTTACTCTACAACTTTTTACCCTGTTAATAGTGAGCAAAGCGAGCTTTTATATGAAAATGCAATTAAAAATGCAACTTTAACAGGTAACGAAACATTGTTACATATTTACAGTGGCATGGGTGCGCTAGCTTTGGCATGTGCTTTAAAAACTAAAGATGTCTTTGCAGTTGATACAAATGAAGCCTCCGTGCAACAAGCTATGGAAAACGCAAAGCACAACAAACTTACGAACGTTCACCTTTCAGCTGAAAATCCTGTTGAGTGGCTAGAACGACAAAGCTCAAAAAACTTAAAGCCTGATGTTATTATAATAGAGCCACCAAAAACTGCCCTACAAGAAGCACTTATGAACAGCATTTTACAACTAAAAGCTAAAAAAGTAATATATCTTTCCACTCGCATAGAAGATCAAGCCACCGATATAGAAACATTCATAAAAAATGGTTATCGCATGAAAAACTGCGATGTACTAGATATTTTTCCACATACTAACTATATCGCTTGTGCAATATTGCTAGAAAAAACTTAAAAGCAAAACGGTGGATATTTACTAAAATGCAAACATTTTATTAACGCAGATATGCATAAATCTTAAAGATTTATGAATAGTGACTATCACCTTGCATATTTTTTTACATTATGCTATAATTAATACGTTGTATATCTTTTATCGGTTGATAAAAGCAACTAAATTTATTAAAGAAAGAAGAGTGATGTTTTTTCCCATGGACGATGGTAGTATATCTTTAATCGTCGCACTGATAGTTTGTATTATACTATCAGGCTTTTTCTCAGCTTCGGAAACTGCGTTTTCGTCGCTAAACCTAATTCGCTTAAAAAGTCGTGCTGAAAACAAAGATAAAAAAGCACAAAAAGTGTTAAACTTAGCAGAGCAATATGACAATTTGCTTTCCACAATTTTAATTGGTAACAATATTGTTAACATAGGCGCTGCTACAATTGCAACTTTGTTGTTTACAACATATGTTAGCGAAGAATATGGCGCACCTTTATCTACGGCAGTACTAACCATAGTGGTTTTAATTTTTGGTGAAGTTACACCAAAAAGTCTAGCTAAAGAAAACCCAGAAACTTTCGCAGGGTTTGCTACGCCAATTTTACACGTTTTGCTTATTATCTTTACGCCTGCAAACAAGCTTTTCTCATTGTGGAAAGCATTTTTACGCAAAAGCCTCAAACATTCACCAGAAAGTGATACCATCACTGAAGGCGAGCTAATTACCATGGTTAGCGAGGCAGAAAGCGACGGCGAATTAACAGACCGCGAAAGTGAGCTTATACGTAGTGCAATTGAATTTGACGACGTAGAAGTTGGCGAAGTTCTCACACACCGCACAGAAGTTGTGGCTATAGAAGATACCGCAAGCATGGAAGAGCTTGGCGAAGTGTTTATTGAAAGTGGTTTTTCACGCATACCTATTTATCACGAAAATATTGATAAAATAATTGGTGTTGTGCATGAAAAAGATTATCATATAGCACAGCGTGAAGGTAAAACTAAAATTACCTCTTTTATGCAAAGCATACCAAAACCAACACCAACAAGCAAAACACAAATCTCAGAATTATTGCGTACTTTCCGCAATACTGGCAAACACTTAACCGTTGTTGTTGATGAATTTGGTGGCACACAAGGTATTATCACCCTTGAAGATATCTTAGAAGAACTCGTTGGAGAAATTTGGGATGAACACGATGAAGTTAGCGTTGAATTCCGCAGGCAAAAAGATGGATCTTTGCTTGTAGATGGTGGCGCTAATATAAATGATTTGCTCGATGAGCTTAATATTTCACTAGATAAAGAATTTGACAATGTTACTGTTGGCGGCATGATGCAAGAAGAATTGCGCCGTTTACCACAAGCTGGAGATAAAATACATTTGGGAGATTACATCTGTACTGTTACACGCACAACAGATAGAAAAGTGCAAGAAGTACATTTCACACTTGCCCCTAAAGAGGAAGAACCCGCTCACACAAATTCTAAATCTTCAAAAGAAAAGCAAAATTCGCGCACAAAAGCAGATTTACATTCAAGCAAAGCATAATATTAATAAAGGTGGAAAATCAATTTTACTTTGATTTTCCACCTTTTTTTACATTTTATAAATGTATTAGTTCTTATTTTATCTAACTTATTTCTAACTCAAAATTAATGACGTTAGAAATAAAAAATTAAAGACATTGAGTTAATTTTAACTTTTATGGTAGTCTTAATTAACACATTTAAATAAAAATTATTTTACACCTCAAAAAGGCGGTGCGTCATCATCTGTTGGTACTTGTATATCCTCTAAGTCGCTAAAATTTTCTATATCCTGTGTATCGTTTTGCTCATCATCTTGCCAATCTCCACCATATTGTGGTAAATCTTCTTCAATATTTTCAGCAATATCGCCTTCGTCTTCAAAAACCTCTTCTTGCTCTTCCCCAACTTCTTCTTTCACGATTTCTTCTTTACTTAAGTTTTCCTGTATTTCTTTTTCTTGAGCAGTATTTGTGCTTTGTTCATCATTGTTTTGGTTTTCATCGCTTTGTATTTCAGGGCTATCTTCGTCTATCACAATAAGTGCCTCACTATACGCATACAAGGTTATATTATCACGTGTAAAAACTTTTAGTAATTCAGCTGTATCAAGCATAAAACAAAGCTCACAAGCACCATTTTCGCCTTGTATTTGTAGCTCCCATTTACCATTTATTTGCTGTTTAATTTTAGCACCCGCTAAAACTTTTTCCTGCACTTCCGCCATGTTTAATAACGCATCAGTAAATACAGCATAAACAGGGCAAATTATAAAACCATGCTCGCCTAAATATTCAATCGCTGCAATGATTGCCCCCTGTGGCACATCAGTTGGATTTGGTGTGTATGGTTCGCCTTTTATTATCGTACGCCCTGCGTATGGGTCGTAAATTTGCTTAATTACATCGCATGAAATTGCATGCATATAATGCTCCCTTTTTTTATTATTTAAATGTGTTTTTTTTATTTTGTTGTTAGTTCTTTATCAACTAAAACATCTGCGTTTTCTATATTTAATGTCACCATAACCCAGCCAGCATCGCCATAATCTTTATTTAAAATCTCATACTCTATGCCTTCGCAAATTATTGCTGTAGCATCTTTTAAATATTTTTGTGTATATTCATTATTTGCGAACGTAACTATAGTTTTATCTGTATTTAAAACACCATCTGTCCACGCTGCATCTGTTAAATTTGCTAGTTTAAAGGGTATGTTTGGGTACACTAACATTTTTTCGCTTGCTACTGGGGCTGGCACACCATATTTTTTTGGTATTATCAAGTACCAAACTTCATCTATTTGTACTGACCATGCATTTTCTTGTGTAGCACCAGCAACATTTAAAAACAATTCTCTATTAGATGTTACATATAAGTTATTTTCTTGAACTATGCCACCTAATAAATTTTGTGTTTCAATATCTATACGTGCCTGTGCGGTTTCATCTATACGTGCTGCCCAAACATGATTAGTTGTCATAGAACTTTTACCTGCATATTGCGCAAGTGCAAGTGGCTCAATTGGTGCATCACCTATGGCGTATAAATTCTCATAATGTGTGCTTATTTCGTGCCAATAGTTATCGTTTAAATAATATTCTGCTGGCTTTTGAGGTTCTACAAAAAAACTGCTAGCATTTACCAAATACGGTGAAATATCTATTAATTGCAAGCATAAAACAAGCGCCATACAAACAATAGCTTTATTGCCTTTTAGCAGCCTAAAAATACTTATACATACAAAAAGTATAATTAGATAATAAACCACCCAAAACATACGCCCACTAGAGCGAAAAGTGTTTAATAAACCTTGTATGCTCGCAGGCAAAGTTATTGAAAATAAAGTATTTGCACCAAAAACCCAAGTTGTAGAAAGAGCAAAAACCGTTAAGCACAAACTAACAAATATTAAACCAATATATCTTTTTGCATAAGATAAAATTACATCTTTTTTTGTGTGAAGTAGTAAATAAACTATAAATACAGGTGCACAAATAAGCATAGCAATACCTATGTAATTAAAACCCTCAACTGTACCTAATGCATATTCGGACTTAGGCAAAAACAAAGACCAATCTAACCCTGCTGCACCACCGGGATTAAAAAGTGCATTTAAATTCATGTTAAAAAAGCCATAACCTGTGCCACTGCCAGAGGAGGCTGAAGAACTAAACATACCTATACAAAAACCAGTGACTAAAACTGCAAATAAGTTTACACTTAAAAAAGCTACTGCTTTAACCCAGTTTTTTGTAGCAAAAGCATATTCAAGCAAATCAGCAAATAAAATTGCACATACCATAGGTATAAAATAGGGGTGTATTGCTGGTGTAATGGCTAAGATAATTATATAACCAAACCTAAATTTAAAGCCTTCTTTTTTGTTTTGAAAGTATAAATACAGTGCAAAAATTAAAAGACAATGTGCACCAAGTGCAGTGTGGCGAAACATTCGCTCAAGTAATATCGGAGCACTTATAAAAAGGCCTGTGCCACATAAAACAGGCGCTAAGCGTTTTTCAAAAAGGCTTAGCAATAAACTAGCCGCACCACCTTGTAATATTAAACATAAAAATCCAAAAATACCAAAATACTGGAAAGTTTCAGGTAATATATTTTCAAACATACGAAAAAATATTGCAAATAAAGGTATGCTATCCGTAAAACTAATTGCAAGACCCGTTGGATAATTTATGCTTTGTGTAAAACCCAGTGGGAACGCAAAAGGGCTTTCTCTAAAAAAAAGCCATCCTGCATAGTGCTGCAAAATATCTTTTTCTATAAAACCAGTTTGTAGCCAAGCATCAAACGTGACATTTAAAGGTGCAAAACCATAAATTAACAAAAATGCAACCGCACCTAAAAAAGCGCCTGAAAAAAAATATTTTTGCTTTTGCTGTTTTTTTATTAAAGGCAAGGTTTCTAATTTTGGTTGTGTGTTAATCGTTTTTTCTAAAAGTGCTGTATTAGTATTCATTTTTAACATTCGTTTCTTTTACAAAATATATTGGTCGACGTTTTGTTTCAAGGTATGTTTTAGAGACATATTGACCTATTAAACCTACACAAAATAACTGCACCCCCGCTACAAGAAAAATAACACACATCATAGAGGGGTATCCTGCAACTGGGTCGCCAAAAAGTAAAGTTCGTATAATAATAACAACAATCATAATAGCTGCAATTAATGAAAAAACAAAGCCAAACAACATAGCTATGCTTAAAGGTGCTGTCGAAAAAGCAATAATGCCATCAATGGCATAAATTGCAAGACCCCAAAACGACCATTTTGTTTGCCCTGCTGAACGCTCTATATTATCATAGGATATCCACTTTGTTCTATAACCAACCCAAGAAAAAATTCCCTTAGAAAAACGGTTTACTTCTCGTATTTCTAGTATAGAATTAACCATTTGGCGTGTCATAAGCCTATAATCTCGTGCACCGTCTACTATTTCAGTTTTTGACATTTTGTTAATTACATTATAAAACATTTTTGCAAACCCACTGCGTATTTTAGGCTCACCTTTTCTAGTATTGCGTTTAGTTGCAACACAATCAAACTCACCACTTGCTAGTGTTTCGTACATTTCGCACAATAGCTCTGGAGGATCTTGCAAATCACAATCCATCATAGCTATATAATCGCCTTTTGCGTATTCTAAACCTGCAAAAATAGCTGCCTCTTTACCAAAATTGCGTGAAAAAGATATGTATTCAACCTCGTTATCCTTTTGTGCTATTTTTTTTGCAGTACTTAGGGTTTTATCTTTTGAGCCATCATCAACAAAAACAAGCTGAAACGAAAGCAAAAATTTTGATTTCATTTCAGCACGCACTTTACAAAACTCCTCGTAAAATAAAGGCATTGCCTCTTGTTCGTTATAGCATGGCACTATAACCGAAATTTGTTTTACATAGCTCATAAAAACCTCTTAATGTTTTTTTATAAAAATATAACCTTTTAATTTTTTTTGCTTTTTATAACTTACAAAACAACCCACAAATTTCGCTATAACGATATGTGGGTTGTTAGTTTTTTATTAATTAGCCATTTGTGTTAAATTCTAATAGTTTATTTTTAAGTTCAGTTTCAATTTTACCAAGCTCAACCTCTGCACTAGCTCGTTTTGCTTTACCTTCACTTTGTATTTTATTTAATTCGTCCAATGTTTCAATAAGGCTTTTGTTTGTGTGTTGTAAAGTTTCAAGGTCAACTATGCCACGTTGCGCCTCTTTAGCCGTCTCAATAGTGCCCATTTTAAGTGCGTCAGCGTTCTTTTTAAGCAATTCATTTGTCATGTCAGTAACTGAGCGCTGTGCTTGCATAGCTTCTTGGCTATGTGCAAGTCCTAAAGCAAGTACCATTTGGTTTTTCCATAGTGGGATTGTATTAATTATAGTTGATTGTATTTTTTCCGCCATCATCGTATCGTTACTTTGTATTAGGCGAATTTGTGGGCTCATTTGTATGCTTATTGTACGTGTTAGTTGCAAGTCATATAATTTCTTTTCAAAACGTTCGCACATGTCAGATAAATCACGTGCTGCTTGGCTATCTTCAGGCAATCCTGAAGCTTTTGCTTTTTCCATAGCGGCTTTTAGCTCAGTATCCCTAACTATTTGAACTTTTTTCTTACCAGCTAAAATATACATTGTTAGCTCTTTAAAATATTCCATGTTTTTTTCGTACATGGTATCAAGCATAGCAACGTCTTTTAACAATTGAACTTGGTGTGCCTCTAACATTTCTTGTATTTTTTCAACATTTGTTTCAACACTAGAGTAACGGTTTTTCAAATCGTCTATTTGAGATGCTTTTTTCTTAAAAAATCCGAAAAAGCCTTTTTCTTCCTCTTCATCAACTTTAAAGTTTTTTAGCTCGCTAACAAGGCCTGTTACCATTTCGCCAACGGCAGCAAGGTCTTTTGTGCGCACTTTATCAAGAGCTGCCTCAGAAAAATCGCTAATTTTTCTTTGACTTGCTGCACCATATTGCAAAACTTGCTGGCTGTTTTTCAAATCAATTTTTTCTGCAAAGGCATCAACTATTTGTTGTTCCTCTGGGGAAAGATTAACAGCTGGTTCTTGCGTTGCTTTTTCAGCAGCGGCTTTTTCAGCAGCAGCTTTTTCTTCAGCTTCTTTCTTTGCTTGTTCTGCTGCTGCAATTTCTCCAGTTGGGTCTAATGTAAGGCTAGGTGCGCCATCTAAGGTTAATTCTATGCTACTATCACTCATGATAATTTCCTTTCCGTATTATAAGTTATGTTTTTGTATTTATTATTTGCTTAGCAAACTAGCGTCGCCAAACCATAATGTTTCTATCATATCTGCAAGACCATCTTTTCGCACATCGCCAATAACTATATCCGCAATTGCTTTAACGTCATCTGTTGCGTTAGCCATTGCACAGCCAAGCCCAGCAGCTTGAATCATTCCTTTATCATTGCCAGAATCGCCAGCCGCTACAACTTGTTGCATATCAACATTTAGCTTTTCGCACAAATGCGCTATACCCGTTGCTTTATCTACATGTCCACGAACTATATCGTATACAATCCATTCGCCATTTTCTGAGCGACCTATTTGCATAAAACTTAATTCTAAATGAGCATATTTCGCATTAAAACGCTCGACACCGCCATTTGTCGGTAAAACCGCAAACGCCGCTGTTGGCATACTGTCAAGATGTCTGTTTTGATCCTCGCCATCTTTCATAGTCATGCCTGTGTTTGGCATGTTATCGTAAAGTTTTTTCAACTCTGGGTAATTTACATATGCATAATATCCATCATCAAAAGCAAAGTGTAAGCAGTAATCATCGTCCTCGCAAAAATCAACAAGAGCATACATTTCCTCGCTTGTAAGGGTTTCTTCAAAAAGCACTTTACCCTCAGCATCACGCACTTGTGCACCACTACAAGTAACAGCATAGTCCCAGCGCAAACCACCGAAAATTTCTGGTGTATTCATTGCGTTAAATGATCGCCCTGTACTTACAACAAGTTTTACACCTGCTTCTTGTATTTTTTTTATGGCTTTCACTACAGCTGGTCTAGCACATTCCTCACCAAATGGTATTAGCGTGTTATCTATATCTGTTGCTAATATTTTGTATTGCATATTTCCTCTTTTCATTTATTTATATGTCTTTATCATTATATCATAAAAAAACATGCATGCAAATAAAAGTTAAGCTTGTTTACATTGTTTTAACTTTTACGAAAACTTTTTAGTAAATATAAGTCCTAAGCTTAACGCGCTCCAAGCAACTTGATATAATATAGCCGCCACTAAAGATACACCTATTAGCCCGCCGAAAAGAGCTAAAAACAAGGTAATCATCGCTGAAAACATAATAGAAATTATTTGTACTGCCGCTGCACTGCGCTGTGCACTATCTGCACCAGCTGCAGCTTTTATAGCGTTAATAAAACTTGCAAACTGCCCTGTATGCATCATCATACCTTTTGGACAAGCTTTAAAAGTTGTAAGAGGTTTTATCACTTTTTCGTCTTGTTCAGTTGTAATGTGTATAAAACCCTCTGGCAATTTATATCTTTTTTCTATGCGCTGTGCTGTTAAGCTTGGGTCATCACATTTAACCATAAGACGTATGTTTTCTTTGCGTAAAACACGTATAATCCTTGCAGCCGCTACCTCGCCTTTATAACCAATTAAAAACATAGCATAAAGTTGACCAGAAACAGCAAGATATAACACTTGATGCAAACCAGCTTTTGAATAGCGCTCTTCATAATCCATAG
The DNA here is from genome assembly GCA_964370685.1 of uncultured Faecalibacterium sp. GTDB lineage: Bacteria > Bacillota > Clostridia > Oscillospirales > Ruminococcaceae > Faecalibacterium. Next base: position 64,604 of record CAYJKG010000005.1, on the reverse strand, counting down.
GCGGTAACGAAACACCCTCTTGCTCCATAAGCTCTCTTGTACCAAGTAGAACCCTATAATTTTCGCACCAAGCTACAAAACCTAAGCCACGACGATTTTCTAAATCTTTTACAGGGTAAAGCATTTCCATTTTATGTTCTATCATATTTGCAAATAAATCGCTTAACAAATCACATGCTTCTATTAAAATACTAGTTGCATATAAAATTGCCATATCTAAGCGCTCTTTTTGGAAAGTTTTTATACCAAAAAGTTGTGCACAACCCGCTGGGAAAAGTTCTTTTGCATCTGTGTAAATAACATCAATTTTACCAAGTTCATCTACACTTTGCCAGCCTGGTATAATAGCACCTTTTGCTAAAGTTGCTTTTTGCATAAACAGGCATGGTAAGGCTGAAACTAAACTAGATGAAAGTGGTGCACCTATGCAGAGCACTGCACTAAAAGCACTAGCAAAACCTATAAACCCATCGCCACGTATAATTGTTATAATGCCAGCTGTAAAAGCAACACCTATAAAACCATACACTAACATTCGCAATTGCTTTTCGTTTAATCTATCAGAAAAACTTTGGTCCAAAAAGCCTTGTAAATGTTTTGCTGGGCGGTTTAACAATATTTCATCACTGCTTTTGCTTGTTTTTGACATCAGCTCTCGTTTTAAATCTTTATTATCTAAACGATAAGCAGCAAATTTAGCAAAGCCACTCTTTAAAAAATTATAATTTTCATAAACAACGCCTGCTAATATGCGGTTACCTATGGTATTTGTCATTAACAAAAAGCCTGCCAAGCTTGCAAAAATTGCAGCGGTGTTAGCATCTTTTGCAAAAGTTTTTGCATTTAAAACAAAGACTAAAAGTTGCAACAAACTAGCAATAGCTGCTATTGTTGGCAATGTATCAGTAGATGGTTTTTTCCACAAACCTAAAACACCCTCAATTATAGTGTTATATGAAATTGCCATAACTGCTACTAATAAAACAATATTTATCCACAAAAATAATGCTGGGTTAACCGCTGGTGAAATAGCCTCAACAGCTTGCAAGGTATCTTGTGCCATAAAGCCTAAAATAAGCATACCAAAACTTAATATACCTGTTAATGCTATGCGTAAATTAAGCACCGCGCATAAGCTTTGCATATCTTTAGCAACCGCAAGAAGATCTTGATCTTCCTCATCTTTTTTATTGTTTTGTTTAGGCTTGCTTTCCTCAAATGGGCTAGATGGTTCAAATTCATCGCTAGGTGTTGTTGTTTTTTCTTCTTTACCAAAAAGTTTTAAAACTGCCGCTGCCGCTTTTTCTTCAGCATTTTGTTTAACATCGTTTCCAATACCTAATTTCAAGAAATTATCAGATTTTTGCTCCTGTTCGGTTTTTGTTTCTTGGCTTATTTCTTGGCTTATTTCTTGATTTAATTCTTGCTCTAAATTAATTTCAAAGTTTGATTGAGTATTACTTAAAACAACCTCGTCGCTAAATGAAATTTCACCTATTTCTTCTTGTGAAAGATTATTTTCAACCTCACTGTCTGGTACCTGTTCAAATACGCATGTTTCTTCAAGTTCAACCTCAGATATAATTTGTTCTTTATCTATTTGCTGGTTTATAGTTGTCTCTTGAGAAATTTCTGCTTGTGCATTTTCCGATATTGTTTCAATTTCAAGTTGTTCAATTGGTTTTACCGATTGCTCTGCTACAAGGTTATCATCTTCTTGTTTTTCAAGCTCTGCACCTGCAATTTCATCAATATCTTTTTCTTGCTCAGTTTCTTCAGAAGATACAATTTTTAAAACTTCTTCAGTAGTATCTTCCTGCGATACTTTTGAAGTTTCCAATAATGTAGTTTCTTTCTGTGCAGCATTATTTTCTTCCCTGCTTGCTAGCTCAATTTCTTGCGCTATTTGTTCTGCCAAATTAACTTCTTGTTGTTCTTGTGCTCTTATAATAATTTCTTCAATTTCAGGGTTTTGTGTTTTTACTGGTTCTATTATTTCAAAGTTATTAGCTTCACTTAGTTTTTCATTATCTATACTTGTATTATCGCTATTAATAAAGGTTATTTTACCACTGCGCACAGGTTCTTCTTCTTTTTGAAAAAGTATTTCCTGTGTGCGTACTATAGGGTCATTTACCATCGATAAATCAAACTGCAAGGTTTGATCGTTTAAATCTTTAGTATCATATGCTTTTTCTTCAGCGATAAACTCTGTCGGCACATGCACATCATCACCAGGAAAAAACAGTGAGCTCCCCTCTTCAAAATCATCTGATTTCTCTCGAACTTCACCACGGAATAATCCTGCAAAACTATTTTTAATTTTACTAAAAAAACCTTGCTTTTCTTCTATCTCGATAGCATTTTCAGCTTTTGGCAAATTAATTGCACTAGTTGTAAAAAATTCTTTAAAAGAATCATCTTTTACAGCTGCCCAGTTCATTTCACCATCTATTATCTTTACATCACTTTGTGTTTTCTCTTGCTGCTTTTCGGTAGTTTCATTTATATACTCTAGCTCAACTTCTTCATCAACATGTAAAATCTCTTGGTTTGCTTCATCGTTAATATCAGATGCAAGCAAATTTACTTCAACTTCCAGTTGAGAATCTTTTTCAATTTGTTGTAATTCAACGGGTTGTAATTCAACGGGTTGTTCTAAACTTAAGTTTTCTTCTTTAATAGGTTCAATCATCTCCGAAGTATTACTATGCTTTTTATCATGCTCTTTTGTAATTTTTGTTGTAACACGTGCAATTATAGCCTCGCGTTCTTCCTTGCTCATTTCCGATGGTGATAAATGATGATTATTCGTTGGAGAATCTTTCATCTTTTCCTCCTTTAAAATGTTTAAGTATTACTCTGCTCTTTGTCGCATAATTTCATATAAAACTATTCCTGCTGCAACAGAAACATTAAAGCTATCTACGCCTGTGCCATTTGGTACCATATCAATGGCAACAACTCCGTCACAAAGTTTTTTTACCAGTGGACTAACACCTTTGCCCTCATTACCCATAACTAAGGCAATTGCGCCTGTTAAGTTGTTTTTACCAAGGGAAACACCACCCATATCTGCACAATATACAAAAACGTTTTTATCTTTTAAACGGCGAACAGCCTCGCCTATATTTGCAACGCGTGCTACTGGTAAATGCTCAGCTGCGCCTGCGCTTGATTTCATAACTGTGCCTGTAACTGCCGCACCACCACGTTTTGGTATAACTATACCATGCGCACCGCAAAGCAAAGCACTACGCATGATTGCACCTAGGTTATGTGGGTCTTCAACGCCGTCTGCTAATACTATAAAAGGTGGCTCGCCTTTTTCCTTTGCTACGTTTAGTAAATCCTCAAGCGTTGCATACTCAACTTCGCTTGCAAATGCAGCTACGCCTTGGTGGCTTTGGCTACCTGTCATAGCGTTTAGTTTATTTACATGCACACGCTTAACAACCGCACCTACGTCCTTCGCTAGCGCTGTGTAATAGTTGGCCACTTTTTCTGCCATGCCATCTATTAAAAACACTGTATCTACACCTGCACCGCTTTTTAAAAGTTCGGCTACTGGGTTTTTACCAAATACTAATGTATCTTTTTTTTGTTCTGATTGTGTGTCTTGGTCAAAAAATTGACGATTTCTTTGTTTATCCATAAAATTTCCTTTTTTACTTATCTAGTCGCAGTTATCCATTTTTCATTTCTACGATTGTACCACAAATGGTAAAATTTTTCCATAGTTAAAAAGCTGTTTATTACAAAAATTTAAATTAAGCTACATAATATCCATTTTTTAGATATTTTTCGCAAATATGTCAATTTTATTAAACAGCTTTATTTAACTACAATAATCCACATTATGAGTATAGGCAACTTATACAAATCGCAAACTTATTATGCCAATTATTACTTTTCAACAAAGTTTCTTCTATACCATTTGTAAACAGTATTTTTGTTTTAACATGTTGAAAACTCTGTTGAAAACGTTGAAAAGCCTAGTTAAACAAGCCTTTTTTGTGTTGAATTCAACGCTTTCAACATAGTTTTCAACAGTTTTCACGTTGTATTCACAATCTATCAAGTTACTCTCTGTATTTTGCAAGTTGGCATTTTGACGTTTTTTTACCTATATTTTACATTTTTTTATGTAATTTTATCCTTTTTTAACAACGCAACATTTATGCATGTTGAAAGTTAAAAATACATCTATTTGTTAGTTTAACAAACATTGTTATTTTACTAACAAAGTTTGTGCAAAACATTGATTTTACGAACAAATTAGTGTATAATATAAACATAAATTTGCTGTGTGGCAAATTGTTATTGATATTAAAACATATTATTGGAGGGAAACTCATGTTAGTAAATGCAAGTGAAATGCTTTTAAAAGCACGTGACGGCAAATATGCTGTTCCACAATTTAACATCAACAACCTAGAATGGACAAAAGCTGTTCTTTTAGCATGCCAAGAAGTTGGCAGCCCTGTTATACTAGGCGTATCTGAAGGCGCTGGTAAATACATGACAGGCTACAAAACAGTTGCAGCTATGGTTAAAGCTATGGACGAAGAACTAGGAATTACTGTTCCTGTTGCTTTACACCTTGACCACGGTAGCTATGACGGTTGCAAAAAATGCATCGAAGCTGGTTTTACATCTATTATGTTTGACGGCAGCCATTTTTCATTTGAAGAAAACGTTGCAAAAACAACAGAACTTGTTGCTCTTGCACACGTAAACGGTATGTCTATTGAGGCTGAAGTTGGCTCAATCGGTGGTGAAGAAGACGGCGTTGTTGGCGCTGGTGAAATTGCTGACCCTACTGAATGTGCAAACATTGCAGGTCTTGGCGTTGATTTCCTTGCTGCTGGCATTGGCAACATACACGGCCACTACCCTGACAACTGGCAAGGTTTGAACTTTGAGGCACTTGCAGCTATACAAAAATCAACAAACAGCATTCCTCTAGTTCTACACGGCGGCACAGGCATTTCTGACGAAATGATTTCAAAAGCAATTAGCCTTGGTATTTCTAAAATTAACATTAACACTGATTGCCAAGTTGTATTTGCTGAGGCTACTCGTGCATACATCGAAGCTGGCAAAGATAAACAAGGTAAAGGCTTTGACCCACGCAAACTACTTGCACCAGGTACAGAAGCAATAAAAACACTTTGCAAAGAAAAAGTTGCACTATTCGGCTGCGGCGGTAAAGCATAATATCTAATTAATATAACAAATTTAACCGTGCATGGGCCATCAAACCTATGCACGGTTTTTATTTTGCAATGAAAATACCGACCTTCAAATCGTTAGATTTTTAAATCTAACGATTTGAAGGTCGGTACATTTTTATTTTTAGGTTTTTTATTTATTATTTTTTCTCTGGAACAATTTCTATCCAGTAACCATCTGGATCGGAAATAAAATATATACCCATGTCTGGATTTTCAAAACATACGCAGTCCATTAATTTGTGTTTTGCAAGTAATTCATCATATTTATCTGTCACAAACGCAAGATGATATTCTAAATCTCCTAAATTATATGGCTCTTTTCTATCACACAACCAAGTAAGTTCTAACTTAAAATCTGTTACGCCATCTCCTAAGTACACCAATATAAACGAACCATCTTTTGCAGCATGTTCTCTAATAGGTTTTAGTCCTAATGCTTTATCATAAAACTCAAGACTCTTTTCAAGATTTAACACATTAAAATTAAAGTGATCAAAACGTATCATAATATTTCTCCTTTTCGTTTATATGTTTATCTGACTAAGCGAGCAAGTATTATTTATTAATGCAGTTTTGTGCTAATACTATTATATCACAACTATGTGCAGTGTCAAATAAAACCATGCTCCATAATATAAACACAATACGTTTTATGTTACTTTAGCAAACAACTTAACTATTTTTTATATCTCGCTTTGTTAAAATCACACTTGCAATTGTCAATGCACTAACAGTAAAAATTACAGATAATATCATATACATGATTAAATCATCACTTTGTAAATCACCACTGCCATTTGAGTTTAACCCAACTGCCACTAATGTATAAGGGCTTACCTGCCATGCCTCAATATTAATTAACATTAAACCCATTATGCCAAACATGAAAGCGAGCCCTATGGGTATTGCAAAATTTTTTATCACTAGCGAAATTAAAATTTGCACAGCTACAACAGCTACAACACCAAATCCCCCCCTTAATATCCATATAAGTATCTGTGTTGGTACACCTTCTAAATTGCAATAAAAACCACTTAGTAAATATAAAACCGTAACTAAAACTAAGGCAAATAAGGTAAAAATACTGCAAACTACAAACTTGCCTAAAATTAAATTTTTACGTTTTACTGGAACACTTGCAAAAGTGTTCCAGCTATTTTGCTCTAGCCTAAAACTATACGCAACTATTAAACCAATTAAAACTGGTAAAAAGAAATAACTTAAAAATAAAGTATGTTGTGTCCACAAACTGTACCAACCATTTTTTAACACTTGTAAATTTTGTAAATAATTAGCAGTACCAAAAACAGCGGATATTATTGGTAAAATAAAAAACATTAGCAATATTTTTGATTGTTTAAATTTTAAGTATTCTGCCTTTATAACACGTACAAGCATATTAAACCTCTTTTCGTTCAAAATAATTTGTTGACGCCACAAACATAAACACAGTTAACACTAAAAGCATAATTAAATATTGCCAAGGAAATGCTGTATAATAATAACTAACTATACGTGTTTCAATATCCCAGTTCATGCCTACTGTACCCAAAAACATAAAATATGAGCTTGGTACTAAACGCATAATAACGGGCGGAAAGAACGAAGATAAAAAACCTAAAAATCCTGTAATCATCCCCACTATAAAAGGTATAAACTGATTTTGCAATTTAAGTGCTAGTACTAAAAATGCAATTAATATAAAAAGTGAAGTTGCACTTTGCGATATAAAATAAAGAATAAAATTAAAATATAAAAACTCATCTTTAAAACCTGCAAACTGCCCTAACATAACAATAAATGCAACTTGATATAACACTAGTGCAAAAATATATATAGCTATAATAAAAAATTTAACCACTAACAAATTACTCTTTTTTTGCATTGTAAAAAGCAATTTCATCGCACTTGCCTTATGCTCAATATCACAAATGCGAGATGCCACAACACCTATTATCACAGGGTAAAAAAGCGCATTTAACATAGGTAGTTGATACAAAAAAGTTGCATATCCGTTTTGCACATATGCATTATCGTTAAAAAACATTGCAAATGAAAGCCAAAAAAGTTCTAGGTTAATCATAGCAAATACACTTAAAAATATATATTTACGCTTTAATTTAAGCATTTCTGCTTTTAATGCTTTTAACATAGCTACTCCCCCTTTTAGGCTGTAATTTCTAAAAAAATCTGCTCTAAATTTTTGCTATTTTCAGAAATTCTGGTTATATAAACATCGTTTTCAAACAGTTTTTTTTGCATATTTATTATAGTTTCATCACTTACAATAGGTATTATAATTTCGCCGTTTTTTATATTTAACTTTGGCAAAATTTCTTTTGCTTTTTTATTGTTATTTGTTTGTATTTTTAAATGAGCATTACTTTTTTCTTTTAGCTTTTCAAGCGTGCCTTCAAAAACTACATTACCCTTTTTTATTATGCTAACATGCTGCGCAATTTGCTCTATCTCTGAAAGCAAATGACTTGATATCAAAACCGTGGTATCCATAATTTCAGGCAAACTTTGTATTAGCTCACGTATTTCATAAATACCAGCTGGATCAAGCCCGTTTGTTGGTTCATCTAACAATAAAATTGGTGGTTTTCCTAGCAATGCATTTGCTATACCAAGGCGTTGTTTCATGCCTAGCGAAAATTTGCTAACTTGCTTATTACCAGTGTTTTCAAGGTTTACAATTTTTAAAACACTGGCTATTTGTGTTTTTGGTATGTTTTTTAAAACACATGTAATCTCTAAATTTTCTCTGGCGGTTAGATGGCTATAATAACTTGGTGTTTCTATTAACGAGCCTATTTTTGCAAGGTGTTTTAATCGATTTTTATCTGTTACTTGCTCGTTTAAAATTTCTATGCTACCTGTTGTTTTATGCACAAGGCCTAAAATCATTTTCATAGTAGTTGTTTTACCTGCGCCATTTGGCCCTAAAAAACCATAAACCGAACCTTTGGGTATATTTAAATTTACATTATTTACGCTAATTTCTTGCCCGTATTTTTTTGTTAGGTTTCTTGTTTTAATTATGTATTCCATATTATCTCCTTTTTTTGTATTGGTGTTAAGCTTAATACAAATATAACTTATGCACCTTACACTATGATGAATTTTAGCTTAAGATTACCTTAAGATTATGGCTTTTAACTTTAATATACTTTGGCAATATGATAAAATAATCAAAAGGAGTTTTTTATGGAAAATATATTTAATGCTAAAATTTTGATTATCGATGATGAACCAGCTTTACAAGAAATGCTTATTACTTTGCTAAAAAATGCAAAATTTAATAACATTTATAGTGCTGTTAACGGCAAACAAGCTTTGCAATTTTTAAGCGAGCAACTGCCTGATATAATATTACTTGATATAATGTTACCTGATACAAATGGCTTTGACCTTTTTACACAAATACAAAAAGTTGCTAGTGTGCCCGTTATATTTTTATCCGCACGTGATGAAGATATAAACAAATTAAAAGGGCTTGGCCTTGGGGCTGATGATTATATAACAAAACCCTTTTTGCCTGAGGAACTTATCTTAAGGTTGTGTGCAGTTTTAAGGCGCACATATACCACAAAACAGCAAAAAATAAACCTAGGTGATACCGTAATAGATATGGGTAATTTAAGTTGCAATAATGGTAAAGAAACATATGCTTTAACCGCTACTGAATACACTATTTTTAAAAAGCTTTATGAAAACCAAGGCAATATCGTTACCATAGATAGCCTTTGCAATACTGTGTGGAAAGATGGCAACTTTGGCTATGAAAACACACTTATGGTGCATATACGTCGCCTACGTGAAAAAATAGAAGCAAACCCATCTGCACCTAAATATTTACTAACTGTGCGTGGTTTAGGTTATAGATTAAACTAACCACAAAAATATAATTATTAAAGGTAATTTTACATGAATAAAAACAATTTTTTTATTAATGCTTTTAAGGTTGGCACACTACCATTTATTATTATGCTTATAAGCATTATTTTTAATATTATTATTTACGGTGGTTTTGTGCTTTTTTACACCGCTGATTTAAACAGTGTACACTTAAGCGTTAGCGAATATTCTAACGCATTAAGCTATGTAAACAATGAGTATATTTACGATATAAAATACCAAAAGTTATTAAAAACACATGAAAGTTCGGCTTTTTTGATTGATGATAACGGTAAAATTACTTGGGAATACAACAAACCCCAGGAAATACAAAATGAATTTACGTTAACTGAGGTTGCCTCTTTTTCACGCTGGTATTTGAATGATTATCCTGCTAAAGTATGGACAAGAGATGACGGTTTATTTGTTTTATTAGAGCCACAAAACTCTATTTGGAAATATTTACTCACACTAAAAATTCACCATTTACAAACATTTGTGTGGTTTTTACCGCTTTTGTTTTTGTTTAATTTTTTGATTATATTTTATGTGTGTTATCATTTTACAAAAAAATGGCAACAAGAACGCGAGTGTTCACGCTCGCAGTGGATATCCTCAGTATCTCATGATATACGCACACCTTTATCAATGATTTTGGGGTATTCTGCCACCCTTAAAAACGATGAAACTTTAACGCCCAAACAATACGAACACATAAACATTATTTTTGAGCAGAGCGAAATTATGACAAGTGCTATAGGCAACATAAATATGCTTAATAGGTTAGATTTTTCTACCATTAGTGGCAAAACTTTTTCGCTCACAAAAACTATTCGCAAGGCTACTGCAAGTACCATAAACTTACACAAAAGTACAAACCATAATTTTCACCTTGAAATAAGTGATAATTTATACTTAATAGGTGACGAAAATTTATTTTTGCGTTTAATTCAAAATATAATTAATAATTCAATAAAACACAATAAAAAAGGCTGCAATATTTACATCACAGCCTTTTTAGATAAAAATTATATAAAAATAAAAATTTACGATGACGGCAAGGGTTATAGCGACAAGCAAATTACACTTTTAAATAAAAGCCGTAACACAAGTTTTGAAATTAATAAAGAAAATGGTCTTGGGCTTTTTATAGTTAAAAAAATAGCCATACTGCATAAAGGTAAAATAGTTTTTGACAATTTTAATGGTGGCGCATGTGTTAGCATGGTTTTTAAAACTGCTAAAAATAGTTTTATTGTTTCTAAATGATTTTATTGCATTTAAAACTTGTTATTTTATGCTTTTTCAAGTTTCATAATTGCAACTGTAATATCATCAGCTTTCGCCCTACCTTTAGCTCTTAATGTTGCTGTTTCAACCAATATATTTGCAATTTCTTGTGGCGTTTGCCTTGTAGCAATGGAAAGCTCTAGTTGCTGTATTATCCATGCACTACCATCTAAAAGCATACCATCTGAAACTAGCACTGCCATATCTCCTGTTTGCAAGCGAACTGATAGACTTTCACCCATAACCTCACCTAAAATTCCCACTGGCAAACTTACTGCACCCATTGTTTTTGCTTTGCCATTTTGCACCACAAAACTAGGCACCGCACCAGCTTTAAAAATATTACTTTTACCAGTGTATAAATCAATACTAAATAAATCTAAGGTTGCGCTACTTTCCTCATCACTTTTTAATGCAAGTGCAACATTTACAAGCCTTGCTGCTGTTTGTGCTGTAAAACCAACTTTTAGTAAACGGGCAGTTAACTCAGCGGCAAGCATGCCATCAATTGCCGCTGGGTGACCTGTTCCCATACCGTCGCATAAAATCATTTCAGCTGAGTTTACCAAACAAAATTGTTGCACTGCATCGCCCGAAACTTCGCCTTTTGCCGCTTTATACGCTTTGCCAAAAACAGGGCGCAATGTTGCTTTTTCACTAAAAATTAGTGTAGTTACACCTCTGCACGATAATTTCTGTGGAAACTCCATCGCTCTATTACAAATACGTGTAACTTCCTCTTTTAAACCATGCAATTCTTTTTCCGAAAAACCAGTATGCGTTAGCGTTATGGTTGCGCGCATACGCCCCAATGTTTCTTGTGTAACAGCACATTCTATAACCTCGATGCCAAGTTCTTCAAAAAAATCTGCAACTCGGCGTGTTTTATAATATTCTGGTAAACCAACCTCACCAAGCTGTGAGGAAAGCCCAGTTAATGCATCTGCAACCGCACCATACTGCTCCGTTAATGCTGCGCGCAAACTTTCGGAGTGCACACGTGAGGCACATGCACTACGATAAAGCGCATACGCTCTTGTCATTTCGCTTGCAAGTGCAGCTGGATATACACAATACGATATTTCTAATGGTAAATTTTCCACCCCTACATGTTCAGTTTGTTGTAAAATTGGTTTTAGTTCAAAAAGTGCTGTTATTGTTTCACTGTAACGCTTACCCCAACATTGCTCATGCTTTGAGCAATTATCACAAAGCGAGCTTTGCATACGCTCTACAACCCAGTTAAAATCCTCTGTTTTGCGTGGTAAAATATCGTGCACATTGCGTACAGTGCTTGCTATATCTGAAAAACTTTGTGCTACTGCATCTAAGCGGTTAGCCGCTGCAACTTGAGTAGGTTGTAAGCGTTTTGCAATTTGCTCTACTTCTTGTTCTTCCCTTATAATTAAACTTTGCGGTGTTACTAAAAAGGCTAAAACACCAGAGGCAACACTGCCCATGTATAAAACCGAATATAAAAAGCTTGCATTTAATGCACTTGTTAGTTCTGCTCCAACCACAAAAGGCGAAACTAGGCCACCAATTAAATATAAAATGGCTACACGCGCTTTATCACCACTACCAAAGCACAGTGCCAGTACGCTAGAAAGCAAAACACCCACCACCGCAAACAAAAAATTACTGCTCCCCGCTGGTAGTGCAATTGCAAATGCAATAGCACAAAAAAGCGATTCTTTCTCCTTACCGCGCAATGCTAACATTGCACCCACAGCACTTACTAGCGCAATTGCACTCCAGCTAAACTGTACAGGCAAACTAGCCAGAGCTATAATAACTATCACGCTAAAAGCTAGTGTACCTATTTTTTCTTTTTCAGGGTGGTGGTTTTTAATTAACCACGCAAGGCCTATTGCAATTGCTGTGTTTACAAGCGAAATAAATACAGCTCCATACAAAACAACGCCACTCCACGCAAAGGCTACGTTTACCCCGACTAAAGTTAAACCCGCCGCTAAGCTAGACATAACAAAGGATTTTGGCAAAACCCAGCGCACTGCAATTATGGCAAGTAGCGTGCAAATTATAGCTGTTGTTTGTGTGCCTGTTTGCCACAAAAAAGCTTGTACAATTGCGCCAGCTGCAAGCATTAGCATATCACTTTGTCGCATACCTAAAGTAAGCGCAAACGCAAAAGGGGTAAACGTACCAAAAATAGTACCATTTGCACTTAACATACCAAAAGCAAATACAAAAACTTGGCGCACAATTTGCATAACTTGCAATAAATGTTTTTTATCAACTGCTATAACACGAAACAATGATTTTTTATGTATGTTTGAATTTTGTTTTATGGATTGCATAAATTTGCTCCTTTTTAAACATCACAACGAAAAAAGCGGTCTATATGTACATGAATTTTCATATACTATAAACCGCTTTTTTTGCAAGTTTTGTCTATTCAAGAAAAGTGCTGTTTTTGGCATTATTCAAACCATATGCGACAAATCACACATACATAAAAAAGTGAACAATCATAATACAAACGCACGCTTTTCAACAAATATAAGTTTTATATTGAAAAACAATTACAAACGCTCAATTGCTGTTTGTAACCTTTGCAAGGTTTTTTCTCTGCCCATCATGCAAGCGAGATCTGTGCCGCCGCCTGGTGTGCGTTGTTTGCCTGAAAGCGCTATGCCTAGCGGATATAACAACCAGCCATTTTTTACGCCAGCTTGTTCAGCTTTTAACTTGCATGCGTTAAATATCGCATCTTTATCGCTAAACTCCAAAGCTTCGTCTGCTAAAACTTCCTTTAACATGCTCAGTGCTTCTTTTGCAGTTTCTGGGTTAGTTTTTTGCTTTTTATTTGTGTATAAATCATTTTCATACTCTGGCATTTTGTCAAAGAAATCAAGTTGTTCTGGTATATCGCTCAAAACTTCGCAACGTGGTTGTAGGTTTTGGCAAAGTAAATCTTTGCGTATTTCACTTTTAACAACGCTATCAATAAAAGGTTCAGCTTTCTTCAAAAATTCCTCAGCGGAAAGTGCACGTATATAAGCTGCATTTATTGCACGTAGTTTTAATGGGTCAAAAATAGCTGGTGATTTTGAAATACCGCCAATATCAAAAACTTTTTTTAGTTCTTCCATGTTAAAAATTTCTTGTTCGGAAAACTCACCTCGTGGGCTCCAACCTAAAAGGCAAATGTAATTTAAAATCGCCTCGCTCAAATAACCTTTTGCGATTAAATCTTGGTAGGAAGCATCACCATTACGTTTTGAAAGTTTGTTTTGAGCGTCTTTCATAACAGGTGGGCAGTGTATATATTTTGGCAATTCCCAACCAAAAGCATTATATAACAAGTTATATTTAGGTGTTGAGGATAAATACTCGCTACCACGTATAACATGAGTAATTTGCATTAGGTGATCGTCCACAACATTTGCAAAGTTATAGGTTGGCATACCGTCAGTTTTAATCAAAATTTGGTCTTCTATCTCGCTGTTATCAACCTCGATATGGCCATAAACCATATCATCAAAACTTGTTACGCCTGTTGTTGGCACTTTTTGGCGTATAACATAAGGTGTGCCATTTGCTAGTTTTTCAGCGATTTCTGCCTCGTTTAAATGGCGGCAATGGCCATCGTAGTGTGTCATTTCACCTGCGTCAGTTTGTGCTTTGTGCATTTCTTCAAGGCGCTCAGGTGTGCAAAAACAGCGGTATGCCTCGCCTTTTTGTACAAGTTCTTCACCGTACTGTTTAAACATACCCATGCGCTCGCTTTGTATATATGGGCCAACAGGGCCACCTATATCAGGGCCTTCGTCCCATATCAACCCTGTTTGTCGGCAAGTGTCGTATATAACTTGCATTGCACCCTCTACAAAACGTGCTTGGTCTGTATCTTCTATACGCAAGATAAAAGTACCATCATCATGCTTTGCTAGTAAGTACGCATATAAAGCTGTGCGCAAGTTACCCACGTGCATGTAGCCTGTTGGGCTTGGCGCAAAACGTGTGCGCACTTTGCCAGTTAAATTAATTTTATTTTCGCTCATTTTATTCTCCTAGGTTTAAAATTGATTTCAATTTGATTTATAACTCCAATAAAATACAAAACTTTATAATATTGGAGTTGCCGTTTAAAATTCCACATTAATTTTACCTTATGGTTTTTGCTTTGTCAATTGATTAAAGCCTTGTTTTGTGTTACAATGTATAGAATGTCTTATATATAGGAGGGCTATTTTTTTGCTTTTTCAAACTTCTGAATTTTTAATGTTTTTTGTGCCTTTCTTTTTGCTGTATTGGCTTTTACCATCTAAAGCGAGAAAAGGCGTTTTGCTATTAGGCAACATATTTTTTTATTGCTATGCGCCAACGGCCTTAGTTTGGACAATAGTTACATCTTCTATCGCTGTATACTGGGCGGCAGTATCGTATAAAAAACATCCTATTTTTGCTAAAATTATTGGCGGAGGATTACCTTTTGGTATGCTTGTGGCTTTTCAACTTACTGCATTTGCCACAAAAGATTTTACACCAGAGCTACGTGTTTTGCTACCACTTGGCATTAGCTATTACACCTTGAATGCTTTAGGTTATTTAATAGACGTTGCAAAAGGCAAATATGCTGCGGTTGTAAACCCATTCGACTTTTGCCTTTTTATGACATTTTTTCCGCAAATTATCAGTGGACCCATAAGCCGTGGCGCAGAACTTTTGCCACAATATAAAAACCTTGCAAACTTAAAATTTAACCACGAACTTGCTTTTGAAGGCTTGATACTTTTTTTATGGGGACTTTTCAAAAAAATGACTATAGCTGATAGGCTAAGCGCTCATTTAGCCTATGCTCTAGATGCACCAGAACATGTTACTGGTACTACGCTTTTAATGGCTAGTGTGCTTTACTCTATACAAATTTACCTTGATTTTAGCGCATATAGCGATATGGCAGTTGGCATTGCAAAACTACTAGGCATAAAGTTAAACCCAAACTTTCGCCTACCTTATTTTGCCACAAGCATGCGTGAGTTTTGGTCACGCTGGCACATGAGCCTTTCCGCATGGCTTAGAGATTATATTTATATACCACTAGGTGGTTCTCGCCATGGCAAAATCCGCTTTTATTTAGCGCTTTTTATAACCTTTGCTGTTAGTGGCATTTGGCATGGTGCTGGCTTAACTTTTTTAGTTTGGGGTGTTTTGCACGCTTTTTATCAAATTTTTGGACATGCAACGCAGGGCATGCGCCAAAAAATTTCAAGTACCTTGCATATAAATGAGCAAAACTTTTTTGTGCGTTTATGCAAACAAGTTTACATTTTTTTAATTGTTACTTTTGCTTGGGTGTTTTTTAGAGCCGCAAGCTTAGAGCGTGCAATTTATATTTTGCAAAAAATCGCTACTGACATTAATATTTCAGTGCAAGCTGTTCTTGATTCATTTGTTCTTATGGAATTTACCGAAGTTGGTGTTATAACACTAGCCTTTTTAATGCTTTTTGGCTTTATAATTGAAACTCGCCTTGGCAAGGATAAAGATGGTGGTGAGTGGATTTGCACACTAAAAAAACCACAAGCGATAATACTTTGCTATGTTTTGATTTTTGCTTGCATATTTTTCAACTTTGGCGAGGCAAGCTTTATATACTTTGGCTTTTAAGGAGGTATTTGCATGAAAAAATTTTTAATACCCCTTTGCCTATTTTTACTGCCTGTTTTGCTGATACTCGGCGTTTTTTACTACGTACTAGGCGCTAGTGGCGAAGACATAAGCATTGCAGAGCTTCAAGCTGGTTATGCCTCTGGCGAAATTACTTTATATGGCACTGCGTATTACGACAACACCGCCGCAATAAAATTTGAGCAAAGTAAGGCGAAAGCTGCCGAGGTTTTAGTTGTTGGCACAAGCCGAAGTATGCAGTTTAGCGAGGATATGTTTTTAGAGGGTACATCTTTTTATAACGCTGGTGGTAGTGTTAGTTTGCTCTATGAGATGAAAGCATTTTTAGAGGCTTTAGGTGATGCTAAACCTAAAACACTAATACTTAGCCTTGACCAATACTTTTTTAATTATAACTGGTGGAGCGAGCCATACACCGAGAGCACTTATAGCGCAAGCGCGCAAGATCATGACCTTTTTGAATATGGCTACACACAATTTTTACGCGATATAGGTGCTGGTAAATACGATATTGTAAAGCTATTTAACAGCGAGCCGAGCTACTACGGCATGCATGCAAAAATTAACGGCCGTGGCTTTTATGCTGACGGTAGCTATACCTATGGCAACGCTGCAATTAACCCTGAAATTATGGCAGATGGCAATTTTAGCGAGAGTTTACGCAATATAGATTCAGGCACAAACCGCTTTGAGCACGGTAGCGAAGTTAGTGCAGATAGCAAGCTTGCACTTGAAGATTTATTAGCTTTTTGCAACAGCGAGGGCATTGAAGTTATAGCTTATTTGCCGCCATATGCTCCGAGCGTTTACGCAAAAATGTTGGCTAGTGGCAACTACGCCTACATGGAGCAAATAGCCCCCGCTATACAGCCAATGTTTGAAGATTATGGCTTTGAGCTTTACAATTTTACTAACATGAGTAACGTAACTGATGAAATGTTTTTAGACGGCTACCACGCAGGTGATAGGGTATATGCACAAATGCTTGTAGAAATGCCAGCTTTGCATAACATTATAGATGCTGAAACTTTGCAAAACGCAGTTAACCTTGAGGGCAACCCACGATTAATGCCTTAACAATTAACGACACAGCACTGTTATAGTTACACTTACAGTGCTCTATAAAAACTAAATATAATTTGAAAATAATTTTAACATTAATATATAAAAGGAGCTTACCAATGGACACTAAGAAAAAACGCATACTTTCAGGCATACAGCCAACAGGTACTTTTACGCTTGGCAACTATCTAGGCGCTGTGCGCAACTGGGCAAAACTACAAGATGAATTTGAGTGCCTTTATATGATAGCTGATTTGCACGCTTTGACTGTTAAATGTGTGCCAGCAGATTTGCGCAAAAACACAAGGGAAGCCGCCGCAATGGTGCTTGCTGCGGGCATAGACCCAAAACAAAGCTTGCTTTTTGCGCAAAGCCATGTACCCTCACACGCTGAACTAAGCTGGGTTTTAACTTGCAACACACAATTTGGTGAACTTTCACGCATGACACAATTTAAAGATAAAAGCTCAAAACACCCTGAAAATATTAACGGTGGTTTATTTACCTACCCTAGTTTAATGGCAGCTGATATTTTAATTTATAACGCAGACCTTGTACCCGTTGGCCAAGACCAAAAACAACACCTAGAACTTGCACGCACAATTGCACAACGTTTTAACAGTGCATATAGCCCAACTTTTACCTTGCCAGAAGGTTATATTACAAAGCAAGGCGCAAAAATAATGTCGTTAACCGAGCCAACACGTAAAATGAGCAAAAGTGACCCTAACGTTAACAGCTACATTTTAATGACAGATAGTGCTGACGTTATACTTAAAAAGTTCAAACGCGCTGTTACTGATAGCGATGGCATAATTCGCTATGACTTAGAGCAAAAGCCAGGTGTTTCTAGCTTAATGAGCCTTTATAGCATATTTACAGGCAAAGACATTTCAGCAATTGAGGCTGAATTTGACGGCCTAGGCTATGGCACTTTTAAAGAGGCTGTTGGCACAAGTGTTGCTGAGGCGCTAGCGCCTATACAAGCGGAATACGCACGTATTTTAGCTGATAAAACATATGTTGACAGTGTGCTTACAGAGGGCGCAAATGGTGCAAACTACCTTGCAAAACGCATGGTTAGCAAGGTTTATAAAAAAGTTGGCTTGTTGCAAATTTAGTTTATAAAAATTAAAAACCACAAAAAGCTATATCGTTTTGTATATTTTTTGCAAAATGTGTTAGCACAAAGTAAATAACCCCTAAGGAAACTCACGCAAATATAAGTTTTTATTGTTATTAAAATTTTATTATTACACGAGGAAAAGAAAAATGTTGAAAGATTATTTTTTACCCACGGCGAAAAACAGCGGTTTCAAAATGGACGGTTACTACATTTGGTGCGGTTCTGTGATAAAAAATGATAACGGCAAATATTATATGTTTGCCTCTCGCATACCCAAAACACAGGATTTTCACCCAGGTTGGCTTTTTATATCTGAGGTTGTGCGTGCAGTTGCAGATAACCCTTGTGGCCCTTTTAAGTTTGAAGAAGTTGTGCTTGAGGATAGAGGTGGTCAATTTTGGGACGGCAGAATGACACACAACCCACGTATAATTAAATATGGCGATAAATACATACTTTACTATACTGGCACTACTTTTCCCTTTATTATTCCTGATGATGAGCGCATAAAACACGAAGATCCACGCACAATGACAGCAAGGGCAGGCAAACGTGTTGGCATAGCAATAGCAGATAGCCTTGATGGTAAATTTACAAGACTTGATAATTGTATCCTCCCAACTAGGCCACATTATTTTGATAACTTGCTAACGTCAAACCCATCACCACTTGTAGATGCTGACGGTAGTGTGCTTGTGCTTTATAAGTCTCGCCATTACAACGCAAAACCATACACAAACCCTACTCACAGCAATATGGAGTTTGGCATAGCACGTGCAAAAGATGCTTTTTCGGAGTACATGCACCTTTGCGATACTCCTATGTTTGCACCTGAAATTCATTTAGAAGATCCTTTCATATGGCGAGATGATGAAGGGTATAAAATGCTAGCAAAAGACATGACTGGTAATATTGCGCTTGCACCTGGTGAGGGTATATATGCAAGCTCAACAGATGCAATAAACTGGGATATCGAACATGGTGCGAGTGCCTACACTAAAAATGTGTTGTGGGATGATGGCACTGTAACAACATTTGGAAACATGGAACGAGCTTTTTTACTTTTTGAAGATGGCATTGCTACATGCGCGTATTTTGCAGTATCAAACGGAACAACCGACTTTGGCGATGCTGTGGATACTTGGAACCTTGCCATACCATTAAAACCAGGTATTTATGGCAAGTAAATTGAAATTTAGATAAAGCGAAAACTGTTTCAAGTAAATAGGTATAAAACAAAAAGGCAAGGTGAGCGAGCGCGCTAATCTTGCCTTTTTTAATTTTACTATTTTCATTTGTTAAGCATTTTATTGTTAGTTCTTTCGAGAATATAATCCACGCTAACTTGATAAAAATCTGCAATTGAACACAAAACGGTTGGCGGTATCATACGTTCGCCACTTTCATAATAGGCGTATGTACGCTGTGGAATATTAATTGCCTCTCCGATTTTTTGTTGTGTCAAATCAGCATCTTCTCGCAAAGCGCGAACTCTTTCATATTTATGCATTTAATCACCCCTGTTTAGTATAGTTTAGAACAATTTAATCTATTGACATTTTGAACACATTGTTCTAAACTATACTAGGAGGTGAACGTAGTGGCGGAATATTGTTTGAATTGCTTAAACAAAATTAATGAAAAAAATGACACTGCAAAAGAATATATTATTTCAAAACAATTAGAATTATGTGAAGGTTGCCTTGAATAAAAAATGTAGTTATAATGAAACGAAAAACTTATTATTTACAAAAATTCAGATTTGTTTTGTTCCCAATAAAATTAATCTTTGCTTGTTTATGTATAGTGTTATTTTCCCCTGTTTTAATATATAAACATTTTAAACACAAAAAACAATAAATACTTTATATAAAACAAAAAGGCGCAGTGGAGTGTAATTCCACTGTGCCTTTAAATTTTTGATATTACAAAGCAAATTTTTCAATTGCTTTTGCAACGCCGTCGTTGTCGTTGGTATCTGTGCAAAAATCGGCTATTGCCTTTACGTTTTCCATGCCGTTTTCCATGGCAACACCTATACCAGCCATTTCAACCATTTCTAAATCGTTGCCACCATCGCCTATTGCCATAGTTTGGCTCATTGCAACGCCGCATACTTTTGCAACAATCTCTAGTGCAACGCCTTTGCTTGTTTCAGGGTGCGAAAGCTCCATGTTGCGTGGCAAACTTGAAACAGGCAGTAAACCTATCTGCTGCATCTCTCGCCATGCTTCATCTCGCTGAGTTTCATCACGAAAAAACATTGTCCATTTTTCAATGCCGTTTTTTTGCTCAGCAACAAATGCACGCAAATCATCAACTAAAATACGTGTGCTATTAACATATTTAAAAATACCTTCTGGTAATAACTCTTTAGATATTTCCATATTAGCTGTTGTGCTTATACCCACACCATTTTGAAAAAGGTCTAGCACTAAATCGTATTTTATCAGTGCATCATAGGCTTTTAGTGCCATATCTTGTGGCAATAGTTTTTCAAAAATGCACTCACCTGTTTTTAAGTTAACAACTCGTGCGCCGTTTGCTGTTATAGCGTATGTAGGGTTTAAATCTAGCAACTGCTGTGGTATACCATTGCCTGCTCTGCCTGTAGCTGGTACAATTTCTATGCCTTTTTCAATAGCTTTTTTAAGGGCATTTATATTGTTTTGAGAAATTTGTTTTTCCTCATTTAACAGAGTGCCGTCCATATCAATTGCTATTATTTTTATATCCGATTTTTTCATAAACTCTATTCTCTTAAAATTTGCTTATTCGTATAGTGGGAAACGTGCTGTTAGTTTTGCAACATTTGCTTTAATTTCGTCTTTTTTAGCATCAAAATCAAATATACAATCTGCAATATAACCAGCAATTTCTTCCATTTCAGGTGCGCCAAAACCACGTGTGGTTATGGCTGGTGTGCCAACACGCAAGCCACTAGTGATAAATGGGCTACGTTTTTCACCTGGGACAGTGTTTTTATTTGCGGTAATGTTAACTTCGTCAAGACGGTGTTCAAGCTCCTTGCCTGTACATTCCTCGTTTGATAAATCAATTAACATTAGGTGATTATCTGTACCGCCAGAAACAACATTTACGCCTTTGGCTTGCAATGCGTTTGATAAAACAGCAGCGTTTGCAACAACTTTTTTTGCGTAATCTGCAAATTCTGGCCTTAGAGCCTCGCCAAAACAAACAGCCTTTGCAGCAATTATATGCTCAAGTGGGCCACCTTGTGTGCCAGGAAAAATTGCTTTGTTTACTTTTTTAGCAATTTCTTCATCGTTGGTTAAAATCATACCGCCACGTGGGCCACGCAAAGTTTTATGTGTAGTAGTTGTTACAACATCTGCATATGGCATAGGGTTTTGGTGTGCGCCACCAGCAACAAGCCCCGCAATATGTGCCATATCAACCATAAGTAGTGCACCACATGCTTTAGATATTTTTTGTAAACGTTCGAAATCAATGCTACGGCAATAAGCAGATGCACCCGCAACAATCATTTTTGGTTTGTGTTCGTTTGCTAATTTTTCAAGTGCATCGTAATCTAAAAAACCTTTTTCATCAACACCATAAGGAATGAAATTATAATTTTTGCCTGACATATTAACAGGGCTACCATGTGTTAAATGCCCGCCTTGAGATAAATCCATGCCTAACACTGTATCGCCAACTTCAAGCAGAGCAAAATAAACCGCAATGTTTGCCTGTGCACCAGAGTGTGGTTGAACATTTGCAAAATTTGCACCAAACAGTTTGCAAGCACGCTCAATTGCAAGGCTTTCAACTTCGTCCACATGCACGCAACCGCCATAGTAACGGTGGCCTGAATAACCCTCGGCATATTTGTTGGTTAGCACTGTGCCAGCCGCTGCAAGCACAGCTGGGCTAACGATGTTTTCACTGGCGATTAGTTCAATATTATTGCGTTGGCGCACAAGTTCTCTGTTCATACAAGCAGCAAGCGCTGGGTCTTGTTTTGCCACACAGCCTATAGTATCTAACATTGTTTCAAACATAATTTACTACCTTTCTCCACTAAGTAACGGTTATTTAATTTTATATGTAAAGGGCAAATGCCCTTTCGACGAAAGTAAAAATTTTGCGAAGCTTGCGACGCAATATGTGCATTATTAAAGCTTTAATTAGCCACAAGAATGTGCACAGTGCTAGGAAACA
>CAYJKG010000005.1:0-42046 GCA_964370685.1 uncultured Faecalibacterium sp. | reverse complement strand
AGCAAAAACATGAGTGAGCGTACACATGGTACGTGACCGAAATGGTTTTGCGAAGCTTGCGACGCAATGTGTGCATTATTAAAGCTTTAATTAGCCACAAGAATGTGCACAGTGCTAGGAAACAAGCAAAAACATGAGTGAGCGTACACATGGTACGTGACCGAAATGGTTTTGCGAAGTTGACGACGCAATGTGTGCATTATTGTGAGCTAATTTGTGCGTTAATTATCCAAGCCCCCACATCCTCTGCTATCTGATTTAAACTACCTTCCTCAAAAGGCACTTTAAAACCAGCAGCTTTTACTAAGCCAGAATAACTGTCTAAACCAGCGCGCTCTGTTAGTGCTAGGTAGCGTTTCCATGCGTCGTCTTTATCGGCTAGGTGCGCTGCAAAAAACTGCAAGGCTACGGTTTGCGCTAGGCAATAATCTATATAATAAAATGGCGCTACATAAATATGCAATTGACGTTGCCAACCAGCGCCACGACTGTAAAAAGGCAAGTTATCAAAATTATTCCAAGGGCGATATTTTGTTTCTAGTTTTAACCATTCTTCGTTGCGTTGGGCTGGGCTTAGCTCTGGGTTTTGGTAAATGATATGCTGAAATTCATCAACCATGCAACCGTATGGTAAAAAGAACAAAGCGTCTTCAACGTGTGAGAGTTGATATTTTTTTGTGTCTTCACCGAAAAACAGGTGGTGCCAAGGCGAGGTTAAAAACTCCATACTCATGGAGTGTATTTCGCAACTTTCTAACCCTGGTGCGCTTAGGCAATCTGGCAAATTAGGGTTGCGCATGGCAAGGTATGCCTCAAAACCATGACCAGCTTCGTGTGTTAAAACGTCTACGTCGCCTGCTGTACCGTTCCAGTTTGCAAAAATAAATGGCGCTTGATATGCTTGTATGTTTTCTTGATATCCTCCACCCATTTTACCTGGACGAGAGGTTACGTCAAACAAATCGTTTTCGAGCATGTAATCTATAAACTCGGCTGTTTGTGGGCTAAGTTCATGATACATTTGGCGGCAAAGTTCTAAAAGCTCTTTTTCTGTGCCTTTTGGTGTTGGGTTTTCGTCGGCAAAGGCAATTAGGCTATCTGTAAAAGTTGGATTAGTTATGCCAGCCCTATTCATGCGTAGCTCCATAAGTTTTTGCACTAATGGCACAACTTTTTCCACAACTTGTTTGCGATAATTTGCAACTTCTTTTGCGCCGTAACCTATGCGATTCATACGCACATAGCCAAGCTCGCTGTAATCAGTATAACCTAAAATAATAGCTTGTTTATTACGGCAAATTACCATTTTATCATAAATTTCATCAAACTCTGCTTGGTGTGTGTCAAAATATTTACCTTCAGCCTCGTATGCTGCACGGCGCACTTGTCCATTGGGATTTTCTTTATATGCGGCTAGAGCTGGCAAGGTTAGCTCCTCGCCGTTAAAATCCACAAGTGCAGCTGCATACAACTTTTGATATGCACTTGCAAGTGTGTTTGCCTCTTTGCGTAGCTCTAAAACACGCTCATCCGCTGAGAGCACTGTGTTTTTTAAGCTAGGTAAGATTGTTTCGCCGTAGGTTTCTTGCAAAATTTCGTGCAATGGGTTTTCTAAAATTGCTTTTGCAATTGTTATATTTCCTTGGTCTACATTTGGCTGGTTTTCATCGTAAAACTCACGTTCGCCAGACCAATATTCATCTCTTGTATCTTGTGTGTAATGTATGTTTGCCAATTGTGCAGATGATAAATATCCCGCAAACATTTTATCTTGTGCTAAAAATAGCTCTAACAGTTCTTGTTTTGTTTTTGCTAATTTTATTTTTTGTGCAAAGTTATCGCACTCACCCAACAATGCTGATATATCAGGACGTTTGTATTGCATATCTTTAAATTTCATATAGCCTCCGTATCGCTATTAAATTTTTAGCTTGTGATTAATTAAAACCTTAGACTATTGTATCATAAAAAAACATATAAAAAAAGACATTTTAAAGTTTTTTATGCACCATTATAAATTGATTTTTTGTACTTAAACGAACAAGTATTATATAACAAAAGCAACTCTCTACTAATTGCAAAGAGTTGCTTTTGCACAAAAATTCTTTTAGTTTTCAATGTCGTCTATCAACACTAGTTTGCTTGCGAGCTATTTTCTTGCATTTGTGAGCTATCTGAGCTAGAAGTAAGCTCTGAACTTGCACTTGCATCTGGTGAAGTTTCTGGTTCTAAACTTGGTGAAACACTAGGTTCAATAGTTGCTGTAGGCGTGTGTGTTGGTTCTAATGATGAGCTTTCCTCCATTGAACAACCTTGCATACCTGAGCAACCAGCAAGCATAAAGCTCATTACAAGGCTTAAAATTATTACTTTTATTGTTGTTTTATTCATTATTCTCCTCCTGTTTTTGCGTTTGTACTTTTAGTATATCCTCAATAACCAAATTTATTCTTAACAAAAAACAGATTGTCACCTTTTTATGTTTTTAGGTTGACAATTACTTTTTTTTATGATACCTTTTGATATAATAAACAACACTTAATATGTTAATTTCAATTTATTATCGTACTATTCATTAACATTCAATTTTTATTATTTTTGCTGTAGTAACTTTGAGCCTATGCTCAAAGTTTCATCGCAATTCAAACATAACAAAATAATAAAAACTACAAAAAATCTATAAACATCAAAGGAGCTTTTATGCAGAGCACTAAAGATAAAGTTTTGCAAGTTTTATTAGCACATCAAGGGGAATATATATCTGGTGAGCAAATAGGAAAAATGCTTTTTTTATCACGAAATGCCGTTTGGAAATCCATTAAAACCTTAAAAGCTGACGGCTATTCTATAAATGCCGTTAGCAACAAAGGCTATTATTTATCACAAGATGAAGATATTCTTTCCGCTGAAGGCATTAATAATTATTTAATTTTTTCTGATTTTTTTGATTTGAATATTCACACAAGCCTTGCCTCAACCAACGACACTCTTAAACAAGCCGCCTCACATGGGGCTATGGAGGGCAAAGTTGTTATTGCAAGCGAGCAAACAAAGGGTAAAGGCAGGTTTGGGCGAACATTTTATTCACCAAATAATACGGGCATTTACTTTAGCTTGTTGTTACAACCAACTCTCTCAAACAACGAAATTTCCATGTTAACCTCAATGGCAGCCGTTGCAGTTTGCCGAGCCATAAATAAAGCGACAGGTAAAAAGGCGCAAATTAAATGGGTTAATGATATATTTTTAGCTGATAAAAAAATTTGTGGCATTTTATCAGAGGCAACTTTCACACTAGAAAACGGACAAATAGAAAATATCATTTTAGGTTTCGGGTTAAATATATATACGCCAAACGAGGGTTTTCCCGATGAACTTACAAATATCGCTGGTACTCTGCTTGCAGAGAAAACACAGGATATACGAAACAAACTAATAGCGTATATTTTAAATGAAGTTTTAGCTTTATACAAAAATTTTAATACAAATGAAATTGCTAAAGAGTATAAAAAACTTAGCTGCATACTTGGCAGGAAAATACAAGTTATTAAAAATAATAGTTGTGAAACTGCAACCGCTTTAGATATAAACAAACAAAACCACCTAGTGGTTGAGTATGAAGATAAACGTATAGAAGCACTCAGCACAGGCGAAATTAGCATTAAACTATAATTTTTATAAAATTAACATTAAACCATATAAAACTTTATCCAGTTATGCTATGAAAGGAAAAACCATGCCAAACACTAATTTTTCTAAAACTAAAACACAAACAAATTACAGCGCAAAAAATATGGCGCACACAGCGCTTTGCTCTGCTTTAATAGCCGTTTGCACACTAATAACTATACCCTCGCCCACTGTGCCTTTTACCTTGCAAACCTTTGGAATTTTTTTAACACTACAACTTTTAGGAGGCAAAAATGGCACACTAAGCATTGCTACATACATATTATTAGGCACTATTGGTTTACCTATTTTTTCAGGTTTTAAAGGCGGGATTTCTGCACTTTTTGGAATGACAGGCGGTTATATATTAGGCTTTTTATTTCAAGGGTTAATATATATGCTTTTTGAGAATATAATTAAAAAATTTACTAATAATAAAAAAATATACTTGCAAATTGTTGCACATGTGATTGGGCTAGTTATTTGTTATATCTTTGGTACAGTTTGGTTTGTGCATATATACTCATCACAAGTAGGAAACATAGGTTATAGCGCAGCACTTATGCTATGTGTTGTACCTTTTATTTTGCCAGACATAGCTAAACTTTTACTTGCTATTTTTGTTGGCAAACGCATTTCAAAGCAAATTAATTACCTGTAATTTTCACTTATTTCAAACTTTAAAACTGCTCAGATAATGGTTTTCATTATTTGAGCAATCTTTTTATAATCGCTTTTTTGTTTTTCCAGCGAAAACACTTTCACTTTTAAGCACCATCCATTACCCAATCACAAAACATTCCAAAATTTAATGCAACTTTATGCCTTAAAACTATTTAATTATCTTTAATAGTGTGATATAATTACTCTGATTATATGACTTTTTATTAAAACCTACTATAAAGTAGCAATAAAGCTATAACATCTTCGACTAATAATTAATAATTAACATGGGGTAAACTGATGAACGACGCATTGAACATTGAACTTCAAAGTGCAGGAAAAGATTTACTTTCCAACAAATTTATTCCGGGAGAAGTTATACTTTCTCTTTTAGGAAGTTTGGATTGCAAATTTTTAGTTGTTGACAAAAATTATCAAGTAAAATGGGCTAACAACGATGCTATTGACGTATTAGGATATTTAACTACAAACGATAATGGCTACGAGAAAACTCTCTCATCTTTTGTAGGTAAACAAGCTGACGGAACTTTTAGCAAATCGGCTTTCAACGTTTCAATTGATGAGGCATATTCTACTGGTAAACATGAAACATATTGGCAATTTTGTAATGCTCAAAATGAGCTCGTTGAAGTGCGTGTAAAGATAATTGGCATAACTGGTAAGAGAAGTGCTGACCCTGACCTTGCTATTGCTATTTTACACAACTCTCAAACTAAAATTGTTAATCCTGGTTTTACAGCATCTAGCTTTAAGCTTCTGATAGATTCTATGCCATTGTGCTTAAATTTATGGAACAAAAATGCAGATAATATACTTTGTAACAAACAAGTATTAAATTTATTTAATTTGACTGACGAAAAAGATTATCTGTTTAACTTTTTTAAATTTTCACCTGAAATTCAACCAAATGGTTGCGAAAGTGTAACTTTGGCAAAAAATTATATACAAAAAGCTTTTGACGATGGTTACTGTAATTTTAAATGGTTGCACCAAGATTTACAAGGGAATGAAATACCTTGTGAAATCACTCTTACAAAAATCAACTTTTTTGGTAATAATGATTTTGTTGCTGGTTTTACTAGGGACATGCGCACAGAGTTTATGGGTAGCGAAAGCAATGCACACCACGAGGAATATTTTTTAAATAAAATTTCTGACAAAACCCTTTTAAATACTATTTCAAGTATGTCAAACGAATGGTTTTTTGCCTTTGACATACGCACATCATTAATACAATTTTTTGGTAATAACATAACACATCTAGGCTTAGATGTTGGCACACTATACTCGTTAAGCTATATGCAAGACGAAGGCAAAATACACGAAGATGATTTAGAATTATATCAAACCTTAATTTCTAACATGGCCGAGGGCAAATATGAACCTTTGGATATTAGATTTTCCAACAGTGAGGGTGTTTATAGATACCATACTTTCACTTACCAAACAGTTGCAACTACTGATGATGAACCAATTTTTGTAGTAGGCAAAATATCTGATATACACGAACAGAAAAAACTTGAAGAACGCTCTAAAATAGATTTACTAACTGGTTGCTATAACAAAATTAGTGCTGAAAATATAGCTAGCGAAAAACTATTAAAACTTAACGAGGGTGTTCACGCATTATTTATAATAGACGTTGATAATTTTAAGGCTATTAACGATAACTTAGGACACTTTTTTGGAGATCAAGTTTTGAAAGAAGTTTCCGCTGATTTAAAATCGTTTTTCCGTACACATGATGTTATCGCACGTATAGGCGGTGACGAATTTGTTGTATTTATGGAAAATGTTCCGAGCAAAAAAGTTCTTGAAGCAAAAGCAAACTCCATACTTGAAGCCTTTAGCAAAACTTATGTTGATGATTATGCTGAATATTCAATTTCAGGCAGTATAGGCATAGCACTTTATCCTGACGCTGGTATGAAATATGAAGATTTATATAAAGCAGCTGATAAAGCACTTTATAAATCAAAACAGCAAGGCAAAAACTGCTATGTCATATATGATGATAGCATACAAAACATTGCTATACGTGGTTTAACAAAGCTTGAAAGTGCTAATAGATTAACTGGTAGCTCGTTTGATTACGATGCAATTGCCGATGTTTTTGAAATTTTATACTCACGTAATGCCGATTCTGTTTCAATAAATACTGCGCTTAAATATATTGGCAAAAAATATTCATCTAGTAGATGTTATATCTTTGAAACCTTTGATAAAGGCCAAACTTATAGCAAAACTTTTGAATGGTGCGAAACCGACACCTTACCTAATAAAGATAACATGCAAAACCTAGACAAGCGCATTTTTAAAGAATATTTTGAGGATGCTGTATCTGGAGTTATATATACAAATGATTTCGATTTCTTAAAAGGAAATACTGAGGCTTATGATTTAATCAAAACACAAGATATTAAATCATTTATACATTTACAAGCAAAAAAAGGTGATTATATTTCGTTCTTTTTAGGGCTTGATGATTGCCAACATGCAAGAATTTGGGGCGAAAGAGAGATAAACAGCCTACATTACATTTCAAAGGTTGTTTCAATTATTCGCCAAGGCGAACTTTTAAAATACGAGCTGAACTCCATTACACAAGACACTAAAATTTCAGCTTACCTTGAAGAAAAAAATAAAGCAGTTAGCGAAGCAGAGGCAGAAGTACTTGAAGTTGAAGAAAAACTTAGGGAAGAACAACTTATTAACAGCTGTATAGAAACTTTAAATGAAAATGAATCTCCAAATGCTGCGATTACAAAACTACTAAAAATTATAGCTGAATTCCACGAAGCTGAAAGATGCTATATTTTTGAAAACAACGACGATGGCATAACTGCTAGCAACACATATGAGTGGTGTGCTGAGGGTATAGTGCCACAAATTCATAACTTGCAAAACCTTAAAAAAGCTGATTTTAGCTCTTGGTTTGAAATGTATGATATTTCAGGGCAATTTTATATTGACTCTCTCAATGATGAAGTTGATAAAAACTCAACTGAATATAAGTTACTTGACGCACAAGGTATAAGCTCATTATCAACAGCTGCAATCAAAGACAAAAACAACGTCGTATCTGGTTTTATAGGTGTAGATAACCCTAAAACCAATATCAAAAAAGTTGCTATTTTAAGCTCTGCTAGCAAATTTGTTTCAAGCTTTTTGATTAAAAACAAATTGTTAGAAAACCTACAAATGCTAAGTTACTATGATACTTTAACAAAAATTAAAAACCGCCATAGTTACATGCTAGCTTTGCAAGAAATTGATGTTGCACCTATGCAATCTTTAGGTGTTGCATACATTGATATAAGTAACTTAAAAAACATTAATGATATGCATGGTGTTGCATTTGGTGACAATGTTTTAATAAAACTGGCTAACATGTTAAAGGAACTTTTCGCTGATAACTGTTATCGTGTTGGTGGTGACGAATTTGTATGTATTGTAAAAGATATTTCAGAGCTTGAATTTGAAGCAAATATTAAAACTTTAAAAGCTAAAATAGAAAAATCCGAAGATTTTTCTATTTCTATAGGCTATACTTGGAACAAAAACATACATGAAAGTCAATCATCACAATTATTAAAACATGGCACAAGATACAAAGAAATTTTGTTAAGCAACCTATTAAAAGAAATACAAAATGATAAATTTGTTGTGTATTTACAACCCCAAATTAATATGAACACTAATAATGTTACTGGTGCTGAGGCACTAATACGTAGGCTAGGTGCAGATGGTTTTCCACAAGCGCCAATTTCGTTCTTGCCATTTTATGAAAAAGAAGGTATTGTTTATCACTTAGATTTATTTGTAATGGAAGAGGTATGCAAAACTTTACAAAAATGGCAAAACCATAAAATGCCAAATAATTTAAAAATTTCAGTAAACTGCTCACGCATGACAATTATACAAAAAGATATAGTTAAGCAATTTTCTGAAATATGCAAAAAATACAATGTGCCTACATCAAATATTGTCATTGAAATTACAGAAACAATCAACGGTGTTAGAGATGACATATTGGCTACAATCATACATGATTTTTCTTTTGCTGGTTTTGATGTTTCACTCGACGATTTTGGCAGTGGTTATTCCAACCTTAATTCTTTAATGATATCAGATTTTGACGAGCTTAAAATTGATATGAGTATAATACGTGATTTAGCTATTAGCGATAAATCTAAAGCATTGACAAAAGTTGCACTTAATATCTGTGATGAATTAGATGAAATGGTAACTGTTGCAGAGGGCATCGAAACAGCTACACAATATGAAATTTTAAGAAATTTACGTTGCCAAAAAGGGCAAGGCTATTATTTTGATAAACCAATGCCATCAATTGATTTTGAAAAAAAATACATTCTTAACTAGTTTTTTGATACTAGCATTTCACATTAGTTATCAACTACCGCTATAAAGCGTTTAAAGTACAAATCATTAATTCTGAAATTAAAATCTCTTGTGCTCTTACGAGCACTAATTTATCAGCATTATATAAAAAGCTGTTAAAATCGGTATAATTTCCGATTTTAACAGCTTTTTTGTGTCTTAATTTATTGGTATTATTTATATGATATTTTTCGCATTTTTTCTATAAAGCATAAAAACAAAAACATCAAAAAAATATATGAATTTTAATAATTTTTTTAGCAAGCTACTACTTAATTTTATAAATGTTCTTTAAGCTCTGTCATATGTGCCCAATATCTTTTTGGACAATGTGTTCTACGACATTTTTCGTTATGACGTGGTTTTATTTCAATTGTTTTATAAAATTGTTTCCATAAATTTTGATAGTAGCTTTCTTTTTCGTCTGCCTTTGGTAAGCTTAAAGGTGTTACAAGGTCAACTATACTTGTTTTATGATTGTTGTGTAGTAAAGCAGCACAATGAGTTTCGTCATAAATTAAAAAATTTTCTTCGTAAAAACGTGCGCAAAAATGCCCACGCAATATTGGCAAAACGTAATTTTTAGGTGCAATAACTGCACCCAACATGCCATCGCTTTCCTCAAAGCGCAAAAAACCTTTAAATAAATGTGCTTCGCTTAACACGTTTTTTTGCATTGCATAAACAGGCGCAACTTTTTCATGCCCTAACATATATACTACTGATTTACCTTCGCTAAATGCAAATTGTATAAAACGTAAAAGTTGAAATTCTTTTTCCTCACTACCACTTAAAAAACAAGTACTAATTAGCTCTTGAGCACTCTGAGATATTTTTAAACCTAAACTATCAAAAACACGTTTAGCATGTACCTCGTTTGTTTCAATAAACACACTTTGATATAAGCTCGGTTTTTCTAAGCTTGGTCGCCATATTGCAAAAGGTGTTTGCTTTGAGCTAAAACTTTCAAACACACAAGATAAAAAACCTTCAAAAGTGCCGTCGTAACAATATATTATATCCGCTGATGGATATTCATATTTTTGCATATTCCCTCACTTTTCGTTGATATCTGATAATATATTTTATATTTTCATAAATTATTTTTCCACAATATTTATGCTAGTTACATGCTAGCTGCTAACATGCTAACTGTTTCTTCATGTGCCTGTTTTAATTCTAAAGGTGTTGAATTTACACCTAACATTTTTGTTTGTGGCAATGAAAACAAGCTTAATTGCTCGGCCCCAAAAGCATATACATTGGGGTCTATAAGTGCTCTGGTTACACTTTCCCTACCTAGTGTACCTTTTGCAACGTGTGCACCCGTAAAATCCCTACAAGTGATAAAATACTGTGCACGCTTTAAAACTACACCTAAACGTTTTAATTCATCCAAGCCTAAGTTAGTGCCACGCCTAGCTGTGCGAATGCGTCTAGCGCTGATAGGCCCTATGCCAGGCACACGCAAAAGCATTTCAAAAGGGGCACGATTTACATCAACTGGAAATTGTGCAAAATTAAGTATTGCCCAGTTACATTTTGGGTCAAGATAAGGATTAAAATTTTGCTGTTCATCGTTTAATATTTCACTCGCTTTAAAATCGTAAAACCTTAAAAGCCAATCAGCTTGATAAAGGCGATGTTCTCTTAAAAGTGGTGGTTTTGTATCAACTGATGGCAAACGAGTGTCCTCTGCTACTGGTATATATGCAGAGTAAAAAACACGTTTTAAATCGTATTTATTATATAATCCTTCAGTAAGTTTCAAGATATGCCAATCGCTCTCAGGCGTTGCGCCTATAATCATTTGTGTGCTTTGTCCTGCTGGCGCAAATTTAGCAGCATTTTTATAAAGCGTAAGCTCTTTTTTGTTTGCTGCTCCAGCTAGAGCAATTTGTTTCATTGGTGCAAAAATCCCACCACGTGCTTTATCTGGTGCAAGCAAATTTAGACTTTTCTCACTAGGGAATTCAACATTTATGCTTAGACGGTCTGCGAGCATGCCTAATTCTTCAATTAAAACTGGGCTAGTGCCTGGTATTCCTTTTGCATGGATATATCCGTTAAATTTAAACTCCTCACGCAGTATTTTAAGCGATTTTATCATGCGTTCGGTTGTGTAATCTGGGCTAACTATAACTGCACTTGATAAAAAAAGCCCTTCTATATAATTGCGGCGATAAAACTCTATCGTAAGTTCTGCAAGCTCCCTTGGGGTAAAGGTAGCTCTAGGAACATCATTGCTTTTGCGGTTTACACAATATGTGCAGTCGTAAGCGCAAGCGTTTGTCATCAATACTTTAAGCAAACTTATGCAACGCCCATCTGCTGAAAAACTATGGCAACAACCTGGCGCATGTGAGTTACCTATGCCACCTACTACAGCTTTACGCTCGCCGCCACTTGAGGTACATGCAACATCATATTTTGCACTATCCGTTAGTATAGTCAGCTTATCCATCATTGCTTGTTGCATAATTTCCTCCTTATATAAAAATAGATAATCCAACCATTTTTTCTATCACAATGTTAATCGAGCATGCGTTATCCAAACCCGTCCCAAAGCACAGTATTTGTGCTAAAAGCAAGGCAGACGACGCAGGCATACTTGCCGTATGGCAAGGAGGATAACGCAGATTTAGTACGAATGCCGTGTTTTGAGGCTGGTTCGGATTACATTTATCTGGCTAAGCACATTTCAAAATTAAACTGTGTAGCAAAAACTGCAACAAAAAATAGCTTGTTAAAGCACAGCAATAAGTTATATCACTACCACTTCGCTTTTGTTTCAACAACTTTACCAGCGATATAAAGTTGGTTTAAATCTTCACCTTTTATAATTTTATCCTCATAATTTGTGTTTAGCGCACTTAACACTATGCAATTGCCTCTTTTTACAAATTTTTTTAAGGTGCCCTCTCCTTCATCGCCAAATATAACAACACCCAATTCGCCATTTTCTAGGGTAGTTTGGCGGTGAACAAGAGCAAGGTCGCCATCTTGTATGCGTGGCTCCATGCTATCACCTTTTACTACAAGGTAAAAATAATTAGCAGGATCTTTAACACGCGCATATTCTTGCCCATAATCCTCCTCATAAGCAAGTGCACCATAACCTGCTTTAACTGTGCCTATTATAGGTATAAGACTTTCAGAATAACCACCAAAAAAGCGTTCATTAGCGTTTTTGGTTTCTTCACTAGGGTTATTTAATCCTAACAAAAAATCTGCCGTTGTACCTAGATGCTCAGCTATACGCCCAAGCATAGCTGGGTCTGGTGACGATTTGCCCGATTCCCACTTGCCAACTGCTTGTTGCGTAACACCTAAAGCCTCTGCTAAACCATTTTGACTGATTTTCATCTCTTTACGTGCTGCTTTTAATCTTTCGCAAAATTTCATAATATAGCACTCCTTACATTAATTTCATACATACATTATACAACTATACGCTGTATTTGTAAAGTCAAAAATTAAAAAAAGTTGTGAAAAAACCCTTGACAACAACCATGAGTTGTATTATACTTGTTTCATAAAACAACACAAAGTTGTATTTTACGACGTAAAGCAACTCCTACATAAAAAAACGAGGTGGAATTATGAAACGCTTTTTATTTGATATGTTAACATTAACTCTTGGTATTTGTTTACTAATTGTTGTTGGTGCTTTTATAGAGGGTGGTATTACATTTTTTGCTACTTTTGGCCTTTCATTAACATTGATAGCATGCATAAGGCTTTCACATATCGAGAGCACACGTAAGCACAATAAATTTACACATCGCAAAACAATCAAACCAAAGGTAACTGTTCCTCACATTGTTCCAGCAAAAACAAGCACTCAAAAACAATCTGCGCACAGTCATGTAAGATTAAACGTAGCATAGATATGATTACTCAATAAACAGTCCTGTAAACTATCCGAACGCTCGGACTAATATGCTAAATGTAACATTTATAACATTTGTTATTAAACTTGCAACTTTACCTTTTTATAAATATTAAAATTTAACAAAAAAACTAACACCTTTTTCAATATTTTGCTTGAAAAGGGTGTTTATTTTGTCTTTAATTGTAAATTTCTTCTTTTTTCTTGACAAATATATTAAAAAATTATTAAATAGATAGTAGAACTATAATAACTTTAAATATTTTTAACAAATTTAAAACCTAATTTTATCCTTAATGTTAAAATTTTACCTTTTTATCAAAGCAGTTTTATTGAAAAAAATCAAAACAGAGATTTTAAACAACACGAATTTTATAACATTAATTCGTGCCAAAACTTCCACGAGGTAATCGAAATGTTTTTACTTTTATTTGCGCTTTGGCTTGTATTTAACGCACGCATAACTTTTGATGTTGTTGTTGTGGGGCTTGTACTAAGTTTTTTGCTTACATTATTTGGGCGAAAAATTTGTGGTTGGTCACATAAAACAGATATCATTGTTATGCGTGTTTCTCCACGTTTAATGAAATTTACGTTTTTGATCTTTTGGGATATAATCAAAGCCAACTTAAAGGTTATGAAAATTATTTTATCCAAAAATTTACCAGAACAAAAAGCACGTTTGTTCTTTTTTGATACAAAACTTAAAACAGAGATTGGCAAACTAGCCCTAGCAAATACAATCACCATAACACCTGGCACTTACACAGTTGGTATTTATGACAGCACCTTTGCTGTGCATGCACTAACTATGGATTTTGAAGATGGCACACCAGATAGTATTTTTAATCGCCAAATTATTAGTATGGAAGAATTTGTAAAGGGGATGTATCCTGATGAATGAGTTTTCTGCAGTGATGCAAACATTTTTTGTTAGCATTTTAGTTATATTAGCAGTTTTAATACTTTTTTGCCTAATTTATGCTATGCGCAGTTTGCGTTTTACTGATAAAATTGTTGCGGGTAACATGATAGGTAGCATTGCCCTAAACATTATTGTTATTTTTGCAGTATACCTCGGGCAGGATTATATACTAGATATAGGAATTGCTTTTACTCTCTTAAGTTTTTTAGCAGTTATTGTTCTTTGCCGCGTGGTAACAGACCATATATTTGGCCAAATGCGCCATCTTAAAGATAAACAAGGTAAAGATTACTCCGAGGCTATTTCAAAAGCTGGTACTGAAGATCACGATGTTACACCACATCACCCAAATGAACCACCAGTTAGTGAAAAGCAAAAAGAGGAGAAAAAACAATGACAATAAGAGAAATTATTTCTGCTATATTTATTTTAGCTGGCGTTCTTTGCTTTTGCACTGCATTACTTGGAGTTTTTCGATTTAACTATATTTTGGACCGTATGCATGCGAGCTCAATTATTGATACACTTGGAACATTATTGATATTTGTTGGATTAATAATACTTGGCGGTTTTGATTGGGCAAGTGGAAAAATACTTATAATATTAATTTTTCAATGGTGTACAAGCCCACTTTCCACACAACGCATAGCCAAAGTTGAATTTTTAACTAATCCTGAGTATGATAGCCATTGCGATGTAGAATAGCCTAAAAGGAGTTTTAACATGATTGTTTGGGAATATTTATTGCTCGGAGGGTTGCTTGTTTGTGCTGTTGCTGTTAACCTAACAAAAAACCTTTTACCAACCATTTTGGTTTACATGACTTTTAGTATTATACTATCAGTTGTATTTTTAATTTTGCAAGCTCCTGATTTAGCCATAACAGAAATATCCGTTGGTGCAGGTATAGATACTATACTGTTTTTATTAACTTTAAAAGGTATAAATCAACTAAAAGGTACACGTAACCGATAATTTTTTAACACGAGGTGCTATTGTGAATTATTTAAAACAATGCTATAACCTTTTAAACAAATGGGTTGAGGGCGACGAATTGCCCACACATGAAAAAACTGAAAAACTGCGTAAATATAAGCGCAAACACCATACTGTTTTTCAAATATTAAACTCGCCATATGTAAAAACAAATCGTATTATTTTTGATATTGTGTGCATTTTAGTTTGTGTGGTATTTAGTGCTATTATGCTACATGTTGTTTCGCAATTACCAAGCTACAACTCTGAGGTAACACCAACAAACAATGAACTAAGCGAAAGATACATAGAGCACGGTATAGAGGATGTTGGTGCGACAAACCTTATAACAAATGTTATATTAGTTTATCGCGGTTTTGATACCTTTGGCGAGAGTTGCGTGCTATTTT
Organism: uncultured Faecalibacterium sp.; assembly: GCA_964370685.1. GTDB lineage: Bacteria > Bacillota > Clostridia > Oscillospirales > Ruminococcaceae > Faecalibacterium. The sequence goes on along the minus strand of CAYJKG010000005.1, from coordinate 27,090 downwards.
TAGCCGCAACTGCAATAATAATTTTATTGCGAAGAGATAAAAACAACAATACTGCAAAAGATGATGAAATACGCCTAGAAGATGCACAAATTGAAGAACAAGAAAGCTGTTTGGTTTTGCGAAATGGTGTTAAGTTTTTTATGCCGTTAATTTTGCTTTTTGGCTTTTATGTGCTTTTTAATGGACATATATCACCTGGCGGTGGCTTTGCAGGAGGTGCAATAATAGGTGCTGCACTTATTTTGTACGATAATGCCTTTGGCGCAAACGCTGTTGAAAAATTTTTTGATGATCATTTATATCATATAATAAAAATTGGTGCTCTTATAATTTATGGTATTTTAATTTGCTACACTATTTTTGTTGGTGCAAATGGTATTGAAAATATTATTCCACATGGCACACCAGGTTCTATTTTTTCTGGTGGCATTACCTTGCCTATAAATATAGTTGTAGGGCTTGAAGTAGCTTGCACAATGTATGCTTTTTATGCCTACTTTAGCAAAGGTGAACTATAATCAAACAAGACAAATTATCATCATAGATGAGAGGAATTTTGCAATGTCGGAACTTTTACAAGGGTTGAATTTTAACCATTTTGAGGCAGCTTCTGTGCTACTTTTTGTTATTGGTATGGCTGGAATGCTTTTTAACCGCAACCTTATCAAAAAAATAGTTTCAATGGTTTTTATGGATAATGCAGTTTTTTTATTTTTAACAAGCAATGGTTACATACCAGAGCATTTGCCTCCTATCGTTTTAAACCCTGACATCCCCGCCTCCACCACTGTTTACTCAAACCCTGTGCCTACTGCACTTGTTTTAACAGGCATAGTAGTTTCGGTTTCGGTGACTGCTTTTAGTTTGGCGCTTACACAACGCCTTTACAAAAAGTATCACTCGCTAGATATTGATGAAATTATGATGCTTGCGAAGAGAGGTGAGGATTAATGCGTCCTTTTTATGAAAACATCCCTTTTTTCGTTATCTTTTTAAGTTTGTTTGCTGGCATACTTACAACAGCAGTGCACAGTGGCAAAACTGCATTGCGCATAAACCTTATTGTAACTGCTATTAATGGTATATTAAACGGCATATTATTATTTAAAACAGCAACTAACGAGGTTAGTTTTACATATACAATGGGTGCTTTCCCTGCACCTTGGGGCAACGAATTACATGCGGGCCCACTGGAATCTTTGCTTGCTACTACATTTTGTGTGGTTTTATTTTTATCTGTATTAGGTGGTCGAAACGCAATTTTTGCTGATATCTTACCAAAAAAACAAAACCTTTATTTTATAATGCTAAATATGTTGCTGGCCTCGCTTTTTGCGCTTTGCTACACAAACGATGTTTTTACTGGTTATGTTTTTATAGAAATAAACACAATCGCCGCTTGTTCCATAGTAATGGCACGTGATTGTGGGCAAACAATAGTTGCCACTATACGTTATTTAATAATGAGCCTTGTTGGTTCTGGTGTATTTTTATTTGGTCTTAGCATATTATACTCCGTTACAGGGCACTTGCTAATGCCTAGCTTGCAAGATAGCATAACCGAACTTGTAAAGAGTGGTCTTTATACAGAATCTCTCGCTGTTGTTGCTGGTATGGTTTGCATAGGTTTGTGCGTTAAAAGTGCGCTTTTTCCTTTTCATACATGGTTGCCTGATGCACACGGTAGTGGTACAACATCGTCTTCGGCAATATTATCTGGCCTTGTTTTAAAAGGCTATGTAGTTTTACTTATTAAATTTTGTACACAAGTTTTCACACTACAACAAATACGTACTTTGGGTGTAAATAACATTTTATTTGTACTTGGTGCTGCCGCCATGATATTTGGTTCGCTACAAGCTCTTAGGGAAAACCATTGTAAACGTATGATAGCCTATTCTTCCGTTGCTCAAGTAGGTTATATTTACCTAGCCTTAGGTTTTGGCACAACCCTAGGCATTGCAGCGGCTGTTTTCCAAATGATAGCGCACGCTGTTACTAAACCTTTACTGTTTGTAAGTGCTGGCGGTTTAATAGATGCCTCTGGTCATCAAAAAAAATTATACTATCTATGCGGCTCTGCTCGCCGCAACCATATTGCTGGTATAGGTTTTACCGTAGGAGCTTTATCAATGGTTGGCCTACCATTTTTTGCAGGTTTTTCAACAAAAATTGCTATAGGTGTCAGCGCTATAATAGGTGTACGAGATTGGCAAATGTGGACAGCTTTTATAGTTTTAGCTATTTCTAGCTTGCTTAATGCTATGTATTATTTACCTGTTATTTTTCAAATTTGGAAAAACAAAGAAGAACCTTTAAGCCCTGATGGAAAGGCTTTATCACACGGAGCTTTCCACGAGGGTAACGAATATTTTTTTGCTGTTATATCTTTTGTTTTACTCGTCCTTGCTTTTGGTATCTTTTACAGCCCTGTAAACGACCTGCTAGCACTAGGCGTTGAGCTTTTATAGAAAGGGGCTATATGACTACAAAATATCTATTAATACCCCTTTTGATACCTACTATTATTGGAATTAGCATGTTTTTTATACACCAAAAAACTGTGCGTCGCCGTGTATTAATGGCTACATTTGGCATAGAACTTATATTTGCATATCTTGCAACAAATATTTATTCAAGCATGACATTTTTTGAAATTTCTGGACTAGCGTTTACTTTACGTAATGATAATTTAGCAAGTATTTTTTCAATTGTTTTTATAGCCGTTTTTGGACTTGCAAGTATATTTGGTTTTGAATATCTACATGAGCATGGTAGCGAAACTTTTTATGCATACACTTTATTTACTTTAACTGCGATTTTAGGGCTTTGTTATTCGCGCAATTTATTCACCTTTTATCTTTTTTACGAGGCTATGACATTATTATCGTTCCCTCTAGTTTTACACGAACGCACACAAAGCGCAATTTCCGCCTCTATCAAATATCTTGGTTATTCACTATTTGGTGCAGCTTTGGTTTTATTAGGTTTTTTTATTATCTCACAATTTGGCTCAGGCTCCTTCGTTGCTGGCGGTTCTTTATCCGTTGGTGAAAATAACAAAGCGTTGGTTCTTTTTGCTGCGTTTTGCATATTACTAGGCTTTGCTGGCAAAGCGGGCTTAATGCCTTTGCATGATTGGCTGCCTACCGCCCACCCCGAAGCACCAGCGCCCGCCTCTGCGCTACTTTCTGGTGTAATAACAAAAGGTGGTGTTTTAGGTATAATTCGTGTTATATTTTATGTTTTTGGAGATGATTTTTTACGTGGAACTTGGGTTCAATACACATTTATTATTCTTGCAAGCCTAACTATTATTTCAGGTAGTATGCTTGCATTTAGAGAAAAATTACTTAAAAAGCGCTTAGCCTTTTCAACTGTATCGCAAGTGTCTTATGTGATTTTAGGTGTTTTTCTATTAAACCCTATCGCCCTTAGTGGTTCTCTTTTACAAATGATTTTTCATTCCATATGCAAAGTTTGCTTATTTTTATGTGCTGGTGCATTTATTTGTAAAACTGGCAAAACCAAAATTGCAGAGCTTGAGGGCATAGGGCAACAAATGCCTTTAGTTACTTTCGCTTTTGCTTTTGCCTCGCTTTCACTAGTTGGGTTACCACCTTTTGCTGGTTTTGTTTCAAAGTGGTTTTTGGCAACTGGTGCACTACAAAGTTTGCCCACTTATGGTTGGTTAGCTGTGGCTGTGCTACTTACAAGCGCAGCTTTAACCGGCGTTTACTTGCTTGTACCTGTCACCAAAGCTTTTTTCCCAGGGCAAAACTACATTTTAGACGCAAAAGTACGTTGTGGCGCTTACATAGTTTTACCTGTTCTTATATTATCTTTATCGCTTTTAGCACTTGGCCTTAACCCTGATATTTTGCTTAAACCGCTTACAATACTTTCAAACTATATTTTCACATAAGGAGGTTGTGCGATGTCTTTTTTACCATTAATTGCCCTCCTTTTGCCTGTTATTACTGGTGGTGCAATTATTTTATGGCGACCAAAACACAATAAACCACGTAACATTATGGTTATAATTTCGTGCATAATAGTTAGCCTTTTAGTTGCTTATATTTTATATTTAAGATACACAACTGGCAACGAAATGGATTTATTACTTATTCCCATAATTGAAAACAAAATGGAACTTGCACTGCATGTTGATGGACTTTCTACAGTGTTTGCTGGAATTGTTGCCTTACTTTGGCCTATTACAATTTTATATTCCTTTGAATACATGAAACACGAACACAATAAAAATCGATTTTACTCTTTTTTCACAATAACCTACGGTGTCGTTTTAGGCATAGCTTTTGCAGCAAACCTTTTTACACTTTATTTTTTTTACGAACTACTAACACTTTGTACTTTACCTCTAGTTATGCATGCAGACGATGGCAAATCAGGTTATGCTGGTAAAAAATACTTGATGTTTTCCATGATGGGTGCATCTTTCGCTTTTATAAGCATGTTTTTGCTATCCCAATATGGTAAGTTAGATTTTATTCTTGGTGGCTCGTTAAATGTCGGCTTAATGTATTCCAACGAGAACTTTTTGCGCATGGCGTTTTTGCTTGGATTTTTTGGTTTCGGCGTAAAGGCTGCAGTTTTTCCTTTTCATGCATGGCTACCTAGTGCGGGTGTTGCGCCAACACCAGTTACAGCATTACTACATGCTGTTGCTGTTGTAAACGCTGGTTTATTTGCAGTTTTGCGCATAATTTATTACAATTACGGCACAGTCTTAATTTATAATAGCTGGGCGCAAATCATCGCCCTGAGCTTTACTGCTTTTACGATTGTTTTTGGCTCTGCAATGGCATTGCGTTTACAACATTTAAAAAGACGCATGGCTTATTCCACTGTTTCAAACCTTAGTTACATGCTTTTTGCGGCTTCACTTTGCACGCCTAGCGGGCTTTCTGCCTCGCTTTTACATATGACTGTACACAGCATTGTAAAAATAACATTATTTTTTTGTGCTGGTGCATTATTATGCCAAACACACCACACAAAACTTGGCTTGCAAGAATATGTTCATCAATATGAAGGCTATGGCAAGCGCATGCCTTTTGTTTTTTGTATGTTTACAATAAGCTCTCTAGCGCTTATTGGTATACCACCATTTGCTGGTTTCAGCTCTAAATGGAACATAGCTATCGCCGCAGTGGATACTGGTTTTATTGTTTCATTAATAGGCTGTGCTGCTCTTATTTGTTCCGCTTTTTTAACAGGATTGTACTTAATAGGTGTTTTAAGATACGCTTATTTCCCGCGTGAAAATTTCAACTATAAAACTTTAGAAGAAATTACAGACCCAAAATGGCAAATGAAAACAGCATTTTTGCTTTTACTTGTTTGTATTATCACACTAAGTTTTACATCTGGAACACTTTTAGATTTATTTACACTTATTGCCACAGACACTTTTTAATAGGAGGTAAAAATGGAAATTATAACAGGCTCTTCTACCTCTGCTATATTGATGTTTTTTTGTATTTTAATGCCTTTTGCTTGTGGCTTTACAGGCTGGGTATTTGGCACAATAGGCAAAGCCCAAAAAGATTACACCCTGCAAAAAGTTGAACACGCACTTTTTTACACAACAACTACTGGGATGTTTATTGCTAGCCTTGCGCTTATTGGCCATGAAGGTGCAGCTTTTACCTTGCCTGGTATGGTCGGGCTTGGGCTTAATTTTACATTAGATGGCATGCGTTTAATTTTATGCATATTAACAACTTTCTGCTGGCTTTGTTCTGCAATTTTCACCACAGTTGACTTACGTAAAACAGTAAGAAAAACACGGTATCGCCTTTATATGCTAATGACCGAAGGCGCTGTTTTTGGCGTTTTTTTAGCTGCTGATTTATTTACATTACTTGTGTTTTTTGAAATCATGGGTATCTGTGCTTGGGTTTTGGTTTGCCACAATGAAAAACCACAAACTATGCATGCGGCTAACAGCTACCTTGTATATGCTATTTTAGGTGGATTAGTTAGTTTGATGGGATTATTTTTACTATACAATGCGCTCGGAACTCTTGAGATTACTCTCCTTGCACAAAAGGCAGCAAACTATACAAATAAAACCCATCTTTATGTGGCAGGTGCTTTAACAATGTTTACATTTGCGTGTAAATCTGCGATGTTTCCTTTGCATACATGGTTATGCCAAAGTTATACAGCCGCACCAACACCAACAACAGCACTGCTTTCAACAATTTTGAGCAAAACGGGTATATTTGGCATTTTAATTATAACCACCCAACTTTTTAGATTTGATATAAAAGTTGGCACCATCATACTAATTTTCGGTGTGCTAACCATGCTTTGTGGCGCAATATTAGGAGTTTTTTCTGTAGATTTAAAAGGCACGCTTGCATACTCCAGCATGAGCCAAATTGGTTTCATTTTAGTGGGTGTAGGCATGCAAGGAATACTAGGTGCTGACGGTGGGCTTGCTGTTTGGGGTTTAATTTTGCACATTTGTAATCACTCATTGTTTAAACTTTGCCTTTTTCTTTCAACCAGCACTATTTTTACTTGCACAGGACGCACAGATTTAAACCTAAACAAAATACGTGGGTTTGGGCGTGGCAAAATTTTGCTAATGTTTTGTTTTGGCATGGCAAGCCTAGGTATTATGGGTGTACCATTTTGGAGTGGTTACATTAGCAAAACATTGTTACACGACTCTATAATCGAAGCCATTGCACACTTTGCACATATCTCACATTACTTCACACTATTTTTGCAAGGAATTGAAGCTTTGTTCTTATTTGCTGGAGGATTAACTGTAGTTTACATACTAAAACTCTTTATCTGCATTTTTATAGAAAAAAACACAGATAAAGGTTTGCAAGAAAGCTACAACAGAAAAAACAAACGCTATTGCAACAAACTTTCCTCCGCTGTTTATATTTTTATAGGCATGCTTAGCCCCATATTAGGTTTAACTGCGCACCAAACCATGGAACAAATAGGTGGTTTAGGTTTAGCATTTACTAGCACACACGAGCCACATCATGTTGTTCATTATTTTTCACTAGCTGCTTTAACAGGTGCTTTTATCTCACTAAGTATAGGTACAGTATTATACTTATTAGTTGTAAGAAAATTTATAATTAAAAATAATGTTTATAGAGAACTTTGGCCTAAAAAACTAGAAATTGAAACTCAGGTTTACAAACCATTGCTTTTTAATATTTTACCTTTTATAATAACACTTTTCGCACGTATTTTATCACGCAGTTTTGAATGGATAATTGCGTTTTTTCGCAAAATTTTATTTTGGAATTCTGGCGATGGAACAATCACACCTATGGAAGATATTTTATTTACTGTTTACGAGCAACAACCAAAAGGCATACGTGGATTTGCTGGTAGCTTAGCCTTTAGTTTAATGCTTTTTGGTTTTGGAATGATAGCTATTTTACTTTATTTGTTATTTTAATTATAGCACTGGAACAATTTTTTACTTAAAACTAAAAAATGTTAAAAATCTTTATTAAATAATTTAGCATTTTGCTACTTTTATTACTTTTGATTGACTTTTGATTGATTTGTTTATATAATTTAACATATATACATTAATGGTTTTTATCATTTACATAATTTTTTATTAATTCATTTATTTTTATAATATTTTTAATGTGTGTTCTTTGTAAACAAGAAGGGTTATATTATGCAAAATGTAAAATTTGATTATTCCAGAACTTATGAAAATGGCAGAGCTATAATTAAAGACCTTCACAGCGAAAAAATAATTTTTGATGGTAAAATTGAATCTCATGATAAACCCACCCAAGTTATAGGCATTAAAATATATGATAAAACTACATTTTTATCAATTGTACATGTTTCTGTTAATATTGATTTAGGTGATGAACTAATAAGCTATAAGGGCACTATACGTAAAAACAATAGTGCTACCACTGTTAACATCGCACTTTATGACGGTAAAAAACAAAATAAGCGTGCATTTGTACGCCACTCTGTAAATGGTGTAGGGCTCATACGCAAGATTTCTTTATTTGGAATAAACACATCTTTAAACCCGCCGAGAGAAGTTGTTATAACAAATATTAGCCGTGGTGGCTTGACATTTAGAGCTCCTGTTGGATCATTTAAGAAGGATAGCACTTTGGATATTAGCATAGTGTTAGTTGGCTCGGAATTTAATGTTAAATGTTTAATCATGCGTGAAATTGCGCTTTCAAAAGAAGTTTCTGATTTTGGTTGCAAATTTATTGAAATACCTTAATATTATAAAAGCAAAAGGTGCTGATTTAAAATCAGCACCTTTTGCTTTTATACTCAATAAATTTAACAATTAAAAATGCATTTTAAATAGTTGCCTCGCCTTGTTTAATACCTTTCATTGTTAGGGCAATACGTTTTTTCTTCATTTCTACTTCCATAACACGTACTTTAACTACTTGACCAACTTTTAAAGCTTCTTTTGGATGTTTGATAAACTTATCACAAATTTGGCTTATGTGAACAAGGCCATCTTGGTGTACGCCTATATCAATAAAAGCGCCAAAATCAATAACATTACGCACTGTGCCTATTAGCTCCATACCTGGCTTTAAATCCTCCATGCCCATAACGTCGCTACGCAAAAGTGGTGCTGGTAATTCATCACGCATATCGCGGCCTGGTTTTAAAAGCTCTTCTAAAATATCATTTAAAGTTGGTGCGCCTATGCTAGCTTTTTCGCAAAGTGTTGGCACACCTATTTGCATTGCTTTTTGCTTTAAACCAGATATTGCATCAGTGCCTATGTCGGTCTTTTTATAGCCACATTCTGATAAAATAGTTTCAGCCGCAGAGTAGCTCTCAGGGTGAACTGCTGTTTCGTCAAGTTTATTTTTAGCTGATGGTATACGCAAAAAGCCTGCACATTGCTCATATGCTTTTGGCCCTAAACCTTTAACCTTTTTAATTTGCGCACGTGATGTAAATGCGCCGTTTTCCTCACGGAATTCTACCACATTTTTAGCAGTTGCTTTTGTCATACCTGCAACACGGTTAAGCAGTGGTGCACTAGCTGTGTTAAGGTCAACACCAACAGTGTTAACACAATCCTCAACAACGCCGTCAAGCGTTGCATCTAGCTGTTTTTGTGGCATATCGTGTTGGTACTGCCCAACACCAATAGCTTTTGGGTCTATTTTAACCAGCTCAGCTAATGGGTCTTGTAAACGGCGTGCAATAGAAACAGCGCTACGCAAGTTTGTATCAAATTGTGGAAACTCTGCCGCTGCAAGTTTGCTTGCAGAATAAACTGACGCCCCCGCCTCAGAAACCACCATGTATTGTGTGTCCGCACTGCCAATTTCACGTAATACTTCAGCTGCAAAAATTTCTGTTTCTTTGCTTGCTGTGCCGTTGCCTATTGCTATAATTTGTACACCATGTGTTTTAATCAAGCGTTTTACCACAGTTTTTGCCTGCTCAACTTTTTTAAACTCTGGCACGGGGTAAATAACAGCTGTATCTAAAACTTTACCTGTTGGGTCAACAACCGCTAGCTTACAACCCATGCGGTAGCCAGGGTCCATACCTAGAGAAACTTTGCCTTTAATAGGTGGTTGTAACAAAAGTTGACGTAAGTTTTCGCCAAAAACTTGTATAGCACCATCTTGAGCACGCTCGGAAAGCATTGAGCGCATTTCTGTTTCAATACTAGGTGCAAGTAGGCGTTTATAGGCATCTTCTGCTGCTTGCTTAACTTGTAAAGCACACGCACCACCTGAAACCATTTTTGCAAAAAGTTTTACAACTAAAGCTGCGCCACGCTCTGCATCAACAGTAGCTGAAACCTTTAGCCATTCCTCTTTTTCACCACGATCTAAAGCAAGTACACGGTGATCGGCTATTTTTGAAATAGGTTCTTCGTACTCATAATATTGTTCGTAAACACTTTCACCCTCTTTTGCGGCTTTGCTTTTAACATTACCAAAAGCGCGGAAAAAACGTCGTAATTCGTTACGGCACATAACATCATCATTTAGTTTTTCTGCAATAATATCACGTGCACCAGCAAGAGCATCTTCCACTGTAGGTACTTCCTCAGTGATAAAACTCTCTGCCTCGGTTTCTGGGTTTGTTTGCATATTTTGCGCAAAAATCAAATCCGCTAGTGGCTCTAACCCTCTTGCCTTCGCAACGCTAGCACGTGTTTTACGTTTTTGTTTATATGGTCTATATATATCTTCAACCTCTGCAAGGGTAACGGCGTTTTCAAGTGCAGCGGCAATTTCGTCTGTCATTGCCTCTTGCTCTGTTATGCTATTTGTAACCTCGCCTTTGCGTTTTTCTAGGTTGCGCAAGTATGTTAAACGTTCGCCAAGCACACGCAACGCTTGGTCATCCATGCTGTTTGTGGCTTCCTTACGGTAACGTGCTATAAAAGGCACTGTATTTCCCTCATCAATTAGGGTAATTGCCGCTTCTACATATTGTATAGGCTGGCCAAGTTCTGTTGCGATAATTTGAGATGCTTGTAGCATGTTTTGCTCCTTTGGTTCATTAGGTTTATTTTTTATATTTAGCAAAAACAATTGTATTTGCTTATATTATCTTTTTATTATTTGTGTTCTTTGTGTTTTGGTTTTGCCTTGACCTTAAAGGTGCTATATATTAAATATAGTGCAAATAAAACTGCGCATACAGCAAATAAAATTTTACTTTCAGCAAACCCATACGGTGCATAGCTAAACACAATTTCGTTTTCACCCTCTGGGCAAACAACGGCCATTAAACCGTTGTTGACCTTTAGCACTTCTGCGTTTACTCCGTTAATTTGCGCACTAAAGCCTTCATCATATGGCACTGCAAAAAATAATAACTCTGTTTTATCGTAAGATGTTTTTGCTGTAAAACCAGTGTTAGTCATTTCAAAACTATCCACTACACGTGTTTGGCACTCCGCCACATCCTCAACATATCTATCGTAGTTCAAGCCTGTTAAATCATCTTCAGGCAAAGGTTTTAGTGTTAAATCATTATCTTGCAATGCTTCTATTTGCTCTTGCGAGAGCATAACTGCACTTAATAGTAAATTTGCTCTGCTATTAGCTGAAACTGTGTCGAATTGCTCCTGAGTAACATAATAATCATATGCAAAACCTATTGGCAAATAATTTTGATTTTCATAAATTGCAAAATCTTCCTCATACATCAAAAGTTCCCAACCTTTGATTTCTTCTGCAAGAAAATTTTCTTCTTCCCATTGTGGCATAATTGTATATTTAACTCCAAGCAAGGAGCGCAAGGCGTATTTATCTAGCTCTGGTTTACTGCTAACATCACGCTTTACACCGACACTCGGGTAAAATTCTAATATACTTGGTGCAACGGTACTATTAAAAAATTGCAAGTTACTTTTGCCTAGCCACGGGCCAAGGTTATCGTAGCAATTATATGTATCTACACGATACGAACCTTCTGGCAATTTCTCGCTTAGGTTTTGCGCGCCATGATATTGTTCATCTAGACCTTTATCGCCCTCCCACTGTGCAAATTTACCAACGCCTATGTGTACCATACCAAAGGCAACTGCAAAACTAAAAACAGCTATCAATAAAATTTTTGCGTATTTTTCGTTACCTCGCCAATATTTGTTAACCCATGCAAAAACTAAAAGTCCTGCCACACCAAAAAATAAAACTTCTACATATTGCCCAACATTTTGCAAAACACCTATAGACCATGTTTCCTCTTTGCTATCAAAAACAGGCACTACTGCAAATGCAAGAGTTGCAAGCATTATTATGCCAAGTTTTGCTGTTGCTCCGCCAAATTTAACTTTTTCATCTTCAAAAGCTATCATACTAGCAGTTGATAAAATTAGCACTGGCATATAATACCAACGTGCATAATAACTAGAATTTAGTGCATAAAACGCACTATTTAAAACTGGTACAAGTGCAAAAATTGCGCATGTAAGTAACACACGTTTTATCCATGTAGCGCCACGTGTTTTCCAATAAGCAATAACGGCCGCTAAGCTACAAAGTGGCAAATATGCCGTCATACTTGTCCATTTTATAACGCCCTCACTCCAAAGGCTAGTTATATATGGTGAATCTGGTGGTAATATCCAGCTTAGCAAAATTGCAAAATATTGCTGGACTGTGCTATACATTAAAAAACCATATCCTGAAGATAAATCTATACTACGTGGGTTTTCTAAAAGTGATAAAAAACCTGGTATTGCAATTAATGCACCCATACCAGCACCTAGCAAAGTTTCAATTGCTAGTTTTGCAAAAAGTTTTGGTGTTAGTTTAAATGTTTTAGAACAAAGCTTGCAGATAAAATAAATGCAAATAAATAAAACTTGCCCTATAAAGAAAAAATTATTATTTAAAAAATTAATGGCTATCCAAAAAGCAAACTGTCCATATTTATTATCATAAATAGTTCTATCTAGTGCCCACATTAAATACGGGAACAACGCAACAACATCAACAAAATGGTTAAAAAATACGTTGTAAATTGCAAAACCAGAAAGTGCATATAGACATGCTGCAATAACTGCATAATCGTGATTTTTAGCATATCGTTTTAAATAAAGATACGCGCCGCCGCCTGCCACTGCAAATTTTAACACTAGTAATGGCACCATTAAATACGGCAACCAGCTTTGCGGAAAAATAGCCGAAAACCAAAAAAATGGCGAACCATAAAGGTAAAACGAGTATGCGTTAAGCGCGCCAGAGCCGAGGTCTGTCTCCCACGAGAACGTACCACCATTTTTAACAAAACCATTTAAGTATTGGTAAAAAGTTATTTGTTGGCTGTTAAAATCCCCAGCATAGCGGAAAAAACCGCCATCTATGATATAATATGGTAAAAATATTATAGTTGCAGCAATGCCACATATAAAAAATGTTTGCCAAAAACGGTTTTTATTTTGCGTAAAATGTTGACCTACAACATGTAATTGTTTATTTTTATTTTTTAAAGGAAAGAACACAAATTATCTCCTGTATTATTTAAAATTAATTCTATACACTCCAAATTATTATACCACAAAACACTATATAAAAATAGTCTTTTATGCTATACTATAAAATATTAAGTTAAAAATTATCTTATTTTTCAGAAAATATATTGCAATTTTACAAAATACGCTAATTTTATATAGGGGGAACTTATGCTTTATCCTTTTAACGCACTTTTATCTCGTATGAAGTACATTACACGTTGGTGCCTTATGCACTCTGCACGTAGCGAAACTTTAAGCGAACACAGCCTTGATGTTGCACATTTAGCACATGTACTTTGCCTTATTGCAAAACGCTACACTGGCACACCTTGCAGAGCCGAACTTGTGACAGTTGCAGCTTTATACCATGATGCCCCTGAGATTATCACTGGTGATATGCCAACGCCTGTTAAATACAAAAATGATAAAATGAAAAATGCATATAAGGCGCTAGAACGTGAAAGTATGGGTGAAATACTACGCTTTTTGCCCAAGGAACTTCAGGAAGAATTTGAACCTTATATAACGCAAGATTGCTTAACGGAGGCTGAGCATAAACTTTTAAAAGGTGCAGATAGACTTTCAGCGTTAATAAAGTGCAACGAAGAATGTGGACGTGGCAATAGAGAATTTGCCGCTGCACAAAAACAACAAAAAACAGCATTAATAGCTATGCACTGCCCTGAAGTTGATTGGTTTATGGAGCATTGTTTGCCCTGTTACGACATGAATCTTGACGAACTTACAACACAAATAAGAGATACAAACTAAAAAATATTTTACAAATATAATCATTTATAATATATGTTGATAAGCTTATAATTTTATGCTATACTAACATTATGTAACAAGAATTTCAGCTTATTTCAGACATAAAAAGGAGGCCATCTTATGAAACTACTCAAAAAATTTTTACTAGCACTTTTTGGCATTGCCGCTATTGTGTTCGGCTTGCTTTTATTATTGCAAGAAGATAAAAATAGCCGTTATGTATCTATCTACGATGAAACATAATTTTGTTATAGCATAATAATTACAAAAATAGTAAACCGTGAGTGATGAAAAAACATCACTCACGGTTTATTGTTTCATCTTTAATACAAATTGTATTAAAGAAATATTATGGCTTATTAATATTAAATATTAAAAATCAATTTCTTGTAATTTTAGCAATGTAACAATATAAATTTTTAATGCCTCTAAAAGCTCCTCAACACTTGCAGCTTCGTTTGCTCCATGCATAGGCCCACCAAAGTCAGGCAACTTTGTATCTCTGTGCTCTGGGCCAAAGCTTACAGCATATGGAAAGTGACGTGCGTATGTTCCACCTCCCATAGTAAAAGGTGTTGCGTTTTCACCTGTTATCTCGTTGTATGTGTCAATGCAAGCTCTAATAGCTGGGCTATCATCAGATATATAAAAAGGTTCTGCGGCAAAAGCATCTTTTAAAGTTGCCCCTTTAATAGCAGCTTGCATAGCATTTGAGATTATTTCGCAAGAAGTAGTTGTCGGAAAACGAGAATCCATTGTTTGATAAATTTGACCGTCTTGCATATAAATGCGCCCGCCAACTAGTGTTAAAGGGCCAAAAGGTTTATCCTCAGCTGCAACTCCTAAACCCGAACCATCATAGTTAGAATGTAGCTTTTGTAAATCTGCAAGGTATGCAAGCTCTGCCTCGTTACCAATGGCATTATCTAACAAATAATTTACAACTATACCTATTGCATTGTGTGTGTTTTGTGGCATAGCAGCATGTCCAGCAACGCCAAAACCACGCACACGCACAAACTCGCCCTCTTGCTCAATTGTTATCTTATCTGCACTTTTTAAAGTTGATATATCCGCTTTAACAAGTGCACTTGCACGGTCTGGCACTGCGTTATTGGCAACACCGCCCTCAAACTCAATTATATCGCCAGCACATACTGGGCTTACTAATTTACCATGAAAATGTCCTTTTTCGCCATTACAAACTGGAAACTCTGCATCTGGTGTAAAGCAAAAAACAGGTGGTGCATAATTTTTTAGATAATATCTAACGTCTTTCATTCCTGTTTCTTCGTTTGTGCCTGCAAGTGCGCGTATAGGGTAGCGCAAAGCGATGTTATTATCTTTTATAAATTTCAATGCATAAAGTGTAGCTATCATCGGAGCTTTATCGTCAGCAACACCACGGCCTATCATCCAACCATCTTTAATTATCATTTCAAACGGATTGCTATTCCAACCGTTGCCAACTGGTACAACGTCCACATGACAAATAGTTGCTAGATATTTATCTTTTTCTTCGCCGTCTATTTCAGCATAGCCTATATAATTTTCACAGTTTTTTGTTTCAAGGCCAAGCTCGTTTGCAATTTCTAAAGTTTTATCAAGTGCTGCTTTTGCACCCTCACCAAAGGGTGCATCTTGTGCGGGGGCTGTTTCAACGCTATCAATAGCGATTAAACGGCCAACATTTCGCAAAATTTCTTCCTTGTTTGTGTTAATAAAACTATCTATTACACTGTTAATGTTGTTCATTTAATTCTCCTTTTAGTTATATCGTTTTTTCTTGTTTAACTGCTACGCTCAGTTTTTGTGCCTGTTACGTAGTCACAGCTACCAAGCAAATCCCAAAATTCTTTGTTTGCACCATTTTTAAGTAATGTGCTATATACATCTGCTGTGCGTGTTACAGCACGTTCTATCAGTTCATCAATATTTTCTGCGTGAATTTCACCTGTTGTAGGATCTTTCCATGGATTTGGTAATATTTTACCCTTTTTAATATCATGCTTTGAACTACCACGTAAATTGCGCGGGTGAACATGCACTGTTATTGCACCTCGACCACCAAAAAGTGGTTCGACCAACCAAAAAAGTATATATTTTAACTTAAACCGTGAAGAAAACATTCTACGAACCGCCCTGTTGTGCGCTATTGCATCGCAAATGCACTTCCACGGAACATCAATCTCATAGGTATCTTTAAGTGCTTTATGAAGCTGTCCTACAATTTCTGCAAGTGGTGCGCCTACTAATTTAGGAGCAAATTTATTTATTTTAAAATCACTACGACCCGTTTGTCTACGCCAAACATGGGTATCTAACGCTATTTCAAAATAACCATGCCCACATTTAACATCGTAAACTTCACCTTTTTGAGTAACTGCCACCACATAAGGGTGCACAGTTGTATCTGCTGTATAGTGTGCCACAAAACCCATAAAATAATCTAACTGAGCGGGAGTTTGAGCATGTTTTGCTAAATTTTTCAAAAAAAGCTGTGTTTTTTCCTCATGTAGGCGGTTACCTAATTCTTTCATCGCATATCGACGTTTTTTACTAGGCTTCCACGCTTCAAAAGAAAAAAACAAATCTCCTCCTTGTGCGCCAGCAATAAACGCAGCTTTATTTTTAACAGTAAAGGCGCTTTGTGCCGCCGCAGTTCTCGCTATATAAGCATGTGTATAGCCCTCAGGCATTTGTTATTCTCCTTATTGCTGTTTATTTTCTATTGTTTTATTTAAATACTTTGGCAAAACAAAAAAGTACACTGCACCGCCTATAAAAAACAAGGCAATTATTGAAAGTATGCCATATGGTGCGCTCATTTTATTAAGCATATCCGCTGTGAGGCTTGGGTCTTGCTCTTGAAAATGAGTATACATAATTGCAGATATAAAACCACAAAGTGCAGGGCCTATTATTGCACTAAATTTACCAAAAACATCAAAGAAACCAAAATACTCACCACTTTGACTTTTATCTGGTATTAAACGACTAAACATAGAACGTGAAAGTGCTTGAATGCCACCTTGGCTTGTTGCAACGAGAATGCACAGCAACCAAAAATGCCAAATTTCTGACATAAAAAACGCAAATATACAAATAAAAGTATAAATTATTATAGCTACACCAACCATAATACGTGGTCCATATTTTTTTGAAAGTTTGACATATAACATACAAAATGGTAAGCCTAAAACTTGTACAAGTAAAAGCGCTATCATCATATCCGTACTATCTAAACCAAGGTTTGCTCCATAACTGGTGGACATAGTTATAATAGTGTGCACGCCATCAATATAGAAAAAATATGCAACTATGTAAAAGAACACTTGTTTATTTGCAATAATTTTTTTGGCAGTTTTAAAAATACCAGTAACAGCGCCGTGCACTGCTTTGCTTTGCGCCCGTTTACCACCACGTTGCTCAACATGTAGCAGTAACGGCATGGAAAAAAACAACCACCAAACGCCAGAAAGCGCAAAAACAAAACTTAAACATACTAGCAAATCAACCCCCATAAGGTTCATGATTAAAAATATGGTTAGCGGTATTGTAGAGCCGCCTATATAGCCAAGACCATAACCCATTACTGAAACTTGATCTGCACGTTCTTCGGTTGTTACATCTGTTAAAAAAGCATCGTAATATAAATGCGAGGCATTAAAACCTATTACTGAAATTATGTAAAAAACTAAAATAAACCAAACAACCCTTGTTGCCGCTGATGGTGTTGAAAAATCTAGCATAGGCGAAAACGCAAGCAATAAACACGAGGTTGCACCTATTACTGTAAAAATTGTTAGCAAGGTTTTGCGCCAACCTTTAAAATCACCTAGCGCACCTAAAATTGGAGCTGCTACGGCTACAATTAACATCGCAATACTTGTGGCATATCCCCAAATTGACATAGTGGATGTATTATTTTGTGTTGCTGCGGCCACTGTTTGGAAAAAAATAGGCAAAATGGTAACAACACAAACAGAATGCGCACTATTTGCCCAGTCGTACATCATCCAACTTTTTTCTTCTGTTGTGTAATCTTTTAAAAATGCCATTTAAATATCCTTTCAATTATGTATTAATTTAATAAAATATTATCTTTTATTAATAATATCACAACTATTTAAAACTACAAGCATTTTACAGTATAAAATTTAATTTTATAACGCAAAAATTATAAATCTATCTCTAAAACAATTGGGCAATGGTCACTACCTAAAATTTCGCTGTGTATATCTGCAATTTTTACTTTATCAGCAATGCGTTTTGACACTAAAAAGTAATCTATACGCCAACCGACATTTCTTGCTCTTGCTCCGCCTCTATAGCTCCACCAACTATATTTAACTTGTTCAGGTGTTAAATGTCTGAAGGTATCAACAAAACCACTCCCTAATAATAGAGTCATTTTTTCACGTTCAGCATCGCTGAAACCTGCACTCATGTGGTTTGTTTTAGGGTTTTTAAGGTCAATTTCTTCGTGTGCTACGTTTAAATCTCCACATAATATTACAGGTTTTGTTTCATCAAGTTTTAACAAATAAGCTTTAAAAGCTTCCTCCCATGTCATGCGGTAATCAAGACGCTTTAGCTCGTTTTGACTGTTTGGTGTGTAGCAGTTAACTAAGTAGAAATTATCATACTCAAGGGTTAAAACACGTCCCTCGTGGTCGTGCTCATCTACGCTTATGCCAGAAGTTACGCTTAGAGGCTTTTGCTTTGCATAGCAAGCAACACCCGAATAACCTTTTTTATCGGCTGAGTTAAAATACTCCACATAACCTTCAGGGTGAAAATCCGCTTGTCCAGGTTGCATTTTTGTTTCTTGTAAGGAAACAACATCTGCATCAAAATTATAAAAATGTTCAGCAAACCCATGTGTCAAACATGCTCGCAAACCGTTTACGTTCCAACTAATAAGTTTCATAAAAACCTCCATTTTTTTTATTTGTTTATAGCTTTTTTTGATTATTATTTAATAATGCTAAAATCTATCTATTATCTGAAATATATTTATTCTTCCATTTGCCGCTAGCAAATCGCCACATAAAAAATATTACTCTAACTAGCCAATCTAACACCATTGCCCAATAAACACCTATTGCACCAAGTCCCAATTGCAAGCATAAAACATAGCTCATGCCTATACGCGCAAATAGCATACTTGCAATTGCAACTATCATCGTAAAACGCACATCACTTGCTGCGCGCAATGCATTGGGAAAGCTAAAGGACGCTGGCCACAGCAAAATACCCATACCTACATGTATATAAATTAATTGCGTAGCAAGTGCTGAGGTTTGTGCAGTTAGCGTATAAAAATTCAATAAAATTGGCGAAGTTAAAATTATAAATAAGCTCCATACACCTGCAATTGAATAAACCCAAAACATCATTTTTTTTGTGTAATATATAACTTGTTTTGTGTCATTTGCACCAACTGCACGACCAATAATTGTTACTATCGCAATAGCAAAGGAGGCCCCTGGAATACACGCTATTCCACAAAGATTATTTGCTACTGTATGCGCTGTTATTTGCATAGTTCCAAAGGTTGCTATCATGCTAACAACCATTACTCGCCCACCTTGAAAAAGGCAGTTTTCAAAAGCTGATGGCAATGCTATGCGCATAATTCTCAAATCTAGTTGTGTATCTAGCTTTATTGTTGGCACTACACGCAAAACGCCACCATAGCGAGTTGTGCAATAAAGCATTACAATAGCTGCAAAAATGCGAGAAAGTGCCGTTGGTATTGCAACACCTAATATACCTAAATCTAGCACAAAAAGACAAAAAGCATTACCAAAAACATTTATAACATTCATTAAAAGGCTAACTTTCATTGAAATTTTTGAGTTGCCTATACTTCTAAAAATTGCTGCACCTGAGTTATAAATAGCTAAAAAAGGATAACTAACAGCCGAAACACGCAAATATAAAAGCCCAGCTTCATAAACCTCAGCATCAATTGCACCATATAAATTTGCCATGATAACATGTGCAAAAACAAGGCACAAACCGCCCACAACAACACCAAGCAGAGTACTTAACAACATAAGTTGCGAGGCACTATTATCTGCTTTTTCTCGCATTTTTGCGCCTAAATATTGGCTTATTACAACAGCGCCACCAGTAGCAAGCGCTGCAAAAACACTATTAATTAAGACACTTATCATATCAACAAGACTAACGCCTGAAATAGCCGCCTCACCTACTGTAGATACCATCATAGTGTCTATCATACCTACTGTCATTGCTAAGGTTTGCTCTATTATTATAGGTATGATTAATTTGCGCAAATCAAAATTGGAAAACAATGGTTTTTCTGGCTGATATTTCTGATTAGCTAATAATGCAAAAGCCATATTTTCCCCTTTTAATATTTGTTTTCAACTATTTTGTTCACACTTTGCCTTATATCTTCTGAAAAATATAAAGTACCTAACGCACAAATAATATCATCGTTTGCGCCTTGTATTGCAATTTTAGCTGCATTATATATGCTATCACATTCAGTTGCGTTTATGCCGTGTTTTTGTGCAGCTTGTGCTAGGTTTTGCGCGCTTAGTGCCCTTGGAATATTTGCCTTAACTGCTAAAACATGTTTTGCAATAGGTTTTAACATTTCTAGCATTTCATCATAGTTTTTATCCGCCATTACACTTAGCACAAACACAAATTTTTGGTTTTCAAAATATGTTTTTAGGCTTTGTATTGTGGCATATAAGCCTGGCGTGTTATGGCTACCATCTAAAATAAACATTGGTTTTTGACAAATTATTTCAAAACGTCCTTGCCAGTTTACATTTGCTATGCCGTCTTTCATATTTATTTGTGAGATCTTCCAGCCTTTATTACGCAATACTTCAATTGCGGTAAGTGCTACTGCTGCATTTTTAGGTTGATATGTGCCAAGCAAAGGTAAGTTCAAATTTATATTTTCAGCAAAATCAAAAACTATACCATCTAAAGCATGTCGTTTTAAACTTAACTTGTTAAAATCGACTTTTGTTAACCTTGCATTTTTTTGTTTACATGTGTTTTCAATAACAATTTCAGCCTCTGGGGTGCTACCATAAAAAACAACATCTGCGCCATTTTTTATTATACCAGCTTTTGCATTTGCAATTTTTGCCATGCTTGAACCTAGCTCTGACGTGTGGTCTAAGCCGAGGCTAGTTATAACAGCAACCTCTGGGCAGGGTATAACATTTGTTGAATCTAAAGTTCCGCCAAGACCAACTTCTAGAACAACAACATCACATTTTTCACAAGCAAAATAAAGCATGCCTAGTGCTGTTATAACTTCAAACTCTGTGGGGGTATCTGCCATTTCATCGGCAAGTGGGCGTATTTTTTCTATAAGCGCCACTAGTTTTTCATCTGGTATGCATTTGCCATTTATCTGCATACGGTCATTAAATCTATGTATAAAAGGCGAGGTATAAAGGCCTGTTTTATACCCACTTTTTTGTAGCACGCTTGCAAGCATTGCACAGGTACTACCCTTGCCATTTGTACCTGCAACATGTATAAATTTCAGTTGTTTTTCAGGGTTTCCGAGTAGGCGCAAAAGCTCCTGCGTGCGCTCTAGCCCTGGTTTGTGTCCCTGCCATTTCACACTATGTATATAGTTTAAGCATTCTTCGTAATTCATATATTCAACTCGCCTTTAATCTTTTGTTTTTCATTTTGCATAAATACTTTTTGTATCTCTTTATTTTTAAACAAAAAAAACAGCAAAAAGTATTCCGCAATACCAATAAATACATTTTCTGGTATGCGCACCCAAAGCACTTGCAGTGTCCAACCATAAAAAATATGTAGTGCAAGCGAGTTTATAATAACACTGCCTACTAAATTACCAATAATTACGCCTAAAAGCAACCGCATAGATATTTTTTTAAGTGGTATAAAACGTACACACAGCCCCATAAACCCACCTACACATGCAGTGCCAAGTGTAATTAGTGGGTTGATTGAATAACCAGCAAGAGTGCCGCCTATTAAATCAGCAATTGCGCCTACAGTAAAACCTATCACTGGGCCAAACAGCGCACCTGAAAGTAAGATAGGTAAACCTCCAAGGTTAATGCGTACAATGGGTGTTGAAATAGTGAGCACATGTGTTAAAACTATGCTTAAGGCTATAAAAAAAGCTGCCAGCACCATTTTGCGAGTTTTGAAATTTTTCATAATAAAATACCTCCTACACGCGGCTACTACACACGTGTGATAAGCGCCACAAATGGAGGTAAAGCTGTTTGTATAAAATTATTAAAATGCAAGCAAATTAACTACCAAAAAAATTTTAATAATAAATTAAAATTGCATAAATATATTTATAAAAACAACTAAAACCAAGGTATGCGGCAGCGGGATGCAAATGCTGTACCGCAGGGTTTTCACCCTTTCGTCCAAAGCACAACTCCCCGTTGCCTTGGCACTTCAGCTTTGTTTTAACAAGCTACGCACAGCATTTTACTCTGACTTTTATAGTATATCGCTTTTAGAGGTTTGTTGCAATAGTTATAAAACAATAATTAATAAAATAGAGTTAATTAACACTATTAATTTGCATATTTGGATTATATGAGTATACAATAAGCTCTTTATTTTCTAAGTTTTCGTTATGCATATATACAGCTGAAATACCACAACTTTCATACGTTTTAAAATAGTAAATGCCTTTATCTGCATTTATACAACACGAATATACAGTTATATCATATTTTTCGCCATCTAACACGCTACCACGTACCATTGCAACAGCATTTAATATGTGAAACATTTGTATCATTGATGATGTTTCGGTTTTTTCAGCTACAGCGTTTGCCTTTAAGAAATACGCTTTAACAAAACGAGATTGCGAGGAAAAATCACCCGGTAAACCAAGCGCACCTAAACCCATGCAATAGTGTTTAAGTTCAAGTTCGTTTGTCATATTATTATCTGGGCTTTTGTTTGATAAATGCATATAATTATTTAATGCGTGTAATTGCATATCAAAAGAAGGATTATTCGTCATAATACCTGTTTTGTTTTCGTAAATATGCATACCAGTTTTTGTGCATTCCACAACTAAAGATAAAGTTTTATCAGATATAATAAAATGCAAACTTGGTATAGGTAACCCCTCCATAAAAGATGTATCCGTTACATTTATTTGTTTTAAAAGCTCACTCGCCTCATTTATATTAGCAGCTTTACACAAAATATAAGGTATAAATTCATTTGCTGTAACATTATTTTTATTTGCAACGCTCTTGCTAAAAACGGCCATTTCAGGAAAATTTAACCCTGCCATATATAAGCCTTTTTCGTTAACTGCCTCAGCATAAAGCGGAAAATCGTTTGCAACCATAGCAGCACCCATTATTGCGTAATGTGTGCTTATTTGTGGCACTTCTTTAAAATTAAAAATATAGTTTCTTGGTGTTATAACAATTTTTCTATCAAAATCAAAACTTATATCCATATTTCTGCCTATATAAAAATCTCCATTTTTCCACGCTATTGACGTACACATGTTAAAGCCTCCAGTTTAATATTTATTTTACAATCATTTTTGTAGGCGCTATTATTTTTTACATCTGTTTTAATTGAGTTATATTAACCGCTATTGTTTCCAAAACATCAGCAATTGTCGATATTTCATCACGAAAGCGATTTTCCATATCTATTATCTTTTCCTCTTTATTTATTTCAGGCTCAAAATTATCGGCTATAGTATGCACAGTTATATACAACTTATTTTCTTTAACACGTAAAAATAATTGCCCACCAGAAAACTTTTCGTGCAGTTTATCGCTTAATTTCATAATTTTTGTTTGAAAAGAAGGGGTTAAAACACTTAACGCTACTTCAATATTTTCGGCTTTTAATTTAAATCGTTCTTCAAAAGTTTTTAGCCCTGATTTATTTATTCCAGTATCCCAAATTGCAAAACTTTCATGTATTGTATAACCGAGAGGTACTTTTATCCAAAACCCCTTGAACACTGTTCTTGAAGTATTGTGGTCACCACCACCAGCTTCTAAACGTTCTAACAAAATGTCTGAAAACTCAAAGTTTACACCATAATAATCAGCATGCAGATAATCATTACCTTTACACACATTAAATTCACTATGCAAGGCCGAACCCCTGATTGTTTCAATTGGTATGTAACTATTTTTCGTATATTTAAAAACAGTAAACACCTCTTTTAAAACATTTGGTATTATATCTGCATTTTGCAAAAGAAAACTCATCTGCATTTTATACTTATCAGCAACTGCTTTTGACCCAAAGCTTATTACAGCTGAAAGACCTGCCACTGGTGCAATAAGATATAGCCTATAATCTGTGTTATCGCTTATCCCAATTACCAATACACTTAACATGCTAATCACAAACACAAACAGAAAAATATTTGATATCATTTTATAGAGATTGACTTTTCCACGTAACTCTTTCAAGTTTAGCTCTAATTGTTCATAATTTTTTTCATCGTGCATATCAATAAAACCTCCATTATGACGTTTATTTTCATTATATCACAATATACTTTTAAAATTCACATTTTTTTGTAAAAATCACACCTAGGTAAGTTTTTAAATTTTAATTTGCGTTTCGCACTGCCTGTGCATATTCGTTAGGTAGGTGCGAGTTTTCAATTTCTGTTGCCATTTTTTCTACATCGTATTCCAGTTTAATAATTTCAGCAAAAATCGAGGTTTCTACTGTTGCAATTACATAACAAGCACGATTATCGCCACCTTTTGGCTTACCAACACTGCCCGCATTTATAAACAGTTTGCCCGCAACCTCTTTGATATAAGGCAAATGCGTATGTCCAAAAACAACTGCGTCTGCATTTAGCTGTTTTGCTATTGCAGATTGTTTTTCATCATCATTTTCAAAAACGTACTCGCTTATTGAGTTTGGGCTACCGTGGTTTAGCAAAAAGCTATGCCCGTTTAGCGTTATGTTCAGGCTTTTTGGTAGCTGTTTAAAGTATGTTTTATTTTCATCAGAAATTTGATTTTTAATCCATTCTAAATTATCGTTTTTATTTTCGCCTATTTTGCCAGTTTCACACATAGCCATATAGTCAAGCAAGGTTTCATCATGGTTGCCAAGCACCGCTACAACACCATTTTGCTTGAGCATATTTATAACTGCATTAGGCTGTGTAAAATAGCCTGTGGAATCGCCCAAACAATAAATGTTTGTAATTCCACGCTTTTTTATATCTGCTAAAACAACCTCTAGCGCATATGGATTTGAGTGTATATCTGAAATAAATGCTATTTTTTGCATGGTTTCCTCTTTTTTCTCAGTTGTTTAATTTTGTTTTATTTTAAGTTATATCAGGTAAGTGCATATTGTTCTATTTCGTTTTCCAAAAAAGCAAAAGCTGCCTTTTTAGGGAAAGCATATAAGTTTTTTCTATTTGGCATTATAACTGCTGTTTGGCAATCATCATATTCTAAAATTGGTATATCGTTTTTGATTAAAGCCATGTTGTGATGCCCTCCTTGTAATGTTTAGTGGTGGGTGCTTTAGGATTGATAATAGTTAATTATCAACATAATCTTTAACTGATAATCGCATTACAATTTGATTTGCGTCTACTTTATCAACTATCTTAAATCCTATTGATTTATAAAGATTTTGTGCAACGATATTATCACAATGAGTTTTTGTTCCTATCTCTAGTATTTCATAATGATTAATCATGTAATTAACTGCAAGTTTTAAAGCGGATTTTCCATAACCCTTTCCTTGATGATTTTTGTCAATCATTAAGCGCCAAAGTTTATGTTGCTTTTCATTTTCATGATAACCAATCATAACAAAACCAACTAAATTATCATTTGCGTAAACACCGAACGGAAATGCAGTTTCTTTATATACACTTGATTGCGCAATTGAATATACATTTGACGGCACAAAAGGAACTTGATTTTCCGCAACATTTAATCTTATAATATCTTCAAAATTCTTGCTTGTAACTTCTCTTAACTCAAGCATTTTTTACCTCCAATTGTAAAAACAATTTTTATAAACATAATACCACACAAAGCAAAAAAGCACAATCGATAAATCGATTGTGCTTTTTGAGGTGGGCCTAGAGGGACTCGAACCCCCGACCTAACGGTTATGAGCCGTCCGCTCTAACCAACTGAGCTAAAGGCCCTCAAATAATTGAGTGTTGTTGTTTATTTTTCAACCACATTATTATACCAAAAACATTTTTAAAAAGCAATACTTTATTTTTAAAAAATACTATTTTTTTAATTTTTTTAGGCATTTTTTTGCGTGCGCGCTAAAACTATCCTTTTTAACGACAAAAAACAGCATATTTTTAGCTTTAAAGCAAAAATATGCTGTTCAATTTTTTTATATTGCTGTAGCTGTTACGGTATAGTTCGAACTCATTTTATACAGCGCAGTTCGAATTATTTTCGTGCCAAAGCTTTTGATAGACATTAACCCTAACTAGCCAAATAAACTTAACCTTTAACTGCTATGTTAACAAGGCGCCCTTTTACATATATTTCTTTTGCTATTGTTTTGCCCGCTATCGCTGCTGCAACTTCTGCGTCTGCTTTTGCTAGTGCAATTGCATCCTCAGAGCTAATTTCAGCATCAACCATTAGACGTGCTTTAACTTTGCCGTTAACTTGCACAGCTATTTCTGCTGTTGAGGCTTTGCATTTTTCCTCGCTGTACTCTGGCCATTTTGCAAAAGCAAGTTGGTCGTCGTGGCTGTGACCTAATGTTTCCCAAAGTTCTTCTGTCATGTGTGGTGCAAATGGGTTTAGCATTATAGTTAAAATTGAAAGCTCGTCTTTAGTTGCGCCACCATTTTCGTAAAGGGTGTTAACTAGTGTCATCATTTGTGCAATAGCTGTGTTCATTTTTAGTGTTTCAATATCTGCGCCTACTTTTTTGATGGTTTGGTGCATTATTGTTTCCACCGCTGGGCGTATGCCTTTTTCTGGAACTAAACGCTCAGAAAGTGCCCATACTCTATCTAAAAAGCGTTTGCAACCAGCAATTGATGATGGTTGCCATGGCGCAGCTTGCTCAAAATCACCCATAAACATTTCATATAAACGCATGGTATCTGCGCCATATTGTTTGATGATATCATCAGGGTTTACAACGTTGCCACGGCTCTTAGACATTTTTTCGCCATTTTCGCCTAAAATCATACCGTGGGAAGTGCGTTTTGCGTATGGTTCTGGCATTGGCACTGCGCCAATATCATAAAGGAATTTATGCCAAAAACGGCTGTATAATAAGTGCAA
>CAYJKG010000004.1:49384-104588 GCA_964370685.1 uncultured Faecalibacterium sp. | reverse complement strand
AGGGTTGGCATGGCAGCTTAAACCACTAATAATTAAGCCATGTTTTTTAATTGTAGCTAAAAATTCCTCGCATTTTGTATCGTCATTTAGCAAAACTTTTGGGTCGCAGTGTGCTGTGCCGGGGTATCCACCACAGCCAATTTCAACAGCTTGCACACCTTTTTCAGCAAGGTATGCGCATGCATCATCTAGGTTTTTATCACCCAGTAAAACTGTAAAAACGCCTATTTTCATAATATATCCTCCGTTAATCACGCATTAAAATACGTGCGTTATAAAGTTAATGTTATTCAACTACTTAATTTAATTGCTTGCATTTTAAACACTTTTAATATTTATTAAATCAATTCAGCAATAAGTTTAAATTATTTATACCTTTTTCTATTGATGTAAATTCGTCGCCTGTGTGTGTTTCGTCCTCCATAACAAGCCACTTTGCACCCACTTCATCTGCTAAACTTATAACTGCAGGTAAATTTACTTCGCCCTCGCCCAAGGTAGTGCCTTTTTCAGTAGTGCCGTCTTTTAAGTGTAGTGATATAAATTTACCTGTGTATTTTTTGCAATAATCAGTAAAATTTTGTTCTGCTCTAAACACCCAGTATGTATCAACTTGTGGGCATATATCTTGCACGTTTTCAAATATAATATCCAGTGCAAACTTACCGTCATATTCAACAAACTCATGGTTGTGGTTGTGGTAGCCTAGCACCATGCCATTGGCTTTTAACTGAGCTGAGGCTGTGTTTAATTTTGCAATTAAATCATCAAGTTTTTCACGCTCGTCAACAACTGCAAAAGGGCAAATAATATAACTATTGCCAACTATTTTGTTGTATGCAATAACTTCATCTAGCTTATTAATAATATCATCTAACTGTACATGTGCGCCGCACGCAACTAAGTTATTTTCTTCTAATGCTGCTTTTATATCCTCCGCGGGGATATTTATAAATTTTTCAGCTGGTATTTGCTTTAAAACATTTGCACCTTCGTTTTTAAAAAGGTCTAGCTCTGCGCCCTCTAAGCGTCTATAACCTGCAAACTCAACGCCTGCAAAACCTAGCTGTGCTATTTTTTTAAGTGTTTGTTTATAATCCTCCATAAAGGCTTTTTTAACGCTCCACAGCTGTAATGCCAACTTAGCTCTCATACAATTCTCCTTTTAGTTCAACAAAAAACGGCTAAAATCTCATTTATTAGTTAAAATATACTGCTTTACCTGTTTTTGCAGATTCATAAATTGCTTCTAATAACTGAGTAACAACTAGTGCTTGTTCTGGTAAAACTGTTAGCGGTGTGCCTTTTGTAATTGCATCTAAAAATACATTTTGTTCACGCAATTGTGGGCTTTCAGAGGCACCCTCATAAAAAGCGACACCACTTTTTTCTTCAAGATTAGGTGTTTCAACAACTTGTGTATCATTTTTAACGTAGTTTATACGTACGCCGTCTTTCATATCAGCACCACCTTGTGTGCCGCATATAGTTGTTTTCGCCTCGTCAACATCTAGGCTATTTAGCGCCCAAGAGGCTTCAAGGTTGATTGTTGCGCCGTTTTTCATTTTGATAAAGCCCATTGCGGAATCTTCAACTGTGAATTTTTCTGTATCCCAATCGCCCCATGCGTTGCCTGTATTTTTTTGGTCGCCAAGCTTTTTATACACAGACCCCATAACAGATTCTGGCTCATAGTTATCCATAACCCAAAGTGTTAAATCTAGCGCATGTGTGCCTATATCAATTAGTGGGCCACCGCCTTGCTCGTATTCGTTCAAAAAAACGCCCCAAGTTGGCACAGCTCTGCGACGTATAGCGTGTGCTTTACCATAGTACATATCGCCAAATTCGCCGTTAATCGCACATTTTTTGATATAATCAGATGATTTATTATAGCGATTTTGGTAGCCAATTGTTAAAATTTTACCTGTTTCCTTGGCTACTTCTACCATTTGTTTTGCCTCGACATATGTTTTTGCCATTGGTTTTTCACACATAACATGTTTATCAGCTTTCATAGCATCTATAGAAATAAAGCTGTGCGAGCGGTTAGGTGTTAAAACATAAACAGCGGTTATTTCTTCTACTTTCAAAAGTTCTTTATAATCTGTAAAAACTTTTGAGTTTTCTGTGCCAAAATTTTCTTTAGCTTTAATCGCTTTTGCTTCATCAATATCGCAAAACGCAACTATCTCCACCCTATCTGTATCTTTAATAGATGGTAAATGTTTGCTCATTGCTATACCACCACAACCGATTACACCTACTTTGATTTTTTCCATTATTAATTTCTCCGTTTCTTATTTTTGTTATTAATTTATTTTATTATTTTTTGATATTTTACTTTTTGTATTGCAGGTAAAACTTCAAAAAAATATTTCCATTTTCGTTTGTGTCCTTATATAAAACTAATGATTTTTTCCTTACTTATTAATTACAGATTGTCTTTCAACAATTTTATGTTCAACTGTATTGTTTTTTTCAGTTTTGTTACCCTCTATCATATTAATAAGCAATTCCATTGCCATGCTGCCCATCTCAAAACGTGGTTGCGAAACTGTTGCCACCGATGGTATATACATTTCGCTAATAGTTGTGTTATCAAACCCCATTACCGAAACATCCTCTGGCACACGCACACCATTTTCGTGAAGTGTTTTTATTATACCTATTGCGCTAGCGTCTGATATTGCAAACACTGCTTGTGGCAATTTTGAGCGTTTTAATATTTTTTCCGCTATGCGCACACCACTATTAAAACCATAACCATCATTTATTATTGTATCTGGTGTAATTTCAATTGCATTTTCTTGCATGGCTTTTTTAAAACCAATTTCACGTAATTCTGATGAATATGAAATTTCGTTATCACCACCTGCTAGCACTATATCTCTATGCCCTTTGCTTAGTAAAAATTTGGTTGCATCATACCCTGCTTTCACGTTATCTATAGTTACACACGTTATTTCCTCGCTTTTAACTGGCTCACACGTACATACTATTGGATAATCCGCACTAACTTTTAATATTTCATCACTTGCAAGTTCTGGTGATAAAAATATTACACCATCTGCTGCTTTACTGCTAAGCATCTCTATATGGCCAAGTATTGCATCTCTATTATTTCTAGTCGTGCAAATTAATGTCGAATAATTATCTTGCTTTGCACGTTCCTCTATACCTTTTAATACACCTGAGTAAAACTGGTTAGATATATTATTAAGCACTACCAAAATACGTTTAGTATGTTGCCACCGCAAATTACGCCCTATTGAGTTAGGCGTATAATTTAACTCTTGAATAGCGTTTTCAACAGCTTTTAGTTTTTTTTCGCTCACTGTGTGTGGTAAATTAATTACCCTTGAAACAGTTGCAACAGAAACACCAGCTAGTTGTGCTACATCTTTTATTGTTGCCATTGCCATCTCCTTTTGTAATCGATTACAAATAATGTAATTAAAAAATGTAATCGATTACAAATCGTTACAAAAAAATAAACTCCTTTTTTTATATTACAATTTTTTATTATTTTGTCAAGTAGTTTTTTGAAAAAAACATCACTTTTTTTTATAACTTTACTAAAATTAGTATCACTATTTAACACAAACAAAAAAACTCACCTGGCAGTGAGTTTTTTTGTATAGAGGGGTGGGAAAGTATATATATGTGTGTTAGTAAATATCATAATAATTGTTACCACTTTATTGGTAACTTTTGTTTATAATATGATTATATCAATATTTTTTTGTTTGTCAAATTAAAAAACAAAATAACTATTTAAAAAAGCCTTTACTTTTTGCCTAAAACTTTATATAATTAAGATTATAGAGTTTAAAAAATTGCCACCCTTTAAAATTTAAGAAAAATAGAGGTTATGCCTTTTATTTCATAAAATTTATTTAAATTATTTAACTAAACGAGGAACTTAACATGGATAAACTAGATCAAAAGATTTTAAAACTACTTATAAAAAATGCGAGAATTTCTGTTAAAGAAATTGCAGAGCATGTAAATTTAACAAGCCCTGCTGTATCAAGCCGTATACGCAAGCTTGAAACAGATGGAATAATTGGCGGTTACACGGTTTGTTTGCACCGACCAACAAACCAGCCTGCTATTGACGCTCTAGTGAGTGTTTCTGTGCAACCTAGCTCAAGAGATGAATTTTTAAAAAGTCTTGATTTTAAACAAGAAGTTTTGCAATGCCATCACGTTACAGGTAGCCATAGCTTTATTATAAAAGTTAGTTGCCAAGATATGGTAACGCTAGAGCAGTTAATTTTAAACTTACAAACATTTGGTCAAACAAGCACACAAATTATTTTATCAACACCTTTAAACCGCAGAGGTTTAGACAGTATAGTTTGATAGTACATCTTAAAATCTGCATTTAATTTGCAAGCGCAAATTTCATATGCCACAAATTAGTTTTTATTAATTTGTGGCATATTTTAATGCTTAAAACACACCATCCTACCAACCAGACAAATGTAATAGCTAAAATTCTCGCTTTGCGAGAGTAATTCTCTGGTAAATGAGTTGTCAAAATATTCTTAGTTTGCTAGAATAATTTTAAACAATTGTTTTAATCTATTTAATTTTTAAGATAAATACAGGTAACAAACTTATTCAAAAGGAGTTTATATGCAACAAAAAAATATAGGTGCTTTTGTTTCCGTTTTGCGCAAAGCAAATGGTATGACACAAAAAGAGCTAGCCTTGCGCTTAAACGTTACTGACAAAAGCGTTAGCCGTTGGGAATGTGGCGACGGATTGCCTGACCTTGCGCTTATACCGGTTATTGCAGAGGTTTTCGGCATTACTTGCGACGAGCTATTAGCAGGTGAGCGCAACAATACCACAGCAGAACAACCAAGCACTACCAATAGCACAACACCAACACGTGCAAAAAAACAGCGAGCACGTTTAGTTTCTGATATTAAAAACAAGTTTATCAACCAAACATTAATCGCTTATGGTTTTTTAGCTTTAGCCTTTGTTACTGCTATAATTTGCAATAATGTTTTTCTGCGTGCTAGTTTAGGCGGCTTTTTAGGTTTAATTTTTGCCGTAGTTGCTGTTTTGTGTGAGCTAGTTTTTTGGAACAATGCCATGCACTCGCTAACGATAGATGATGAGGAAACCGAAAACACAGATGTAACAAATGCAAAACAAATACTTTTTAGCAAATATATCATGTTTTACCGCATTGCTTTTGCAACTATTGCAAGCCTATTACCTTTAATATTTTTTGCACAAAATAGTAACTGGGGTATAGATTTAATTGATTATTTTTTAATAGCGGCTATTTTTATAGCAGTTAGTGGCATTATTTTTAAAGTTTTTGCACTTCATTTTTTTTGGAAGTGGGCAATAGCCAAAAAAATACACTCAGCAGAAGATGCTAAAGTTAAAAAGATACTTTTCAAGTGCAAATTAAAGCACCAAAGCACTATATTATTCGCTGTGCTTAGCTCTATAACTTTTTTAGCTCAATTAGTTTACCTAAACGCTGGTGTAAAAGCACATGCAACGCCTTTAATTTTTACCGAAAAAGAACCTTTTATAGAGCTTATAGAACAAAAAACACCAAACAATGACGAGCCTACACACACCCAAGAATTCGTATGGTTTCCCTCTGTTTTTGAAAATTCCGATAACGTTGAAACAACAGCACCAGAATTAGTTATAGACGGACCTATAGATGAAACCAGATATTTTTTAGAGAACGGCAATTTGATAAGCTACGAAGAAGCACACAAAACCGAAGTTACAGACCCAAATGGAAATTTACTTTTTACCTACCAAGATTATAACAAAGAAGTAGAGTTTGTAAACATTTCATTTATTAGTAATGATGGCACATATAGCGATTTCCCCACAAATATAAATGTTTATATGAAAGATGATTGGGCTTTAGCGCAAGAAAAATATTACCAAGGAAATTTTTTAATAACTTTGCTTTATTTTATTTGGTTTATACTTGCAAATATATACTACTTTATAAAACTAAACACAAAAAGCAATTTGAACAAATAGCAACTTACTAAACAAAAAAGCGAAACACTAAAGGTTAAACTTTGTGCTTCGCTTTTAATTATTTTATTTTTTTAATGTTTTGCAATATATCGAAAAAACACTAAAACTACAAATTATTTATTCCAACATGCTACAAAATGCCTATTACCTCTATCAGTTAAAGGTGGGCATTGTTGCGCACATTGTTCTGTTGCAAAACGGCAACGTGTGCGGAATGGGCAACCGCTAGGCTTTTTAAGTGGTGATGGTACATCACCCTCTAGCACTATACGTTTGCTTGCACGTGCTGTAATAGGATCTGGCACAGGAACAGCGGAAAGCAAGCTTTGAGTGTATGGGTGCATAGGGCTTTCGTTTAAATCATCAGCATCTGCGATTTCCATAACATTGCCAAGATACATAACACAAATGCGGTCTGCAATGTGGTGAACAACTAGCAAATCATGAGCGATAAATAGATAAGACAAACCAAATTTATCTTGCAAATCTTCAAACATATTAATAACTTGAGCTTGTATAGAAACGTCAAGTGCAGAAACAGGTTCGTCACACACAATAAATTTAGGGTCTACAGCAAGCGCACGTGCAATACCTATACGTTGACGTTGACCACCTGAAAATTCATGAGGGTAACGTGTAGCATGCTCTGCATTAAGGCCAACTGTTTCCATAAGTTGCATAACTTTATCGTGGCGGTCCTTTTTAGAGTTCATTAGTTTATGCACATCAATAGGTTCTGCGATAATTTCCTCAACTGTCATACGTGGGTTTAATGAGGAGTATGGATCTTGGAAAACCATTTGCATTTGTTTGCGATAAGGTAGCATATCAACTGTTTTTATGCGAGATTTATCAATAACAGGCATACCTTTATCATCAAGTTTTAATATGCCGTTTTCATCATAAACTTCGCCAGAATCAAACAAAACCTCACCATCAAAAACAATACGTCCTGCTGTTGGTTTATAAAGTTGCAAAAGTGTACGACCAACTGTTGTTTTGCCACAACCACTTTCACCAACAAGGCCAAGTGTTTCGCCTTGTTTTAGTGTAAAAGAAACATCATCAACAGCTTTTAGTGGTGTTGTTTTAGCAAATCCTGTGCGTATTGGAAAATATTGTTTTAAATGAGATACCTCGAGGAGGTTTTTTTCTTTATTAGCCATTATTTACCCTCCTTTTGGTTGTTTACTAATGCTTCAACTGCTTTCCAGCATGAAACATAGTGAGAATCGTTAAGTTGCAATTCGTTTGGTTTTTCTTTTAAACAAATCTTCATCGCTGCATCACAACGTGGGCAAAATGCACAACCCTCTGGCATATTAAGCATGTTTATAGGTGTGCCGCCTATTGGTATAAGGCGAGTTTTTAAGTTTGCTGCTGTAGGTATAGAACGCAACAAACCTTTTGTATACTCATGTTGTGGGTTATAGAATATATCATCACTAATACCACGCTCGCATACACGACCGCCGTACATAACGATAATTTCATCACACATACTTGCAATAACGCCAAGGTCATGCGTAACCATAACTATAGCCATGCCAAGCTTTTTCTGCAAATCTTGCATTAGTTCTAAAATTTGTGCTTGTATAGTAACATCTAGCGCAGTTGTAGGTTCGTCCGCTATTAAAATATCAGGCTCACAAGCAAGTGCCATTGCTATCATAACACGCTGGCGCATACCACCTGAAAGCTCAAATGGGTATTGGTCAAGGCGTTTTTCAGGCTCTGGTATGCCAACAAGTTCTAGCATTTCACGTGCGCGTTCACGAGCTTGTTTTTTATCACGTCCGGTGTGTAGCCTAATACCCTCCATAAGTTGGAAACCAACTGTAAAAACTGGGTTAAGGCTTGTCATAGGGTCTTGGAAGATGATAGAACATTTTTCGCCACGGAAGTTTTTCATTTGTTTATCTGTCCATTTTGTAATATCATCGCCTTTATAAAGCACTTCGCCGCCTGTAACTTTACCATTAGCAGAAAGTATTTGCATTATAGAATATGCTGTAACCGATTTGCCAGAGCCACTTTCGCCAACTATGCCTAGGATTTTACCTTTTTCAAGGTTGAAAGAAACGCCGTTAACAGCGTGAACTTCTGCGCCTTTTTCGGTTTTAAAAGTTGTATGGAGGTTTTTTACCTCTAAAAGATATTTACTTTCACTCATTATTCAGCCCCCCTTAGCGTTGTAGTTTAGGGTCGAAAGCGTCACGAAGACCATCGCCTAGTAGGTTGAAAGCGAGAACTATTAAACATATAACAAGTGCAGGTAGCAAGAATTTGTGTGGGTAGCTGTTTAAGCCGTCACGCGCTTCGTTAGCTAGAGAGCCAAGTGAAGGCATTGGAACAGCAACACCAAGACCCAAGAAAGATAGATAACTTTCTGTAAAGATAGCACTTGGAACTTGTAAAGCAGTTGAAATGATAATAACTGACAAACAGTTAGGTAAAATATGTTTTCGCAATATACGGCTAGGTTTTGTGCCTATGCTACGTGCAGCAAGAACATATTCGTTCTCTTTAACTGTTAAAATTTGACCACGAACTAATCGAGCCATACCAACCCAGTATAAAAGAGCAAAAACTATAAACATAGCTATCATGTTATTGCCGAGGCTTTCTAGAACTGTGCCCTCGATGTTAATAATTTGAGGTAGAACAACAGAAAGTAAAATAACAAGTAGCATATCAGGTAGTGAATAGATAACGTCAACAACACGCATCATAAACAAATCCACTTTGCCGCCAGCATAACCAGCAACAGAACCATAGATACAGCCTATTATAAGAACCATTGTAGCTGCAACCAAACCAACCGCTAGGGAAACACGTGTGCCGTATAAAACACGTACGAAGTAATCCCTACATAGGCTGTCTGTACCCATAATATGTGGGAACAAAGTTTCACCAGTTGCTTCCATATACGCAATTTCATTTTCAGAATATGTGAAAGGAGCTAGGTTTTGTGCTGTTCTGTCACGTACACCGTCAACAGATATAATTGTTTCATAACCATAAGGTATGAACATAGGTGCAAAAACAATAGTTACTATTATTAAAGTTAAAACTATAATAGCAAAAACCGCTAAAGGGTTTTTCATTAAACGACGCATACCGTCTTTAAAGAAAGTTGAGCTTTCGCCCATAACGTCTTGTTGACGTTTTTCAGCATCAGTTGCTGGTGCAAAATCTGATGAGCTAAATTTTGATAAATCTATTTGTGCAGAAAGGAAGCTCTTTTTTGGCATTCCATTTTCGTTATTTTGCATATTATTAGAACCTCCTTAGCCTAATTTAATACGTGGGTCTATGATTTTATACACAATATCTGTAAGCAAACTTGCTGTTATCATCAAGAAAGCAAGGAACATTGTTGTACCCATAATCATTGTGTAATCACGGTTTGTGATAGATGATACAAACTCACTGCCTAGACCGCCAACAGTAAAGATACTTTCAACAACCATTGAACCTGTTAATATACCAGCAACCATTGGTCCTATATATGTTACAACAGGTATAAGCGCATTGCGCAAAGCATGTTTAAAAAGCACCAATAAAGCAGGAACACCTTTTGCACGAGCAGTACGCACGTAATCTTGGCCTAGAGCATCAAGCATAGCAGTTTTTGTCAAGCGTGTGATGTATGCCATTGGATAAGCTGAAAGTGCTAAAACTGGTAATGTGTAGTTAGGGTTATCTGGGTTCCAAACTTCAACCCAGCCTAGCATATTTGCAAAGACTAATAACAGCATAGTTGCCAAAACGAAAGAAGGCATAGCTGTTAATAATGTTGTAAAAAACACTATAGCTCTATCGCCAAGTTTGTTACGGTTTAGTGCTGCAGTACATCCTAGTACAACACCAACAACAATTGCGATACCAGCTGCCATTAAGCCTAACTGCGCGCTGATAACAAAGCGGCTTGAAATTGTGTCCCAAACTTCACGTCCACTATTTAGTGAAACACCCCAATCGCCTTGAACAAGGTTTGTCATATAAAGAATATACTGTTGCCATAGCGGTAAATCCAAATTATAACGCTTCATAAGTGCTGCTTCTACAGCTGGTGTCAGTGCCTTTTCCGATGAAAAAGGACCACCTGGAATTGCGTTCATTACAAAAAATGTAATAGCACTAACCAATAATATAGTTAATAACGCAAGTCCTAATCGTTTAATGATATAAGAACCCATCAAAAATCACTCCCTATTTATTTTAAATTTTACAAAAAGCATATGGGTGCTAGCTTTTTGCCTTTTAGGTCGATTGCGCAAACAAGCGTTCTCTGCACAAAGACACTTTTAGCGTCAAAAAAAACGATGTCATCGCACATTTGGCCAGCGACAGCATCGTCTTGTTAACCCAATATATAACTATAATACTAAAAAATACAAAAAAAGTCAACAATTGTTACACTGTATTTTAATATTCTTGTCATTTTTTCTCATTTATACATTTGTTTGAGCATTTTTTAGCTAAATAACCATAATGATAACCGAATTGTTAACAAAAACAACTAAACGCACTTGTAAATTATATGATTTTAAAAACTTTTTCTTTAAAATTCAAACTTTTTTTAAAAAACTGTTGACAAACTTGCACAGTAGTGGTATTATATTATTCGCACCTGAAAACAGGTTCAACAAGCGGCTGTAGCTCAGCTGGATAGAGTGTTTGGCTACGAACCAAAAGGTCGGGGGTTCGAATCCCTTCAGCCGTATATTAAAAGGCAATCTCATTTGAGGTTGCCTTTTTATTTTGCAAAATAAAAACTAACAAATAACCCATGTGCATTTTATTAAACAACTGGAGGAACCATGATACATTTATTATTAGCACTCGTTTATCTATCATTTATAAGTTTGGGCTTACCCGATGCAGCGCTTGGCTCTGCATGGCCACTTATAAGCACTGAATATAATGTTTCAATCGCTTCCATGGGTATTGTTAGCATAATCATTTCCGCAGGCACAATTTTTTCCAGTTTGCACAGCACAAAGGTTATAAGTAAACTTGGTGTGCATAAAGTCACAGCTCTTAGTGTTTTAATAACAGCTATTTCGCTTTTTGGTTTTGCAAGTAGCCCTTCTTTTTTAATTTTATGTTTATGGGCGATACCTTACGGCTTAGGTGCTGGTAGTGTTGATGCCGCACTAAACAATTATGTAGCTGTTAACTTTGAAAGCAAGCATATGAGCTGGTTGCATTGCATGTGGGGTGTAGGTGCAACTTTAGGCCCTTACATAATGGGCTTGGCCCTTACCAATAATTTTAGCTTTAGAGCTGGCTATATTATACTATTTATTATACAAGCCATTTTAAGTGTTATTATTTTTATAAGTAGCCCTATTTGGAAAACAAAAACATCTACTAAAAATGGTACGCCCACTGAAGAAGCACCTATACAGCATTTATCAATAAAACAAATTTTGCAAATACGTGGCGTAAAACAAATGGCTCTTACATTTTTTTGCTTTTGTGCTATAGAGCAAACAACAGGAGCTTGGGCTAGTAGCTACCTTGTTTTTAATCGTGGTGTTACGCCTGAAATTGCCGCTGGCTTTGCCTCTTTATTTTACCTTGGCATAACAATAGGTCGTGGTATTTGTGGTTTTATAGCCATGAAATACAACGATACACAAATGATACGTGGTGGCTCGGTGATTATGGCTATAGGTTTAGCCATTTTATTTTTACCCCTTGGCGAAACCTTCGCTTTTGTTGGTATAGCACTAATAGGTTTAGGTTCTTCCCCTGTTTACCCTTGCATCATACACTCAACGCCTTATAACTTTGGTGTTGAAAACTCGCAAGCTATAACTGGTTTTCAAATGGCATCAGCTTATACCGGCACATTAATTATGCCTGCTATTTTTGGTGTTATAGGCAAAGAAATAAGCTTTACTTTGTACCCATTTTTTATAGCAACACTTTTAGCAACGATGTTTTTAATGTATGAAATAACACTCAAGAAAGTTAAAAATAAATAAATAAAATGTGGCGTTGCAGTTAAA
The DNA here is from genome assembly GCA_964370685.1 of uncultured Faecalibacterium sp. Lineage (GTDB taxonomy): Bacteria > Bacillota > Clostridia > Oscillospirales > Ruminococcaceae > Faecalibacterium. The sequence goes on along the minus strand of CAYJKG010000004.1, from coordinate 92,526 downwards.
AACTGCAACGCCACGTTTTTATTAGGAATTTTGATTTTTTACATATTCAACGATATCATCTGGTGTTTCTACAAAATTTGTTGCATCAAATGTTTCTAGTGTTTCTCTTGAGCGAAACCCCCAAAGAACTGTTAACATTTGCATGTTACTATTTTTAGCAGTTGCAACATCTATTTCACTATCGCCAACATAAATAGTGCAATTTTTATCAATTTTTTGCTCTTTCACCAAAAGTGCCATTGCGGCAGGGTCTGGCTTTTGTGCTACATTTTCACGGTTGCCTAAAGTAGCCAAGATTAAACCGTCAAAATATTTTTGCATAAGTGGTGGACATAGAGCATCTGCCTTGTTTGTTAACACATAACAGTTAATACCCATATCACGCAATTTTTTTAGCATTTCAGTAACGCCTGCGTATGCGTCGGTTTTATCCTCTTTATGTGCTGTGTAGCGTGCGGTGTATTGCGCTAGTGCAACAGCTATGCCTTCTTTTGTTCGGTGTTCTTGCGGCATAAACTGCTCTACCATATAAGGTATGCCACGCCCTACAAACTCCCTAAATTGTTCAACTGTGTAAGTTGGCCAATTGTTTTTTTTGCAAACCCAGTTGCCCGCATCTGTTAAGTCGTCAATTGTGTTAAGTAGTGTACCATCTAAATCAAAAATAATGTTTTTAATCATGGTGTCTCCTTTTAATAATTCCTATTAAATTTTCCTTCGTGTGCCTAATCATAATATAAAACTTTACACGCACACTTTTACCACTAAGTTATAAAAGCGCACATCTTTTCTATTTTACCAAAATTTTACAAACTAAACAAGCATAATTTTTACCATTTTAAAGATAAAAACTAGGGCAATTTTTGAACAAAATAGAGTGAATTGTGTATTTTTGTCCTCCGCTTGTAAAAAAACGTAACGTTACACGCTTTGTAAACCATGCCACTAAGTTTTTTTCTACTTTTGCTAATGGTGGTTTTTTGAGAAAACAAACTTGGTATAAAGTAAAAAATCTCACAAACACAAAGCTTAAACGCATGTCTTCATACGAAACACACTCTTTAAAAAAGCCTTCTAAATTGACGCACATCATAGCAATAAAAAACCACATTACCACTGCAAAAGGCATAATTAAAGTTGGATTTACTCTATACGAGCCTATCATTAACAAAAAAAACAACAACGAAAATCCGCCACTAAACCAAAAAAATGGCAAAGTTCCACGTCTGTAAATCGATTCTGTTTTTGGCTTTGGTATATAATAATCTGGCAATATTTCGCATAAAATTTCGCTATTTTTTTTACTAACAAAAAAAGCCGGTTGCCTTAAACTATTAAATGTTCCCGCAACAACATAAAGCGGCACATGCCCTAACAAGCGTGCTATTGGCGCTTTTCGTAAAATATAATGTGTTATATCTCCCCTGCGCACTCGACACTGTGTATAAAAAACAATCCCACTTTCAAACAAAAGCACATCACCGTTTACAACTACACTGTGCTTTGCATTATGAAAAAGACTCACAGCTAAACTTAGTACCGTAAAAAACGCTGCAAAACCTATGATTACCGCAACAGCAGATGGCAATAACGTTGCCACAAATTGCACTGTTTGTTCTAACGGGCGCAGTGCAAACTCTCTAGCCCAATTACTGATTAACCCTAGATTGTATACGCTTAAAACAAAAATAAAAACAGTGCTTATGATGTTTCCACTAACTAAACCGAGCACGGCTTGTTGCAATGTAGTCAATTTATATTTTTTGCAGTTTTCTTGCGGAAAATTCTGCATTGGTAAAATTTGTTCAGCCAGTTTTTCGGCTGAATTTTTAGGTAAAGTTAAGGTTATTTTTTTACCATTTGCACGTTTTTTAAAAAACAATGTAACTTTTGTAGCTGAAAAAACACGCATAATTAAAGGCCTATCTAGCATAACAGCCGAAAAATTATCTAGTGGTATCATTTGTTTTTTACTTAAAATAAAACTATCCTTTAAATACAAAACATTTTGTTTTTCAAGGCTCCAACCACTATTTAACCAGCGCAAGTATGCATATAAAAACAAAACTGATAATAAAACAGCCTCCTGCTTTAGTGCAACAAAAAGTGCCTCTAGCTCAAAATGCACTAATGCTGTTACTAAAGGTATAATTGCAAGAATAAGATATTTTTTAAAAAACTCTAAAAACACTAATGGATGATAATGCTCAATTTTTGGCGTTTTTTCTGTCATATATCCACGCTTTCTATATCTGCACTTGAAAGCGCGGGGCATATGCAAATTAAACTTCCACCTGTTGAAAATATCAAAATTTCGCAATGGGCTAAACGCAAAAGCGGTGTTGAAAAACAAAGGCGCCAACATATATCAGCACGTGGCACATTTACCTGCGTGCGAAATATAACACCATAATTAGCACGTATTAAATCGTTTTCGCACAAAAGTTTAAAATTTTTAATCCACAAATAAAGCCATGCAAACGAAGCGATAACAATAAAACAAAAAATCATACTCCAAAAAAGCCCCTGCCAAAAGAAAACAGGTGCTAACAGCGAACTAATTATGCCAAGCCATGCAAATAAAACAGCACGGCCTTTTGGTGGTATGCGATATATCATAAGAAAAACCCTTTGTATATTAATTTAATTTTTTAAGCGACAGTCGATAATCATAACCTGTTTTATCTACTGCCGCTTATGAATATAATTTAATAAGCAAATTTAATTTGCAATTACTCGAGCGCTAAATTCCACTTTAGCATTAGCGGACGCAAAGAATCCTCACCTACAACGCAAAGTACTTTGTCGCCTGCTTCAAGCACTGTGTTACCGTGTGGTATTATAAAATCACCTTTGCGTGTTACACTAACCAAAATAGCCTCACCTGGTATAGTTATAGCTGAAAGAGGTTTACCCAAAAACGGAAAATCCTCTGGTATTAAAATTTCGTTTAAAGTTGCTGCACCACCTGCCAAATATAACAATTGGCGTATAGAATCTGTTTCAATCTCTCGCTCTAGTATTTGGCTTAAGTTATCTGTACCACAAACAACTATATCAACACCTAACTGGCGTAATAGCTCACGGTTTTCAGGGTTAGATGTACGAGCAACTGTTTTTTTAACGCCTAGAGTTTTTGCCAGTTGGCACGCTAATAAATTTTGCTCATCACTACCTGTCACTGCAACGAAAGCGGCAGATTTTTCACAATCGGCCATTTTTAATATATTTATATGGCTACTATACCCCATAACAACCGGTATATCCAATGCATCGGATAAATAACGGCATTGTAATTCGTCTGGTTCTATAAGTGTTACTTTATGTTTATGGGCTATCAGCGTTTTTGCAAGGTAAAAACCAACCTTACCACCGCCTGCAATACATACTCTCATTTATTTACCTCTTTACTATCCTTCTTTTTCCATTTCGTTTTCATGCAATGCCTCAAAAAACGCACCAACTGTTAAAAAAGTTGGGCAAATGGTATCTATACCATATTCTTTTTCATAAACCTTTGCTAAATCACCATCTGAAACACGACACAAAACGTTTTCTTTATGGAATATTTTTTTTGCAATTTGTGCTGTCATCAAGTTAGAGGCATCATCAGGGCTAACTATCGCAACTGCATCGCAATTTTCTATGCCTGCTTTGCGTAAAATTGCAAGGTCAGTGCCATCGCCAACTAGTGCAGTTCCTGCAAATGTATATTGCACAAATCTATCAAGCCTGCGTAAATTTTTAGGGTCTTTTTCAACTAGTGATATTTCATGACCTGCACGCTCAAAATCTCGCACTAGGGCTGAACCAACGTGTCCACAGCCGACAACAAGTATATTCATCTGTATTACCTCATATTATGTTTAAAATATTTTTTTCTTAATTATAGTAAATTTAAAGCAAAAAAGCAATGTAAAAATATACTACATTATTATTTTATTCTCAACTTATTAAATTATAAGTGTTTCACATAGCTGTAATCAACGCAATATAATCAAATTTAAAACATGCTTTGTATTTAAACCCACACCTTTAGTTATAATAGATTAAAATTTAACACGCTAATTTTAACTTATTATCATACTTTTTATTAACACGCACAGTTTTTTATTATTTCCGCTGTAGTAACTTGGAGCATAAGCTCAAAGCTCCACTGTGATGCATGCCTCGCAAAAACAATAAAAAACTTACAAAAAACTATAGATTTTTCGCAAGTTTTTCCCTTTATTTTTTATAGAAAAAATTGCGAAAATATTGCACCTGTGCTATAATAATAAAAAAATAAGGAGTAATATAAATGTCAGAAATTTTAAAAGCCGTAGTAATGGGCATTATAGAGGGCATTACAGAATGGCTACCTATATCTTCAACTGGGCATATGATTTTAGCAGAAGAACTTATTAAGTTTAATTTATCAGATGCCTTTTTAGAAATGTTTCGTGTTGTGATACAGCTAGGAGCAATTTTAGCTGTATTAGTTATTTTTTGGAATAAGCTTTGGCCTTTTGAAATGGCAAAACAGCGAGTTTACATGAAACCCACATCTATTAAACTTTGGTTAAAAATAGTTGTTGCAACTTTACCAGCAATGGTAATAGGCCTTTTATTTGACGATTTTATCGACGCACATTTTTACAACTATGTAACAGTTGCCGCAATGCTTGTGCTTTATGGGTTGCTATTTATCTTAGTTGAAAGCTTTCGCTTTAGGCCACATGTAAAACGTGTTAACCAAATAACTTTTACACATGCTTTAATGATAGGCCTTTGGCAAGTATTAGCTATAATACCAGGTACATCACGCAGTGGTGCAACAATAATAGGCGGTTTATTGCTAGGTTTATCACGCGGGGCAGTTGCAGAGTTTACTTTTTACCTTGCTGTACCTGTTATGATAGGCGCTTCTGCTTTAAAAATTGTTAAACTATTAATGGATGGATATGTTTTTAGCATGCTAGAGTTTGGTGTTTTATTTACAGGCTCTGCCGTAGCATTTTTAGTTAGCCTTTTATCCATACGCTTTTTAATGTCGTATGTTAAAAAACACGATTTTAAATTTTTTGGTCTATACCGTATTGCCCTTGGTGCAGTTGTTTTATTAGCAGCAGCGGTTTTTAATTAATTTTACAATATAAATATTAACAAAGAGGTTATAAATGAAAAAAGCATTTTTTGATTTTTTAAATTCTTCAGTTAGCCCTTTTCATGCGGTGGCTAATGTTGAGGAAATTTTACTTAAAGCTGGTGCTACTTATTTGCCTGAGCAATGCGAATGGGATATGAAAGCTGAAAAGCTATATTACACAAAACGCAATGGCACAAGCCTTATTGCTTGGCGCATGCCAAAAGGCAAATGCAAAGCCTACCGTATGGTCGCAAGTCATAGCGACAGCCCTACTTTTCGCATAAAAACCACCGAAAACGCTGATAAAACCTATGCAAAAGCAATTACAGAAGTTTATGGTGGACTTATTTATTCAACGTGGTTTGATAGACCGCTTGGCTTTGCAGGCCGTGTTTTGGTTAAAACTGGCGGTAAAAATGTTAAACTTGAAAGCCGCTTGATACAATCAAAAGAGGCTACTTTTTGCATACCAAGCGTTGCAATACACTTTAACCGAGAGATAAACACTGGTTATAATTATAATGCACATGTTGATTTGCAACCTATTTTTGGCATGGCTGGCACAAATTTAAAAGACTGTATAGCTAAAGAGGCAAAGCTAAGTAAAAACGAGGAAATTTTATCTCAAGACCTTGTTTTGTGCCCACTACAAGATGCAACCACTTTTGGCCCTGATGCAGATTTATTCCTTGCGCCTCGTCTTGATGATTTAGGCTGTGTTTACACAAGTTTACAAGGTTTTTTAAATGCAAAAACTTCAAAAACAATGGGTGATATTTTCTTTTTATTTGATAACGAGGAAGTTGGCTCTTCCTCACGGCAGGGTGCTTGCGGTACTTTTTCAACAGATGTTTTATCACGAGTTGAAAAAGCGTTTGAAATGTCTGCAGAACATGCTGTTAGCGCACGAACCAGTAGTTTATTGTTAAGTGCTGATAACGCACATGCAACACACCCAAACCATGCTGAAAAAAGTGATGCTGCACACCCTATAAAAATGGGCGAAGGTGTTGTTATGAAATACAATGCCAGTGGCAAATATACTACTAGCGCACTAACAGGTGCACTTTTTGCAGAAATTTGCAAAAAGTGCGAAGTTAATCTACAAACGTTTTACAACCGTGCTGATATGCCTGGTGGCAGTACCCTTGGCAACCTACTTAGCCATCACTTAGCTGTACCCATGGTTGATATAGGCTTGCCACAACTTGCAATGCACTCCGCAGTTGAAACAGGAAGTTTAAAAGATGTAAGTGCTATGACAAAAGCAATAACCGCTTTTTATAATACCGAGTTCACACAAAGCGAAGATGGCGTTTGGGAAATTTTTAATTGAACGAACAAGGACAGGCTATAATGCAAGTTATAAAAAATTTTAACCATAGCATAAACCAAAAAAGCGAAAATGCATTGGATATAAAAAGTGTTAGTAAACATATAGGACGTTTTGCACCAACACCTAGCGGACGCTTACACTTAGGAAACTTAGCATGTAGTTTACTTGCTTGGTTAAGTATAAAGAAAAAAAACGGGCACATGATATTGCGCATTGAAGATTTAGACAAAGCACGATGCACAAAAACTGATATTGATTTTGCCGTTAAAGATTTAACCTTTTTAGGACTAGACTGGCAAGAGGGCGCAAATATAGGTGGCAAAAACAAACCTTATACACAAAGTATATGTGACGACATATATACAAATAATTTTGAAAAGCTTTTGGAAAAAGGCCTAGTGTACCCCTGTTTTTGTTCACGTAGTGCTTTGCACAGCGCAAATGCACCACACACAAGTGATGGTACTTTTATTTACCAGCGTACTTGTTATGAATTAACAGAAAATGAAATACTAAAAAAAGCAAAAAGCAAAACTCCAACAATGCGTATAAAAGTGCCAGATGAAACCATTACGTTTGTGGACGGCCACTTTGGAACATACACAGAAAACCTTTTAACTGATTGCGGTGATTTTGTTTTGCGCAGAGGTGATGGCGTTTACGCTTACCAGCTAGCTGTTGTAGTGGACGATGCACGCATGGGTGTAAGCGAGGTGGTTCGTGGTGCAGATTTGTTATCCTCCACAGCCAGGCAAATTTATCTTTACAAGTTGCTTGGATACAATGCACCTAATTTTTATCACTGCCCTTTGTTGCTTGATTTCGACGGCAGGCGGTTATCTAAGCGTGATGGTGATGATAGCCTTGAGAACTTAGCTTTAAAATACACAGCTGAGGAAATTATAGGCAAGCTTGCATTTGTATATGGTTTGCAAAGCGATGATACACCTCGTACAGCAAAAAGCTTAATTACTGATTTTTCATGGGATAAAATACCTGTAAACGATATAAAATTACCAAAAAATTTATTTTGATTAACAAAGCAAGCATAGCACAGCTTAGCCTAGCTTGTAAGAGGTTGTAAAATGAAAATAGCACTTATTAGTTGCATGATTTTTTCAAGGCACATTTCTTTTTTAACTATGCATAGCAAAAATGTTGTGCATACCTTTTTTATTGAACAAGGTTTACATGATACACCAAAAAAAATGCAGGAGCATCTACAAGCTACCATAGATAAAATAGAAAATATACAAAAGGAAACACCCATTGCACAACCTAAATTTGATGCTATTGTTTTAGGCTACGGCCTTTGTTCAAACGGCATTGTAGGCTTAAAAAGTGAAACTTTACCGTTAATTGCACCACGTTGCGATGATTGCATAGCACTTTTTACAGGCTCGCAAGCGCGTTATTTAGACATTTTTAATAGCCGAAAAGGTATATATTGGTTTAACAAATCATGGGTTGAGCTCGGCGCTTTACCCACGCAGGAAAAATATGATTTAAAATATCAAATCTACTGTGAAAAATACGATGAGGACACAGCAGACTACTTGATGGAAGTTGAAGAAAATTGGAAGGATAAATACGAAAGTATTTGTTTTATAAAGAGTTCTATATTTGCTGATGAAAATGAGCAAGAAATGACAAAGCAAGTTGCTAAAAAATATTCTTGGGATTTTTTTTCAGCACAGGAAAATATTGAATTTTTAAGGGATTTAATAGAGGGAAACTGGGCTGATGAAACTAGGTTTTTAGTATGTCCAGTAGGTAAAAGAATAGTTGAAGATTTTACTGGCAAAAAAATAAAATATTCAACATGAGGAGGAGAATAAGATATGTCAAAAGATATTAAAAAAGTTGTGGTAATAGGTCATAAAAACCCTGACACTGATTCGATTTGCTCTGCAATTGCGTATGCAGAACTAAAAAACAAAACAGGTGAACTTGTTTGTGAGGCACGCCGTGCAGGTAACATTAGCCAAGAAACTGCTTTTGTACTTAAAAAATTTGGTTTTAAAGCGCCTCGTATATGTGCTGACGTATACCCTAAAGTGCGTGATGTTGATTACCGCCGTGAAAAAGGTGTTTCTGGCGATTTAAGCTTGCGCAATGCGTGGCAAATGATTAGAGATAAAAACCTACATACCTTGCCAATTGTTAACGAAAACAAAAAACTGCTCGGTATTATAAATGTTAACGATGTTGCAATGGCAAATATGGATTTTTTTGATACTACCGTGCTTGCAAAAAGCTCTACTAGTTACAAAAACATTTTAGAAACACTAGGCGGTACAATGTTAGTTGGCAGCGAAAATAAATCTGTTACTAAAGGTAATATAGTAATAGGTGCTGCTGACCCGCATTTAATGGAAAGCGCTATAAAAGAGGGCGATATTGTTATTGTTTCTAACCGCTCTGAGAGCCAAATTTGTGCAATAGAAATGAAAGCAAGCCTTGTTATTGTTTGCCAAAATGCACAAGTTAGCGACATTATACAAAAACTTGCAAGCGCAAGTGGCGTTGATATAATGAGCGTACCTGGCGACACATACACAACAGCAAAACTAATAAGTCAAAGTGCGCCAATATCATACTATATGGTTAAAGATAACATTATGCACTGCACTTTGTTAACACCTGTTGAACAAGTTGAACGCCAAATGGCAAATGTGCGCCACAGCTACTTCCCCGTTTTGGGTGAAAACGGCAAACTTTGCGGTATGATAAGCCGACGCAACTTGCTAAGCGGCCAAAAAAGACGCTTAATTTTAGTTGATCACAATGAAAGCTCGCAAGCTATTGAGGGCTGGGAATCTGCTGAAATTTTAGAGATTATAGATCACCACCGTATAGGAAGCCTTGAAACAGTAGGCCCTGTTTATTTCCGTAATCAACCTGTTGGCTGTACAGCAACTATAATTACACAGATGTATGATGAGGCTGGTGTTGAAATAACAGCACCTATAGCAGGGCTTTTAGTTTCTGCAATTATTTCTGATACATTAATGTTCCGTAGCCCAACATGCACAGCAATAGATAAAAATTTTGCAACCCGACTAGCGAAAATTGCCGGGATTAATATTAATACGTTTGCGTCTGAAATGTTTGAGGCTGGCGAGCTTGTAGAAGGCAAAACTGCCGAAGAAGTATTTTTACAAGATTTTAAAATTTTTACATATGGCGAGTTCCGCTTTGGTGTTGCACAAGGTAGCTACATGAGCGATAAAAACAGAGAAGAGGCTCAAAAACTAATAAGACCGTATTTAAAAGATGCATTAGTACGCCACAATATAGAAGATGTATTTATGCTATTTACAGATATAGAAGATGCGCAATCTACTGTTTTATGCTCTGGCGCGCAGGCAAACGCTGTTCTTGAAGAAAGTTTTAAAGCTGTTGCAAATGAAAAAGGAGATTTTTTACTTAGTGACGTTGTAAGCCGCAAAAAACAGTTTATCCCCAAAATTATGGCAGGTTATCAAAATATATAAGATAAACTCTCTCCAAATTCTTCCAATTGTGAAATTTAACCTAAAAGTTTTTGTTAATTTTGTGTAAAAAATAGTCAAAACACTAGACTTTTGAAAAAAAAGTGGTATAATAAAGTTGTCAGAGGTAGCAAACGCTAACACTTAAGACAAAAGAAAAGAATAGTACTGCAATTTTTCGTTTTTTACAAATAATTGCACTAACAATTAAATAATTGCTAAAACCAATTATTTATACACAATAAGAAAGAAGGATTGATTCCGATGTGGCACGCACACAACAAAGCACATTTTCGTGATTGCATAGGTAACATAGAAAGCGATCATATTGTGCAAGAATTAAAAACATTTAAACAGCACACCCCTTTTATATCACGCTACCATCACAGTTTATGTGTGGCATATTTTAGCTTTTTGTTTTGTCGCACCTTTGGTATGGATTATAAAGCCGCTGCAAGAGGCGGCATGTTACATGATTTATTCCATGAAGAATGGGATGGTAGCAAAAATGGCGCACTTTCACGTTTGCGCACTCACCCTATAAAAGCACTTGAAAATGCTCAGAGATACAACCTTAACACTGTAGAATCTGACATTATCGCAAAACACATGTGGCCTGTTAGCGTAGGCGCTCCAGCATACGCAGAGGGCTGGGTTGTTACAATGTTTGATAAAGTAGCAACTATATTAGAAGTTACCTTTTTAACCCATGTTTTCGGCATATACCGTAATTTGAAGGCGTTTTAAGTGTAGCTTGCACCCTTGACAAAATTAAAATGGAGTGTGACGAAATGAAAGTCATACCCCAAAAATAAAAAGCAAGAGCTTTGTGCTGAAAAATAGTGCAAAGTTCTTGCTTTTTTTTGAAAACAAAATAACCGAAAAATTTTTAACACTTGGGTGATAGCTTAGCTTTGCTGTGACCAAATGTTGATGTGTTGAGTGAGTTTTCAACACATCAAAGCGATTTTGTTAAGATGTGGGTATAAACAAGGGGCTGCAACGAAATTTTCATTTCGTCACAGCCCCTTGTTGAACATTATTAACATGTTTATAATATATATGCAATAACAGCTGCTACATGAAAAGCTGAACCCACCATTATTAATATATGGAACACCTCATGAAAACCAAAGTTTTTCCAAATATCTGGTTTTTTAATAATATAAATAATCGCACCTAATGTGTAAGATAAACCGCCTGCTGCAATTAAAGCAAGGCAAGGTAGCGGAACACCTGAAAATGCTTTTATATCAAAAATTATAGCCCAACCCATTAATAAATAAAGGCTTGTGTATAACCAACGTGGTGCATCTAGCCAAACAACCTTTACAATTATGCCTAAAATTGCCGCAGCCCATATACCAATAATAAAAACTTCACGCTTGCCATCTGGTAAAAATTTAGCGCAAACTGGTGTGTAAGAGCCTGCGATTAATACATATATCATCGCGTGGTCTAGCTTACGCAAGCGTAATTTTATTTGTGCTGGCCCTTTTACAAAGTGATAAATACAACTTGCGCTATACAATGCCATTAAACCAAAACCAAACAAACCTATTGCCACTAATACTAAGTTATCGCTATTATGTTGTAAAAAATAAACAAGTACCATTGCTAGTGTCGCTAGTAAAGATAAAATCGCACCCCAAAAGTGTGTATAACTGCTCATGGGGTCGCATGCTTTTTTAAAATAACTCATCATAAACCCTCCATGTTGTTTCGTGTTACTTTGTTATGTAGTATCGAATACTACATTTACAACTATATAATACAATATCAAACAACAAATGTCAAGCTAAAAAATAGTATTTTCAAAAATTTGTTGCAGTGTAACTAAACTTGTGGTATGATAAACTAAAATTAGTTGTTAATATTGCAATTTATTTTAAAGGAGAAAAAAAGTGGAAAATCTTTTGAAAAAAGCATCGCAAACAGCACTTATTAATAGCGATATGCACGCTAGCGAAATACCTACCATTGATTTATACATGGATCAAATAATAACTTTTATCGAAGAAAAGTATGATGCAAAACGCAGAAAGCCAGATGAAAAACTATTGACAAAAACCATGATAAACAATTACAGCAAGGAAGGTTTAATAAAACCTGTAAAAGGCAAAAAATACACAAAAGAACAAATTATGCAAATGCTTTTAGTGTATGAAATGAAAAACACTTTAAGTATAGGCGAAATAAAGCAAGCTATGCAAAACGCATATTCTAGCGATAGTTTTGACCTTATTAGTGCATGGGAAACATCTTTAATACAAAAACAATTGCAAAGAGAAAAACTACCGGAAATATTAAATGAATTATGTTTATCAGAAACTACACAAAAATGTGAAAAAACAAATGCTCTTGCAACACTGCTTGCAGTTGTTGCGCTTTCGAGCACATGCCAACGCATAGCACAAAATATGATAGAAGAACTTATAGAAGAATAACACCCAAACAACCATAACAGGAGGACTTTATGGCCGTTTTACAAATAAGAAATCTTACCAAAAAATTTGGCAAGATTACAGCAGTAAACAATTTAAGCATGTGCATAGACGAAGGGCAAATAGTTGGATTTGTTGGCAAAAATGGAGCAGGTAAAAGCACAACCATACGCTGTTTAATGAACATGATATCCCCTACTAGTGGCGAGTGTATAGTGTTAAACTTAAACGCACAAACACAGCACAAAGCAATAGGTAAACTAACTGGCTACATGCCCTCTGACGCTATGTTTCCCGCTGGTGTTACAGCTAAAGAACTTTTTGCGCTTTGCACTAGTTTTTCAGGCATTGACGAGGCCGAAGTTTTGAAACTGGCTGAATACTTTGAACTTGATATTACAAAACCAATATCAAAACTAAGCCTTGGTAACCGCAAAAAAGTTTCTATAATACAGGCTTTATTAAAGCCTGCAAAATTGCTTATTTTAGATGAACCCACAAGCGGATTAGACCCACTAATGCAAGAAAAGTTTTTTACACTTTTAAAAGAACGCACAAATAATGGCTTAACTGTATTTTTATCTAGCCACAATTTAATGGAAGTTGAGCGCTATTGTGACCGTGTGTTTATTATTAAAGATGGTATCTTACAAGATGAAATTAACATGCAAAATGCAAACCTGCAAAAAACACATATAGTTACATACACTTTAAAAGATGGCACAGAGCACAAAATAACACATACCGGTGATATAAATGAACTAGTATCAACACTTTCTACGCTAGAGCTTGCAACCCTTGAGGTGCGCTATGCCTCTGTGCATGAGGAGTTTATCAAATACTACAAGGAGGATTTGTGATATGAACGTTTTACGCTTGACACTTTTCCAACTTAAAATTAGCAAAAAAACTATAATTGGTTGGTGCATTGCATTGTTTGGTTTTATGTTTTTATATATGATATTGTTTTCATCAATGCAAGATATGGCTCAAGTAAAATTTGAAGTTATGCCTGAAGAATTACTGCAATTTGTAGGCATGGAAGATTTTGCCTCGCTTGCCAATTATATATCTTATTTTGGTATGATATATAACCTTATTTTAATTGCAATGAGCATATTTTTAGCAACATTTAGTGCAGGTATTTTAGCAAAAGAAGAACACGATAAAACCATAGAGTTTTTATATGCACAAGAGGTTACACGCACAGAAATATATCTTTCTAAAATGCTTTGTGCAATGGTAGCGGCAACACTTGTTATGATAAGCGTAATGGTTTCAGCTATTATTTGCGGTTTTGCAAATGGCGGCGAAACATTTGTTTTAATGGATGTTATGCAAATTGTTAAAATGACAAGTATAACGCCTATATTTTTTCTATTTATAGGCATTAGTGCCTCTGGTTTAACCACTAAAATTTCTGGTAGTACTATTGGTAGTATGGCTGTGCTTAGCTCTTATTTGCTGGGATATTTAAGTGCACTTTTAGGTGATGATTACGAATGGTTAAGTTACCTTAGCCCATTTGAGCGCATAAACCCACAAGCTGCGCTTGCACTTGAACCCAACACCGTTATAACAATTTTTGTTTACTTTTTTATAGCACTAGCTTTGTTTGCTCTAAGTGGTTTTGTTTATAAAAAACGAGATTTTAATTTGTAACTAGTAAATTTAACTTTAGCTTAAAAGAGGTATCATGAAAAAACTTGTAAAATTTAAAACCGCTCAGCCCATTGCATTTTGTGTTATAGCCGGTGTAGTTTCGCTTTGCTCACTTTTGCTTGCTTCAATATTTTTAGATCTTATTTTAACTAACATTCCTAATTTATCTCAAAATGCACCGCTTTTGTTCGATGATTATATTTTAACATTTATTGCAGAAACACTAACAGCAATTATAATGATAACATTTGCATATAAAACCGCCACTCAAAGTGCACTTTTCCAAAGAATGTCTAGCATAGGGCATGCTTTTCAAGTTGCGGCATACCCTACAACTTTAATAGCCTTTATAGCCATTGCAATGATAGCTGAAAGCATAACAATGGGTTATGCTTTAAACCCTGCTATAAACATATTTTTTTATATACTTGCAATGCTTAGCATAGGTTTTTTAGAAGAATTTGTTTTTAGAGGCATAATTGCAAAAACTTTACTATTGCACTATGGCACAAGCACAAAAGGCACGTGGATAGCCGCAATAATATCTGGTGTTATATTTGGTTTTGCACATATAATAAATGCTATTGGCTTGCCTTTATTTGGCGTATTGGTACAAATTACTGTCGCTATTGTTTTAGGCATTTTGTTTGCTGCTATTTATTACCGCACTGGTAACTTGTGGATATGCGTATTATTGCATGCAGGTATAAACGCGGCTAGCCTTTTGCAAGGCGGTTTTTACAACGTTGGTAATATGCAAGAATTAATTTCATCATACACCCTTTTAAACCTTTTACCTTGCGTAACTTATTTTATACCTGTACCATTTTTACTACGTAAAAGCAAAAATTTTGAGGTTGGATACTGGTTTGACGAACACCTATAAATACAACGAAGTAATTTAGTGTAGATATAAAAAGCAGATAAAAAAACATGGTGGAAAATCCACCATGTTTTTTTATTATATTCTACTAATTATTTTGCGCACCAAAACAAAAGCTCTCGCTTTAATATTTAAATATATTAGCAAAAACTACTTTAAACCTTAAGCGTGTAGTGCTTCCCTATAATCTAAATCACCCTGATCTAAACCACGCAGTAATACCTCTGCTGTAGCTATGTTTGTTGCAATAGCAATACCATGCACATCACATAATCGCAAAATGTTTTGTGCGTTTGGCTCGCTCTGATGTGGGTTTAAAGCATCTCTGAAAAAAATCACTAAATCAACCTCTCCGCAAGAAATGCATGAAGAGATTTGCTGTGAACCGCCAAGACGACCAGCAAGATAACACTCTACTGATAAATCTAACGCTTGGTTTAACAGCCTACCTGTTGTGCCAGTGGCTATTAAGTGATGTTTTGCAAGCAATCCACGATAGGCAGTGCAAAACTGTAGCAACAATTCTTTTTTTGAGTCGTGCGCAATAATAGCAATCGTCATTTTTTTTAATCCTTCTTCCCCATGGCTTCACAGCCTTTTTATAAAAACCTATAGTTAAATATTACCGCAAAACAAAAACTAGTCAATAGGCAAATTAGCCAAAGTTTAAAACTTTTATTTGTATTTTGCAAAAAAATCACAATAAAATTACTCTGTGATTTATCTAATTTGTCCTATTCCTTTAATTATAAACTTATAGGTGCATAATTCCTTTAAGCCAATTGGACCTCTTGCGTGTAAGCGCTGTGTTGAAATGCCCATTTCACAGCCTAGCCCAAATTCTCCACCATCTGTAAAGCGTGTTGAGCAGTTATGATACACCGCTGCACTATCAACAGCTGTTAAAAATAATTTTGCTGCTGCGTTATTTTCAGTAATAATAGCCTCGCTGTGCCCTGTTGAATGTGCATTTATATGCGTTATAGCCTCTTTTGTGTCATCTACTACTTTTACAGCCAAAATATAATCTAAAAACTCAGTGTTAAAATCATGTTCAGTGGCTATGCTAGTGCCATCTGGCAATGAACCATATTTATTTCGCAATACTTTTGCTGATTTTTCGCATAGTTTTAGCTTTACTGCTGGCAAATTTTGTGTTCTGCGCTGTGAGTAAAGGCGCTCATAAATTAAAGGTAAAACATCTTTTTTCACACTGCCTTGCACAAGGCAAACTTCGGCTGCGTTACAAACGCTTGGCCGGCTTGCTTTTGCGTTTTCTAAAATATCAAGTGCCATTTCAATTTTTGCATCGTTTTCAATATATATATGGCATATACCTGTGCCTGTTTCAAGGCATGGTACTTTTGCGTTTTCTACGCAAGCACGTATAAGGCTTGCACCGCCACGTGGTATTAGCAAATCCACAAGACCCACAGCCCGCATTAGTTCATTTGCACTCTCTCTTGTAGTGTCTTCTATTAGCGATATAGCTTCTCTTGGTAAATTTACTTCCACTAGAGCCTCTTGCAAAGCTTTTACTATTGCATTTGCACTGCGCCAGGCCTCTTTACCACTGCGCAAAACACAAACACTGCCACTTTTTAACGCAAGTGCTGCAGCATCGCTAGTTACATTTGGCCTACTTTCGTAAATAATTGCTATTAAACCCATAGGCACAGCTGTTTTTTCAATAACTATGCCGTTTGGGCGCTCCACCCTATCACTAATTGCGCCTACTGGGTCTGGTAGCGCAGCAACCTCTTGCATACCTTTTGCCATAGCCTCTATGCGGTCTTTTGTTAACAAAAGCCTATCTAGCATTACATCCGATATCACACCCTTAGCTGCTTCGCAATCAGCTTTATTTGCTAGCAATATATTTTCTACATTATTGCAAAGTGCTTTTGCCATGGCGTGCAAAGCTTTGTTTTTTGTTTCGGTATCAGCAAGTGCCACAAGCATTTTTGCACTTTTGGCCTTTTTTAATATTTCAATAGTTGTCATATTAACCGCCTTTCGCTAAAAAACGTGTACCTACTGCTTTTTTGGCAAATATGTCGTATAACAAAATTGGATCTTTGCCGTTTGCTATAATCATTTCTACGCCAGCTGAGGTTGCTATTTTTGCAGCGTGTAATTTAGTTATCATTCCACCTGTACCCTGTGCACTGCCTGCCCCCTGTGCCAAAGTTAAAATATCTGCTGTTATTTCTGGTACTATATCAATTAATTTTGCTTTTGGTGTCGTGTTAGGATTTGCATCAAAAAGCCCATCAATATCGCTTAAAATAACCATTAAATCCGCTTTTGCACACGTGGCAACTATAGCTGCTAAAGTATCATTATCTCCAACTGCAATTTCTTCAGTTGCTACTGTATCGTTTTCGTTTATTATTGGCAATGAATCTAGTTCTAACAATCTATATAGTGTATTTTCAAAATTCTCCTTACGAGATTGGTTTTCAATATCAGATTTTGTAAGCAAAATTTGTGCAACTGTGTGGTTATACTCATTAAAAAGTTTATCGTAAGTGTACATTAACTCGCACTGCCCTACAGCAGCAGCGGCTTGTTTTGTCGGCATATCATTAGGACGCTCACGCAGGCCTAATTTACCAACGCCCATGCCAATAGCTCCAGATGAAACCAAGATAATCTCATGGTTATCATTTTTTAAATCCGCCAAAACCTTGCACAATGTTTCAACTCGGCGTATATTTAAACGCCCTGTTGAATGTGCAAGGGTTGATGTACCTACTTTAACCACAACACGCATTAGTTGTTCCCCATTTCTATATTTTTTTCATATGTTGCTACAACTGCATCTATGACAGCACCACGGAAACCTTTTTCTTCAAGTGCTTTTACGCCTTGTATTGTACTACCAGCTGGGCTACAAACGGCATCTTTTAATGTACCTGTGTGCGAGCTACTCTCAAGCACTAATTTTGCAGTGCCTAGCATCATTTGTGCGGCGTAATCCACAGCTTTTGCACGTGGCAAACCACAAGCCACAGCGCCATCTGCAAGTGCCTCTATAAACATGCAAACCCACGCAGGGCCAGAGCCAGCCACAGCGCTTGCGGCATCTATCAAACGCTCTTCAAGCGAATCAAAGCGACCAGCTGCTGCCATATACGCTAAAAACGATTGTTCCTCACGCAATGAAACATCACGCATGCAATACTCTATCATGCCCTCTCCAACAACTGCTGGTGTGTTTGGCATAATGCGTATAACAGGATATGAACCACCTGCCATCATTTGTATACGGTCAGTAGTTAAACCAGCCGCCATACTAACTAGTACAAAACGCTCGCTACGTGTGCGGAATATCCCTGCAAGACCTGCTAGCATATCTGCCATTAAAAAAGGTTTTACACCTAAAAATATCACATCACAATTTTGTGCTATATCCTCATTTGTTGCGGGAGTTGGTGCGCCGCCTAATTCTAAGGCTAGTTCAGAAGCTTTTTTATTATCGTGATCTGCCAAAAAAACCTGTTTTTCAAGATTATTTTTACAAAGCGCCCTTGCAAGTGCACCACCCATGTTACCACAGCCTATAAACCCGATTTTTTTCATAATAGCTCCTTTTCATTTTAATTTACATCACATTTATTACATTATAGTTCATCTAGCTCTGTTTGTAACTTTGCTAAGTCACCACGTATATCAATTTGTTGTGGACATACCGCCTCGCACGCACCACAGCTAATGCAATTTTTACCTTGTTTGTCCTCGCCCATATCTTTCCACTGATTCTTTGCATTTGTGTCTGAACCATATATGCCATGTGTGTTCCAAATTGTAAAATTGCGTGGAATATCTACCCCAGCAGGACATGGCATGCAATATGCACAGCCTGTACATGTATTGTGGCGACGTGCACGCAACTTTTTCTCAAGCTCGCCTATAACCGCCATTTCCTGAGAGTTTAAAGCTTTAAATGGGCTAAATGTATTTATGTTTTGCTCAACTTGCTCCATGGTGCTCATGCCTGAAAGTATAACTTTTACATTAGGGTGTGTTGCAACCCAGTTTAGTGCCCATGCCGCTGGTGCATCATTTGGGCGCAATGCTTTTAGAGGTTTCATAAATTCATCTGGCAAAGTAGCAAGTGAACCACCACGTATAGGCTCCATAATTATAACTGGCACGCCATATTCTGTCGCTAAATTATAACCACGCTCGCCTGCTTGGTGCAGTTTATCCATGTAATTGTATTGTATTTGACAAAAATCCCATTTATGGTTTTTAATCATAGTTTCAAAAACTTCGTATTCGTCATGAAAAGAAAAACCAAAATATTTTATACGTCCCTCTGCTTTTAAACGCTCGCACATTTCAAGCACACCTAGTTTTAAAAATTTTTCATAACGGCTTTTATCCATTGCATGCAAAAGATAAAAATCTATATAGTCTGTACCAAGGCGAGTGCATTGTTCCTCAAAAATTTCCTCGGCTTTTTCTATTGTATCAAAAGACCAACCTGGCAGTTTTGTTGCAACATAATAGCTGTTTCTATCCCAGCGTTTAAAAAATTCACCTAAAAATTTTTCGCTCTCTTCGTTGTGATAAACATATGCTGTATCGTAGTAATTAACGCCACCCTCTCTTGCTTTTTCAAGCATACGTGCGGATTCTTCCCTGTTTATTGTACCATCAGAATTTAACGGAAAGCGCATACAACCAAAACCTAAAATTGATGTATCAATATTTAATTTTTCAAGATGTCTTAGTTCCATAATTTGCTCCTATCTTTGTTTTGCTTTTTACTTTTTTACTTAAAACAACAGCAAAAAAGACGTTTTTTTAATAAAAAAGCTGTTTTTCACATATTATTTCAATAAAAAGGTAGCATTTTACCACCTTTTTTATTATAATACAAATTAGAGCATTAAACAACTATTAATAAGTGTTATTGCTTTAAAATTAATAAAACTTTAATAAAAAGAGGTACTTCAATGAAGTTAGATACCAAAAGAACATTTCTTGTAGGGTTTGCTTTTTTATCTATAACTGCATTTTGGCAAATGTATAATAGCATAATACCCTTAATTTTGACACAAACTTTCCGCTTATCCGAGGATTGGGCTGGCTCAATCATGGCTGCGGATAATGTACTAGCTTTATTTTTGTTACCTATTTTTGGCTCGTTTAGTGATAAACACAAAGGCAAATTAGGACGCAGAAAACCCTTTATTATATGTGGCACTTTAGTTTCAGTAGCACTTATGATGTGCCTACCATTTTTAGATAACAGTTATTTTACAGCACCAAACACTTTAACTTTTGCAGTTTTTGTTGGTGTACTTGGCTTGCTCTTAATATCTATGGCTACTTACCGTAGCCCTGCTGTTGCACTTATGCCCGATGTAACGCCTAAACCCTTACGCAGTAAAGGAAATGCTGTTATAAACCTTATGGGCGCTGTAGGCGGAATTATATATTTAATTTTAGCGAGTTTACTTTATTCTTCCGCACGTGTTGCGGATCAAACACATGTTAGCTATGTTTTAATTTTTTCTATAATTGCTGGTTTAATGTTGCTAGCTGCCTTTGTTGTATTTTTTGCTGTTGATGAACCAAAACTTGCCGCTGAGGTTGCGCTATATGAAAGTATGCACCCAGAAGAAAACCTTATGCAAACAGATGAATCAACTGGCAAAGAAACAATGCCTGCAGATGTTAAACGTAGTTTGTTATTTATTTTATTTTCAATTTCGCTTTGGTTTATAGGTTATAACGCTGTCGAAACATGGTTTTCTGTTTACGCCACAACAATTTGGGGCATGGAACTTGGCGATGCGACACTATGCTTAACAATAGCCTCTGTTGGTGCTATTGTTAGCTACATACCAGTTGGTGCTATTGCTAGCCGCATAGGGCGCAAAAAAACCATTAAAGCCGGTGTTGTTTTGCTTGCACTTTGTTTTATGACAGCCGCAGTATACACACAAATTTCTAGTAGTTTTCATGTTGCTTTATACGCTTTATTTGTACTTATAGGTGTTGCATGGGCTAGTATTAATGTTAACAGTTTACCTATGGTTGTTGAAATGTGCAAAGGTGATGAGATTGGTAAGTTTACAGGTTACTATTATACTTTTAGCATGTCCGCACAAACTATAACACCAATTGTTGCTGGCTGGATATTAAAAAACATCAGCTATGAGGCGTTGTTCCCTTATGCGGCAATTTTTGTAGCTTTTTCATTTATTACCATGAGCTTTGTTCAACATGGCGATAACAAACTTGCCAAAAAAAGTGCCCTTGAAGCATACGACACGATTGATTAACTTTTAAACGCTATGTGCACTGGAGAATTTTTATGACACAAATAATCCTTATTATTGTAGCTGTATTTTTGCTGTTGCTTGTATTTTATCTCATTGCTATTAAAGGGCGTTCAGGCCATAGAAACACCGAAGAAATGCATAATTTTCTTTATGCGCATCGCGGCTATCACTCAAAACCTGAAATACCAGAAAATAGCCTTGCAGCGTTTCGTCTTGCGGTGGAAAAAGGCTACGGTGCAGAGCTTGATGTTCATTTATTAAAAGATGGCAACATTGCAGTTATACATGATGATTCGCTTTTACGCACAACTGGCCAAGAGGGCAATATTGAGGATTTAACCACAGAAGATTTGCAGAATTATTTTTTAGAAGGAACACAGGAAACCATACCAACTTTAAAACAAGTCTTAGAAATTTTTGATGGTAAAACACCTTTGATTATAGAGCTTAAAACAGCCAACAACAATTACGCAAAACTTTCACGCGCTGCATGTGCACAACTTGAGGACTACAAAGGACTTTACTGTATAGAAAGCTTTGACCCACGCTGCATTGAATGGCTCGCAAAAAAACGCCCCGAAATTATGCGCGGGCAACTTTCAGGCGATTTTATTAAAGAGGATACGCCTATTAAAGGTTTACAGGCTTTTGTTTTAACTTATATGCTTTGGAATATTAGAACCCGACCTGATTTTGTTGCCTATCACTTTGAATCTCGCAAAAATTTAAGCTATATATTATGTCGAGATTTATGGCACATGTCAACTGCTAACTGGACACTAAAAACTCAAGAAGATTTAGACACCGCCCTTAGGGAAGGCGCAATGGCTATATTTGAGCAATTTGAACCTTTAGAATAATATTAACACCTTTTATCAGAATAATGTGTAATTGCCTCGACCTCCTTGCCTTGCAAGGTGCGTTCGAGGTAATTTTTTGTTATTTTTTTAGCTATAGGCATAAGGCAAATCAAACCTATAAGGTTGGGTATCATCATCAATCCATTAAATAAATCCGAAATTACAAAAACTTTTTCAAGTGTTAACGTTGCACCTATGTAAATTGCAATTACATATAAAAAGTAAAACACTATTTGTTTTTTGCGCCCAAAAATGTAGCAAAAGGCCTCTGCACCGTAATGGCTCCAGCCCAAAAGTGTAGAATACGCAAATAACAAAACACAAATAGCAATTGCCTGTGCTCCTACCGCACCAAAAACATCTGCAAAAACCGCGGCAACAGCAGAGGCAGCTGCAACGCCACTTTGCATTTGCCCTGTTTGCAAATTTACCATACCGCTAGTTAACAACACTAAAGCTGTTAATGTACATGTTAAAAGAGTATCAAAAAAAACTTCAAACATAGCCCACATACCTTGTATAGTCGGTTCTTTTTCCTTAGTAGAGGCGTGCACTATAACAGACGAGCCTAGCCCCGCCTCGTTGGAAAAAGCTCCACGTTTAAAGCCTTGTATAATAACTGTGCCTATTGTGCCACCGCCAAAAGCATAAAAGTCAAAAGCACCATTACCAATGCTTACTATCGCATCTACTATAAGCGCTCTATTTACTGCCAATACCGCTATTGCACCTATTATGTATATACTAGCCATTAAAGGCACTAATCGCTCTGTAATAGCGCCTACACTGCGTATTCCACCTAGTAATACTATACCAGTTAAACCTGCAACTGCTAAACCAGTTACTTTTGGTGAAAATCCAAAAACATAGCTTATATTACCTGAAATTGCATTTGCTTGCAACATATTGCCCATGCCAAAACTGGCCAAAAGACAAAACATTGCAAAGAGATATGCTAAAAAATCTCCTAAAAATCTACAGTTCTTCTTTGCACCTAACCCATTTTTTAAAGTGTACATTGCACCGCCCGAAAAGCTACCATCACCGTTTTGTTTGCGATAATAAATACCTAACACATTTTCAGTAAAAGCGGTTATCATGCCTAGTAGTGCCATTACCCACATCCAAAAAATTGCGCCCGCCCCACCTATGGCTATTGCACTTGCCACACCAACTATATTGCCCGTGCCCAAAGTTGCCGCCAGCGCTGTGCACACACTTTGAAATTGGCTTATAGTTTGCGTTTTAACTTTTTTGTTTTTTTGTTTATTTTTTATTTGCCCTTTAGTGAAAAAAAGTTTGCCTACCGTTTGTTTAACCCAAAACTTTACATAAAAAAATTGAAAACCTCTAAAACAAACAGTAAGCCAAAACCCTGTAAAAAAAAGCAAAAACAAAGCACAAAATTCCCATGTATCAAATATATTTTCAATATTTATCAGATACAAATAATTTTTTGGCATAAAATTACCTCTTATATTATTTTAAAGCTAAAATAAGACCTTTTAATAATTTATGCAAATAAAAAAGCAAACAGAACTTTGAAGGTTCTGTTTGCTTTTTTTAATATTTAATTAAGCGAACAAATGTTATCCGAACTCGGATAATACGGTTTCGCTTAAGCTGTAGTTGCTGCATCGCTTGATTCTGGTGGCGCAGTACTTTCTGGTGGTGCCTCTGTTGCCACTGGTTCTGCTGTTGGAGTTGCTACTGGTTCAGCTGTTGGGGTTGCTACTGGCTCTGCTGTTGGGGTTGGGTCTTGAGTAGCTGGTGGAGTTGTTGGTTCAACTGTCGGCTCAGTCGTTGGAGGTGCAGTTGTTGCATCTGGCGTTGGGCTTGCGCTAGGGCTTGGCTCTACAGCCTGTGTTGATTTTACAGTTGCAGTTATACCGCCACTGGTCGCAGTTGTAGTTACACTGTAAGTGCCATCACCATTTGCAGTTGCAACTGCGCCGTTATCCACACCTACAAATGTGTAGCCTGCATTTATTGTAAGCACTGCTGTTGTTGTGCCATCTGCAAATGTGCTAGCTGCAAAAACAGCTCCTATCTCGCTTAAAGTGGAGCCATCAGCAGCGAGCGTTTTAACCCCAAACGAAACGCTAGGTGCAGGTGTTGCTGCTGGCTCAAAAACCGCAGTTACAACAATACCGCCAAAAGCAGTAGTGTCGCTTGGCGGTGTGTATGTAATGCTTTGTTCAGCGTTATTAGATATACCTGCATATGAACACTGCCAACCTGCAAAAACATAGCCGTCGTTGGGGTATGCTGTAACCGTGCTAGTGCTAACACCTTTACGCACGCCTTGCTCAGTACTACCCTCTATGTAACCGCCACCACTTACTACAAAAGAAACTGGTATAATAGTGTTGGCATCGGGGTCTTTAATTGGGTCTTTAACAATTAAATCTGGTGGTGTTTCGCCGCGTTCTGGCACAGCAGTTAATGGTTTTGGTCTTATATCCTCTGTTTCGTAGGCATGAGTAGCAATATAATCAAAAAGTGCTTCCACACCATCTTTTGAAAGGTGCAAGCCATCCGATAATGTATAGCTTGTTTGTGCAAATCCTGTATTTGAGTCTTTCAAAGCTTCGCTAGAATTTAAAAATTTCCAGTCGTTTTCTTCGCACATATCAACAAGAGCTGTGTTAAACTCGTCTATATCTTGCATAGATATATTTGTGTAAGCTCGGTTTTTATCTACTGGTGGTATTGCATTTACAATAACATCAAAGTAAGGATAATTATCATAGGTATCTTGTATAGCTTCTTCATAGCTTTCTATGAAACCGCTAAGACTACCTGTTAGGTTATTTGTGCCAAAGCTAAAAACTATGCGTTGTGGTTGCATTATTTCTACAGCTTCTAGCATAGTTACCTCGCTAGAATAACCCTCAAAAACTGCACAATCAAGCGTTGTTATAGCACCTGCACCCATGCCTATAACGGCAACTGTGTTCTCTAGTGTGGTAAGTCCATAATCCATAAAACGAACTGTGTTGGAATCACCTAAAAATAGTGTATTATCTATATAATCCTTGCCAGCGTCCTCGGTTTCTTCTAGCACTGTTCCTGTATATTGGGTTGCATCAATGCTTGCAGAAGCTGTGTCGTAATCGTCATCGTCTGCTACATTTTCGTATGAAATACTTTCAGCAGGCAGATCATCTTCATCATCTTTTACGGATATTCCATTGCCGTTTAAAGCTATTACCCCTGCGCTAATGCAAGTTATTGCCAAAGCACCTACTAAAACTGGAATAGCAGCTTTACTGTTTGCAAAATCAGTTAAAGCACTAAGGCATTTCTCTAAAAAACTTTGTTTTTGGTGACGCATAATTTAATTATTCCCTATCCTCATTAATTGCGAACGTTACTATTATACACTAAATACAAGTGTTTTACTAGTAAATACGCAATTTTCACATCTTTTTTACACACTTAGAAATAACTTTTAATGTTAAATTTATTTGAATTATCTTCTTTTTCTTCAACAATAAGTTTATCTCCGTTAAAATCAAAATGTACTTTTTGGCATAAATCTGTGTTACGTGTCATGCGCAAAAGTTCTTCAACACGCTTTTTTTCCTCAGGCATATAAAACAAATAACTCGTTCCTTGTCGTTTTGCTCTACCTGTTCGACCTATTCGGTGTGTATAGTGTTCGTTTTCGTTTGGTATATCGTAGTTAAATACTGCATCTATATCTGAAATATCTATGCCGCGTGCTGCAACATCAGTTGCAATTAAAACTGAAAATTTCCCCTCACGGTATCGTCCCATAACTTTATCACGTTCTTTTTGGTTTAAATCGCCATGTAAGCAATCTACCGAAAAACCATGTTTTGCTAGTTGGTTTGCAAGGCTAGCTGTAGTAAGTTTTGTAGCGCAAAAAACTATTACTCTTTGAAATTTTTCAAGTAAAATAATCTGTGTTAAATCTGCAAGTTTATTGCGTGCACTTGTTTGTAACATATATTGTTTTATATTTGGTTTGCTTTCCTCTTTTGGTTGCACTGATATTTCAGCTGCGTTTTTTTGATATAACCAGCCTATATCCATAACCTCACGGCTAATAGTTGCCGAAAACATATATAAATTTTTTCGAGCTTTCATTATGTCCAAAATATGCTTAACTTCTTTGT
The DNA here is from genome assembly GCA_964370685.1 of uncultured Faecalibacterium sp. Classification (GTDB taxonomy): domain Bacteria; phylum Bacillota; class Clostridia; order Oscillospirales; family Ruminococcaceae; genus Faecalibacterium. The sequence continues at coordinate 66,272 of CAYJKG010000004.1, read as the reverse complement.
AAAAGCCCATATTTAACATTTCGTCAGCTTCATCTAAAACAACTGCGTTTACTTGTGAGATATCTATTGTTTTACGTTTATAGTGATCCATCAAGCGGCCTGGTGTTGCAACTATTATTTGACAGCCATTTTTAAGCTTGCCAGCCTGACGCTCTAGATTTGCACCGCCATACACACACACTATGCGCACCTCTGGCATAAAATGTGCAAGCTCTTTAAGCTCCTCGGCAATTTGCTGTGCAAGCTCGCGTGTTGGTGCTAAGATAACAGCTTGTGGCTTTTTATTTTTTACATCTATTTGCGATAAAACGGGTATACCAAAGGCGCAAGTTTTGCCTGTGCCTGTTGGAGCCTTTGCTATCATATCTTTGCCTGCCATCATTAACGGTATAGCTTTTTGCTGAACTTCTGTCATTTCGACAAAGCCCATGCGCTCTATTGCTTTTTTAATAGGTGCGCTACATTGTAGTTCACTATATAGCATGAAAATCTCCTAAACTGTAAATAATAAATTTGTCACCCTAAGTGCTTAAAACTAAATTTACTTTAGAAAAAATAGTTTTAAATTCTACCTAGAATGACAAATCTTAAATGTAATAATAAACTTAAATTAGTTTTATTGCAATTTTTCTTTTAAACGTCCGCTTGCTCTGAAACCTGGGATAACTGTTGATTCAAGTTGACTAGATACTTTTGTTTTTGGGTTTGTATATGCTTTTGGCTTGCGTGGACGCATTTCGAAACGGCCAAAACCAGCAATGGTAACTTTTTCGTTATTTTTTAAACATTCTGTAACTTGGTCACAGAAAGCATCTAAAATGCGCTCTACTTGTGCTTCAGGTGTTTCGGTTTTTTTTGCCATTGCGGTAATAATTTGCGAACGTGTCATAAGAAATTTTCCTCCAAGAATGTAAACTGTTGATAAACTGTATTTTTTTGATAATTTTTTTATCAGCTAATAGTATAACAGATTGTTTCGCATTTTGCGAGCATATCTTGAAAAAAATTTTGTTTTTTTTCAAAAAAGCAAAATTTTTACGTAAAATCCTTATAATTTTGCAATATTTACCAATGGAATATCACTAAATTGCTCTTTTCTATATAAACACGCAACCATTGCTTTTGCCGTATCAACGGCAGTTATACAAGGAATGCTTAATTCAACTGATTTTCTGCGCAGTATAACTGAATCCCTTTTTGGATTTCTACCCTTTGCACTTGTAGAGAAAACATAGTCCACAAGTCCACTATTTAGCAAATCTAAAACGTTAGGGCCTTTTTCCTCAAAAGATAACTTAACCAAGTTACAAGGTACCATATGTCGGTTAAAATAAGCGCATGTACCAGGTGTTCCATAAAGTTTATAGCCCATATCTTGCATTTGCCAAGCTATGTCTAAAAACTCGTTTTTGTCACCATCTTTTAAACTAAACACACAGCAACTTGCAACATCAGGTGTTTTAAAAGTATAACCTGCACCTATCATGCCTTTTAACAAAGCGTCCTCGTAGGTTTTTGCTATACCTAAAACCTCGCCTGTGGATTTCATCTCAGGGCCAAATTGTGTATCAACACCATGTAGCTTTTCAAAACTAAAAACTGGTACTTTAACTGCTACGTTTTCCGCTTTTTTATAAAGCCCTGTACCATACCCCATATCCACTAATTTTTCACCCAAGCAGCAGCGCATGGCTAAATCCACCATTGGCACACCTGTTACTTTGCTTATATAAGGCACTGTGCGTGATGAACGAGGATTAACCTCTATTACATACACTTGGTTGCCAGAAACAGCATATTGCACATTTACAAGGCCAACAACTTTTAACTCACGAGCAAAGCGCCCTGTATAGTCTACAAGCAAATTTTGCACCCTTTTTGATAGTGTTTGTGTTGGATACACACAAATTGAATCTCCTGAGTGCACGCCTGTGCGCTCTACTTGTTCCATAATACCAGGCACAAGGAAGTTTTCGCCGTCACAAATTGCGTCAACCTCGCACTCTGTACCCACTATATATTTATCTAGCAAAACAGGGTGGTCCATATCCACATGTGACATAATAACACCCATGTACTCAATAACATCTGCCTCAGTGTGTGCAACTATCATATTTTGACCACCCAAAACGTATGATGGGCGCATTAATACAGGCAAACCTAGCTCGTCAGCCGCTTTTAGGGCATCTTCTAGATTGTAGACTGTGCGTCCCTCTGGGCGAGGTATACCGCAACGCTCTAGCAAGGCATCAAAACGCTCTCTATCTTCCGCTTCGTCTATGCTGTCTGCCTGTGTTCCCAAAATTGGCAAGCCTATTTTTGCAACATGGTTTGCAAGTTTAATTGCTGTTTGCCCGCCAAACTGCACAACGCAAGCATCTGGTTTTTCAGTTGCAATGATATTATCAACACTTTCGGGTGTTAGTGGGTCAAAATATAGCCTATCTGCTGTGTCAAAATCAGTAGAAACTGTTTCTGGGTTATTATTTAAAATAATAGCCTCATAGCCTTTTTCTTTAAGTGTCCAAACGCAATGCACAGAACAATAATCAAACTCTATGCCTTGGCCTATGCGTATAGGCCCTGAGCCAAAAACAAGCACTTTTTTCTTTTTGCCGTCCTTTGCCTCTTTGTGCTCTAAAAACTCTGCAGCTTCGTTAGCACCCTCGTAATCAGAATAAAAATATGGTGTGCGTGCGCTAAATTCTGCTGCGCAAGTATCAACCATTTTAAATCCAGCACGATACTTTGCTATTGGTAACTCGTCGTTACCTGTTAAGCGTTTAATGGTGCTATCCATAAAGCCATATTTTTTGTACATTTTATAATCATCTACACTAAGGGCACTTTTTTGGCTACACAAGGCGTTTTCCATATCAGCCATATGTTGGATTTTATCCAAAAACCACCAGTCGATTTTTGTAATATTCCAAATAGTTTGGTGTGAAATACCACGTTTTAAAGCTTCATACACACAAAAAACACGTTCAGCATCTTGTACATGTAAGCGAGAAATAATTTCCTCATCGGATAAATTCACAAAATCTTTCCAAGTTAGGGTATCCATGCCAAGTTCAACCGAGCTAATAGCTTTCATCATAGCAGCCTCAAAATTGCTACCTATAGCCATAACTTCGCCAGTTGCCATCATTTGTGTACCAAGGCTTTTATCTGCATAAACAAATTTGTCAAAAGGCCACTTCGGATATTTAACAACTATATAATCAAGCGCTGGCTCAAAACAAGCGCAAGTTTTGCCTGTAACATCGTTTGTGATTTCGTCTAAAGTGTAGCCTATAGCAATTTTAGTTGCAACTTTAGCTATTGGGTAGCCTGTAGCCTTTGAAGCAAGCGCAGATGAACGTGAAACACGAGGATTAACCTCTATAACAGCGTAATCAAAAGAATGAGGATGTAAAGCAAATTGGCAGTTACAACCGCCTTGTATGCCAAGCTCTGCTATTATATCTAGCGAGGCTGTGCGCAACATTTGATATTCGTGGTCGGTTAAAGTTTGGCTTGGTGCAACCACCACACTATCGCCTGTATGTATGCCAACAGGGTCTAGGTTTTCCATGTTACAAACAGTTATAACATTGCCTTTGCTGTCACGCATAACCTCGTATTCTATTTCTTTCCAGCCAGCTATGCATTTTTCAACAAGGATTTGATTTATCGGAGAAAGCCTCAAACCATTTGTTGCTATTTCTTTTAGTTTTGCTACGTCTTCACATATACCGCCACCTGTGCCACCCATAGTAAAAGCTGGGCGCACTATAACAGGGTAGCCTATTTTTTCAGCCGCTGTTAGGGCATCTTCCAAATTTTCAACTATCTCTGATGGTATAATAGGCTGATTTAGCTTTTCCATAGTAGCTTTAAATAGCTCTCTATCCTCTGCACGGTCTATGGTTTCTGGTTTACACGCAAGCAGGCGTATGCCTGTTTCTTCAAGATAACCACTGCGTGCTAGCTCCATTGAAAGGTTAAGTGCCATTTGTCCGCCAAGGTTAGGCAAGATGGAATCAGGTTTTTCTATTTCCAAAATGCGTTTTACAACATCAACTGTCATTGGCTCTATGTAAACGTGGTCTGCAATACCAGGGTCTGTCATAATAGTAGCCGGGTTAGAATTTAAAAGTATTGTTTCTATACCCTCGCTTTTAAGCGCACGGCAAGCCTGTGTGCCTGAGTAATCGAACTCCGCTGCTTGACCTATAATGATAGGGCCTGAACCAAGCACCAAAACTTTTTTAATTGAATTATCTCTTGGCATATTAGTTGCCCCCCTTTGCTGTTTTAACCATGTTTAAAAACCTGTCGAACAAAAACTCTGTATCTTTTGGCCCGCCGTTAGCCTCTGGGTGAAATTGCACTGTAAAGCAGTTCCATTGGCGGTATTTAACACCCTCGCAAGTACCGTCGTTAGCATTAATTTGCGCAACTGCACCCATGTTTTCAGGCAAGGCATCGCCCACCACCGCATAGCCGTGGTTTTGGCTAGTGATAAATGTGCGTCCACTTTCAAAATCTGTTACAGGTTGGTTTGCGCCACGGTGGCCGTATTTTAGCTTAACTGTCCTTGCGCCCGCCGCACGTGCTGCAAGTTGGTGACCAAGGCAAATGCCAAAGCTTGGCAGTTGCAAGTTTAATATTTCACGCAAGTTTTCAACCACTTGCGCAGGTTCAGCTGGGTCGCCAGGACCGTTTGAAAGCATTATGCCATCTGGGTTTAACGCTTTGATTGTTTCGACTTTGGTATCAGCTGGTAGCACTGTAACTTTTGCACCACGTTTAGTTAGGCAGTTAATTATATTGTTTTTACAACCATAATCTAAAAGAGCTATATGTACTTTGCCCTCTGCATTATGTACACTTTGTGTTTTGCAAGTAACACTCGCAACAGCATCTTTTACTAAATATGCTTTAATTTGTTTTAGTAAATCTGATTTTTTATCAGCGCAACTTTCATCGCTTGGGTTGAAATCAGTTAAAATTGCGCCGTTCATAACACCACTTTCACGTATTATGCGTGTTAAATGACGTGTATCTATTCCCTCAATGCCTATAACATTTTGAGCTTTTAAAAATTCATCCAAAGACATGCTCGAACGCCAGTTTGATGGCGTTTTGCAAGCCTCACGTACTATGTATCCTCTCGCATGACTTTTAGTAGATTCCATATCATCCTTATTCATGCCATAGTTGCCTATTAAAGGATAAGTTTGGGTAATGATTTGCCCAAAATAGCTTGGGTCTGTCAATGTTTCTTGAAATGCAACCATACCAGTTGCAAAAACCACCTCACCAACGCTTATGCCTGTTGCGCCAACTGAAGTACCTTCAAAAATCATGCCGTTTTCTAACAATAAATACGCTTTCATAAAACCTCCTACCACACTCACAGAAAGCCGTGCTTTCATACAATCGTCCATAAAAATCCATAAATCATAAAGTTATTAATTTGCTGTGTTTAAACTTTTTTCGACTTCCCTTCAAAAAAATCCACAAAAATTAATATTAATAAAACCATAGCCAACCACACTATACTATAAAAAACAGTTTAGTGCAGCTGGCTAATAATTATAAGGTTTGTTTAGCTTTTTGCTCCATTTTTCTGCTACCAAGATGTACTAAAGGCTCACCTTTTTGGCAATGTGGGCATTCGTCTTTGTCGTAGTTTGGCAAATCTAATTTTAAAGCACTAGCCAAAATGGGTATTGGCGATGGTGCCTCTGCTTTTGTTCTATCAACTACGCAAACGATGCCAAGGCAAATGCCGCCGGCTTCTTCAATAACACGTTTTGTTTCAAGGCTTGAAATACCTGTTGTAACAACGTCCTCTGCTATTAAACATTTTTCACCTGGATTAATAGCAAAACGTTTTAGGCTCATAATGTTATCAACACGCTCTGTAAAAATGTTGCGTTTACCTGTTTGACGTGCAAGCTCATAAGCATAAACAATACCACCCATAGCAGGGCCAACTATAACATCAACATCCATTTCTTTAACTTTTTCGGCAACGGGTTGCATTACCTCTGCGCATTTTTCAGGGTATTGTTGCAAATATGCCATTTGGCAATATGCGCCTGAGTGCCTACCAGAAGAAAGCAAAAAGTGCCCCTCTAAAAATGCATCGCAACTTTTTAAAATTTCAATAGCTCTTTCCATAGTATAATCCCTTTCATTATTCACTTTATATCTCTTTAAACTCAAAAGTAAAATCCGAAACATAAAAACAAATGTGTTATTAATATTGTTAACAACCACAACTATTCACTTTTCATTCTTACTTTTCACTTTTTAAAGTTATCTTCTTGCTGCACCACGTATTTCATCTAAACTGTTAACGCCGTTTTGTTCCATCCACACTAACATTTCATCTGCAATTTGTTCCATGGCTTTTGGGTTTGCAAAGTTTGCAGCACCAATTTGAACAGCTGTCGCACCAGCCATTATAAACTCTAGTGCGTCCTCGCCTGTTGCTATGCCACCTAAACCAACTACTGGTATTTGCACTGCGCCCACAGCTTGCCACACCATGCGCAAAGCAATAGGGCGTATAGCTGGGCCGCTTAAACCTGCAAAAATGTTATCAAAAACAGGTTTACGATTTTTCAAGTCAATAGCGCAACTCTGAAAGGTATTAACAAGGCTAATACTATCAGCGCCAGCGCTTTCAACAGCTTTACAAATAGCTGTTAAATCCTCAGCTTGTGGGCTTAGCTTAACCATGAGCGGTTTTTTGCAAATTTTGCGCACTTTACTTGTAATATCCTCAGCTGCGTGTGCTTGTATGCCATATGCCATGCCACCTGCTTTAACGTTAGGGCAACTGATATTAAGTTCTATAATATCAACTTTGCTCTCGTTTAAAAGCTCTATACCGCCGAGATAATCTTCCTCGCTGTGACCACCTAAGTTTGCAATTGCAAGTGTACCATATTTTTGCTTTTGTGCTAACATTTGTTCAAGCTCAACTTCAATAAAATGTGCAACACCTGGGTTTTGCAAACCTATGCTATTTATTAATCCAGATGGTGTTTCATAAAGTCGCTCGCCTGTGTTACCGTATTTTGCGTTTAAGGTTAGGCCTTTACCGCAAATACCGCCAACCTTTGTAAAATCTACCATGTCGCCATATTCAACGCCATAGCCCACAGTGCCAGATGCGCCTAAAATAGGGGTGTTCATTTTAAAGCCATGCAACTCTGTTTGTAATGTACTCATGCAAACACCTCCTTCGCGTTAAAAATAGGGCCATCTTTGCAAATACTACGCGCTTCTTCCTTGGTTGTTTTACATGTGCAACCAAGGCATGCGCCTATGCCACAAGCCATTTTACCCTCTAAGCTAACAAAACAATCAACACCATTTTCAGCGGCATTTTTCGCTACTGCGTGCATCATTAAGTGTGCACCGCAAACTAGCAAAACATCAAAATCGTTTGGGTTGTAAAGACTTGTTACTAAACCTTTTTGCCCAACTTTACCGCTGTCCGTTGCTATATTTACGTTTAAACCTAAATTTTCAAAAGCATCTAAGCGGTATGGCATATCAGCAAAACCAAAGAAAACTTCTGGTTTTGTGCCAGCGTTTATAAGCTCGTGACATAGTTGATAAAGTGGAGCTGTGCCTATGCCACCGCCTATTACAGCAATTTTTTTGTATTTTTCTGCAATTGCTTTTACATCAAAACCATTGCCCATAGGCCCTGCGACTTGCAAGGTATCGCCTACTTTCAAAGCAGCAATTTTTTGCGTACCTGTGCCTTTGATTTGATACAAAAACTCTAGCTCTTTTGTTTTTGCATCAAAATGATGCACACTAATAGGGCGTGAGAGAAAAGGTGTTTCGCTTTGTGCCCATGCACGCAAGGTGTAAAACTGCCCTGCAATTGGTGCGTGTCCGCCTTTTTCATCTTGCCATTTAATACGCAAAAGGCGTATTTCATCTGTTATAATCTCGTTTGAGATAACCTCACTTTGCTCACAAATTGCCAGCATTTGCTATAGCCTCCTTCATATCAACACATTCGTTATAAGCCGCCTCAGCAAAGCCTGTACCCTCTTGTTTTTTATATGCAAGTAGCACACTACGTGATGAATTTACAACACCACCGTTGCCGTTTGTTAGGTACTGTGCAATATCCTCAGCTTTGCCACCTTGTGCGCCATAACCAGGTATTAGAAAAAAGCTATCTTTATATTTTGCACGTATTTCCATAGCTTCTTCTATATGTGTGCCGCCTATAACAAGGCCTATGCTTGAATAGCCGTTTTCGCCTATATAGTCCTTACCCATAGCGTTTAGTTTATCACCTACAAGGTCGTAAACGTGGCGGCCGTCCGCTAGTTTTTCGTATTCAAAATCTTTCGCACCACCGTTAGAGGTTCTACAAAGAACAAACATGCCTTTACCTTGTTTTTCTGCAAAAGGTAGGTATGGCGAGATGGAATCTAGCCCCATGTAAGGCGCAAGCGTTATTAAATCCGCCTCAAACTCGCCTGTAAAGTGAGCCTTTGCGTAAAGCTCGGCAGTTTTTGCGATGTCGCCACGTTTTATATCCGCAATAACTGGGATGTTTGCGCTACGCACCATTGCCAAAGTTTCAGCATATGCTTTCATGCCGTCAATCCCTAAGGATTCATAATATGCAATTTGCACTTTATAACAACCAGAAACTGCTTTTGTTGCCTCAAAAATTTCACGGTTAAAGCGCACTATATTTTCACCCGCTGTAAGGGTGCTGTCAATAAATTCGCTAGGTAGGTATGAAAAATCAGTATCCAAACCTACACATACTGGGCCACGGTTTTTTACTCCGTCGTATAAATAATCCATTGCTGTTTTCATATTCTTTGCCTTTCTTAAATCCGAGTTGTAATATTTATTATAAATGCGTGTTAATCGCATATATAGCTTTTAATTTTACGTTTTTTATTTGCAAGCAATTAGCAATTACTATACGTTACCTTACCGCCTTTTATGGTAGTGCAAATTTTACCGTATAGCTCTATGCCAGCAAAAGGACAGTTTTTACTTTTTGAGTGTAATTTTTCGCTATCTAGTATATATGGCGTTTCTAAATCAACTAGCACTACGTCAGCATCAAAACCTACTTTAAGTTCGCCTTTATTTAAGCCCATTATTTTTGCTGGTTTTTTGCTTAATAGTTCGCTAACTGTGCTAAGTGCAATGCCTTTTTCTTTGCAAAGGCGTGTGTAGCAAAGCGCAAAGGCGCTTTCTAAACCAACCATACCAGGTGAACCTGACGCTTTATCCTCAGCAGAGTGTGGTGCGTGGTCTGTCGCTATTGCATCAACCACACCGTTTTTTATAGCCTGGGCAATAGCCTCGCAATCATCTTTATCACGTATAGGTGGGTTAACTTTTGTATCTAAGGTAGTTTTATCAAAAAATATGTGGTGTGGTGAAACTTCGCATGTAACTGGTGCGCCAGCTTTTTTTGCGTTTGCAATAGCCTCAAGTGCGCCTCTTGTTGAAACGTGGCACATGTGTAATTTTGTGCCATAGTATTTTGCAAGGTACACATTGCGTATTGTTTCTAAATCTTCCGCTAGGCGGTAATCCCAAGGTGAAATATCGCTAACCTCGGCATGGCTCATTATTGTCATACCTTTTTTTGCACAAAGCTCAAATGCACGTGCCATAACGTCAGCGCTTTGTATTCCGTGGCCGTCCTCGGTGATAAACTTAATATCCTCTGGTAAGTTTTCAAGGTGGTTTAAAGTTATACCGTCAAAACTATCTGTTATCGAAACTGTTTGGTTTGCTTCACACAGGCCTATTTTTGCAACTTCATCTCTAACCCAGTGTGCTTGCTGTGCCGTAGAGCAAACAGGTTTTGTGTTTGGCATTAAGTTTACAAATGTAAAACCGCCTGCTGCTGCCGCTAAGCTACCAGTTGATAAATCCTCTTTATATTCAAAACCTGGTGTGCGAAAATGCACGTGTAAATCTACAAATGCGGGTAAAAGAGTTTTTCCATTAGCATCTATGGATTGTTCGTCTTGCAATTTATCTTGGCTTAAATCTTTATCTATTCCAAAAATTTTACCTTCTCGTAGTAGTAAATCCACCTTTTCGCCTGTTGCTAGTTTTGCGTTTTTTATATACATTAAAATTCCCCCATACTTATAACTTTTTTATAAAAGGATAAAAAAAAACTTTCCCCCAATAAAAAGGAAAAGTTAAAAAGCTTTAAAAAATGAAATACCAATACCGCTAAATAGAAACACGGAGGCATGATTTTTTTGCGGTGATGTTGCGTTGTGGTAAATCATTTAGCACTCTCCTGTTAATTGTAGGTTGGTTTATATATTGTCTTATATTTTACCATATACACAAAAAAATGTCAAGTTTTTTGTGCGGTGTATTTAATGTAAATTATTTAAAAATCATTTACATATAATAATACAAACTTAATATATTTAGGTTGAAATTCAACCACTAAATTGTTATTATTAAACAGACACATATTTCGTTCAACATTGTGCAAGGGGATTTAAATGAAAAATTTTTTTACGAAACATAAAACACTAAAAATTGTTAGCATTATTTTTGCAATTATTTTTACATTGCTGCTTGCTGTTTTAGCTTTTGCGCTTTTTTATGAATATAGTGCAGACGAAATTGCACAAGAAGCATTAAAAGCAACTAATGTAGAAGTTTTTGAAGATGAAAAAATAATTGCAGTGCATGCGCAAACACCTAGTGATACTGCCATTATGTTTTACCCAGGAGGTCAAGTAGAGTACAGCTCATACTTACCTTTAATGCAAGCATTGCAAGAGCAGCTAGATTTAACTTGTGTTATAGTTGAAATGCCTTTTAATATAGCTTTTTTTGATACAAACGCAGGTGATAAAATTTTAGAAAAATTTCCAGATATAAAAAATTGGTATATAATAGGGCACTCTGTAGGTGGTACAGCGGCTAGTATGTTCGCCGAGGAAAACGCCGAAATTGTTGATTTGCTCATACTTTTAGGTTCTTACACTTACTCCGATTATCCTATAGAAAACACCCTTACAATTTATGGTTCGCTAAACACTAGTGTTGAACACAGCCTAACATATGCCGAAAACGTTTATGTAATAAAAGGTGGCAACCACGCACAGTTTGGCAATTACGGCAAACAATATATAATAGATGTAGATGCAGATATTTCAGCAGAGGAACAGCAAGGCGCAACTGTTGATATAATAAGCAAATATTTAGCTAACCATGCAGATGTTTCATCCTCGGAATGATTTTTTCCATACTATATAAAATAAGGGTTAGATAATCCGTTTCAAGTTTACCTTACATTTAAAAAAACTGCCGAGACAAATTTGTTTCGGCAGTTTTTTATAATATATAAAATAAATTTTATTTTGCGTATTCAGTGGCTCGGCTTTCACGTATAACGCTAATTTTAATTTGACCTGGATAATCAAGCGTATCCTCGATTTTTTGTGCTATTGAGCGAGCAAGTAAAATAACTTGATCATCGCCAACTGCCTCAGGTTTAACCAAAATGCGAACTTCGCGGCCTGCTTGCACTGCAAAAGCTTGTTCAACACCTTCAAAGCTTGAGGAAATTTCTTCAAGTGCTTCAAGACGTTTAATGTAACTTTCTAGGTTTTCTCTGCGCGCGCCTGGGCGTGCTGCGCTTATTGCATCAGCAGCTTGTATAATAAACGCTAGTGGAGAGGTTGCCTCAACATCACCGTGGTGTGCTTCGATAGCATGTATAAGTTGTGCATTTTCTTTATATTTACGGCAAATATCCACACCTATTTGTACGTGTGTGCCTTCAATTTCATGGTCAAGAGCTTTGCCTATATCATGTAAAAGACCTGCTCTGCGTGCTAGAGATACATTTATACCCATTTCAGAGGCTAATAGTCCTGATATCCATGCAACTTCTAAGCTGTGGTTAAGAACATTTTGTCCAAAACTTGTGCGATATTTTAATCGACCAATTAGCTTTACAAGGTCTGGGTGTAGGCTGTGTATACCAAGCTCCATTGCGGCTTTTTCGCCTTCACGTTTCATTTGTAGCTCAAGTTCATTTCGACATTTGTCTACAGTTTCTTCAATGCGTGCTGGATGTATACGGCCATCCGTAATAAGTTTTTCAAGTGTTAAACGTGCAACTTCACGTCTTGTTTGGTCAAAGCTCGAAAGTGTAATTGCCTCAGGGGTATCATCAATAATTAAATCCACACCCGTTGCTGTTTCAAGAGCACGTATGTTACGCCCCTCACGGCCTATTATGCGGCCTTTCATTTCATCGCTAGGTAAGGCAACAACTGTTACAGTAACCTCGCTGCAATGGTCAGCTGCACAGCGACTAACCGCTTGTGAAATAAGGTTTCTTGCCATTGTTTCACATTCATCTTTAATGTTTAGCTCATAGTTTGAAATACGCTGTGCTTTCTCGTGAGATAACTCGCTATCAACTTTCGCAAGTAAAATTTCCTTAGCTTGCTCTTGTGTTAAAGCGGCAACTTCCTCAAGTTTTGCATCTTGCTGGGCTTGCATAGCCTCAAGCTCGCTTAACTTAACTTCAACCTGTTCAGCACGCAATTTGTAAGCTTCTTCTTTTTTTTCTAAAGCTTCTTCTTTTTTCTCTAATGTTTCGGTTTTTTTGTCGATGTTCGCTTCTTTTTGATCAATGCGATTTTCTTGCTTAGAAACCTCTGCACGGCGTTCTTTAATTTCTTGGTCTAGCTCCATGCGTAAGCGAATCGCTTCGTCCTTGCCCTCAAGTATTGTTTCCTTGCGTTTTTGTTCTGCGCCTTTGATTGCATCGTTCACGATGCGTTTTGCTTCTGTTTCAGCATTAACAATTTTAGCCTCGGCTGTTTTTTTACGGTGCTCTGCGCCCATAAAGAAAAAAGCCACGCCAGAAACTACAGCTGAAACAATCGCAACAATGATGTTAATTACGATCGGTGTCATTTTTTTCTCCTAAATTTTAATTAATTTTGATTGCCACGTACAATTTGGTTTGTGCGCAGCTAGATTTGGAGATGCTGTATTCAAGCAGGCTTTTAATGATTTATAAGTTGTTACGCCCAATTATGCGCTAATTGCGCAATTATAGAGCTAAATAAAATACATAAAACAAACATTAAACTTTCGCTTAACAAATAAAAGTTTAACTTTATAATTTTTTGTACCCATAAAACAAAAGATACATGCGCAACAAGCCCTTGGGCTAGGTGGTTTTATCATTTCTTATAAGATTATAGAGCAAAATTACTCTTAATATATGCAAAGCATGTGTTTTCTTGAAACAACATCTGGTATTCTTCTTATAATAATATATTATTATGTGTGAATTGTCAAGAATTATTAGTAAAAACTGCACAGTGTCTATATAGCTGAATATATAAATTTACATATTGAAAATGGCTATAAAATATTATTATTAAACAAAAGCTTTTATTCATTTTAATTACACTCAAAAACATTGACAAAAATAAAATAGGAGCTTATACTGAAAAAGTAATATTTACAACAAAAGTAAAATTTAGTTAAGTTTTACAACTGTTAAAAAAGGAGAATTATTATGGAAAGAATTGCTAGCTTTTGTGTTGACCATTTAAAGCTAAATCCCGGTTTATATGTATCCCGCCGAGATGAAAAAAATGGTGTTGTTGTAACAACTTTTGATATACGAGTAACTAAACCTAATTGTGAGCCAGCTATAGATACAGGTGCGCTACACACAATGGAGCACATAGGTGCAACGTATTTACGCAACAGCGCAAAAACTGGCGATATAGTTTATTTTGGCCCTATGGGATGTAAAACTGGTTTTTACCTTGTAATGTTTGGCGATTTACAACCAGAAGATATACTTGATTTAATTTTGGATACATTTAAGCACATTGCGCAGTTTAAAGGCGATATACCAGGAGCCTCTGCTGTAGAATGTGGCAACTATTCATTACAAAACCCAGACATGGCAAATTTTTATGCAAAAAAATATGTTAAGGCGCTAACACAAACACCTTGCTTTATTTATGAATAAAAATTAAAACAAAAAGTCTTTACAAAATAGTCAAAAAAGTTTATAATTAGGTAAACAAACAAGTTTTGTTTGAATAATAAAAAACGTAGATGCGAACAAGGCAACTATGCACGCCCCAAAAGAGAGAGCCACCACCTTTTAAAAAGGTGTGCTGTAAGTGGCTTTGGTAGCACATATTTGTCACCACCGCGGAGTACAGGGTGAACCCTGTCGGCACTGGCCCGTTATAGCCAAAACGAGCGGCAATTTTTACAATTGCAATTCGGGTGGAACCATGGAGTTGTTATTGACACTCCACCCCGTTTTTTTCGGGGTGGAGTGTTTTTTTGTATATTTCATCAAACAATAAAGCCCGAATATTTTGTTTGATGTTAAAAAGGAGTTTTTAATTATGATTAAAGTAAATCTAAAAGGAGAAATCCGAGAATTTGAAAACGGCATAAGCATTGCAGAGCTTACAAAAAGCATTAGCATGGGTTTATATCGAGCTGCAACTAGTGCAAAACTTAACGGCGAGCTTGTTGATTTGCGCAAAACACTAACAGAAGATTGCGAAGTTGAAATTTTAACTTTTGATAGCGAGGGTGGCAAACACGCATTTTGGCACACAGCTGGGCATGTGCTTGCACAAGCTGTACAGCGCCTATATCCTGGCACAAAATTTGGTATAGGCCCAGCACTTGATGACGGCTTTTACTATGATATGAAATATACTCGCCCATTTGTGCCAGATGATTTTGCTGCAATTGAAGCAGAGATGAAAAAAATATTTAAAGCTGATTATCCAATTGAACAAAGAATAATCACACTAGAAGAGGGCAAGACTATATTTGCTGACCAGCCATATAAATTAGAGCTAATTGAAGAATATGCTGCAAAAGGTTGGGAGCTTTCAGTTTATACACAAGATGATTTTACAGATTTGTGCGCAGGCCCACATTTAATGAGCACAGGCGCAATGAAAGCTGTTAAGCTAACACAGGCAACTGCGGCTTACTGGCGTGGTGATTCAACCAAAGATAGCCTAACACGTGTTTACGGTGTAACTTACCCAAAAGCCGCACAGCTTGAAGAACACCTTAAACGTGTTGAGGAAGCGCTAAGCCGTGACCATAACAAAATTGGACGCGAGCTTGAATATTTTACAACAGTTGAAGCTATAGGCCAAGGTTTGCCAATTTTGCTACCTAACGGCTCAAGAGTTATTCAACTTTTACAGCGCTGGATAGAGGACGAAGAGCAAGCAAGAGGTTATGTTTTAACAAAAACACCTATGATGGCAAAACGTGACCTTTACAAAATTTCTGGACACTGGGATCACTACCTTGATGGCATGTTTATACTAGGCGACCCACACGACGAAGAAAAAGAGTGCTTTGCCTTGCGTCCTATGACATGCCCTTTCCAATATCAAGTATTTTTAAATCGCAAACGTAGCTACCGTGATTTACCAATGCGACTTGGCGAAACAAGTACACTTTTCCGTAATGAGGAGTCTGGCGAGATGCATGGCTTAACACGTGTGCGTCAGTTTACAATTTCAGAGGGGCACTTAATTGTGCGCCCAGACCAACTTGAAGAAGAATTTGAAGGCACAGTAGCACTTGCACGATACACAATGGATACTTTAGGTTTAACAGAAGATGTAACTTATCGCTTTAGTCAATGGGATCCAGCAAACCCTGGTAACAAATACGAAGGCACAGCAGAGCAATGGGAAACAGCACAAGCATCAATGAAGAAAATTTTAGATAATTTGAACATTGATTATAAAGTTGGTATAGATGAAGCAGCTTTTTATGGTCCTAAACTTGATATACAACTAAAAAATGTTTTTGGTAAAGAGGATACTTTAATAACAATACAAATTGATATGTTACTTGCAGAGCGTTTTGGCATGACATACACAGGCGAGGATGGCGAACAGCACTTACCATATATAATACACCGCACTAGTGTTGGTTGTTACGAACGTACGCTTGCATCGTTGCTTGAAAAATTTGGTGGTGCTTTGCCAACATGGTTAATGCCACGTCAAGTTTTGGTGGTGCCAATAACAGACCGCCAACACGAATATGCACAAGAAGTTAACGCAAAACTATTAAAAGCTGGTATACGCAGCGAGATTGACTCACGTAGTGAAAAAATGCAATATAAATTGCGTGAAGCAAAAATGAAAAAAACACCTTATATTTTAGTTGTAGGCGAAAAAGAGAAGGAAGCTGGAGCAGTTGCTGTTAATGCACGCACTGAAGAACGTGGCGGTGTTAAGAGTGTCGATGAATTTATTGCGCAAATACTCACAGAAATTGCTACAAAAGCCTTAAAATAAGAGCATTTATGCCGAAAAACTAAAAAAAGCAAAAAAAAATAAAAAAAATCGCAAAAAACACTTGCTTTTTGTTTGCATATGCGATATAATAATCGAGCGGCAAAACACAGAGGCGTTGAGCCGCTCGAAAATAAGCGATTGTAGCTCAGTCGGTAGAGCATCTGACTTTTAATCAGAGGGTCCGGGGTTCGAGTTCCCGCAATCGCATAAGCATACCGCTTAACCAATTTGTTTTGGTTAAGCGGTATTTTTTAGTTTATATCAAACCTGTAATTGCAATTTATTTCAGACATCGCATAAGCGTACCGCTTAACCAATTTGTTTTGGCTAAGCGGTGTTTTTTAGTTTATATCAAACTTGTAATTGCAATTTATTTCAGACATCGCATAAGCGTACCGCTTAACCAATTTGTTTTGGCTAAGCGGTGTTTTTTAGTTTATATCAAACTTGTAATTGCAATTTATTTCAGACATCGCATAAGCGTACCGCTTAACCAATCCCAT